>JBMSQB010000005.1:0-102875 GCA_049423065.1 Burkholderiaceae bacterium
CGAGAGGACCGGAGTGGACGCACCTCTGGTGTACCTGTTGTCACGCCAGTGGCATTGCAGGGTAGCTATGTGCGGAAGAGATAACCGCTGAAAGCATCTAAGCGGGAAACTTGCCTGAAGATGAGATCTCCCGGGGACTTGATCCCCCTTAAGGGTCGTCCGAGACCAGGACGTTGATAGGCCAGGTGTGGAAGCGTGGTGACACGTTAAGCTAACTGGTACTAATTGCCCGTGAGGCTTGACCCTATAACTTTGCAAAGAATCTGGCGGGTCGTCAGATTCGAGCCTGCGCTGTACCGCAAAGCAAAGTTGTGGATGCCTCACAACCCGCGTAAACCAGATCGCGTAGCATTCGCGGTGTGATCTGGTGAAGCTTGATCAAGACTGAATGCTTCCTGTTTCGTCAGAAACAGGTCTTCTCGCCGAATTGGTCCGGCTGCCTGGCAGCAGGACAAAAAGTTATGCCTGATGACAATAGAGCGGTGGTACCACCCCTTCCCATCCCGAACAGGACCGTGAAACGCCGCATCGCCGATGATAGTGAGCATCTCGCTCGTGAAAGTAGGACATTGTCAGGCACCCTTCGAGAAAAGCCCACCCGAGCGTATGCTCCGGTGGGCTTTTTGCATTGTTTCGGCGCGGATTCACGCGCGGGGAGCCAATTGTAATGACCGCCTTTCGTAAACCGCTGATCGCGCTTGCGATCGGTGATCCCGCCGGCATCAGTCCAGAGCTCACTGCGAGGGTCGTGGCACTCCCTGAGATTCGAGAGGCTGCAACGGTCGCTGTCATCGGGGATCGTCGGGTTTTCGAACAAGGAGCTCGAGTGGCTGGGCTTTCGGTTGAGCCCGAGATTTTTGTGGACCTCGCCAATCTCGATCCGACCAGCATCGCTCGAGGCGTTGCAAGTCGCGAAGGAGGCGCTTCGGCGCTCGCCAATTATCGACGCGCACTGGCCATGGTCAGCGCTGGCGAGGCGCACGCTGTTTGTTTCACGCCCTTCAACAAGCAGGCGATGCGGCTCGCCCACGCGGGTTACGACGACGAAATCCGGTTCACTGCACAGGAAATCGGTTTCACTGGCACTGCGACCGAATTCAATATCCTGGAGGGACTGTGGAATGCACGGGTGACCTCCCACATTCCGCTGAAAGAAGTCTCTGCTGCGCTCGATCCGGAGGCGATCTTGAGCGCGCTCGAGCTGACCGCCACGGCGCTCGAGGCTGCGGGTTTCCGCCCGCCCCGCATTGGCGTCGCGGCGCTGAACCCGCACGCGGGAGACGGCGGCAATTTTGGACGCGAAGAGATTGACATCATCGCGCCTGCCGTCGAGCGGGCGCAGGCAATGGGGCTGCCAGCCGAGGGCCCATTTCCCGCAGATACCGTGTTCGTTCGGGCCAAGTCTGGCCAGTTTGACGCCGTGCTCACCATGTATCACGATCAGGGACAGATCGCGATGAAGCTGCTTGGGTTCGACCGCGGTGTGACGCTGCTGGGCGGATTCCCGTTCCCAATCTGTACGCCCGCTCACGGCACGGCTTACGATATAGCCGGTCGCGGCCTTGCCAATGTCGGCGCTGCTCGCGCCGCGCTGCTGCTCGCAGCCCGGATGGCCGCGGGGGCGGTTACTTCCTGACCGGAGTTGCCTGATGAAGCCCTTGATTGCCAATCGATTGTTTCGCTGGTTCACTGCCGCTGGCCTTGCCGTGGCGTCGACATCCGCGGTGGCTCAAATCTGGCCGGGTGGGCAGCCGCTACGCGTCATCGTTCCGTTTCCCGGCGGCGCGAGCACGCTTGACTCCGTGGTCCGGACGCTTGCTCCCGAGATGTCGCGAGCGCTTGGTGTGCCGGTCATTGTTGACAATCGGCCGGGTGCTGGAACGGTCATCGGGGTCGATGCCACCGCCAAGGCCACCGATGGACGCACGATCGGCACCGTCGCCAACAGTTTCACGGTCAACCAGACGCTGGTAAAGAATCTTCCCTACGATGCGCTTCGTGATCTGCAGCCGGTGGTGCTGATGGCACGCACTGCCAATGTGCTCGCGGTCAGGCCGACGCTTCCGGTGAGTAACCTCGCCGAGCTGGTTGACTACGCAAGGAAAAATCCCGGGCGCCTGTCATATGGGTCATTTGGCAACGGGACGACCGCACACTTTGCAGGCGAAATGTTGAAGAGCCAGGCGGGTGTGTTCATCGTGCACATACCGTATCGAGGCCAGGGCCCCGCGCTCACCGATCTGCTGGGCGGCAACATCGACATGATGTTCGGCAATCTTCCCGATTTTCTGCCCCATATCCGCTCGGGCAGGCTGAAGGCGCTTGGCACAACCTACCTTACGCGCGCGCCACTGGCTCCCGAGATTCCGACGGTGGCCGAGCAAGGCTTCCCGGGATTCGAAACCGACTCATGGTATGGCGTGATTGCGCCGGCCTCGATGCCAAAAGAAACCGTGGAGCGCATTGCCGCAGCGGTCAACCGCGCGCTTGACGACCCCGCCACACAGCGCAATCTCGCGGATCGAGGCATCGAAAAAATCGGCGGAAACACCGCACGACTGGGCGAACATATCCGGGCGGAAATTGCCAAGTACGCGAAGATCGTTCGCGATTCCGGCATGCAAATCGACTGAGAGGCGGCTCGCTTCATGGATCTCTACCCGTGCAACACTTTCGAGCCTGGCGGCTATCGCTTCCTGCCAAGCGTCTTTCAATACTCGGCCGGTGTCGCGGCGTTGCCCGGCTTTCGAATCGAACAGGTCCAGTTTTCGCAGGCTGTTCCGCTTGAAGCCGCATTTGCGTTCGTGGAGCGCCATCTGAAGGCAATCGGGCGGCCCACCACGGCGTTCGCGCACTGCGAGTTGCGTTCGCCCCGACAGTTTGACGACCAGGGCTTTATCGACTTCAACCGCCGCTATGTGCGCAAGCTCGCCGAGTGGGGCGTGTACACAGCGGAGCGCGAAGGAAGGGGAGCGATCAATCCTGTGGCCCGTACCAACGTCGTGCCCGCTCATCATCCGCCCGGCGAGATCTCCATGGCGGCATTCAGCTACAGCGTTCCAAGCGTTGGGAGCGCGGGTGACTCATTCGTTCTTGCCGGAGGTGGCGATGCCCGCAAGGGGCCCGAGCCCTATCGCGACCGGATCGTTGCTTTTGGTGACACATCGCCCGGCGGGCTGCGAACCAAGGTCGCTTTCGTGGTTGCCGAAATGACGCGAAGGCTCGCATCATTTGGGTTGGGCTGGCAGCATGCCGGCGCAGTACGCGCCTACAGCGTTCATGCCATCACCGACGCGGTGATTGCCGAACTCGCAATACCGGGGCGAATTGCCTGCGGACTCACCTGGCACGTGGCGCACCCGCCAGTCCAGGGTTTGGCTTATGAGATGGACGTGCGTGGTCAGGTCGATGTCATCGTGCGTGACGGAGCGGGACAATGACAGCGCAGGCGAGACTTAGGGTTGCCATTGCCGGGCTCGGCGCAATCGGGCGGGCGCTCGCAGTTCGCCTCGCTGCGGGAGCGGTGCCAGGCGTTGAACTGGTTGCGGTATCGGCCCGGGATCTGGCCCGGGCGGCCCAATTTGCAGCAACCCTCCCGCACCCCGTCAAGGTGCTGGGCATTGAAGCGCTCGAGCCCGAGGCTGATGTGGTGATCGAGTGTGCGCCCGCAGCGGTGCTGGGCGAGATCATCGGTCCGTTTCTGCACGCGAGGAAGCAGGCAATCGTGCTGTCGGTGGGGGCGCTGCTTTCACGACCTGATCTCATCGATCTGGCAAGGCAAACCGGAGGCTCGATCGTGGTGCCCACAGGCGCACTGATCGGTCTTGACGCCATGCTGGCCGCCGCCGAAGGCACGATTTACTCGGTCCGCATGGTCACCCGAAAGCCGCCTGGCGGTCTGGTCGGCGCGCCGCATCTGGTCGACAACCAGATCTCCATTGAGGGGCTGACCGAGCCCAAGCGTGTGTTCACCGGTACCGCACGCGAGGCGGCAAAGGGCTTCCCCGCCAATCTCAATGTGGCGGTTGCTCTCGCGCTCGCAGGGGTGGGGCCGGATAAAACCGTGCTCGAAATCTGGGCAGATCCCACTGTGACGCGGAACACTCATACGATCTCGGTCGATGCCGACTCCGCGCGTTTCACCATGACGATCGAAAACATTCCGTCGGAAAACCCGAAGACCGGGCGAATCGTGGCCCAGAGCGTCATTGCGCTGCTTCGCAAGATGAGCGCCACGCTCAAAGTCGGCACCTGAGGTCGCGCCGTGAAGCGGGTAAGGCTTGCACTGCCTCTGCTTATTGCCTTTGCGCTGGCGGGATGTGCGAGCCTGCAGTCCTCGCCGTCCGAGCCCGATGTGCCGGGGCCGCTCAAGCCCGACCCTGAAGGCGCGGTCGCCGTGATGGAGCGGGGCGCAGCCGGCGGGATGCCACCCGGTTGGGAGCCGTGGATCCTTCACCCGTCCAAGCGGAAAACACGCTATGAAGCGCGCGGCCGCAATGGCGACACGGTGATCTCGGCGTATGCCGATTCTGCAGCCTCAGGTCTGGCGCGCCGAGTCAGTCTTGATCCAACTGCAACGCCCTGGATCGAATGGCGCTGGCGGGTGGATGCCCTGGTGCCCGGTGCCGACAACACCGATCGCTACGCCGAAGACTCACCCGTGCGGGTGGTACTCGCCTTTGACGGCGATCGTCGCAAGCTGCCGCTTCGTGATCAGCTGTTTTTCGAGCAGGCGAAACTGTTGAGCGGCGGCCAGGAGATGCCGTATGCCACGCTGATGTACATCTGGGAAAACCGGCAGCCGGTCGATGCCGTCATCACCAATCCGAATACCGCGCGCGTACGGAAGATTGTCGTCTCGAGTGGCAGTAACGGTGTGGGGACCTGGCAGCGCTACCGCCGCAATTTCGTGGACGATTATCGGCGCGCATTCGGGACTGAACCTGGCCGACTGATCGGTATCGCGATCCTCACCGATACCGACAATACCCGGCAGCAGGTGTCTGCGCAGTACGGAAAGATCCGCCTCCTTGAGCGCTGATCAGTAACCCTAGGCGTGGCACGGGATTTCGGAGTTTGAGTCCGATGCTCCGTTGAAATCCGGAGGTTCACGCCAGTCAATGATAACCAGGAGACCCCGCATGTTCGCAAAGCTTTCAATCCGTCATACCGCCATGGCGGCCGCGCTGGCGCTTTCTACCCTGCACATGGCGCATGCGCAGGCGCCTGCAGCTGCTCCGCCGCCAGCCTGGAAGCAGGGCATGCCTGCCAACATGGCGAACTCTCCGCTTGCGCCGCTCGCGGGCAAGATGACCGTCACGCCGGCAAGCGATATTCCAATCGACCGGATCAAGTTGCCGCCTGGCTTCAAGGTGGAGGTCTGGGCCACAGGGCTGCCCGGCGGTCGGGCGATGGCGCGTGGCGATGATGGAAAGATTTACGTGGGCACCCGCGCCATCGGGCGCGTGTATGAGGTGACCGACTCGGGCGGTCAACGCACGGTTCGGACCGTTGTCGACAAACTGAACCAGCCAGCGGGCGTGGCCTTTCGCAACGGGTCCCTTTACGTCATGGCAATTGACAAGGCGCTCCGCTTTGACGGCATCGAGAAGAATCCAGCAGCCGCGCCGGTCGACATGACCGCGGTCTTCAAACTGCCGCCGCTTCAGCATCACAACTGGAAATACATTGCCTTCGGGCCGGACGGCAAGCTTTATGTGCCGTTTGGTGCACCCTGCAATATCTGCGAACTGCCCACGCCCGAATATGCGCAGATCCGCCGCTACAACGCCGATGGCTCGGGCATGGAAGTGATCGCCACGGGTGTCCGTAATTCAGTGGGATTCGACTGGCACCCGGTCACGCGCGAACTGTGGTTCAGCAATCACGGTCGCGACTGGATGGGCGACGACCTGCCGCATGACACGATGCACCGCCTTGGAAAAACCGGGCAGCACTTCGGCTTTCCGCATTGCCATCAGGGTGACCTGCCCGATACCGACGTGAAGAAAGACAATCCGTGCGGTGGTGTCGAGAAGCCCGTCGCATTGATGGGTCCTCATGCGGCGACCATGGGCGTCACGTTCTACACCGGCAACATGTTCCCCGCGGAATACCGCAATGTTGCGTTCAACGCGCGCAAGGGCTCCTGGAATCGCACCAAGAAGATTGGTTACGACGTCGTCGTAATTCGTTCGAACCCGGATGGCAGCAACGCCCGGGTCGAGCCATTCATGACCGGGTTCATGAACGAGGCAGACCAGAGCTTCTGGGGTCGTCCGGCTTATCTGCTGCAAATGCCGGATGGTTCGATGCTGGTCTCCGACGAGCAGCTGGGCGCGATCTATCGCGTCTCTTACAGCCGCTGATCTGCGCTTGAGACCTTACGCAGCCCTCGCGCGGCGCTTTGCGCTCACGCTCGCGTTCGCGCTGGGAGTCGTTCCCGGCGCGGGGCTGCTTCAGGCGCAGCAGTTGCCTGCGGGGCTGGCGGCGAGACTGGCCGCCTGTGGCGCGTGTCACGGTGTGGATGGCAACGCGCCGTTGCGAGACACCCCCTCGCTTGCCGGTCAGCCGGTGGTTTTCCTTGAAAATCAGATGGTGCTGATTCGTGAGGGCATCCGCGAGATTGCGCTGATGAAGGGTGCGCTCGATGGCATCACCGATACAGACATCGCAGCACTCGCCCGTCACTACGCACGCCAGCCGCTCAAGCCACCGGCGGCTGAGCGCGACGCAGCGTTGTTTGCAAAGGGTGAACAGCTCGCCCAGCAAAATCGGTGCGGAAGCTGTCATCTGCCCAGTTACGCGGGGCGGGAGCAGATGCCCAGGCTTGCCGCGCAGCGGGAGGATTTTCTGCTTCACTCGATGCGCCAGTTCGCGAGCAACCAGGCAGTGGGGCGCGATACCTTGATGGCAGCGTCGCTCCACGGACTGAGCGATTCTGACCTGATCGCGATCGCGCATTACCTCTCCCGTATCGGACCCTGAGCGCAATGCCTCAGTCACGCGCGCGGCCCTGTATCGCCGCCGGGTTGTGCCGCGCGGCGGTGGGTGCTGCGGCGTGTCTGGTCGCATTCGGTGGCTCGGCGCAGACACTTGAATCGGTCACTGTGCAGAGCGGCCGGCTTGAACAGCAACAGTTCGATGCACCGGCGTCGGTGCAGCTCATCGATGAGGCGGCCTTGCGTCGAGCGGGCCCGGCGGTCAACCTGTCCGAAGCCCTCGCGCAGGCGCCGGGTGTGGTGGCGCTCAACCGCAACAACTACGCGCAGGATGTGCAGATTTCAATTCGCGGATTCGGCGCCCGAGCCGCATTCGGGTTGCGTGGCATTCGCCTGCTGACCGATGGAATTCCGGCTTCCACTCCCGATGGACAGGGGCAGGCGTCCACCGTCCATTTGCCCTCCGCGGGCCGCATCGAAGTGCTGAGCGGGCCACTGGCCCAGATTTACGGTAACGCCTCGGGCGGCGTCATCCAGACCTTCACACGCGACCCCGATGCAGTACCGACGGTGTCGGCGGAGACGCTGGCTGGCTCCTTCGGGCTTCTGCGCAGCAATGTTCAGCTTGCCGGGCGCGCCGGCACGGCGGGGCTGGTGGCCGATTACGGCGAGTTTTCCACTGATGGCTGGCGTGAGCACAGCGCGGCCAGGCGTCGGCACTTCAACGGCGTGCTGGGCATGCAGCTCGCCGCCGATACCCGGCTGCGCGTGGTGCTCAATGCGTTCGACATGCCGTATGCCCGCGATCCGCTCGGGCTCACCTGGGCGCAGCTTGCCAATCCCCGTGCGGCGGGCACGAACGCTGTGGCCGCGAATACCCGCAAGTCGGTCCGCCAGGACCAGGGCGGGTTGGTACTGGAACACCGCTTTGACCGCGATCTGCGGCTGCAGGCGCGGACCTATGCCGGCACGCGTGAAAACCTGCAGTTCCAGGCCTCGAACACCTGGGTGGGGTTGGATCGTCAATTTGATGGTGCCGGGCTGCAGCTCACCGGGTTCGGGACGCTTGGCAAGGCGATGACCCTCGATTGGGTGGTTGGCATCGACCACGACAGCTCGGCTGAACGGCGGCAGGGTGGTGCTGCGCTGGCGGGTGAAAAGCGTGGCCTGAACCGCAACGAAATGAATGACGCCGGCAACCGCGATGTGTTCGCGCAGGCCAATCTGCATCTGGGCGAGTCGTGGACCATCACCACCGGCGTGCGCCAGAGCGAAGTCCGCCTGGAAAGTCGCGACGACTACCTGGCGGATGGCAACGGCTCGGGGGCCGTGCGTTACCGCGCAACCAGTCCAGTGCTGGGAGCAACCTGGCACGCCTCGGAAACGCTCAATGTGTATCTGAACCAGGGCCGGGGCTTTGAGACGCCCACGCTTGCCGAGGCCGCGTACTCCATGCCGAGCGCGGGTGGCACGCCGGTTGGCCGGTTCAACCCGCTGCTCGCGGCACCGGTGAGCCATCATCTGGAAACCGGTCTCAAATGGCTGCCGGACCGTGCCACGCGGGTGCAGGCTGCGCTGTTCCGGATTCGTACCGACAACGAACTGGTGGCAGCGCTTTCCTCAGGGGGGAGAACGGTGTTCGCAAACGCCACCAGCACATTGCGCGAAGGGGCTGAAGTGTCGGCAGACCGGCTCTGGGGGGCGTCGTGGCGAACCCGATTTTCCTGGACCTGGATTGATGCGGTGTATGACCAGCCGTTTGGCCAGGTTGCCGCCGGGAATGCAATGCCCGCCATTCCTTCCCAGATCGCTTTTGCGTCACTCTTCTGGGCGCAGGCCGGCTGGGCGCGCGCTGGGGTAGCCCCCCGTCCGGGCCTGGAGGCCGGGGTCGAGTGGCATGCCCGATCGCGCCTGTGGGCCGATGATGGCAATACCGCGCCAGCCCCGGGATACGGCGTTTTCAATGCGCGGGCGCGACACCGGCTGCAGGCGGGACCGGTGATGATGGAAATTTTTGCCGGTATCGACAATCTGGCCGACCGCCGGACGATCGGGTCGGTGATCGTCAATCAGGCACAGCGCCAGTATTACGAGCCGGGGCTGCCGAGGAGTGCGCTGCTGGGGCTGAGCGCGAGGCTGCCACTCTGACCGGTTGTGCAGAGCGGTGGGCATCGGTCACGAGAGCCCTGAAGCCGTCGCTCAGGCCACACCGCCCTATGCAGCTTGCAGCAAGAACTCGACCCTGACGGCGTCGAATGGAAATTCGACCTTCCCATCCGCTGTTCGACTGAGAACACCTGCATCGAGCAAAGCCGAGATGTCACTGTGAACCGCCTTGACATCCCGGTTCACCCGGCGAGCCGCCGCGCGAATGGACATCGGCCCCGCCCGGCACATGCCCTTGAGCAGTTCCCATCGCTTCGCGGTCAGAACCTGCCAAAGCAGTTCTGGACTTGCAAACGCGATGCGTGCCTCGCGCTCGCCTCGAACCGTCCTCATCGCACGGGCGGCATCTGCCAGAGTCTGCGCAAGAGAGCGAACTTCAAGCACGACCGTGTTCATGATTCCACCTCTTCACTTCCGCTTCAAAGTCGGACATCAGTTGTTCCGGCGTGGTAAAGGCATAGACCGATTCGGCGCGGCCGATATGACGGTGGTCGCCCTTGCCCCGCTCGTTGTCATACCGAAGCACACATCGTCCGCCGACCACATACGCCAGTCTGTACTTGAACGGATGCGACGCTGGCGGAACCGGCTCGCGCACCCGCCACACGGCGACCTCCACAAATGCGTCCGCAGCTAGCACGACCCGGCGACGGATCAATGGTGAAGCCTTCATTGTTGGACATGATGACAACATCTAATGGTGTTGTCAATTTCTCCAACATAGACTTTTCGTGCCAGGCGGAAATTGTCGACACCGGGGATCGCAAGCACGGTTGTGCACCCCCTGCGTTCAGTTGTTGAGCGAGGGAAGCCGACCGCTCCAGCTTCGACAGCGCCGGCTGAAGTAGGTCGGTCGACTCCCGCGAGTCATCGGTCCCTTTCAACCACGACGCGGTGACAAAAGCATCCTTCTGACCCGTGCTCAACGCAGTCAATGGAAAACGCCCTGGCCTCGATCAGCGTCACGAGAAGTGGACCTGCTTCGGAGTCGGTTGACAGGTGGCCGGCGGGTGCGGCTGTCCGCCGAGCGATGTTGGCTCCCAGGCCGAGGCTCTCGATGCCGGACTGAACCGGATCGGCGCGCCGCGATAAAATCGACCGGAACCAGGAGTCGACGATGCCAGGCGCCATGGATGGCTTCTATCCTCTCTCCAGCGAGGAACTCGATGAACTCGAAGCCTTCCTGATGGAGGATCGCGACGGACCCGATGCGATGATGCTCGACACGATGGACGGCTACCTGCACGCCGTGGCCATCGGGCCTGTCACGCTGAAACCGCAGCAGTGGCTGCCCCCGATCTGGGGGCACACGCTGGCGCAGGGGATGGTGCCGCCCGCGCAAAGCCTGGAACAGATCAACCGGATCCTGCAACTGGTGATGCGCCATTTCAACTGCATCATCGCCGGCCTGGAGGACCCGTCGCCGGACATCTATCCGCATTGGTCCGTGATGGAGTTCGATGGTCGCGAGTTCGAGGACGCCGAGAGCTGGGCCTGGGGCTTCGTGCAGGGCATCGATCTCTGTCGTGCCGATTGGCAATCGCTGCTCGACACCGAGCAAGGCCGGGCCTGGTACAGGCCGATCGGCCTGCTGGGAGAGGACGACTTCGGACCCGAACAGGAAGCGCTCACGCGAACGCCGGCACAGCGTGCCGAACTGGCACGGCAGATCCCTGAGGCCGTCATGGGCATGCACGCTCATTGGCTGCCGCTGCGTCTTGCCGTTCATGAACGGGCTGTGGCCCGCGCGCTCCAGCCGAAGGTGGGCCGAAACGAACCATGCCCTTGCGGCAGCGGCAAGAAGTTCAAGAAGTGCTGCGGCGCGCCGGCCAACCTGCATTGAGTATGAGATGGCCATGCACGGCCGCCGTCGGCGTCGATCAGGAACATGCGCCGGCCGAGGTGGGTCCGCTTTGCTGCGTCGATAGCAACGGGAAGCGGGTCGAATTGGTGCTGGTGAGAAGACTCGAACTTCCGACCTACTGATTACGAATCAGTTGCTCTACCAACTGAGCTACACCAGCGCCGAACCAGAAATTATAGCAAAGCGAGCAGTGCGTGGACATCAGCGACCCGGAGACGAAGCCGAAGTTCGCGCTTCATTCGGGTATTCGAAATGCGCCGTGAGTCGCGCATGAACGAAAGCATCATGGGGCTCACGCGGGCGGCCACCTCGGCGCGGCTCATCCGGGGCGGCCGCGGCAGGCCGGTTGCATCGGCGACCACATCGAAGTAGTCGCCCATCAGGAGATCGGTGTCGTCGCAGACATTGAAGCTGCGGCCTCCTCGAGCCCGAAACAGTGCGAGCCAGGCCGCGTGGGCCAGATCGTCGGCGTGAATGTGATTGGTGTAGACGTCGTCAGCCGGGAGCAGTGCTGGTTGCCCCTGCCGCAAGCGTTCCAGTGGCAGCCGGTCCTGGGCGTAAATGCCCGGTGCCCGCAAGAGGGTCACCCGGGTGCCGGTGCGGCGGCCGAACGCGCGCAGGGTTTGCTCTGCAGCCACGCGGCGCGCCGCGCGGGGGTTCGAGGGCTGAAGCGGGCGGGTTTCGTTGATGTGTTTTCCCGCACAGTCGCCGTACACGCCGGTGGTGCTTACATACGAAAGGCGCGCCAATGCTCCGACTGTCGTTCCCCTCGCGCACGCGGCGCTCAGCCAGCGGCTGCGGCGATCGCCCGTGCCTTCGGCGGGCGGTGGCGCGAGGTGAACCATCCAGCGCGACAGACCTGAAAGGCGCGAGACGCTGCGGCGATCGTCCAGGTCGCAGGCCAGGGCAACGGCACCCGCCGCGCGAATCGCGGCAAGCTGCTCCGGTCGACGTGCGGTGGCGATGATCCGAAGCCGGTTGGGTTGGCCGGCGCGCTGCGCGATCAGTCGAAGCCCAACATCGCCACAGCCCACCACCAGGAGCGTAGGGCGGCGCAGACGCCGGGGCAGGGCGCGCAAGACCGGTGCGGAGCGCACCGATGCTGCGTTGGCTGCCACCCGCCTTGCCCGCGCCGACCGGTAGTCGGGCGATAATGCGGGCCGCGCGTTCAGGCGAACGATCCGAATCGAGTCAGAGACCATGAGCTTTAAAGTCAGCGTTCAACCCAGTGGCAAACAGTTTGAGGTGCAACCCGGCGAAGCCATTCTTGCGGCGGCCCTGCGCCAGGATGTGATCCTTCCCTATGGCTGTCGCAATGGCGCATGCGGCTCGTGCAAGGCGCTGGTGCTGGACGGTGTCATCGAACAGGGCCCCCATTCTAGCGGGGCGATGAAGCCAGAGGAGGCCGAGCGCGGGCACGCGCTGCTGTGTTGCGCCACGGCTGCGAGCGATCTGACGCTCCAGTGCCGGGTCATTGCCGCAGCGGGCGACATCCCGATCCGCAAGATGCCTTGCCGGATTGCGTCGATCGCCGAAGCAGCCCCCGATGTCCGTATCCTGCGCCTGCAGCTGCCAGCCAATGAGCGCCTGCAGTATCTGGCGGGTCAGTATGTGGAGCTGCTGTTGCGGGACGGCTCGCGACGCAGCTACTCCATGGCGAGCGCGCCGCACATCGCCGAGCAGGTTGAACTGCATATCCGCCATATGCCAGGCGGCAAGTTCACCGATGCGTTGTTTGGTGTCACCCAGCCAAGCTTCAAGGAACGCGACATCCTCCGCTTCGAAGGCCCGATGGGCACGTTCTTTCTGCGTGAAGACAGCGATGCGCCTATCGTGTTCGTGGCGAGCGGCACCGGTTTCGCGCCCATCAAGGCCATCGTCGAACACGCCATTCACAAGAGCACCCGCCGGCCCATGACACTCTACTGGGGCGGTCGCCGGCCACGCGATCTGTACATGAACGCACTGTGCGAGCAGTGGGCGGCCGAGCTGCCCGACTTCCGGTATGTGCCGGTGGTGTCAGACGCGCTTCCTGAAGACCAGTGGGCGGGCCGGACCGGCTTCGTTCATCACGCTGTCATGGCGGATCTTCCAGATCTTGCCGCATACCAGGCCTATGTTTGCGGCGCACCGGTCGTGGTGGATTCCGCCAGGCGGGACTTCGTCGCCCAGTGCGGGCTGCCCGAAGACCAGTTCTTCGCCGACTCGTTCACCTCCGAAGCCGACCTCGCAGCAGCGAAGTAGTCACCCGCAAAAAAACGCCCCGGTTTTCGGGCCGGGGCGAACCAGCGACCGGACAGGAAACCGGCGCTGGATGGGGAACTCGCCCGCGCTGCCTGGGGCATGCGGAAGTCCAGCTTCGAGCGTATCGGTCGAGGCACGCGGCAAGGGCACGAGCGGACCGGAGGCATGTCCGCTCAGACCGGTGGTGCAGCCGCCGCCAGGTGCGCGTGGCGCGGCTTGCCTCAGCCAGCCACGATGTCGGACCGCAGGGGTCTGCCACCGTGGGGCCGGGCTAGATCGCACACGCGGATTCGCGCAAAACAAACGGGGCGTCTGTGCGCCCCGTTTGCGTGAGGGTGCCGGCGAGATTCCGGCACGGATCAGACTGGTTTTACTTCGCGGTCATGATCCATTTGGCGAGCGTTTCTGCATCGGCCTGGGTGACCTGCGGATTGGCGGGCATGGGGATCTGCCCCCAGTTCCCGACACCCCCCTTGATGATCTTGACGCTCAGCTTGGCAACGGCCTCGCCATCGGAGGCGTATTTGGCTGCGACGTCTTTGTACGCGGGGCCCACCAGCTTCTTGTCGACCGCGTGGCACGCGGTGCAGTTCTTTGCCTTGGCGAGATCCATGCTGGCCAGGGCAGGCGAGGATGACACCGCGATGATCGATGCACCGAAAATCACAGACAGAAGTTTCATGACATCTCCGGGAGAAAAGGTGACGCTTTGGAACATGTGGGCATGAGGTTACCGCGACAGCGGGTCAGGCCGCGCTGAGACCAAGGCTTCAGTGGGGGAATCAGAAATCATCGAGGACAGCACCCTTGCTCGCCGAGCCCGCAAGCTTGTGAAACTTGGCAAGCACGCCCCGGTTGTAGCGCAAAGCGGGCGGCTGCCAGCGGGCGCGGCGCGCCGCAATTTCGGCATCGCTTACCTCGAGTTGCAGAAGCAGCCGGTGGGCGTCGATGGTGACCCGATCACCTTCGTGGATGAGCGCAAGCGGTCCGCCCACGGCAGCCTCCGGTGCCACATGACCGACCACCATGCCCCAGGTGCCGCCCGAGAAACGGCCATCGGTGATGAGACCGACCGATTCGCCAAGGCCCGCGCCGATCAGCGCAGAGGTGGGGGCCAGCATTTCGGGCATGCCGGGTGCGCCCTTGGGCCCGAGGTAGCGAAGCACCATGACATCGCCCGCCTTGATCTTGCCCTCCAGGATGGCGGCAAGCGCCGACTGCTCGTCATCGAACACCCGGGCCGGGCCGGTGATGACCGGATTCTTGAGGCCGGTGATCTTGGCCACGCAGCCCTCGGGCGACAGGTTGCCCTTGAGGATGGCGAGGTGCCCTTGTGCATACATGGGCTTGTCGATAGGCAGGATCACGTCCTGGTCGGCGCGTGGCGCATCGGGCACCGAGGCGAGTTCCTCTGCCATGGTGCGGCCCGTGATGGTCATGCAGTCGCCGTGCAGCAGGCCCGCCTTCAGGAGAATTTTCAGGACCTGAGGAATGCCGCCTGCACGGTGCAGGTCGGTGGCGAGATAGCGGCCCGAGGGCTTCAGGTCGCAGATGACGGGCACACGCTTGCGGATCCGTTCGAAATCATCAATCGTCCACTCGATGCCACCGGCATGTGCGATGGCGAGAAAGTGCAGCACGGCGTTGGTCGAGCCGCCCGTTGCCATGATGAGCGTGACCGCGTTTTCGATCGACTTGCGCGTGACGATGTCGCGCGGCTTCAGATTGCGTTTGACCGCTTCGATCAGCACGCGAGCCGACTCGGCGGTGGAGTCGCGCTTCTCCGAGTCGGGGTTGGCCATGGTGGAGGAGCCGAGCAGGCTCATGCCCAGCGCCTCAAACGACGACGACATGGTGTTGGCGGTATACATGCCGCCGCATGAACCGGTGCCGGGGATGGCGTTCTGTTCGATGCCGTCGAAGTCTTCCTTGGACAACCGGCCAGCGGAGAACTCGCCCACCGCCTCGAAGACCGACACGATGTTGAGATCCTTGCCCTTCCAGCGGCCTGGCTTGATGGTGCCGCCATAAACGTAGATGGCCGGCACATTGCAGCGCAGGATGCCCATCATGCCGCCTGGCATGTTCTTGTCGCAGCCGCCGATCACCACCACGCCGTCCATCCACTGGCCCTGCACTGCGGTTTCGATGCAGTCGCAGATGACTTCACGCGAGATCAGCGAATACTTCATGCCTTCTGTGCCCATCGACATCCCGTCCGAGATGGTGGGCGTACCGAAAATCTGCGGGTTGCCGCCTGCGGTGCGAACGGCCTCGACCGCTGCATCGGCAAGCGTCTGGAGTCCCGAGTTGCAGGGGGTGATGGTGGAGTGACCGTTGGCAATGCCGATCATCGGCTTGTCGAAGTCGCTCTTCACATAGCCCATCGCGTAGTACATCGAGCGGTTGGGGGCACGGGCCACACCCTCGGTGATGTTGGATGAGCGGCGTTTTTCGGACATGGATTGTCTCCGGAGGCTGGTTTCGGGCTGAAGTATATTGCGAGCCATGATTGTTCACCCACAGTTCGACCCGATTGCCCTCAGCCTTGGCCCGATTGCCATCCGCTGGTATGGCTTGATGTACCTGATCGCCTTCCTGGGCTTCTTTCTGCTCGGCCGCTGGCGGCTCCGTCGCCCACGGTTTGCGCAGGCCTCCGGGCTTCATCCGTCGCAGATGGAAGATCTGCTCTTTTTCGGGGTGGTGGGGGTGGTGCTGGGCGGGCGGCTTGGCTATGTATTTTTTTACAAGCCCGGCTACTACCTGCAACGGCCACTTGAGGCGCTGGCCGTCTGGGAGGGCGGCATGTCGTTTCATGGCGGCCTGATTGGTGTGCTGCTCGCCATGGCCGTGTTCTGTCGCTGGCGCGGCCTGCGGTTTCTGTCGGTCATGGATTTCATCGCGCCTCTGGTGCCGCTGGGCCTGGCCGCCGGACGCATGGGCAACTTCATCAATGGCGAACTGTGGGGCCGGGTCACCGATCTGAGCTGGGCGATGGTGTTTCCGCAGGCGGGCAACGCGCTGCCCCGGCATCCTTCGCAGCTCTATCAGTTTGCAGGCGAGGGCGTGGCCCTGTTCCTGTTGCTCTGGTGGTGGTCGGCGCGGCCGCGACCGGTGGGGGCGGTGTCAGGCGCGTTCCTGCTGGGGTATGCCGCGTTCCGGTTTGCCGCAGAGTTTGCGCGTGAGCCCGACGCCTTCCTGGGCTTTCCGCTCCCCGGCATCACAATGGGGCAGATTCTTTGCCTGCCGATGGCTGCCGCTGGCGTTTGGCTCATTGCCCGCAGCCGGCGCGCCTGACCAGCGATTACAGTCCGAAGCGCCAGGCTCGCCACAGCATGTAGGCGGCGAGCGCGTAGAGCATCAGCCCGAAGAAACGTTTGAGCCTGCCCGACGGCAGCGCGTGTGCAATGCGAACGCCAAGTGGCGCGGTGAGCATGCTGGCGATCGAGACAAACACCAGACCCGGCAGGTAAATGTAGCCCACCATCAGACTGGTTTGCGCGGCGGACCAGCCCGCGATCACATAGCCAATCGTGCCAGCAACCGCAATCGGAAAACCACAGGCCGCGCTGGTGCCCACGGCGGCGTGAATCGGCAGGCCCCGGCGGACCAGAAACGGGGTGGTGATGAAGGCGCCACCCGCACCCACGACCGATGAGGCCACCCCGATCAGCGAACCCGCGCCGAACAGGCCGCCCGCGCCCGGTAGTGCCCGATCCGCCGAAGCGGCGTTCTGGCGAAGCATCCGGGTGGCCATGATGGCGATGAACGCACTGAACACCAGCGCGAGCCACCCTGCGGGCAGTGATGACGCGAATTGGGAACCGATGAGCGACCCCATCATGATGCCGATCGACATCGCCCGCACCAGGTCCCAGCGCACGGCCCCCCGCCTGTGCTGCGCGCGCACGCTGGAGATCGAGGTGAAGAGGATGGAGGCAAGCGAGGTGGCAATCGCAACCTTGATGACAAGGTCGGGCCCGAACCCCTTGTAGTCGAGGTAGAGCGTCATGAAGGGCACCATCACCATGCCGCCGCCGATTCCGAGGAGTCCCGCCAGCAGGCCGGTGCAGGCGCCCAGCAGCAACAGCATGAGGATCGGGGCAAGGTCCACGCGCGCTCCAAAGCCAGGAAAAGCACCCAGGTTCCAGTACACCGGAGCGAGAGTGACGAGGGGCGCGATGCTAACATCGGAGAATGAAATTCGCTGTGATCGGTGCCGGAGGTATCGGCGGTTATCTGGGCGCGCGCCTTGCGCTGGCGGGCGAGTCCGTGACCTTCATTGCGCGAGGGCCCAACCTCCAGGCACTGCGCGACCAGGGCATCCGTCTGGTCGAGGAAGACGGCACGGAACACCACATCGGGTCGGTGAAGGCCTGCCAGCAGATGAGCGAGGCGGGCGAACAGGATGTGGTGTTGCTCGCGCTCAAGGCGCATCAGGTGGCTGCGGTGGCCCCGCAGATGTCCTCGATGCTCGGACCGCACACCACCATCGTCACCCTCCAGAACGGTATCCCGTGGTGGTACTTCCACGGCCTCCCGGGCCCCTGGCAGGGGCAGCGGCTCGAATCGGTCGACCCGGGCGGCGTGATTGCCTCGCACATCGACAACGCGCGCATCATTGGATCGGTCGTGTACCCGGCCTCCGAACTGATTGCGCCCGGTGTGATCAAGGTGATCGAGGGCAACCGGTTTTCGCTGGGCGAACCCGATGGCAGCAAATCCGAGCGGGTGCAGGCCATCTCGCAGGCGCTCGCCCGCGCCGGCTTCAAAGCGCCGGTGTCGTCAGACCTTCGGAGCGAGATCTGGCTGAAGCTTTGGGGGAACCTCACTTTCAACCCGGTGAGCGCGCTCACCCACGCCACCCTTGCGCAGATCTGTAGATTCCCCCAGACCCGCGATCTCGCGCTTGGCATGATGGCTGAAGCCCAGCAGGTGGCCGAGACACTGGGCGTGCGGTTTCGCATCTCGCTCGAACGCCGCCTGGCGGGGGCCGAGGCGGTAGGCGAACACAAAACCTCCATGCTGCAGGATGTCGAGCAGGGCCGTCCGCTCGAACTCAATGCGCTGCTTGGTTCGGTCATTGAACTGGCCCGGCTCACCAGCACCCCGGTCCCGCGCTGCGAGGCGATCTACGCCTGCTGTGCGCTGCTTGCCGAGCGTCTGACCGAACGCCATGCCCGGCTCTCGCTGGGCTGACCCTTTCACTTCCCCGGACTGATGACCATGAGTGCTGCACGCACGCTTCGCGCCCTGATTGAGGCAGGCTCCGATGACGCTCCCGCCCTGACCGCCCCCGGGTGTCGTGAACTCACCTACCACGCGCTGCGCGCGCAGGTCGATGCCACCGTGGCCGCGTTGAACGCTCTGGGCATCGGGCGCGGCGACAAGGTGGCTATCGTGCTGCCGAACGGCCCCTCAATGGCGAGCGCGTTCCTCGCGGTGGCGGCGGGCGCGGCAAGTGCCCCGTTGAATCCTGCCTATCGCGCCGACGAGTTCGAGTTTTATCTCAACGATCTCCAGGCCCGTGGCCTGATCGTGGAGGCGGGTAGCGACTCGCCCGCGGTCGCGGTGGCGCGCAAACTCGGCGTGCCGGTGATCGAGCTGCATGCCGAGCCCGAACGGGGCGCGGGTGCCTTTCGCCTGGCTGCACCGGCGGCGCTTCCTTCGCAGGCAGCGCGGACTGGCCTTGCCGAGCCCGACGATATCGCCCTGGTCCTGCACACCTCAGGCACCACCTCGCGGCCCAAGATCGTGCCGCTCTCGCACGCCAACGTCTGCGCCTCGGCTCGCAACATTCGCGAGTTTCTGTCGTTATCGGCAGGCGACTGCGGCCTCAACATCATGCCGCTCTTTCACATTCACGGCCTCATAGCCGGCATCAGTGCGCCGCTCTCGGCGGGGGGCAGGGTGTTCTGTACCCCAGGCTTCAACGCCTTGCGATTCTTTACCTGGATGGAGGAGGCCCGCCCCACGTGGTACACCGCGGTACCCACCATGCACCAGACGATTCTTGCGCGGGCCGCCAACAATCGGGCAGTCATTGCGGCGCACCCGCTCAGGTTCATTCGCTCCTCCTCATCGGCCATGCCGACGCAGGTCATTCGCGAAATGGAGGAGGTGTTTGGTGCGCCGCTGGTCGAGTCTTACGGCATGACCGAAGCTGCGCACCAGATGGCGGCCAATCCGCTGCCGCCCAGGGTCAGAAAGCCCGGGTCGGTCGGCATCGCGGCCGGCCCCGAGCTTGCCATCATGGACGAGGCAGGCAGCCTGCTGCCTGCTGGCGCAACCGGCGAGGTGGTGATCCGCGGCGACAATGTGACGCGCGGCTATGAGAACAACCCCAAGGCCAATGCCGAGGCCTACACCAACGGATGGTTTCGAACCGGCGATCAGGGCGTGCTGGATGCCGAGGGCTATCTCACCATCACCGGCCGTCTGAAGGAAATCATCAATCGCGGGGGTGAGAAGGTCTCGCCGCGCGAGGTCGACGAAGTGCTGATGGATCATCCGGCGGTCGCACAGGTGGTCACGTTTGCGATCCCGCACGACAAGCTCGGTGAAGAGGTGGGGGCTGCGGTGGTGCTGCGCGAGGGGGCCACGCTCACCGATCGCGAACTGCGCGATTTCGCCTCGCAGCGGCTCGCCGACTTCAAGGTGCCGCGCAGAATCGTGCTGCTCGACGAAATCCCAAAGGGCGCGACCGGCAAGCTTCAGCGGATCGGGCTCGCGCAGAAGCTCGGGCTCGCGTGAGCGAGGCAAGCGCCCCATGAGCGATCCGATCAGCGCGCAGGCTGGGGGCTTGGCGGGCCGCCGTATCGAGGTGATTGCGCCGTCGGGTGCGCATCTTTCGCTCTCCGAATTCGATCAGGCCCGCGCCTGGTTCGAGGCGCGCGGTGTGCAGCTGGTAAGCGAGGTACCGCGCACCGGCTGGCAGCGGTTTTCAGCGCCCGACGATGACCGGCTCGCGGCCATTCATCGCGCTGCCACGCGAACACCGGTGGCTGATGCGGTCATGATCACGCGTGGCGGCTACGGTTTGTCGCGACTCATTGATCGCATCGACTGGTCGCTGGTGGCTGCATCGATCGCGAAAGGCACGCGCTGGATCGGCTACAGCGATTTCACCGCGTTTCATCTGGCGCTGTTCGCGCAGACCGGTGCGGTGAGTTATGCCGGCCCATCGTTTTCGGCCGATTTCTCGGGCGAGGGCCCTGGCCAGTTCACACACGACCAGTTTCTTGCGCTCTTTGGTGCAGGGCCCGCGCCCGTTCGATGGCGGTTTGCGGGCGCGCGCCGCCCGATTGATACGCAGGGCGTCTTGTGGGGCGGCAACCTCGCCATGGTCACATCCCTGATCGGAACGCCATGGTTTCCGTCGGTTCAGGGCGGGATCCTGTTTCTCGAGGATGTGGGCGAGCATCCCTATCGGATCGAGCGCATGCTGCACCAGCTTCACCATGCGGGCGTTCTCGCGCGGCAGCAGGCGGTTGTGCTGGGTGACTTCACTGGCTGGAAGCTCGCGCCGCATGATCGTGGCTATGGGCTGGAGGCCATGATCGATTACTGGCGCTCGCGTCTGGAGGTGCCGCTCATCACCGGGTTGCCATTCGGCCATGGTGAGGTGCGAGCCACGCTCGCCGTGGGCGCGCCCTATCGGCTTCGGGTCGAGGCGGGCTTCGCGCTTCTTGAACGCGCTACGCGGGCGCGCTGATCCGCCGCTCTTCCACCGCATGGCAGGCCACCTGCGAACCGTCGCCGGGGTCGCGCAGCTGCGGCGTTTCGCTGCGACAGCGTTCGTTCGCGTGCGGGCAGCGCGGATGAAACGCGCAGCCCGTGGGAGGATTGAGAGGATTGGGTACTTCGCCGCCCACAGGTGTTCGCGCGCGCCCGCTCATCGAGATATCGGGAATCGCATCGAGCAGCATGCGGGTGTAGGGATGCGCGGGCGCCGAGAATACCCTTGCCTTGGGGGCGAGTTCGACGATGCTGCCGAGATACATCACACCCACCCGGTCACTCACATGGTGGACCACCGCGAGGTTGTGCGAGATGAACAGATAGGTGAGACCGCGCTCGCGCTGCAGCGCCCGCATCAGGTTCAAGACCTGAGCCTGCACCGATACATCGAGCGCTGAAGTCGGTTCGTCACAGACCAGAAATTCGGGCTCGGAGGCGAGTGCACGCGCAATCGAGATCCGCTGACGCTGCCCGCCCGAGAACTGATGCGGGAATTTGTCAGCGTCCGATGCCGACAACCCGACCTGGCCGAGGAGCGTCTCGACGCGGCTGCGCATCTCAGACGGGTTGTCGAGCAGCCGATGGACCTGAAGCGGCTCGCCCACGATGCGCGCCACCCGCCAGCGTGGGTTGAGGCTTGCGTAGGGGTCCTGAAAGATCATCTGCATGCGGCGCCGCAGCGCGAGGCCCGAGTCCCCGGTGATTTCCGCCAGGTCGTGTCCATCGAAAACCACCCGACCTGAGGAGGGCCTGTAGAGCCCGACCAGCATGCGCGCAACCGTGGACTTGCCACAGCCCGACTCGCCCACCAGTGCCAGCGTTTCGCCGCGAGCGATGTGAAAGCTCACGTCGCGTACCGCCTGCAGCAACTGGCGGGGCTTGCGCTCGATCACACGGTTGAGCCATGGCGCCGACACGTCGAAGACCTTGCTGATCCGGTCGACCTGAACCAGTGGGCGGGCCGTCTCCGGCTTGAGGCCCGGTGCGACGTTGTTGCGCGCGGATTCGGTGAGGCCGCGGTTCATGTCAGGGCACACCGGGGGTGGAAGACCGGACTCATGCAGGCACCCGCTCATGATGGAGCCAGCACGCGGCAAGCGAGGCGCCCGCCGGCATGAGTTCGGGCCGGTCGCTTCGACACCGGTCGATGGCCTGCGCGCAGCGCGGGTTGAACGCGCAGCCGCGTGGAATGGCATTCAGCCGGGGCATGGCACCGTCGATCTGGGCGAGCTCGGCGCGATGCCCCCCGATAGACGGGATGGAACCCATCAGGCCCACCGTGTAGGGGTGTTGGGGCCGGTGAATGACATCGGCGACCGGGCCAATTTCGGCGATTCGCCCGGCATACATCACCGCCACCCGATCCGCGGTCTCGGCGATCACGCCCATGTCGTGCGTGACCAGCATGACGGCAGTGCCCTGCTCGCGGCACAGGCGTTTGAGAAGCGAGATGATCTGCGCCTGTATCGAAACATCGAGTGCGGTGGTGGGTTCATCGGCCACCACCAGTTGGGGCCGTGCGGCAAGCGCGAGCGCGATCACGACCCGCTGGCGCATGCCACCCGAGAATTGGTGCGGATAGTGATCAATCCGCTGGGCGGCGGCCGGAATGCCTGTTGCCTCGAGCAGTTCGATGGCGCGCGCGCGGGCCGCACGGGCGTCGAACGCCAGGTGCGTGCGGATCGTTTCCTCGATCTGGCGACCAACGGTGTAGAGCGGGTTGAGCGAGGTGAGCGGATCCTGAAAGACCGCGCCGATCTTTCGGCCACGCACCTGACGCATGGCCTCGGGCGGCAGATTGTCGATGCGGGCGCCCTCGAGCAGAATTTCACCGCCCGCAATGCGCCCGGGCGGCTCGATGAGACCGATGATGGCTGCGCCCGTCACCGACTTGCCGGCGCCGGATTCGCCAACCACCCCCAGCACCTCGCCTGGGGCGATCGTGAACGACACATCATCGATCGCCACCAGCGTGCCGCGGCGCGACGGAAACTCGACCCGAAGGTGCCTCACCTCCAGGAGCGGCGGGGTGCTCACTGCAGCCTCGGATTGAGCGCGTCACGCAGCCAGTCGCCCAGCAGATTGACCGACATGCAAAGGAGCACCAGCGCGGCACCGGGAAAGATCACCAGCCACCACTCGCCCGAATAGAGGAAGTTGTTGCCGTTGTTGATCATGGTGCCGAGCGATGGCGAAGTGGGTGGCACCCCCACGCCCAGAAACGACAGGGTTGCCTCGGTGAGAATTGCCTGCGCGATGTTGATGGTGGCAATCACCAGCACCGGACCCAGCGAGTTTGGCAGCACGTGGCGCAGCATGATGGCGATCGGGCGAACGCCAATCACCCGGGCGGCCTGCACATATTCCTTGTTGCGCTCGATGAGCGTCGAGCCCCTCACGGTGCGGGCGTATTGCACCCAGTTGGCGAGCGCGATCGATCCCACCAGCACGCCCACGGCCATCCAGTCGTTGTGCGAGCCCTGGGGAAGCAGCGTGCGCGCAACCCCGTCGATGAGAAGCGCAATCAGGATGGCCGGAAATGACAGCTGCACATCGGCCACCCGCATGATGAACGCATCGAGTCGGCCGCCAAGATAGCCTGACAGAAGACCCAATGAGACCCCCAGCACCATGGCAACCAGCACCGAGGCAAGGCCCACCAGGAGCGAAATTCGCGAACCGTAGAGCAGCGTGGACAGCACATCGCGCCCCTGGTCGTCGGTACCGAGCGGGTAGGTGAGCTGGCCGCCTTCCACCCAGGCGGGCGGCATCAGCGCATCGTTCAATGACAGCGTGGCCAGATCAAAGGGCTGGTGAGGCGCGAGCACGGGCGCACCGAAGGCGCCGATGAAGAGAATGAGGGTGACCACGCTGGCAGCGATTGCAACCGGCGTGTGCCGATAGCTCCACCAGAGGTCGCTATCGAAAAATCGGGCGAGAAGGCTGCGGTCAAGAGGCTTCATGGCTAATGCGCGGCCCCGCTGCGCTCGATCCGCAGTCTGGGGTCAACTGCGAAGTAAAGGAGATCAACCACCAGGTTGATGGTGACGAAAATGAGCGAGATGAGGCACAGATACGCGGCCATTACCGGAATATCGGCCACCTGGACCGATTGAATGAAGAGAAGCCCCATGCCGGGCCACTGGAACACCGATTCGGTGACGATTGCAAAGGCGATGATGCCGCCCAGTTGCAGACCCGCGATGGTGATGACCGGCACCAGCGTGTTGCGAAGCGCATGACCGAAGTGAATCGTGCGGTTGGTGAGGCCGCGCGCGCGCGCGAATTTGATGTAATCGGTGCGCAGCACCTCGAGCATTTCGGAGCGGACCAGCCGCATGACGAGCGTCATCTGAAAAAGCGCAAGCGTGAGCGCGGGCAGGATCAGATGCTTCCAGCCGTCAACGGTGAGCATGCCGGTTGACCAGCTGCCCACCATCACCGTGTCACCCCGGCCATAGGAGGGCAGCCATCCGAGCAGCACCGCGAAAAACAGGATGAGCAGAATGCCGATGAGGAATGTGGGCAATGACACGCCCACCAGTGACAGCGCGAGGAGCATGTTGGACAGCGCTCCACGGCGTCTGAGCGCGGTGTAGACCCCCATGGGAACGCCCGCAAGGAGCGCGATGGCCGCGGCGGTGAGCGCGAGTTCGAGCGTGGCGGGGAGCTTTTCTGCGAGCAGAGACGACACCTTCTGACCCTGCCTGAGCGATACGCCGAATTCGCCCTGCACCGCGTTGCCGATGAAATGCCCAAACTGGATGTAGAAGGGCTGATCCAGGCCCAGTGCCTGCGTGACCTGCACCCGCTGCTCGGGGGTGGCGTCCTGGCCCAGCATGGATAGCACCGGATCGCCCACGTAGCGGAACAGTGAGAAGGCGACCAGCGCCACAAACCCCATGACGGCAAACGCCTGCAGCAGTCGTCGTAGGACAAAGGCGAGCATTGCGAAGGTCGCTCAGGCGGCGTGTGTCATGGCGCTGTGGGCCGTTCAGACCGCGGGCTCGGGTGCCTCGGCAAACCAGCGCTCGGCCAGTCGCACCCAGAAGCTGCCGCCGATGGGGATGATCTCGTCATTGAAATCATAGTGAGGCCCGTGCAGCACGCAGGGTCCCAGCCCATGACCCGCCGCACGATGGTCGCCAACGCCGTTGCCAATCACCACATAGCAGCCAGGCATCTTTTCGAGGAAGAACGCGAAGTCTTCCGCGCCCATGGTGGGTTCAAACTCGAAAACGTTGTCGGCGCCGACCACATCGGCCGCCACGGCCCGGCAAAAACGGGTTTCCGCCTCGTGGTTGATGAGAGACGGGTAGTTCCGGTGGAAGTGAAATTCTGCGCTGGCACCGAATGCGCTGGCCGTGTGCTCGGTGGTTTCACGCATGCGGCTTTCGACCATGTCGAGTGTTTCCGGTCGGAAGGTGCGCACGGTGCCGCGCAGTTCGGCTGAATCGGGAACCACATTGGTGGCCTCTCCCGCATGCAGCATGGTGACCGAAATGAGCGCTGCATCAATGGGGTTTCGGTTGCGCGAGACGATGGTCTGGAATGCCTGAACGAGCTGACAGGCGACCGGGATGGGGTCGATGCCCAGGTGCGGGAGGGCGGCATGGGTGCCGCGCCCCTTCAGCACAATTCGAAACTCGTTGGACGAGGCGAGCATGGGTCCGGGGCGCATTGCGATCTGCCCGGGCTTGAGGCCCGGCCAGTTGTGCATGCCGAAGATCGCCTGCATGGGAAAGCGTTCGAACAGTCCGTCGCGCATCATTTCGCGGGCGCCGGCACCGCCCTCTTCAGCGGGCTGAAACACCAGATAGACGGTGCCATCGAAGTTGCGGTGCGAGGAGAGATGCCGGGCGGCTGCCAGGAGCATGGCGGTATGCCCGTCGTGCCCGCAGGCATGCATGCGGCCGGCGATTCGCGAGGCATGCGCGAAGCGGTTGAGTTCGGTCATGGGCAGGGCGTCCATGTCGGCCCGGAGGCCAATCGCCCGTCGCGAACTGCCTTGTCGAACAACCCCGACCACGCCGGTCTTGCCCAGGCCGCGATGGACCTCGATCCCCCACTCCGCAAGCTTGTTTGCCACCAGCTCGCTGGTGCGGTGCTCGTCGTAGCGCAGCTCGGGGTGAGCGTGGATCTCGCGGCGGACCGCTGCGATCTCTGCGTTGAAGGCAACAATCTGTTCAATCGGTTTCATGGGTGACACGGTCGCGAGACACGGCTCGTCAGTTTTCCAAAACCGGTTGAGAATATCAGCCCAGGCGGCAGTTTCGTGCGGTCTCACCGAACAGGCAGGGTTTTCTATGAGCGCGGCCATCGAGGCATCACCGGTCACTTCCGACGCTGGCACCGAGCCGGGCGACACCGTTGTTCGCGGCGCCTGTCCGCACGATTGCCCCGATACCTGCGCGCTTCTCGTTACCGTGCGCAAGGGCCGGGCAATTCGTGTGGCCGGCCACCCCGATCACGGCAGCACGGCGGGCGTGCTGTGCACCAAGGTGTCCCGCTATCCCGAGCGTACCTACTCGCCTGATCGACTGCTCACGCCGATGCGCCGGGTGGGGAAGAAGGGTGAGGGCCGGTTCGAGCCGGTGAGCTGGGACCAGGCGCTCGATGACATCGCGGCGCGTCTCAAGTCGATCGCTGCCCGCGATCCGCAGCGCATCCTGCCCTACAGCTACGCGGGCACCATGGGCTGGGTGCAGGGTGAGGGCATGGGCTCAAGGCTTTTTCACCGGATGGGGGCGTCACTGCTTGACCGCACGATCTGTTCATCGCCGGGCACGACGGGGCTTCAGTACACGCTCGGTGGGGCGGTCGGCATGGACGTCGAGCAGTTTGTAAATTCGCGACTGATTCTCATCTGGGGGTCAAACCCCATCACCTCGAGCGTGCATTTCTGGGCGATCGCGCAGGAGGCCAAACGCCGGGGCGCGAAACTGATCGCAATCGATCCGCACCGCACCGACACCGCCCTCAAATGCCACGAACACATTGCGCTGATGCCCGGTACCGATGCCGCACTTGCGCTGGGGCTCATGCACCTGCTGATCGCCGAGGGGCGAATCGATCAGGACTACGTGGCCCGGCATACCCTGGGTTTCGAGGCACTCGCCGAGCGCGCTTTGGCCTGGACGCCGGCTCGAACAGCCAGTGTCTGCGGCATTGCCGAGGACCAGGTACGAAGCCTCGCGCATGATTACGCCACGATCCGGCCCGCAGCGATCCGGCTCAACTACGGCATGCAGCGCGTCTATGGCGCGGCAAACGCAGTACGCGCGGTTGCCTGCCTGCCGGCGCTCATCGGCGCATGGCGCGACCCGGCGGGTGGTGTTCTGCTTTCATCGAGCCATATGGTGCCGATTACGCCCGCGCGCCATGTCCGCACCGAGCTCCTGGCGGGCGCACGTCCCCGCACCATCAACATGGTGGAAATTGGAGACGCGTTGCTCGCCGCCGATCCGCCGATCGAGGCGGTGGTGGTCTACAACTCGAATCCGGTTGCGGTCGCACCCGAGTCCGACAAGGTGATCCGGGGCTTTGCCCGCGAAGACCTGTTCACGGTGGTGCTCGAACACTTTCAAACCGACACCGCCGACTATGCCGACTACCTGCTTCCCGCCACCACGCAGCTCGAGCACTTCGATGTGCACAAGGCGTACGGCCACTGGTATGTGCTTGCCAATCAACCTGCCATCGAACCGCTCGGACAGGCGCGCTCGAACAGCGACGTGTTCCGTGATCTGGCGCGCCGGATGGGCTATACCGACCCCCTGCTTCAGGCAAGTGACGAGGCGATTGCCCGCGATGCGATGGACTGGTCGAGTCCGCTTGCCGGTCCAGACGCCTATGAGCGCATGATCCGCGAGGGCTGGATCAAGATGCGGCATGCCGATGCGCCCTATGCGGAAGGTGGGTTTCCCACGCCCTCGGGCAAATGCGAGTTCTATAGCGACCGGCTGAAGAGGGAAGGCCATGATCCGCTTCCCGATTGGCTCCCCAATCGCGAATCCCGGCATGCAGATCCGGCGCTCGCGGCCCGCTATCCGCTTGCCATGATCTCGCCGCCCGCGCGCCACTTCCTCAACTCGAGCTTTGTGAATGTGGCGAGCCTGCAGGCAACCGAGCGCGAACAGCGCTGTGAAATCAACCCCGACGATGCGGCCGCGCGCGGCATTGCCGATGGCGATCAGGTGCGGGTGTTCAATGACCGGGGCTCGTTTCTGGCGCGCGCACGGGTGAGCGACCGTACGCGCCGCGACCTGGTGGTGGCCTGGGGGCTCTGGTGGCACAAGCTCGTGCCAGGGGCCCGCAACGTGAACGCGGTGACCGGTCAGGCGCTCACCGACCTGGGCCGCGGGCCCACCTTTTACGACTGTCTTGTCGAGGTGGAAAAGGCGGAAAAGGTGGAAGAGGCGGATTAAGCGCTGCGGCCGCGGACCGGTGGCTCGCCGATCCGGCGCCAGAGATATTCACCGTGGCCGCCCGCGCCGGTGATCCGCCCTTCATCCATCACCGTCACGCCGCGCACGATGGTACGCACCGGCCAGCCTTTGAAGGTCCAGCCGTCGTAGAGGCTGTAGTCGGAGTAGGAGCCCAGCTCATCGGCGCGTACCGTCCGTTCGCGCTCGAGATCGACCAGCGTGAAGTCGGCATCTGCGCCGCGGGCAAGCGACCCCTTCACAGGCGCCAGATCGAAAATGCGCGCCGGCCCCGAGGTGACGGTTGCGGCCAGCTTTCGGAGCGGAATGCGCCGCTTGTGCCAGCCTTCGGAGAGCAACACGGGCAGGATGGTGGCGCTACCGGGAAACCCTTGTGACGCGAGCCACATGGATTTGTCTTTGGTGGCGCGCTTGCGTGCCACATGGTCGGAGGCCACGACATCGATCGTGCCGTCGGCAATGCCCTCCCAGAGTGCCTCCCGGTCGTCGGCCGTATGAAACGGCGGATTGGCCTTGCCCATGCCCGCGAGGTCGCTGTCTTCGGTATGCGTGAGGTAGTGCGGGCAGGTTTCAACGAACACCTGATCGAAGCGGCCGCGCCAGAAGCGCACTTCGTCAAGCGTCATGCGGGTGGAGATGTGCGGGAAGAACACGCGCGCGCCCAGCTTCTCGGCGAGGAACATGGCGCGGATGGCGGGCTCGGCTTCGGTGAGCGCGGGCTTGCACGAGGCCCAGTCGCGCAGCGTGCTGCCGCCCGAGGCCTGCACGCGCTGGCGCAGGCGGTTGACGATTTCAATGTTCTCGGTGTGGCACACGATCATCGGCCGGCCCACCTCGGCCGAGCGTTTGAGCAGATCATGGAAAAAGCCATCGTCGGTGCCGTCCAGACCGAGGTAGCGTCCTTCCTCGCCCTTGAAGTTCATGAAGTACTTGAAGGAGGTGACGCCGTAGTCGCGCACATAGCGATCGAGCTCCTCGATGTGGAGCTCGTTGGCCGTGCTGAAATGAAAACCGTAGTCGACATGCATGCGGGAGCGCGCGTATTCCTGCTCACGCCGAAAGACCTCGGAGTAGGCTTCGTTGTTCAGGAAATAGCCCAGAATGGTGGTGATGCCGCCTTGTGCGGCATACACGGTTTCGGTGCTGTATTCGGTGATCTTTTCGCCCATGCCGAAATGCACATGCGCATCGATGCAGCCCGGAAACGCGTGCAGGCCCTCGGCGCGTTGCTCGGCGATGCCGGCAGGGGCCGTTGCGCCCGGTTCGAGCAGGGCCTCGATCCGGCCGTTGATCACAAGCACATCACCGCGCTCGGGGTCGCGGTCGGGAAACACCAGCGTGGCGCCACGGAGAACGAAATCAGACATGGAAGAACCTTGCGTAGGCGGTGGGAAGAGGGCGCATCTTGTGATCGGACAGCCGGTCGCAGACGATTATAGGGGGGTGTTGCCCGGGCATCGCGGGCGGTCTCATCGGCTGCAACGGATCGCGAGGCTCGCGTTCGCGGCGTGGGTGACCCTGACCAGCGCGGCCACGGCCGCGGATCGGCCTCAACCCGACACGGTGACCAAGCCCGCTGCCCGCAGCGGCTACGAACCTGCCTATCTCTGGCAGTCCGCACGGGGCCATCTTTCGCTCTGGTGGTCTGCGCGGCCGGTCGATGACCTGATCGACGATCCCGCGACCCGCCCGGCGCTGAGGCAGAGGCTGGCGCTTGCGAAAAAGCTGCGCCGGTTTGCGGTGGAGGCGCTTGCGCTCCCCGACAACGGCAGCTTCACCCGCTTTGCGCAGGTCGATCGGCCGCATGTGGTGTGGAACGTGCAGGCCGCGCCCGAGCTCTCGCTGGAACCGGTGCGCTGGTGTTTTCCGGTGGCCGGTTGCGTGGCTTACCGCGGCTACTATCACGAGGGCGATGCCGAAGCGTATGCAGCGAGCCTGCGCGCCGAGGGGCTCGATGTGCAGGTTGCCGGCGTGTCGGCCTATTCCACGCTTGGCTGGTTTGCCGATCCGCTCCTCAGCACCTTCATTGGCCAGCCCGAGCCCGAGCTCGCGCAGCTCATCTTTCACGAGCTCGCCCATCAGGTGGTCTGGGTGCCCGGTGACACCCGATTCAATGAATCATTTGCCACCGCGGTTGAGCGGATCGGCGTTGAGCGCTGGTTGGCCCACTCGTCTGCCGATCCGTCGGTGCTTGCCGAGTGGCTCGCCCGGCGCGAGCGCCGCGAGCGGATCGTCTCGCTGCTGTCCGAGACTGCCGGGCGGTTGCGGGCGATCTACAACCAGCCAATCCCTGACGACCAGAAGCGCGCGGGCCGCCGCCAGGCGTTCGCCGATCTTCGCGCAGCATTCGGCGTGCTGCGGGAGGCCAATCCCGCTTTTTCGGCCTGGGATCGCTGGTTTGCACAGCCCCTTGGCAATGCCCATCTGATGTCGGTTGGGCTCTACCATGACCTGGTTCCTGCGTTTCTCGCCCTCTACCGGGCCGAGCGCGAGAACCTTCCTCGTTTCTACGAAGCGGTGCGTGCGCTGGCCGCGCTTCCCCCTGAGGCGCGTGCGGCACGTCTGGCCGCGGCTGCGCGAATGGAGTAAAAAGAGGCAAATCACACTATTCACAGCGCCGAACGCACCCGAAGGGCGCCGCGCACAGGAGGCAACATGGAGCGGTTGTGGCTGAAGTCTTATCCGGCCGGGGTTCCCCCCACGATTGACGACACGCTCTACGGATCCCTCATCGACCTGATCGACGAAGCGTTTCGAAAGCACGCCGCACGCACCGCCTACGTCGGGTTCGGCGTTGGCATGACATTCGGCGAGCTCGATGCGCGGTCGCGCGCGTTCGCTGCGTGGCTGCAGTCAACGGGCCTGCGCCGCGGCGACCGGGTGGCGCTCATGATGCCCAACGTGCTTCAGTATCCGGTGGCGCTTGCCGGGGTGCTGCGTGCCGGCATGGTGATCGTGAATGTCAATCCGCTCTACACCGCGCGCGAGCTCGAGTACCAGCTGAAAGATTCCGGCGCGCGCGCCATCGTCATTCTCGAAAATTTCGCGCATGTGCTGGAGCAGGTGGTGGCCAACACCTCCATCGAGTCGGTGGTGGTCACCGGAATGGGTGACCTGCTGGGTGGCCTGAAGGGCATGCTGGTCAATGCGGTGGTGAGGCACGTGAAGAAGCTGGTGCCGGCCTGGAATCTGCCCGAGGCGCTGTCGTTTCGCGACGTCCTCAGGGCGGGCGCGACGCTTGCCATGCAGCCGGTGCAGGTCGGGCATCAGGATCTGGCGGTGCTGCAATACACGGGCGGCACCACGGGGGTCTCGAAGGGGGCTGCGCTCTCGCACCGCAATCTGATTGCGAACCTGCTCCAGTCCGAGGCCTGGATTCAGCCAGCACTCAACAACACGAGGCGTCCGCTGCCCCCGGGTGAACCGATCACCGTGGTGTGCGCGCTGCCGCTTTATCACATCTTCGCGTTCACGATCTGCGCGCTCCTTGGCATGCGGATCGGTGCGAAAAACATTCTCATCCCGAATCCGCGCGACCTCGATGCCCTCGTGAAAGAGGTCCGGCCGCACCGGCTCAATATTTTCCCGGCGGTGAATACGCTCTACAACGCGCTGGTCAATCACGAGGGTTTCCGGCAACTCGACTTTTCCGGCCTCGTGGTGAGTAACGGCGGCGGCATGGCGGTGCAGGCGGCCACGGCCCAGAAGTGGCTTGAACTGACCGGGTGCCCGATCTGCGAAGGCTATGGCCTCTCGGAGACCTCACCCTCGGCCACCTGCAACCCCACGGATACCGATGCCTACTCGGGCACCATTGGCCTGCCGCTCCCGTCCACCGACGTGGTGATGCTGAACGATGACGGGCAGGAGGTGCCGCTCGGCGAACGCGGTGAAATCGCGGTTCGGGGACCGCAGGTCATGACCGGCTACTGGCAGCGCCCCGATGAAACTGCGCGGGTATTCACCGCCGACGGTTTTTTCCGGACCGGCGATATCGGTGTGGCCGACGAGCGCGGCTATATCCGCATCGTGGATCGCAAGAAGGACATGATCCTGGTGTCGGGATTCAATGTTTACCCGAACGAGGTGGAACAGGTCGCGGCACTCCACCCCGGCGTGCTCGAGGTGGCCGCCGTGGGCGTGCCCGATGACAAGACCGGCGAGGCGGTGAAGCTCTATGTGGTGCGCAAGGACCCGGCGCTGACCGAGCAGGCCCTGATCAGCTTCTGTGCGGAGCAACTGACCGGCTACAAGCGGCCGCGGCAGGTGGAGTTCCGGGTGGAGCTGCCCAAGACCAATGTTGGGAAGATTCTGCGCCGGGCGCTCCGCGAGGCGGCTTGAGGCAGCGGGTTGGGACTGCGGCTTGGGCAGGCGCGATGACCACGTGCCGGTATTCGGGAACGGGTCACACGGCCTTGCAAACCTACGCCGCCTTCAGTGGCTGAATCTTTGCCAGCTCTTGCGCCAGGGCGTCTTTGGCAACTGCCGCATCATGGTCCATTTGCAGGCCGGTCCAGAAACTGTCGTTGAGCCCGAAATAGCGTGAAAGCCGAAGCCCTGAGTCGACCGTCACAGCCCGCTTTCCCGCAATAATTTGGCTGATCCGAATCTGTGGCACGCCGATATCCTTGGCCAATCGGTAGGCAGAAATACCCATTGGCTCAAGAAATTCATAGAGGAGAATTTCTCCAGGGGTGGGATGGGGAACTTTTCGCATCATTGCTTCCTTCAGTGATAGTCAACGATCTCCACATCGAACGCCCTGCCCTGGACGAACTTGAAGCAGATTCGCCATTGATCATTGATGCGGATGCTCCACTGACCTTTGCGATCTCCCTTGAGCGCCTCAAGCCGGTTGTTCGGGGGAATCCTGAGTTCTTCCAGACGTGTAACGCGGTTCAGAATTGCCAGTTTGCGCACGGCACTTGCCTCGATGTTACGGAAGCGGGGAATTCTGTCGCCCATAAAGAGCGCGCGCGTGCTGTTGCAGCGGAAAGACTCGATAGGCATCGAATCGAATGCTAACGCGGAAAGATAGTATCGTCAAGCGTTAGCTTCTATTCCTGCCGCAACCTGAACCGCTGCAATTTGCCTGTCTCGGTGCGCGGCAGGCTCTCCCGAAACACGACCGAGCGCGGATATTTGTACGGCGCGATCGCAGCCTTCACATAGTCCTGCAGCACCTTTGCGAGCGCGGGCTCGCCGCCATGCCGCTCGATCATGCCGGGTCGGGCCACCACATAGGCGCGCACGATCTGGCCGCGCTCTGCATCGGGTACGCCCACGACCCCGCACTCGGCCACCGCTTCGTGGGCCATCAGCACCGCCTCGACCTCGGGGCCTGCGATGTTGTAGCCCGCCGAGATGATCATGTCGTCGGAGCGGGCCTGGTAGTGGAAATAGCCGTCTTCGTCCACCATGAAGGTATCGCCCGGCAGGTTCCAGCCGTTGCGCACATATTGGCTCTGGCGCGGGTCGGCCAGGTAGCGGCAGCCTGTGGGCCCGCGCACGGCGAGCTTGCCCACGGTGTTGGGCGGAAGCGTGTTCATGTTTTCGTCGACGATCCGGGCCTCGTAGCCGGGAACCACCTTGCCGATTGCGCCGGGTCGCACCTCAGAACCCGCTGATGAAATGAAGATGTGAATCATCTCGGTCGAGCCAATGCCGTCGATCATTTCCAGCCCGCTTGCCTCGCGCCAGAGCTGGCGGGTGGCATCGGGCAGCGCCTCGCCCGCCGACACGCTCGCCCGAAGCGACTTCAGGTCGAAGCGCCCAAGAAGCGGCGCCATCTGGCGATAAAAGGTCGGTGCGGTGAACACAACCGTTGCGCGATGGCGCTCGATGGCCGCCAGCAGCTTCTCGGGCGTGAGGCCCTCGAGGAGCAGCGTCGCTGCTCCCACCCGCATGGGAAAGCACAGCATGCCGCCCAGGCCGAAAGTGAAGGCAAGCGGCGGCGTGCCGCAGAAGATATCGCTCGCGACCGGTTTCAGCACATGGCGTGGGAACAGGTCGCACATCGCGATCACATCACGATGGAAGTGCATGGTGCCCTTGGGCTGGCCGGTGGTGCCCGAGGTGAAGGCGATCAGGGCGACATCATCGGCGGCGGTGTCGCAGGCGGTGAACGCGGTGTCAGTCCGCGGGAAATGCGTTTCAAGTGCGTCGGCCGCGCCACTTCCATCGTTGAAAAACAGCGCGCCGCGCAGCCGGTCGCACTGACCCGCGCCGGCGTCGATTTCGGCGCGCAGCTTCAGGTCACAGAGCACCGCATTGACCTGCGCCTTGTCGGCGATCTGGATCAGCTCGGCCGCACGGAGCAGCGGCATGGTGGCCACCGCCACCAGCCCTGCCTTGACCGTGGCAAGCCAGCAGGCCGCCATCATGGGATGGTTGCCACCGCGCAGCAGCACCCGGTTACCCGGCACCAGTCCCATCGGGCCGGTGAGCACATGGGCGATCCGGTCAACCTGCGCGGCAAGCTCTCGCCAGGTGCAGCAACCGTCGTCGTTGATGAGCGCAATCGAATCGCCGTGGCCGCGCGCGATCATGGCATCGAGCAGTTCCACCGCCGCGTTCATGCGCGGGGGATAGCGGGTATCGGGCGAGGCAAGGAATTTGGGCCATTGCGCGCGTGGCGGCAGGTGGTCGCGGGCGAAGGTGTCGATGTGGGCGGAGCGGTGCATCAGGGTTCTCCGGATGGGGGGGATCGGCGGGCGCGAAGCGGCCTGGATGATCGAGCCGAGCGCGGGCGGCGCAAGGCAGGCGTGGGTTCAGGATCAGGAGCGGGGGACAGGCGGGAAAGAAGCGCCGGCTCGGCATCCTCATGCAGGCCGGTCTTCAGTTTTCCCAGCAGGGCAAGCAGCGTTCGCTGCTCGGCTGCGCCGAGATCGGACAGCAGCGAGACCACCCAGGACTCATGGGCGCTGGCCATCTCTGCAAAGCGCGCCTGACCATCCGGGGTGAGCCGCAGGCGAATCGCCCGTCGGTCTCCCGGCACAGCCTCGCGCAGCAGGAGGCCCTCTTGCTCGAGCTGGTCCGCAAGCCCCGTCACATTGCCACCCGTCACCATCAGCCGCCGCGACAGCTCGCTCATGCGAAGGCCGTCTGGCGTCCGATAAAGCTGGGCGAGCAGGTCAAAGCGCGGGAGCGTCGATCCGAACCGGCGACGCAGCCGCTGGCCCACCGAGGCTTCAATCAGCGTGGTGCAGGTGAGAAGCCGCAGCCAGAGCTTGAGCGCCGTGTGGTCCTGGGCGACCACCCTGCTTTCCTGATCGAGGGGTTCGGGTTGCGCCTTGTCAGCTCCGCTGTTCATGGCGAGAAAGTTTAAGCCTGAATGATTCGGACTTGAAGCTTCTTGCCGGCAATGGCGACAACCGGGGATGTCGAGATCGGCTGCGCCAATAAAAAACCCGCCACGTTGCCGTGGCGGGTTTGGAACCTCAGGTCACAAGCTGGCTGGGCCAGCGGGTGATCAGAAGTTGTGGAACAGACCCAGGGACATGACCTTGGTGTCCGAACCCATTCCCGTGCCAGCAGCGGTCGGCGCCGAGCTCATGCCGCCGCCTGACATCGACACGTTGTTCATCGCCGCGTTGTTGATCACGCTGTACGAGGTGTACACGTGGGTGCGGTTCGAGAAGTTGTAGCGAAGGCCGAGGGCCCACGAATCGGAATTCGTGTTGGCCTGCGTGCCACGGCTGACGTGCGAGAAATCACCCAGCTTGGCCCACTGGCCGTACACCGAGAGAGGACCGCCCAGGCTGTGGATCACGCCAAGGCCGAAGCCGCTTTGCTTGCCGCCGCCAGCGGCCGTACCCAGCGCTGCCGTGTTGGTGGCGGCGTCCGTGAACTCACGCTTCATCTCGTAGAAAGCAGCCTGCAGCTTGGTGGTCTTGAGGACCTGATAGCCACCGACGATCTTCAGGCCGGTGTTGTCACGGTTGGTTGTCAAAGCGGGGTTGCCAGCGCTGTCGGTTACCTTGACGTAGTCGACCTGGGCACCCAGCGGACCGCTCGCATAACGCAACGTGAAGCCCATTGCGGTACCGGCCGGGTTGGTATTGGCGGCCGCCTGTTCGTTCTGGTTCAGGATGCCGTAATAGAGTTCCGAACCCGCGAAATTGCCGGCGAGGCCCTTCTGCAACACGATCTTGGTGGTGTTCTCGAGGCGTGCGGCGGGGGCAGTGACGTAACCCGAGGACGCGGCGGTGTACATGCCGATGCCGCCGAACACCATGTGGTTGGCGCCAACGTCTTCGACCGCACCGTTGCCCCAGTAAACGTTCTGGCGGCCGAAGCGGATCTGGGCCGAGCTGTTGCCCAGCGCGACGTGTGCCTCGCGGCTACCGAAAACACCGGTACCCGAGTTGAACAGACCACCTTGTCCAGGGCTGCTGAACGCGCCGCCGCTGTTCGTGCTGTCGAGGTTGAAACCGGTTTCGATCACGAAGCTGGCCTGAACGCCGCCGCCCAGGTTTTCGTTGCCGCGCAGACCAACGCGCGAGCCGCTGTCGAACACGCGGGTGCGGGCCTTGAGGTCGTTGGCGGGAGTGGCGGAGCCTTCCGCGCTCCAGCGGTCCAGACCGGCGTGGGCGCGGCCATACAGTTCAACAGATGCCTGCGCGAACGCAGAGCCAGCAGTGGCGCCGATGGCCAGAGCGATCAGTGATTTTTTCATTGCATGCCTCTTAAGAGTTGTACAAGTCTCTTCAGACCTGGGTGCCTGCGGTTCGTGCCGGTAGCGCCCGTGCCAACCTCCTGACGGGAAGTTGTCCGGTATTTGAACAGAGGCCGGGAGGGGCTGCAAAGAAAACGCCCCGAAATACGCCAATGCGTTGCTAACCTGCAACAGCCTGGGCGGGCTTTATCTTCCACCCGGTGGCGCGCGCCCATTCATGCCGCCTGGTGCCAAAACTAAGGAACCTGAATATGTCTGCAGAGACCAATTTGCCTTCGCGTCCGTTTGATCGGCCGCAATCCGGCCTCGCTGCATCGGGCCAGGGAGGGCATCGCCGCCTGCCTGCCCTCCGCCTGCCTGTCGTTGCCGCGCCCATGTTCCTGATCTCGGGCCCGGATCTGGTACTGGCCGCCTGCCGGGCCGGCATCGTGGGCGCCTTCCCCACGCCCAACGCCCGTCCGATCGAGGTGCTGGATCAGTGGATGGCAACCATCGTCGAGGGACTTGCCCGGGCAAAGTCCGAGCATCCGGAGGCGCGCCTCGGCCCCTGGGCCGCCAATCTGGTCACCCACTCTTCAAACGCGAGGCTGCCCGAGGATCTGGCGCTCATCGCCCGCCACCAGCCGCCCATCGTCATCACGGCGCTGGGCAGCCCCAGGCCCGCCATCGAGGTGGTGCACGGATATGGCGGCATCGTCATTGCCGATGTCGTGAACCTCACGCTCGCCCGGAAGGCGGTCGCCGCAGGCGCGGATGGTCTCGCCTGCGTCTGCGCAGGGGCGGGCGGCCACACCGGCCATCTGTCGCCTTTCGCATTCGTGAGCGCGGTGCGCGAATTCTTTGATGGTCTGGTGATTGCGGGCGGTGGCATCACCGACGGGTGGGGCGTGGCCGGGGCGATCGCATCGGGCGCCGATCTGGTCTACATGGGTACGCGCTTCATCCCCACTGTGGAGAGCCAGGCCCCGCCCGAGTACAAGCAGATGGTGGTTGACTCAACCGCCGATGATCTGGTGGTGAGCGATCGCATCACGGGCACCGCGGCCAGCTGGCTCATTCCGTCGCTCGAGCGGAACGGCATCGATCTTTCGGCGCTGCCCGACAAGCGTGAGCGGGTTTACGACAGCAACCGTTCGGTCGAGGCCTCGCGCGGCTGGAAAGACCTGTGGGGCGCCGGGCAGGGACTGGGCAGCATTCATGCCATCGAGCCGGTGGGCGCCGTGGTGGATCGTCTTGAGTCAGAATACCGCGAGGCGCGTGCGCGATTCGCCGCCCTTTCCTGAGGCGCTTGCCATGACATCTCCCACTTATATTCTCGGCGGTCATCAGACCGACTTTGCCCGGGTGTGGTCGCGAAACGGCCAGGACCTCTCCGACATGATTCGCGAGTCGACGCTTGGCGCCCTCGAAGCAGCCCGCGTCGACGCGGGTCGGGTGGCCGCCATTCACGTGGGCAATGCGTTTGGCGAACTGCAACGCAACCAGGCACACCTCGGCGCCATGGTGTCCTCGGTGGTGCCGGCGCTCTGGGGCGTGCCGGCCATGCGTCACGAGGGCGCGTGTGCCTCGGCTTCGCTTGCAATTCTCAGCGCGATGGCCGAGATCGAGGCTGGCCGCTACGACTGTGTGCTGGTGGTGGGCGCGGAGGAGCTGAAGAATCTGCCTGGCGATGTGTCGTCGGCCAATCAGAACGCCGCAGGCTGGCAGGGGCGCGAGGGCATTGACTGCCGCTTTCTCTGGCCGGCAGCCTTCGGCATGATGGGGTTCGAATATGAGCGGCGATATGGGCTGGATCGTCGCCACCTGAACCGGATCGCTGAACTCAACTACGGCAATGCGAAGCGGAATCCGCTTGCTCAAACGCGGAAGTGGGCATTCGACGCCGCGAGCTTCACCGATGATGACGAAGCCAATCCGGTGATCGAGCCCGGCACCCGCCGACAAGACTGCGGACAGATCACCGATGGCGCCTGTTCGCTGGTGCTCGCCTCGGGCCGGTTCGCAGCCGAGCATGCTGCCCGGACCGGGCAGGCAATTGAGCGGCTCCCCAAAATCACAGGCTGGGGCCACCGCACGGTGGGCTTGCGGGCAATCGACAAGCTCGAGCGGAGCCGTGGCGATGCTTATGTGTTTCCGCACGTGCGCGCTGCCATCACCGACGCATGGGCGCGCGCCGGGGTGTCGGGGCCCGAGGCGTTCGATGTCCTGGAGACCCACGACTGTTTCACCACCACCGAATACATGGCGATTGATCACTTTGGCCTGACCGAGCCCGGGCAGAGCTGGCGCGCGGTAGAGGCGGGCGACATCGAGATGGGCGGCCGACTTCCGGTCAATCCCTCGGGCGGCCTGATTGGTGGCGGACATCCGGTGGGGGCGACCGGCGCTCGCATGGTGCTGGACGCTGCGCGTCAGGTCAGCGACCAGGCGGGCGATTATCAGGTGGCCGGCGCGCGGCGGGCAGCCACGCTCAATATCGGCGGCTCGTGTGCAACTGTCGTGTCGTTTGTGGTGGAGGCAGGCGCTGCCTGAGGAGATGTGATGGAGTCGCTCAGACGCTTTTCGCTTGTGGATCGTGTGCTGGGGGGCGCGTGTCGCGCGCTTGCCACGCTGTCGGATGCGGTCCCTGCCCGCCGGCCGGTGCCGGGCGCATCAACAGGGTCGCAGGCGGCCGACGAGATTGAACTCACCGAGCCCGAGCGCAGGTTGTCGGGCGCGCTGATGCGGGTGAACCATGTCGGCGAAATCTGTGCGCAGGCGCTCTACGAAGGGCAGGCTGCGAGCACGTCCGACCCGGCATTGCGTGAATACTTTCTGGGGGCTGCGCGTGAGGAGGCTGATCATCTTGCCTGGACGCGCTCGCGGCTGGACGAGCTCGGCGCCTCGCCCTCGCTCCTGAATCCCGTGTGGTTCGCGGGTTCGCTTGCCATGGGACTGGTGGCGGGGCGTGTGGGCGACCGCTGGAGCCTGGGTTTCATGGCCGAGACCGAACGCCAGGTGGAGGCGCATCTGGGCTCGCACCTCAACCGGCTGCCGGCTGCCGATCATCGCTCCCGCCACATCATCGAGGCCATGCAGCGCGATGAAACCGCGCATGCGCGCCGCGCGCATGAAATGGGTGGAGCGGAGCTGCCCGCGGTGGTTCAGCAGGGGATGCGTGCAGCCGCCCGGGTGATGACCACGGTGGCGCACCGGATCTGAATGGGACGCGGGCGGGTTTCGCCCTCAACCCTCAATCCTCAGTCTTCAATCTTCAACGACTTCCCAGCTGGTGCTGATTTCGGCGGTGTGGGCAAGCATGGCCGAGGCAGAGCAGTATTTGTCGTGGGACAGCTTGATGGCGCGTTCCACGATGTTCGGCTTCAGGCCGCGGCCCCGGACAACGAAATGGAAGTGGATTCGGGTGAACACCTTGGGGTCGGTTTCGGCGCGTACGGCCTCCAGCCTCACTTCGCAACCGCGGACGTCCAGGCCGCTTTTCGTGAGAATCACCACCACGTCGTACGCCGTGCAGCCGCCGGTGCCGAGCAGCACCATCTCCATGGGGCGTGGCGCCAGGTTGCGTCCGCCACCGTCGACCGCGCCGTCCATCAGAACCGCATGACCGCTCCCGGTTTCGGCAACAAAGGTCATTCCGCCGGGGCCGGTCCAATTGACGCTTGCTTTCATGGTGTGTGCTCCAGGACTTGAAGGGAGGCGGCGCGGGGTGGTTGCCCGTGACGCGCTGATCGCGGGCATTATCTGCCAGCCCGCCTTTTTGCCGATGCTGCACTGCGCAATCCCTATTTCCGACTCGGGCTTGGCTAATTGAAGTGCGGGGTCTTGCGTTTCGGTGCGCGGGGGTTCCTGCGGTTCGAAGGAAAATCAGATTTGATTAGAATCAAAGGCTTGCGAAGATTTGTTGGCGCAGTGCCACATTGGTGGAAAAAGTGTGCCGAATTTCACCACCTCGACAGATGGCTCTCTTGCGTTGCACAACAGATTTCCGTAGCATTCGAGGTGTTGGTTGCAGTTGCAGCCTCTCAGTGTCTCCTCCACCCTCCTCCAAAAGGTGGATTCAACCCGGCCCCCTCAAAGGGTCGGGTTTTTTTTGCCTGCCGCAGGCCGCAGCGCCGTTCAGACTCGCCCGCATCATGCAGTCTGGATCACGAGCAATCGGCTCTCGTCGCGACACTTTCGGGTTTCGTTTTGACTTGTACCGGCGGGTCCTGATAGCATAGAAGGCTTTCCGCGAGATCTTTTCGCTTTCTCGTCTGGCTTGTCTGCGCCCGGATCAAAACACGGCATACAACCGCCGTGATTGGTCTACGTTCTTGGGCAGCAAACACCGAAGTGCAGCTGGAAATCGCGGATAAACCCTGCCAGAGCAGACATATGAAGACTTTTTCCGCCAAGCCGCACGAAGTCAAGCGCGACTGGTTTGTGATTGATGCCACCGACAAGGTGCTGGGCCGTTTGGCCGCCGAAATCGCTCACCGCCTCCGGGGCAAGCACAAGCCCGAATTCACCCCTCACGTCGATACCGGCGATTTCATTGTGGTGGTGAACGCGGCGCACATCCGCGTCACGGGCAACAAGGCCGAGGGCAAGCGCTATTTCCGCCACAGCGGCTATCCCGGCGGTATCAGCGAGACCTCGTTCGGCAAAATGCAAAGCCGGTTCCCCGGGCGTGCACTCGAGAAAGCGGTCAAGGGCATGCTGCCCAAGGGCCCCCTCGGCTACGCCATGATCAAGAAAATGAAGGTCTACGCGGAGGGCACCCATCCGCATACGGCCCAGCAACCGAAGGCCCTGGAGATCTGACCATGATCGGTGATTACTACTACGGCACTGGGCGTCGCAAAACCTCCGTTGCCCGCGTGTTCCTCAAGCGTGGCACGGGCAAGGTGGTGGTCAATGGCCGCCCGCTCGACCAATACTTCGCTCGCGAAACCGGCCGCATGGTGGCGCGGCAGGCGCTTGAACTCACCAACAACCTCGGCGTGTTTGACGTCAAGATCAACGTCCATGGTGGCGGTGAAACCGGTCAGGCCGGGGCGGTTCGTCATGGCATCACCCGTGCTCTCATCGATTACGATGCAACGCTGAAGCCTGCGTTGTCGGCGGCCGGGTTGGTCACGCGCGACGCGCGCGAGGTCGAGCGCAAGAAAGTCGGTCTTCACAAGGCGCGGCGTCGGAAGCAGTTCTCGAAGCGTTGATCGCGGCTGGGGCGCCTCGCGCCCCTCGCGCAACCTGCCGTACAAGGCCGCCTGCTGGGCGGCTTTTTTTCGCGTATTGCACCATGCGGAGAACATGGGCTGTGCCGTCTGAATCCCCGGAGAGTCGAACATGATCAAGGTTGGCATCGTTGGCGGCACTGGCTACACCGGGGTGGAACTGCTCCGACTGCTGGCCCAGCACCCCCAGGTGGCGCTGCACGCCATCACCTCCCGGAAAGAAGACGGCATGCCGGTGGCCGACATGTTTCCGTCGCTGCGGGGCAGGGTATCCCTTGCATTCAGCGAGCCGGCGAAGGCGCCGCTAACTGGTTGCGATGTGGTGTTCTTTGCCACGCCGCACGGCGTGGCCATGGCTCAGGCGCCCGAGCTGCTCTCGGCGGGTGTGCGGGTGATTGATATCGCTGCGGATTTTCGATTGAAGGACACGGCCGAGTTCGAGCACTGGTACAAGATGCCGCACAGCTGTCCCGGGATTCTTGCCGAGTCGGTCTATGGCCTGCCCGAGGTGAACCGCGAGGCCATCCGCAAGGCGCGTGTCGTTGGCATGCCGGGGTGCTATCCCACATCGGTCCAACTGGGGCTGCTGCCGGTGCTGGCGGCTGCAAAGTCGACCGGGACACCGCTCATCGAACCCACCGGCATCATCGCGGACTGCAAATCGGGGGTATCGGGCGCCGGACGCAAGGCCGAGGTGCACACACTTCTTGCCGAGGCTTCAGACAATTTCAAGGCCTACGGAGTGAGTGGTCATCGCCATTGGCCTGAGATCAGGCAGGGACTCTCGGCCATTGCAGGGCAGCCGGTCAATCTGGTGTTTACGCCACACCTGGTGCCCATGATCCGGGGTATCCATTCAACCCTCTACGCGAGGCTCACGCCGGCTGGCCGCGCCGCCGATCTGCAGGCGCTCTACGAGGCGCACTTTGCGGGGGAGCCCTTCGTGGATGTGATGCCTGCAGGGTCCACGCCCGACACGCGCTCCGTCCGAGCATCGAACATGGCCCGAATCGCGGTGCATCGCCCGCCCGACAGTGACCTGCTGATGGTGCTTGTGGTGGAGGACAATCTCGTGAAAGGTGCCTCCGGCCAGGCGGTGCAGGTGATGAACCTGATGTTTGGCCTGCCCGAAGAAATGGGATTGACGCAGATTCCCGTGCTGCCCTGAGCTACACTTGCCGATTGTTTCAAGGGAGAAAAACCATGAACGCCATTGCCGAAATGCCAGCACCGCTCGTCTTCACCGAAAGCGCGGCCAGCAAGGTCAAGCAGCTCATCGACGAAGAGGGCAACCCGTCCCTCAAGCTTCGCGTGTTCGTCCAGGGCGGCGGGTGCTCGGGGTTCCAATACGGCTTCACCTTTGACGAAGAAACCAACGACGACGACACCGTCATGGAAAAAAACGGTGTGCAGCTCCTGATCGACGCCATGAGTTATCAATATCTGGTCGGCGCCGAAATCGACTACAAAGATGATCTCGAGGGCTCGCAGTTCGTCATCAAGAACCCGAACGCCACCACCACCTGCGGGTGCGGTTCGTCGTTCTCGGTTTAATCCGGGCTGAATCAGGCTCCGAGCCGGCCCCACGGGTCGGCCACCGACCCCAGCACCCGGCTGCCAGATGCGCCAGTAACGGCGGGTAGATTCCCCGGGAGGGCATCCACCCGCCGTGCAGCCAGCCAGGCAAATGCCGCAGCCTCCACGGCCATTGGATCTATACCGGCTGCTTCGGTGCTCGCCACCCGGCATCCGGGCAGCCGCTGGGCGGTCAGGGTGGTGATCCGCCGAATCAGATCGGCGTTGTAGACCCCGCCACCGCACAGAAACACCTGCACCGGGTCGGCTTGCGCGCAAGCCGATGCAATCGTGGTGGCGGTCAGCTCAGAGAGCGTGGCCTGCACGTCGCGAGGCGACAGCGGTTGGCCGCCATGGGTTACCGCGTGCGCTCGAAGGTGGCGCTCCACCCATTCAAGATTGAAGTTGTCGCGGCCGGTGCTCTTGGGGGGCGGTTGGTGGAAATATTCATCAGCCAGCATCGCAGCGAGCAGCCTCGGGTCGGCGGTGCCGCCCGCGGCCCATGCACCGCTCGAATCGAAACGTTCGCCTTCGTGGCGTTCATGCCATTGATCGAGCAGGGTGTTGCCCGGGCCCGTGTCATGACCGAGAACCTGTGAGGTGCCGTCGGGGATGGCAGCCGGCAGCACGCTGATGTTGGCAATGCCGCCAATGTTCACGACGGCACGGCATTCGGCTTTATCGGCGAAGACATGGGCGTGAAAAGCGGGGACCAGGGGCGCCCCCTGTCCGCCCGCTGCGACATCTGCAGGGCGCAGGTCATAGACCACAGGAATGCCGGTGGCTTCAGCAAGCTGCGCGGCATTCAGCAACTGAAGCGTAAAGCCCTCGCCGGGGCGGTGGCGAACCGTCTGCCCGTGGGCGCCGATCGCGGTGACATCGCGGGCCGTGAAGCCTGCGCGATCGATGGCTTGCCGCGCGCCCTCCGCATACAGGCGTGCGAGTTCGAGCGCCACCCTGGCGGCAAGCTCGAGTTCGCCCTCGGACGGGGCCTGCAAGGTCTGAATGGACTGCCGCAGCGCAGTCGAAAAAGGCACGGAAGCGCAAGACAGCGTCTCTACGCGTTGGGTTGAGGCGTCGAGGCTTACAAGCACGGCATCGACAGCATCGACGCTGGTGCCCGACATCAAGCCGAGGAACAGCCGAGTATCAGGCACAGGCATGCGGCGACGGATAAGGGGGGCTTGGACGCTGGAACCTGGACGCGGGAACCGAGATGCTGGAACCGAGATGCAGCGCCGGGGGGCCGGGGCAGACGCGAGCGCTACTCGAATTTGGCCTGTGCGGTGGTGCTGGCCGAACCGATCTGGGCCATGTGCTCGCGATAGGTATCGGCGAGCGGGGTGAACCGCAGACGTTCGCTCATGGAGAGCTTGCGGCCCTCGGGCAACACGGCGCGCATGGGGTCGACGTGTCGGCCACCCACGCGGAACTCGTAGTGCAGGTGCGGCCCGGTGGTCCAGCCTGTCATGCCCACGGTGCCGATGACCTGGCCCTGGGTGACGCGCGCGCCCTTGGTGACTCCGTCGCCAAAGGCATTGAGGTGAGCGTAGAGCGTGGTGATCTTGCCAGGATGCGACACGATGACTGTGCGACCGTAACCACCGTTGTAGCCAGCGAAATCGACAACGCCGTCTGCGACGCTTCGGACCCGGGTGCCCACCGGTGCGGCGAAGTCGGTGCCCGTGTGGGCGCGGACATCCTGGAACAGGGGGTGAAGGCGCGCGCCGCTGAAGCCCGAGGTGATTCGCGTGTACTGGATGGGTTCGCGCAGGAACGACCGGACGAGGCTTTGTCCGGCGAAATTGTAGTAGGCGCTGCGGCCGTCATCGTGTTCGAACCAGACGGCCTCGTGTCGAACGTTGCCGCTCTCCAGTTCGATGGCCAACACCCGCCCCGGTACAGGCAGATCGAGGCTGTCAGCCTCGCGCAGCGTCTCGTAGACCACGCGAAGCCGCGCACCACGGCGCAGGTCTTTGCGCAGATCGATGCTGTTGCTGAGGATGTCGGCCGCACGCGTGGCGACCGAATCGGGAATGCCCGCAGCGTCGGTGGCGGCAAACAGCGTGCTTTGGATCTCTGCGGCCCGGGCTTCGATGCCACGGTCGACCGCGACGGTCTGCTCGGTGGCGACGAGGCGGCCGCCCTCGCGAACAATGGTGACCCGCATGGGCGGACGACCGTCGATTTCGATGTTGCCGTGCCGGTACTGAAGGCGGTGCACCACACCGACGTCGTCGATTTCAGCGCTGACCGTGCGGCCGGGCTGAAGCTGCAGCAGGCGCTTGCCTACGCGGTCTGAGCCGATGAATTTGATGAGCTCGGGATCGTTTGCACCCAACCGTGACAGCAGGCTGGAGGCGGTTTCGCCGCGGTTGACCACCTCGGACTGGCTCACCCGGGGCAGAGGAAGCGCCGGATCATCGGCCACGGTGGACGGTGCTGCCAGTGAAACCTGCTCGACGACCATCCTGATGGACGGCGGCGCGAGGTCGGTGGCGGGTGCAATGGCCACCGCAGTGACGGCGCCCAATCCCAGAACCGTACCCATGGCAAGCGCGACCCGGCGCAACGTGAGGCGGGGCAGGGTCGGAATGTCGTCGTCTGCGTCGTCGTCGGACTGGTCGGCAGAAAGCGTGAGACCCGATGAGTCTGCGCCACTGAAGTGAACATGCTGCTGGGCTGCAGCGATGTCGAATGCGGAGCGGACCGCCTCGGCGGTGAGCGTGGCTTCGATCGCGACCTCGGCGGGGCCGAGCGTGATCGAGAAGTCGGAGACGAAAACCCCATCCGGGTCGGCCGCCAGGGTCGTGTCGTGAGCCTGTGGCAGGGGCGCGGTACGATCGGGCAGACAAGAAGCGAGGTCGTCGGCCATGGTGGCTACGCCTGCCAGGCAGAGGCACTCCGCATGGAAGCGCTCGGCCGCAAGCAGCGCCGGGGCTCCACACGCTGCCAGCGCCGATTCAAGCGCATCAGGTGTGTCGACCCATGGCGACCCGTCGTGCGGCCCGGAGGACGGCACAGCCGAAGCGTCAGCGGAAATCGGCGCAATCGACATGGGCGAAACTTTGTGGAACCAGAACGTAGCGGTTGGCGGAACGTTCACACGGCCTTCCCTGTAGGGCGGGACTCGGCGGGCGTGAACACTCGGATAAACTCCCGGGCTGTCGATCCAATTCGCGGGGAAAAAAATCCCGGCGGATTGCCGGTTCGACAAACCGGAGCGGAGTCTACCGGAAAACTCCGGTTTTCGTGAAATTCTCACCTGATCATCGTTCCAGGACTCTCATGAATCGATCTGAAGGCGCGACCAGGCCCGCAGCCGACGCCCCGGCCGGGCCCGAAGCTGTCAGCGACAGCGTCCGCGAGGCGCTGGCGGTTTCACTTCGCGGTTGCGAGGAACTGCTGGTCGCAGCCGAGTGGCGTGCCAAGCTCGCCAGAAGCGAGTCGAGCGGCCAGCCGCTGCGGATCAAGCTGGGCCTTGACCCCACGGCGCCCGATCTGCACCTGGGCCACACGGTGGTGCTGAACAAGATGAGGCAGCTTCAGGATCTCGGGCATACCGTCATTTTTCTGATCGGTGACTTCACCGCCATGATCGGTGACCCGTCTGGCCGCAACAGCACGCGCCCGCCGCTTACCCGCGAACAGATCGAGGACAACGCACGCACCTATTTCAATCAGGCGAGCCTGGTGCTGGATCGCGAGCGGACCGAGATCCGCTACAACTCCGAGTGGTGTGATCCGCTGGGCGCGCGCGGCATGATCCAGCTTGCCTCGCGTTACACCGTCGCCCGCATGATGGAACGCGATGATTTTTCGCGCCGGTTCAAGGGCGGGGTGCCCATTTCGGTGCACGAATTTTTGTATCCGCTCATGCAGGGCTATGACTCGGTGGCGTTGCGCGCCGATATCGAGCTTGGCGGCACCGACCAGAAATTCAACCTGCTGGTGGGGCGCGAGTTGCAGCGCGAAATGGGACAGGAGCCGCAGTGCATTCTCACCATGCCGCTCCTCGAGGGGCTGGATGGCGTCGACAAGATGTCGAAATCCAAGGGCAACTATGTGGGCATCAGTGAGCAACCGGGCGAGATGTTCGGCAAGCTCATGTCGATTTCGGACGAGCTGATGTGGCGGTATTTCGAACTGCTGTCGTTTCGCAGCCTGGACGAGATCGCCCGCCTGAAGGCTGAATGCGCAGCGGGCCGCAACCCCCGCGACGCCAAGGTGATGCTGGGCCAGGAAATCGTCACCCGCTTCCATTCGGCTTCGGCGGCCGAACAGGCGCTGGCGGACTTCGAGGCGCGGTTCCGCGCGGGGGCCATTCCCGACGATATCGCCGAGGTGTCGCTTGGCGGGGCGCCGCTCGCCATCTCGGCGCTTCTGAAGCAGGCTGGTCTGGTGGGTTCGAGTTCGGAGGCCATTCGCAACATCGAACAGGGCGGCGTGAAGGTCGACGGCGAACGCATCGAGGATCGGGCGCTGAAGCTCCCCGCGGGCACCTATGTTGTGCAGGTGGGCAAGCGGCGCTTTGCCCGCGTCACCCTGGGCGCCTGAGCGGCATACCCCGCCGGGCGATGTCGCGAAAGGACAGCCTTGCTCGCATTGGTGCAACGCGTTTCCGAGGCCGCGGTCCGGGTCGACGGCCGGATCACGGGCGAGATCGGCACCGGGCTGCTGGTGCTCTTTTGTGCCGAACGGGGCGATGACGACAGCTTTTGTGAGCGCCTGCTCGCCCGGCTTCTGAAATTGCGCTGCTTTTCCGATGATGCGGGGCGGATGAACCGGAGCGTGGTGGATGTGTCCGGGGGGCTTCTGATCGTTCCCCAGTTCACGCTCGCCGCCGACACGCGCTCGGGCACCCGTCCGAGCTTTACCGGTGCCGCGCCGCCCGATGAGGGGCGACGGCTTTATGACCAGTTCGTGACCCTTGCCCGGCAGGCGCATGCGCCCGTGGGCACGGGCGTGTTTGGCGCCGACATGAAAGTCTCCCTGATCAACGACGGCCCGGTCACCCTGTGGCTTCGGCAGGGGCCGAAGGCGGAGCATCCGACATGAGCATGACCGAACTGATCTTCATCCGCCACGGCGAGACCGACTGGAACCGGGCGCGGCGTTTCCAGGGCTGCATCGACATCGCGCTCAATGCCGATGGTCTCGAGCAGGCGCGACGCACCGCTATCCGGCTTCGGGGCCAGCAGTTCGCGGCGGTGTACTCCAGCCACCTGGGCCGGGCCCGCGAAACCGCCCGCCCGATTGCCGAGGTGCTGGGTTTGCCGTTGGTCATCGAGCCCGAACTGCGCGAGCGCAGCTATGGCGCGTTCGAGGGGCAGACCCACGACGAGTTGCTTCGCGATCATCCCGAGGCGTATCAGCGTTGGCGCGACCGCGTGCCCGACTATGAGCTGCCGGGTGGGGGCGAGTCGCTGGTGGCGCTGCGCGCCCGCGTGGTCGAGCAGATGCACCGGCTGGCCACCCGCCACGCCGGGCAGACCGTGGTGGCGGTCACTCACGGCGGCGTGCTTGATTCAATCTACCGCATTGCCTCGGGGCTGGCTCCAGACGCGCCTCGGCGGTTCGAGCTCAATAACGCTTCGATCAACCGGATTGGCTGGAACGGCGAGCATTTCAGCGTGCTTGACTGGGGCGATGTGTCGCACCTCGCTAAAATGTCGGTTTAACGCGCCTTTCGCGCAGGAGTCTGCCGTGTTTGACCGCTCTGTCGGCATCGACCGCGTCGATCCCGAGCTCTGGAATGCCATCCGCCAGGAAAATCAGCGACAGGAAGCGCACATCGAGCTGATTGCCTCCGAGAATTACGCGAGCCCTGCCGTGATGGCGGCGCAGGGCAGCCAGCTCACCAACAAATACGCGGAAGGCTATCCCGGTCGTCGCTACTACGGTGGCTGCGAGCATGTCGATGTGGCCGAGCAACTCGCCATCGATCGTTTGCGCAGCCTTTATGGCGCCGATGCCGCCAACGTGCAGCCGCATTCTGGCGCACAGGCCAATCAGGCCGTTTTTCTCGCCTTTCTCAAGCCCGGCGACACCATCATGGGCATGAGCCTTGCCGAGGGCGGGCATCTCACCCACGGCATGCCGCTCAATATGTCGGGCAAGTGGTTCAACGTGGTGTCTTACGGCCTCGATGCGAGCGAGGTCATCGACTACGACGCCATGGCGCGAAAGGCCCGTGAGGCCCGCCCCAAGCTCATCATTGCGGGCGCCTCCGCCTACAGCCTGCGTATCGACTGGGCCCGCTTTGCCGAGGTGGCGCGCGAGATCGGCGCACTTTTCATGGTGGACATGGCGCACTATTCCGGCCTGGTTGCAGGTGGCGTCTATCCCAACCCGGTGCCGCATGCCGATATCGTTACCTCCACCACGCACAAGAGCCTGCGCGGGCCGCGCGGCGGCTTCATTCTCATGAAGTCCGAGCATGAGAAGGCCATCAACTCAGCCGTATTCCCGGGTCTGCAGGGTGGCCCGCTCATGCATGTCATCGCGGCCAAGGCAGTGGCGTTTCGCGAGGCGCTCGAGCCCGGGTTTCGGGTGTATCAGCAGCAGGTGCTCGCCAACGCGTCGGCGCTTGCGCAGTCGTTGATCGAGCGCGGGCTTCGCATCGTGTCGGGTCGTACCGAGTCGCATGTGATGCTGGTTGACCTGCGTGCCAAGCGCATCACCGGCAAGGAGGCCGAGCGGGTGCTGGGCCTTGCGCACATCACCTGCAACAAGAACGCGATCCCCAACGACCCGGAAAAGCCCATGGTAACCAGCGGGATCCGGCTGGGGTCGCCCGCCATGACCACCCGCGGCTTTGGCGTTGACGAGGCCCGCCGGGTGGGTCAGCTGATCGCCGATGTGCTCGATGCACCGGCCGATGAAGCAGTGATTGCGCGCGTGCGCGACCAGGTGGGTGAGCTCACCGCCCGCTTTCCGGTGTACCGCTGAAGGCGGCGGGGCGGGAAGGCGACCATGCGCTGCCCGTTCTGCGATCACGCTGACACGCAGGTCGTCGAGACCCGCGAGACCGATGACGGCGCCTCCACCCGGCGCCGTCGTCGCTGCCTGCAGTGCGACAAGCGCTTTACCACCTACGAGCGGGTCGAGCTCGCGCTACCCGTCCTGGTCAAGCGCAACGGCATGCGCGCCGAATTCGATCGTCGGAAGCTTCGGGCCTCCATGTCGCTTGCGCTTCGAAAGCGGCCGGTGAGCGCCGAGGCGGTGGATGCGGCAATCCACCGCATCGAGGAGCGGCTGCTGGGGTTGGGGCTGCGCGAGGTGGGTAGCGAGCGTGTGGGTGAGCTCGTGATGCGGGAGCTCAAAAAGCTCGACAAGATCGGCTATGTGCGCTTTGCGTCGGTCTATCGCAGCTTTGAAGACGTGGATGAGTTTGCCGACGCAATCGAGGAGGTCCGACCGCGCAGGCGCTGATCATCGCGCCTTGGCTGCGATTCGGATCTTCTCGAGCGACTGGTTGGGCGTGATGTGCTGCGGATCGACGGTGAGTTCGATGAGCGCGGGCCTGCGCTCGCGGGCCATGAAATCGAGGGCGGCCCGGAGGGCTGGCTCGAACTCGCTGGTGCGTGCCACCCGTGCGCCAAAGCCGCCGAACGCCTCGCAATAGCGCGCAAAATCAGGGTTGACCAGGCGGGTGCCGTGAACCCGCTCGGGGTATTCGCGCTCCTGATGCATGCGGATCGTGCCGTACATGCTGTTGTTGAACACGATCACCAGGGGCGCGCCGCCGTGCTGGACGGCCGTTGCAAGCTCCTGCCCCGTCATGAGGAAGTCGCCATCGCCCGCCACACACACCACCGTGCGGTCGGGCGCGACGATGCTGGCGGCCACTGCAGCCGGCACGCCATAGCCCATCGAGCCCGAGGTGCTGGCAAGCTGGGTACGCAGCCCCGCGTAGGGCCAGAAGCGATGTGCCCAGGTGGCGAAATTGCCGGCACCATTGGTGATGATGGTGTCGGCGGGCGCGACGGTTGAAAGCGTGCGCATCACCTGCCAGAGGTCCAGATCCGGCTCGATGCCCTGATAGAGTGCGGGACGGCTTTGCCAGGCTTCGTAGTCGGCGCGCGCGGGGGCCAGCTGGGCGGCCCAGGCCGAGGCATCCACCCGCAGACCTGCGAGCGCGGTTGCGATCTCGGGCATGCCCGAGGCAATCATCAGATCGGCCTGGTAGACGGTGCCGAGCTCGTCGACGCCGGCATGGATGTGGATCAGGGGCTGGGCTGGGCGCGGCGCCTGGAAGAGCGTGTAGCCCGAGGTGGTCATCTCGCCCAGACGCGGGCCGATGGCGATGACCAGATCGGACTGGCGGACGCGCTCACCCAGGCGCGGATTGATGCCGATACCGACGTCGCCTACATAGTTCGGCAGCCGATTGTCGTAAAGATCCTGAAACCGGAATGCGCAGGTAACGGGCAGATGGTTGGTTTCGACGAACTGCCTGATGTCGGCGCAGGCCTGCGCGCTCCATCCGGTGCCGCCCAGAATCACGATGGGCCGCCTGGCAGCAGAGAGCCGCCGCGTGAGTTCTGCAAGCTGGGCGGGCGAGGGCGCGGCGCGCACCGGCCGGTGCATGGCCGCGGCAGGCGCCTCGGCAGGGGCGGCCAGCATGTCCTCGGGAAGCGCAAGCACCACCGGGCCCATCCGGCCGCTGGTGGCCACCTGGAAGGCGTGGGCAACATATTCAGGAATGCGGTCGGCGCGTTCGATCTGGGCCACCCACTTCGCCATGGGCGCGAACATTCGCCGGTAATCCATCTCCTGGAAGGCCTCTCTGTCAGCGAAATCGGAGCCGACCTGCCCGATGAGGAGCACCATGGGTACCGAATCCTGGTGCGCGGCATGAACGCCGATGGAGGCGTTGGTGGCGCCAGGGCCGCGGGTCACCATGACGACGCCGGGCTTGCCGGTAAGTTTTGCCGTGGCATCCGCCATGAAGGCCGCGCCGCCCTCTTGACGGCAGATCACGAACCGGATGGTTTCGCGGTGACGCCACAAGCCGTCGAGCACGGCGAGATAGCTCTCGCCCGGCACGCCGTAAATCGTGTCGACCCCTTGCGCGAGGAGGGCGTCTGCGAGAAGGTGACCGCCGATGGATACCGGCGCTTGGTCGTGGGCGGAACTCATTGTCGATCTCCAGGGCAACCGGCCATGCGATGCGTCGCGGCATTGTAGTGCCCGGCGCGGGATGTCGGCCGGCAGTGTGTCGGGGGGCTGGGCCGAGTCTGGGCGGCGGCGGGGCTGAGGCGGCGGGGCTGAGGCGGCGGCGGTTCCGCGGCGGGCACGCCGAGGGGGTATCGCCGCTCGGGTGATAATCGCGCTCCTGCATTTTTCCCGGCCCGGGTCTGCCCGCGGCTCACGGCCTGCCCGATGTTCACCTCCGAAGACCACCGCTGGATGTTGCGCGCGATCGAACTGGCGGCGCGCGGCATGGACACGACCACCCCCAATCCGCGGGTGGGTTGCGTGGTGGTGCGCGACGGTGAAATGGTGGGAGAGGGGTGGCATGTTCGAGCTGGTGAACCCCATGCCGAGGTGATTGCGCTCGCGCATGCGGGCGCGCGCGCCCGGGGGGCCACCGTCTACCTCACGCTTGAGCCCTGCAGTCACCATGGCCGCACGCCGCCCTGCACCGATGCGCTGATCGAGGCGAAGGTGGCGCGGGTGATCGCCGCGATGGAAGATCCGAACCCGCTGGTGAACGGCGAGGGGCTCACACGGCTGCGCGCTGCCGGAATCGATGTGCGCTGCGGGCTGCTCGGCGCACAGGCGGCCGATCTCAATCCGGGCTTTGTGTCACGCATGACACGTGGCTTGCCGTGGGTGAGGATGAAGGTGGCCGCGAGTCTTGACGGATTCACCGCGCTGCCCGACGGGCGCAGCCAGTGGATCACCGGTGAGGCGGCGCGCGAGGACGGTCATCGCTGGAGGGCGCGTGCCTGCGCCATCCTGACCGGAATCGGAACCGTTCGCGAGGACAACCCGCAACTCACCGCGCGCCTCGAGGGCGTGCGGCGTCAGCCGATCAAGGTGCTGGTGGATTCGCGTCTGGAAGTCGATCTCCAGGCCCGGATGCTGAAGGGCGGCGACGTGCTGGTGGTGTGCTCGCAGGAGCGCTCGGACAAGGCCGCCGAACTGCGGGATCGTGGCTGTGAGGTGCTGGCGCTCCCCAATCCGTCGGGCAAGGTGGATCTGCCCGCGCTCATGCGGACGCTCGCAGGCCGGGGGATCAACGAGGTCCACGTCGAGGCGGGGCACAAACTCAATGCGTCGCTCCTGCGCGAGCGCTGCGTGGACGAACTGCTCGCATATCTGTCCGCATCGCTTCTGGGCGGCGGACGCCCGATGTTTGAACTGGAGGCGGTGGCCTCCCTCGATGAGCGGATCGCGCTCGACTTGCAGTCGGTGGAACGCTTGGGCAACGACGTCCGGCTGCTCGCCCGCGTGGCGCGCGCCGGCTGACTTTTTGGGAATCAGGCAATGTTTACCGGAATCGTCGCGGCGGTCGGCCGCATCGAGCGCTGCGAGCCGTTGGGCACCACCGGCATGCGGCTTGTGGTTGAAGCGGGTGCGCTGGGGCTGGATGACGTCGCCATCGGCGACTCAATCGCCATTCAGGGCGCCTGCATGACGGTGGTGGCGATCGAGGGCAGCCGCCTGTCGTTTGATGTCTCGGCCGAGAGCCTTGCGCGCACGGTGGGACTCGCGCAGCCGGGTGAGGTCAACCTCGAAAAATCGCTTCGGCTCGCCGACCGGCTGGGAGGGCATCTGGTGTCGGGGCATGTCGATGGGCTGGGCGAGGTGCGCCGCTTTGAAGCGGTCGGGGAGTCGTGGCTTCTGGTGGTGCGGGCACCGGTGGGTCTGGGTCGCTATCTGGCCTACAAGGGGTCGATCACCGTGAACGGCGTGAGCCTGACCGTGAATCAGGTCGATGATTCCCCCGCCGGCACCGACTTCGCCATCAACCTGATTCCACACACCATCGCGGTCACCACCTTGAAGCATCTGAAGCCGGGCGTGAAGGTGAACCTCGAGATCGATCTGATCGCACGCTACTGCGAGCGCCTGCTCACCGCGGGCGAGCGCGCGCCAGCCAGTGCCCCCCACCCCGCGGCGTAGAATCCGATCATGGCGCTTTCAAGCATTTCCGAGATCATTGCCGACATCCGTGCCGGCCGAATGGTGATTCTGGTCGATGAGGAAGATCGCGAGAATGAAGGCGATCTGGTGCTGGCGGCCGAGTTCGTCACGCCCGAAGCGGTCAACTTCATGGCGCGTTTTGGCCGTGGGCTCATCTGCCTCACGCTTACCGAAGACCGGTGCCGACAACTCGATCTCCCCCTGATGGTGACCCGCAACGGCACCCGCCACGGCACCAAGTTCACCGTCTCGATCGAGGCAGCCGAAGGGGTGAGCACCGGCATTTCGGCGGCCGACCGGGCGCGCACCATTCAGGCGGCCATTGCGCGCGAGGCGCGTCCCGCCGACCTGGTTCAGCCCGGCCATGTGTTTCCGCTGCGGGCCGAGAAGGGGGGCGTACTGGTACGAGCCGGCCACACCGAGGCGGGTTGCGATCTGGCGGCGCTTGCAGGCCTGCAGCCGGCATCGGTCATCTGCGAGATCATGAACGATGACGGCACGATGGCACGACTGCCTGACCTCGTTGAATTCGGTCGCACGCATGGCCTGAAAATCGGCACCATCGCCGATCTGATCGGCTACCGCAGCGCAAACGAGTCGCTGGTCGAACGGATCGGCGTGTCGTCGGTGCAAACCGTGCACGGCGAATTCCGGATGCTCACGTATCGCGATCGTGCGGCGGGCGGCGCGCATCTGGCGCTGGTCTGCGGCGAGCCCGGACCCGCCAACGACGCCCTGGTGCGGGTACAGGAGCTCGCCTCGCCCATCGATCTCATCGACACCAAGCGTGGCAGCCACTCCTGGTCGGTGCACAAGGCGCTGGCGGCGATTGCCGCATCGGGCTGCGGGGCACTGGTGCTCCTCAACTGTTCAAACGCTGGTATCCCACTGGCCAGTCCAGGAGAGGTCGCGGCTCCATCGGCCCGTCGCCCGAAAATGGATTTGCGCTCATACGGCATTGGTGCGCAGATCCTGCGGGACATCGGTGTCGGGCGCATGCGACTGCTGTCGCGGCCCGTCAAGCTGCCCAGCATGGGTGGGTTTTCACTCGAAGTCACAGGTTTTGCACACGAGGCCGAGCCGGAGTTTGAGGCCGCGGCCCTTCAGGGAGAAGCAAATGTCGGTTGAACTCTTCCAGGCGGAGCCCGAAGGCGAGGGCCTGCGAATCGGCATCGTTCAATCCCGTTTCAACGAACCTGTCTGCACGGCGTTGCGCGAGGCGTGTCTGGCCGAGCTCGCAAGGCTGGGGGTGAGCGATGACGACGTTGTGCTCTGCTCGGTGCCGGGCGCGCTTGAAATCCCCTTTGTGCTCCACCGTATGGCGGCTACCGGTTCGTTTGACGCGCTGATCGCGCTCGGCGCAGTCATTCGCGGCGAAACCTACCACTTCGAGCTGGTCGCCAATGAATCCGGAAGAGGCATTCAGGAGGTTGCCACGGAGTTCGGTGTGCCGGTGGCTAACGCGGTACTCACCACCAACACCGACGAGCAGGCAGTGGTCCGCGCACCGGTCAAGGGTGCCGAGGCCGCGCGCGTGGCCGTTGAAATGGCACGGCTTTCCGACTGGCTCGATGACCTCGATTCCACCGACGATATCGGCTGGACGTTCGAGAACGGGGCGCGCGATTGAATCAGCCCGCCGGCCGAGGTACGCCCGCGAAGAGCGCGCGACGGCGTTCGCGCGAGCTCGCGCTTCAGGGGCTTTATGAGTGGCTGCTGAACGGCAGTGAAGCCGGCGCCATTGAAGCGCATCTGCAGTTCGACAACCCCGGTTTTGCCAAAGCGGACCGGGAGCATTTTCAGGCGCTCCTTCATGGGGTGATGGGTTCATCGGCGCGCCTCCATGAGGCCATCACGCCTGCGCTCGACCGGCCGGTTGCCGAGCTGAGCCCGGTTGAACATGCGGTGCTGCTGGTTGCTGCCTTCGAACTGCTGCACCACCCGGAAATTCCGTATCGGGTGGTCATCAACGAGGCGGTTGAGCTGGCCAAGACGTTTGGCGGCACGGATGGCTACAAGTACGTGAACGGCGTTCTCGATCGGGTGGCGCTCAAGATCCGCGCCGTTGAAGCCGCTGCCAACGCTCCCAATGGCGCTCGGTGAATTTGAGCTGATCAAGCGGTTCTTCGAGCGACCCGCGCGTCGTGCGCTCCTGGGTGTGGGTGACGATTGTGCCTTGCTTGCTGCGCCGGCCGGTGGCCGGGTGCTTGCTGTCACCACCGACATGCTGGTGTGCGGCCGACACTTTCTGGCCGATGCGCCGGCGGACACCGTGGGTCACAAGGCGCTCGCTGTCAATCTGTCGGATCTGGCGGCAATGGGCGCGGCGCCAGTGGGCTTTACGCTTGCGCTGGCCTTGCCCGAGGTCGATGAACAATGGCTGGCGGGCTTCGCGGCGGGAATGTTCGCCCTCGCCGACGAATCCGGCTGCGAGCTTCTGGGCGGTGACACCACGCGCGGGCCGCTGACCCTCAGCATCACCGCCTTCGGTGAGGTGCCGCCAGACCGGGCGCTTCGCCGCGACCGGGCGGTCGCAGAGGATGATCTTTGGGTGAGCGGCGCGCTGGGCGGCGCGGCGCTCGCGGTCCGTGAGGCGCTCGCGGGTCGGATGCTGCCCATTGGGCACCCGGCCCGGGCGCGGATGGAGCGGCCTCAGCCGCGCGTATCGCTGGGGCTTGCGCTGCGCCCGCTCGCCCGTGCCGCCATCGACGTCTCCGACGGGCTGCTCGCCGACCTGGGTCATCTTTGCGAACGATCGGGACTGGGCGCCGACATCAGTTGGCCTTCGGTTCCGGTTGATGCAGCGCTTGCAGGATGCACCGATGCCGAGCGGCAGCGGCTGGCGCTCTCGGGTGGCGACGACTATGAGCTCCTTTTTACCGCGCGGGCCTCGCAGCGCCACGCAATCGAAGCGCTCCCCGGGCGGCTCGGCGTTCCCGTCACCCGGATCGGCAGGATGTCTGCGCAGGCGGGCCTGCGGGTCATGGACGCCGAGGGGCGGCTGCTTGCGCAGGGCGAACAGGGGTTTGATCATTTCCGCTGACCGGCCCGATGAAGGGGGGCAACCCGCGGGCGGGGCCGCTTCAGGCAACGCCGACCCTGCCGCCCGCGCGCGCGCGAAGGCTGCAGCCCTCGCCCGATTCCGTCTCGCCTCGCCCGCGCATCTGCTCGCGCTTGGGTTTGGCAGCGGCCTCTTTCCGCGGGCTCCCGGCACAGTCGGAACGCTGTGGGCCTGGTGCGTGTTCGTGGCGCTGGAAGACTGGCTGGCCCCCCAGCACTGGCTTCTGCTGATTGCCGCGTCATTTCTGATCGGAGTCTGGGCCTGTGGCCGCGCGGCGCGCGATGTCGGGGTGAGCGATCATTCGGCAATCGTCTGGGACGAGGTCGTGGCGTTCTGGCTGGTGCTTGCCTTTCTGCCCACCGACTGGCTCACACAGCTGGTGGCGTTTGCGCTCTTTCGCTTCTTCGATATCGCCAAACCCCCACCGATCGGGGTTGTCGACGCCCGATTGAAGGGCGGATTTGGCATCATGTTCGACGATCTGCTGGCAGCCTTTTTTACCCTGTTTCTCTTTGCAATCTGGCGGGCGGCGGGCTTCTGACCGTCGCGCTGGAAGAGTCTTTCTCCATGACGTCCGTTGTCGTTCTGCCCTCTGAGCTTGTCGATGCTGCGCGGCAGTTGGGTGCCCGGCTGATGGCGCATCGCGCGCTGGTGGCGACCGCCGAGTCGTGTACCGGGGGATTGATTGCCGCCACCCTGACCGAGCTGGCCGGCTCGAGCCAGTGGTTTGAGCGAGGCTTTGTCACCTACAGCAATGCATCGAAACATGAGGTTCTTGGGGTGCCCGGGGACACGCTTGATGCGCATGGCGCGGTGAGCGAGCCCGTTGCCAGGGCGATGGCCGAGGGTGCACTGCTTCGCAGCCGCGTCCAGCTTGCGCTTGCCGTCACGGGGGTAGCGGGGCCAGGCGGCGGCAGTGCGGGAAAGCCGGTTGGCACCGTGTGCTTCGGATGGGCGGTTGGGCTTGCCGGGGCGGTGGAGCGGGTTGTCGTCGAGACGCGACACTTCGATGGCGCGCGAGATGCTGTGCGCGCACAGACCGCGCGTCATGCCCTGTTGCGCGCCCTGGAAATTTTTTCAGCCACCTCTGTGGGCGCGGTGCAAGCGCCCGGATGAACCAACCGCCTAACCGGAAAGAACTGATTGTTTATACAGTAGTTGCGTGCAATAATCCTCGTCACTCGCGCTTCTCACCCCCACTCCCAGACGAGGTCAACATGGACAAAGTCATCAACATGGACGACGCAAAATCCCGTACCGAACGCGGCAAGGCCTTGAGCGCTGCACTGGCCCAGATCGAAAAGCAGTTTGGCAAGGGCTCCATCATGCGGCTGGCCGATGCCGGCGTCGAACACGATATCCAGGTGGTCTCCACCGGCTCGCTCGGGCTTGACATCGCTCTGGGCGTGGGCGGCCTGCCGCGTGGCCGTGTGGTCGAAATTTTCGGCCCCGAGTCATCGGGCAAAACCACGCTCACCCTGCAGGTCATCGCCGAAATGCAGAAGCTGGGCGGCACCTGCGCCTTTATCGACGCCGAGCACGCGCTCGACGTCCAGTACGCGGCCAAACTGGGGGTCACGCTTGACGACCTCCTCGTCTCCCAGCCCGACACCGGGGAGCAGGCGCTTGAAATCGCCGATGCCCTGGTCCGCAGCGGCTCGGTCGATCTCATCGTCATCGACTCCGTAGCGGCACTTACGCCCAAGGCTGAAATCGAAGGTGAAATGGGCGATTCCCTGCCGGGCTTGCAGGCGCGCCTCATGTCGCAGGCGTTGCGCAAGCTCACGGCCACCATCAAGCGCACCAACTCCATGATCATCTTCATCAACCAGATCCGCATGAAGATTGGCGTCATGTTCGGCAATCCCGAAACCACCACCGGTGGCAACGCGCTCAAGTTCTACTCCTCGGTGCGTCTGGACATCCGTCGCACGGGGGCGATCAAAAAGGGCGACGAAGTCATTGGCAGCGAAACTCGTGTGAAGGTGGTCAAGAACAAGGTCGCCCCGCCGTTCAAGGCGGCCGACTTTGACATCCTCTACGGCGAAGGCATCTCTCGCGAGGGAGAAATCCTGGACCTGGGCGCCAACTGCGGCGTGGTCGAGAAGAGCGGCGCCTGGTACAGCTACGGCAGTGATCGTATCGGCCAGGGCAAGGACAACGCGCGCGAGTACCTGCGTGACCACCCCGAGATGGCGCATGAAATGGAGAACAAGGTTCGTGCGCATTTCGGAGTGGTCGAGCGCCCCTTGGGTGAGGCGGGCGCGGCGGCAGCCTGAGCGGCTGGGTATCGAGGGCGGGTCGTTTTTTGGGGGCGGGTCCATTGAGCCGTTCACCGGTTTCCCTCGAAGCGCGGGCACTGGGGTTTCTGGCGCGGCGCGAATACAGCCGGGCCGAACTTCGGGCACGGCTGGCTGCGCACGCGCCCGACCCTGACGCACTTGATGCCGTCCTCGACCAACTCGCTGCGAAAAAGCTCCTGTCGGATCAGCGCTTTATCGAGAGCCTGGTTCGGCGGCGGGCTGGGCGGTTCGGCGCCGCACGAATCCAGCACGAACTGCGCACGCATCAGCTGCCGTCTGAGCAACTCGCGCCAGCGCTCGAGGCGCTGAAGGCCTCCGAGCTTGAGCGCGCGCGAGAGGTCTGGCAGAAGCGCTTCGGCGAGGCGCCCGCCAGTCGCGAGGACCGGCTGCGGCAGATGCGTTTTCTGGCGGGGCGCGGCTTTGCTGCCGAGGTGATCCGGAAGGTGGTGGGCCCGGTCGGCGGCTCGTCTGGCGTCGAGCACGAGCCCGACGACCTCTGACCTAGCCATCGGTCGGCTCGCGCGTCCTGTTTTACGACGCGCCGCAGCACGCTTCCCGCTCTGGGGCTGCGTGATACACTCCGGCGCCATTCCGGCAGGTAATGCGATCGCCGGTCAGCAGAGTAGCTGGTCCGTGCGGCTGCGCGTTTCGGGAGGTCCCGACCCGGTGCCGGCCTGACCACCCCAAGTGGCCGCGCGACCTAACCGGGGAGCCATCCAGTGAAAATCCACGAGTATCAGGGCAAGGAACTGCTCAAGCGCTACGGCGTGGCGGTACCACGCGGTATCCCATGTTTTTCGGTTGACGAAGCCGTGTCGGCTGCGAAAACGCTTGGCGGCCCGGTCTGGGTGGTCAAGGCGCAGATTCATGCGGGGGGTCGCGGCAAGGGCGGCGGCGTGAAGCTCGCGCGCTCGGTTGACGAAGTCCGGCAACGCGCGAGCGAGATTCTCGGCATGCAGCTCATTACGCATCAAACCAGCCCGCAGGGCCAGAAGGTGCGACGCTTGCTGATCGAAGAAGGCGCCGACATCAGGAAGGAGCTCTACATCGGGCTGGTGGTCGACCGCGTCACGCAGCGAATCACCATGATGGCCTCGAGCGAGGGCGGCATGGATATCGAGGAAGTGGCCGCGCACACGCCCGAAAAGATCCACAAGGTGGCGGTGGATCCGGCAGCTGGGCTCGCCGATGCCGACGCTGACAGCCTGTCCCGCCAGATCGGCATTCCCGAGGCATCCCTGGCCCAGGCGCGCACGATCCTGAAGGGCCTGTATCAGGCCTTCTGGGATACCGATGCGTCACTGGCTGAAATCAATCCGCTGATTCTCACCGGTGATGGCCGCGTGGTGGCGCTCGACGCCAAACTCAATTTCGATTCGAACGCCCTGTTCCGGCATCCGGAGATCGTCGCGCTGCGCGATCTCGACGAAGAGGATCCCGCTGAAATCGAGGCCTCGAAATTCGACCTCGCCTACATCCAGCTGGACGGCAATATTGGCTGCCTTGTAAATGGTGCAGGCCTTGCCATGGCCACCATGGACACCATCAAGCTGTTCGGGGGCGAACCTGCCAACTTCCTTGACGTGGGCGGCGGCGCCACCACCGAGAAGGTGACCGAGGCCTTCAAGATCATGCTGCGCAACCCCGAACTGAAGGCCATCCTGGTCAACATCTTCGGCGGCATCATGAAGTGCGACACCATCGCCGAAGGCGTCATCGCAGCGAGCAAGGCGGTGGGTCTCAAGGTTCCACTGGTCGTACGCATGAAGGGCACCAACGAGGATCTGGGCAAGAAAATGCTGGCCGAGTCGGGCCTGCCCATTATTTCGGCCGACACCATGGCCGAGGCCGCGCAGAAGGTGGTTGCCGCCGCGTCGGCCGCCTGAACCCGAATTCCCGAGGGATACCCCATGAGCATCCTGATCAACCGCAACACCAAGGTGATGACCCAGGGCATCACCGGCAAGACCGGCCAGTTCCATACCCGAACCAGCCGCGACTATGCCAACGGCCGCAACTGCTATGTGGCTGGCGTCAATCCCAAGAAGGCGGGTGAAGATTTCGAGGGCATTCCCATTTACGCGTCCGTGCGCGAGGCCAAGCAGGCAACGGGTGCGAGCGTGTCGGTCATCTATGTGCCCCCTGCGGGCGCGGCCGATGCGATTTGGGAGGCCGTGGAGGCCGACCTCGATCTCGCCATCTGCATCACCGAGGGCATTCCCGTGCGCGACATGATTCGGGTACGCGACCGCATGCGCAAGGAAAACCGCAAGACGCTGCTGCTGGGCCCGAACTGCCCGGGTGTCATCACGCCTGAGGAACTCAAGATCGGCATCATGCCTGGCCACATCCACCGCAAGGGGCGAATCGGTGTGGTATCGCGTTCTGGCACGCTCACCTATGAGGCGGTCGGCCAACTCACCGCGCTCGGACTGGGGCAGTCGTCGGCAGTGGGAATCGGCGGCGATCCGGTAAACGGCCTCAAGCACATCGATGTCATGCGCATGTTCAACGACGACCCCGAGACCGATGCGGTGGTCATGATCGGTGAAATCGGTGGGTCTGATGAGGAAACCGCAGCCGAATGGATTCGTGACAACATGAAAAAGCCGGTGGTTGGTTTCATTGCCGGTGTCACGGCACCCCCTGGCAAGCGCATGGGCCATGCGGGCGCCATCATCTCTGGAGGCAAGGGCACGGCCCAGGAGAAACTCGCCGTCATGGAGTCCTGCGGCATCAAGGTGACGCGCGATCCGTCCGAGATGGGGCGGCTCCTGAAGAGCGTGCTGTAGCGCCCTCGGCCTTATTGAGAGACTTTTGTAGTCCGATTTCGCGACCTAGCAGGAGACACGCGTGGAAGCCAGCATCGAGTTTGGAACCGCTGCATTCTGGGTCGCACTCACCCAGATCATCTGGGTCAACATCCTGTTGTCGGGAGATAACGCAGTGGTGATCGCGCTGGCTGCGCGGTCGCTGCCGCCCAAGCAGCAGAAGCAGGCGATCATGATCGGCTCGGGCGCAGCCATCGTCATGCGAATCGTGCTCACGCTGGTGGCGGTACGGCTGCTGCAGCTTCCCTATCTCAAGCTGATCGGCGCAGTGCTGCTGTTGTACATCGGCGTCACGCTGGTGCTGCCCGAAGGCGATCATGAAGGGGCCGAGGGGGGCGAGGGGCCGGGCATGGCTTCCGCGGTCCGTACGATCCTGATCGCCGATCTGGTGATGAGTCTCGACAATGTGATTGCCGTGGCAGCGGCCGCCAAGGGCTCCACGCTGCTGCTGGTCATTGGTCTCGCGCTGTCCATTCCGCTGGTGATTTTTGGGTCGGCGCTGCTCCTCAAAGTGATCGAACGTTTCCCGATTATCGTGTGGCTGGGGGCGGCGCTCCTGGGCTTTATCGCCGGTGAAATCGGTGTGAGCGACCCCGGCATCAAGACCTGGGCTGATGGCCTGGCTGCGTCCTTCGGCACCGATATTCACACGCTCGGCAACGTGGCGGGCGCATTGTCTGCAGTGCTGGTACTTGCCATCGGCAAGGCGTTGCTGATGCGACAGTCCAGCGCGTCTGGCGCGGAGAGTGGCTGAGTCCACCATCTCTACGCCCGAGCCACCGCTTCGGCTTCGCACATTTTTTTATAGCATCTTCCCTACCGAACCCTCACCCGGACAGCTTCACCAACATGAGCACCACCGACGCCCCGTTTCGCACCTGGATGTGCCTGATCTGCGGCTGGATTTACGACGAGGCCGCTGGCCTGCCCGATGAGGGCATTGCCCCGGGTACCCGCTGGGAAGATGTGCCCATGAACTGGACCTGTCCGGAATGCGGCGCGCGCAAGGAAGACTTCGAGATGGTCGAGCTCTGAGCTCGACCGGCAGCGGTCAGCCCACCGCTTTCGATTTCACCACCGCATAGCGGGCAAGTGTTGCCTGTCTGGCCTGATCGTGATCGACGACCGGCAGGGGGTAGTTGCTGCCTAGTGTCACCCCTGCCCCAGCCAGCACCATGGCAGGGGCACGCCAGGGCGCGTGGATGTCCTTGTTCGACAGATTCGCGAGTTGCGGCAGGTAGCGCCGGATGAATCGGCCTTCGGGATCGAATCGCTGCGACTGTGTGACCGGATTGAAGATCCGGAAGTAGGGCTGCGCATCGCAGCCGCTCGATGACGCCCATTGCCAGCCGCCATTGTTGGCGGACAGATCAAAGTCGATCAGGTGGTCGGCGAAATACCGCTCGCCCCAGCGCCAGTCGAGCCCCAGGTCCTTGGTGAGGAACGAGGCGACGACCATCCGCAGCCGGTTGTGCATGTATCCGGTGCGATTGATCTGAGCCATGGCTGCATCGATCAGCGGATAGCCGGTTCGGCCCTCGCACCAGGCCGCAAAGAGTGCCTGATCGTCGGTCCAGCGGATCGCGTCGTATTCGGCGCGGAAAGCGCGTTCGACCACACGCGGGTGGTGCCACAGAATCTGAAAATAGAAGTCGCGCCAGATGAGCTCCGATAGCCAGGTATCGGCGCCCGCTCGGGCAGCGGGGTCGCTTTCGATGGCGTGACGGGCCAGGCGCGCAGCGTGTCGCACCGAGAGCGTGCCAAACCGCATGTGAACCGAGAGATATGAGGGGCCTTTCACGCCCGGGAAATCGCGCGTCTCTCCGTAGCGACCGATCCGGCTGCCGAAGTCGGAGAGCAGCCTTTCGGCGCCTGAAGTGCCGGGTGTGATGCCGACATCGGCCAGCTGAACCGGGGCAAAGCCGAGCGTCTCGAGGGTGGGTACGCCGGTCTGATGCCACGCGGCGGGTGCGTCGGTGTCCGGTTGCGGCGCGAGCAGCCGCCCGGTGAGGGCTGTGTCCCGGCGGGCCACCGCGTCGGGGGCGGCCTCAAGCGCGCGCAGCCAGGCACGCTTGTAGGGCGAAAACACCGAAAACGGGCGACTGTCCAGCGTCAGCACCTCGCTGCGATCAAAGATCGCATGGTCTTTGCAGGTGATGAGCTCGCGGCCCGAGGCGGCGAGCCGCGAAGCCACTTCGCGATCGCGTGCGATCGCGGCAGGTTCGTAATCATGCGCGGCCACCACCACTCGCGCGCCCAGCCGGAGCGCGAGCGCTGGAATGGCGTCAGCCGGCTCGCCGTGCGTCACCCACAGGGCACCGCCCAGCTGTCGGAGTCTGTGATCGAGTTCGACCAGCGACTCGCGAATGAAGGCCACCCGGCGGTCGGTGCGCGGCAGTGGATCGAGAATGCTGCGGTCGAAGACAAAACAGAGCGCGACCCGGTCCGCGTGCGTGAGTGCTGTGGCGAGCGCTGCATGGTCATCGAGGCGCAGGTCGCGGCGCAGCCAGACCAGGGCGAGCCCGGCATCAGGGGAGAACGAGGGGCGTGTGGGGTCGGTCATAGGGGTCTCAGTTACGGGGCGCGGGCGGCGATCATATAATCCGGACATGATGACCGAATCAGCGAGCGACCTCAGCAATCACTTTCTCATCGCCATGCCCAGCCTGGAAGACCCCAATTTTGGCGGCAGTCTGGTGTTTGTCGCCGAGCACAACGAGCAGGGGGCGCTGGGCCTGGTCATCAATCGACCCATGGAGATCGATCTGGCCACCCTGTTTCGCCGGATCGAGCTCGACCTCAATCCATCGGGGCTTGCGCGGTCGGCCGTGATGCAGGGCGGGCCGGTACAGACTGATCGGGGTTTCGTGTTGCACCAGCCGGTGGGTGATTGGGGTTCTACGGTTGTTGTCAACGATGACATCGGTCTCACGTCGTCTCGGGATGTGCTGGAGGCGGTAGCCGCCGGAACAGGACCCGAGCGCATTCTGGTGATGCTGGGCTACGCTGGCTGGGGGCCCGGGCAGCTCGAAGACGAGATTTCGCGCAACGCCTGGCTGACCGTTGAGGCCGACGCCTCGATCATCTTCAATACGCCCGCCGACGAGCGGCTGGCGCGGGCCTTTGCGCTGCTCGGCATCAATCCCGCCTTCCTCGCGTCGGCGGCCGGGCATGCCTGAGCGGGATGAAACACTTCTCGGCTTCGATTTCGGCTCATCGCGAATCGGCGCGGCAGTGGGCAATACGCTGACCGCGAGCGCACGCCCGCTCGCGCAGATCGACAACCGCGTATCGGCGCGCGGCTTTGACGCTATCGGCCGGCTGCTTGCCGAGTGGCAGCCACAACGCCTGGTCGTTGGGCGGCCGCTTCACCCCGATGGCACACCCCACGACATGACTGCACGCTGCGAGCGGTTTGCCCGGCAGCTTCATGGCCGGTTCGGGTTGCCAGTCGATCTGGTCGATGAACGCTACAGCACGGTGGAAGCGGAGTCGGGAGGAAGCGGCGGGCGTAACATCGACGCCCAGGCGGCTGCGATAATCCTGCAACAATATCTGCAGAACCGATGACCACCCTCGACGTTGAAAGCGCCTACGCGCACCTCAGAGATTCGATCGCTGCTGTCGTGCCTCTCGCGCGAGAGGGGCTGTCGCTGGTGGGGGTGCACAGCGGCGGCGTCTGGGTGGCCGAGCGCCTGCGCCGTGATCTGCAGCTGTCCGGTCCCGATGGCGCGCTGTCCAGCGCCTTTCATCGCGACGACTATGGCCGCCGCGGTCTGCCCACTGACCTCAAGTCCACCCGTCTCGCCTTCGAAGTGGAAGGCGCCGATATCCTGCTGGTTGACGACATTCTGTTCACCGGCCGCACGGTGCGCGCGGCCTTGAATGAAATTTTCGACTATGGCCGACCGGCCCGCGTTCGGCTTGCCGTGCTGATCGACCGTGGCGGCCGCGAGCTGCCGGTCGCTGCCGATTTCTGCGGGGTGCGGCATGAGCTGCCCGCCGATCGCGCCTTTGTGCTGAGCCGCGATGACTCGGGTCGATTTTCGCTTGTGATCGAGTAACTGGCGGCCCACCGCAATGCCCTCTCGTCATCCGCAACTGAATGCCCACGGCGAGCTGAAACATCTGCTCACGATTGAGGGCCTGTCCCGCAACCTGATCCATCACATTCTGGACACCGCAGCCGGTTTTCTGGGTGTGTCCGACCGCGATGTGAAAAAGGTTCCGCTGCTGCGTGGTGTGTCGGTATTCAATCTTTTCTTTGAAAACTCCACCCGTACGCGAACGACCTTCGAGATTGCGGCCAAGCGCCTGTCAGCCGATGTCGTGAATCTGAACATCAACACCTCGTCCACCGCCAAAGGCGAGTCGCTGCTCGATACCATCGACAATCTGGTGGCGATGCACGCCGACATGTTTGTGGTGCGGCACGCGCAAAGCGGTGCGCCGTTCCTGATCGCTGAACACGTTGACCGCACGCGTGGCAACGTGCACGTGATCAACGCTGGTGACGGCCGCCATGCGCATCCCACGCAGGGGCTGCTCGACGTCTACACCATCCGGCATTTCAAGAAAGACTTCACCAATCTTCGGGTGGCCATCGTGGGCGATGTGCTGCACTCGCGGGTGGCGCGCTCGGACATTCACGCACTCACCACGCTGGGCGTACCCGAGGTGCGCGTGATCGGTCCGCGCACCCTCATTCCGGGGGGCCTCGAGCAGCTGGGCGTGCATGTATTTCACGACATGCGCGAGGGGCTGCGTGGGGTCGACGTGGTGATCATGCTGAGGCTGCAGAGCGAGCGCATGCGGGGGGCGCTGCTGCCGTCTGCCCAGGAATATTTCAAGCACTACGGCCTCACCGAAGAAAAGCTCGCGCTCGCCAACACAGACTGCATTGTGATGCACCCCGGGCCGATGAATCGTGGGGTGGAAATCGACTCTGCCGTTGCCGATGGCCCGCAGGCGGTCATCCTCGATCAGGTGACCTTCGGCATTGCGGTTCGCATGGCGGTCATGAGCCTTCTCGCAAAGTCCTGATGATGAACATGCCCCCCAGAATCTCGATCGTCAACGCGCGTGTGGTGGCGCCGGGCGGTCGATTCTCCAGCACCGGACCCAGCGATGTCCATGTTGCCGATGGCAAGCTGGTTGCGGTGGGTGCGGCGCCGTCGGGGTTTGTGGCCGACCGGGTCATCGACGGCAGGGGGTGCCTGCTTCTCCCCGGGGTGGTCGACCTGGCTGCGCGTCTGCGCGAGCCCGGTTTCGAGTACAAGGCGACGCTTGAATCGGAGATGCAGGCGGCGCTGGCCGGGGGGGTGACCGCGCTGGCCTGTCCGCCCGATACCGATCCTGTGCTCGATGAGCCAGGCCTGGTCGAAATGCTCAAGCACCGGGCGCGCGGCATCGACGGCGCGCGTCTTTATCCGGTGGGCGCGCTGACTGTGGGACTGAAGGGCGAAACCATCACCGAAATGGCCGAGCTCGTTGAGGCAGGCTGTATTGGCTTCTCGCACGCGCTTGCGCCCATTGCCGACACCCAGATCCTGATGCGCGCGATGCAGTATGCGAGCACCTTTGGCTACAGCGTCTGGTTGCATCCGCAAGACCCTCAGCTGGCACGTGGTGGCGTGGCGCATGCCGGGCCCTATGCCAGTCGTCTGGGCCTTTCCGGTGTGCCGGTGATCGCAGAGACGGTGGCGCTGCATACGATCTTCGAATTGATGCGGGTGACGGGTTGCCGGGTTCATCTGTGCCGCCTGTCCTCGGCGGCCGGGCTGGAGCTGGTGCGTCGCGCGCGCGCCGAGGGTTTGCCGGTGACTGCCGATGTGGCGATTCACCATGTGCATCTGATCGACGTGGACATCGGATTTTTCGACAGCAACTGTCGGGTCGATCCACCGTTCCGGTCACAGCGCGACCGCGATGCCATTCGGGCAGCGCTCGTCGACGGTACGATCGACGCGCTCTGTTCCGATCACACCCCGGTCGATGACGACGCGAAGCAGCTGCCGTTTGGCGAGGCCGAGCCTGGGGTGACCGGGCTTGAGCTGCTGTTGCCGCTCACGCTCAAGTGGGCGGCTGAGGCCCGCGTACCGGTCGAGGAGGCGTTGGTGAAGCTCACGACCGGGCCAGCGGGCATTCTTGGTCAGCCTGGCGGCCGGCTGGCGGTGGGCGAGTCTGCCGACCTGTGTCTGATCGACCCCGACGAGCACTGGGTGGTTTCGCGGGGCTCGCTGGTGAGCCAGGGCTCACATACGCCGTTCCTGGGCCGCGAGTTGCTGGGTCGGGTACGGGCTACCCTGGTGGCAGGGCGAGTGGTGTTTGAGCGCGACAGGGGAACTTCCCAGGTCTGAAGCAAGGGTGTATGATGCGATCGCATCATGATGCGGTGATGCGATAAGACCATGCGGACGACCCTCGATCTCGATCCAGATGTTCTCGCCGCCGTGAAAGAGCTCGCCCACCAGCGCAAGGTGTCGGCCGGTGCGGTGGTGTCAGACCTGGTGCGGAAGGCCCTCGCGGGGCCGGTGTTCGTCGTTGAGGACGCCGCGCCGCGGGTGGCGGGTTTTCAGCCATTTGCCTCGCGCGGCGGGGTGGTGAGCGACTCCGCAGTGAATGCGTTGCGCGACCAGGAGGGCGTCTGATGCGCGCGTTGCTTGACGTCAACGTGCTCATCGCCCTGCTCGATTCCGACCACATCCACCACCACCGTGCCACGCGCTGGATGGCGCACGCGCAATTCGCCGGCTGGGCCTCGTGCCCGATCACCCAGAATGGCTGCATTCGCATCATGTCTCAGCCTGCATATCCAGGCGCATTGCCGCTCCGAAGCGTCGCTGACCGCCTCGGCATGGCCACCCGCCATTCAAGCCACCAGTTCTGGCCCGACAGCGTGGCCCTGGCCGGGCATCCAGGCATCGCCTGGGATCATCTCCCGGGTCACCGGCAGCTTACCGATGCCTATCTGCTCGCACTGGCTGTGAGCAATGGCGGGCGCTTCGTCACCATCGATTCGCGGGTGTCGCTTCGCGCCGTGCCCGACGCCCGTCCGGACCAGCTGGTGGTGCTGGCCGGGTTGCCCTAGGCCGGGGGGTGAGGCGTTGTCTGGTCGGTGCGCGTGCGGGCGGTGCCGAGCGCGTTGCGCAGGGTGTCAGGCACGGTGTCGTCTGTTGGGAGTGCAAGCCGCTCGGCAATGGCTGCGCGCGCACCGCGTGCCGCCTGCTGACGCGTGGCAGGTTCACTCAGCACGGGCAGCGGGTGGAGCGCGGCAATGAATCCTGGTGAGCCCAGCACGCGCTTCATCGATTCAGCAAAACTCATGTTGCCGGTGAAGTCGATGGCCGAGCTGTACTGGCCCTGCAGGTCGGTATAGCGGATTCCCACCGGAATGATGGGCGCCTGCGCGCGAAGGGCGGGTTCGAGCAGGTTGCCGTGAAATTGCAGCAGACGCAGCCCGTCACTGGTGGTGCCTTCCGGGAACACTGCCACGCGCCGACCCGCGGCCAGCATGCTCTGTATGCGTTCGTTGAGCTGATGGACTGCATGGCGCTTGCCCCGCTCGATGAAAAGGGTGCCGGCACCTATCACGAGCCGCCCCACCACCGGCCATGACGCGATCTCGATCTTCGCAACGAAGTGCGCCGAGGTGGTGGCAAGCATCAGAAAAATATCGATCCAGCTGATGTGGTTGGCGACGATCAGGGCGGGACCCTGGAGCGAGGCGAGCGACTGCGCTCCAGGGGCGGGTTGCTCCACCAGCCTGATCCCGCAGGCGCGAAGCAGCCAGCGTGACCAGCGGGCGATGATCCGGTCGCGGCGGGCATAGCTCACCCGCGGAAAGACGAGCGCAATGGTGAGAAGACCGCCCAGCAGCAGCGCAATGGCAAGCGGTGCGCGGCGCGCGATGCGAAACGCAGAAGCGATCACGGCTGCGGGCCTCGCGTCAGGACCGCGTTGTGGCCGTCGGCCTGCGTAGGCCGGGTGCGAAGAGGGTCAGACACCCTGCGCTCCGCAGTCTGCGCACTGCACCTGGACGACCTGGCGATCAGAGAGCCGGATGGCGCTGAGTTGGCGGCCCCAGACACAGCCCGTGTCGATCGCAACCAGATCGGGTCGATTGATGAGGCCAAGCGCCGACCAGTGCCCGAACACAATCGGTGTGTCGGCTGTTTTTCGCCCAGGCGCATCGAACCAGGGCATGAAGCCGGCGGGCGTTGCGCTGATGCCTTCCTTGGTGGCAAATTCCATCCGGCCCCTGGCATCAACAAAGCGCATGCGGGTCAGCGCATTGATGACGATCCGCAGCCGCTCGGGTCCGCGCAATGAATCATCCCACTGCGAGGGTTCATTGCCGTACATCTGGGGAAGAAACGCGAGCCAGTCCGGGCCGGCGAGCACCTGCTGAACTTCGGCGGCAAGCGACAGCGTTTGCTCGACCGACCATTGCGGCAGCACCCCTGCATGGACCATCAGCCAGCCGTGATCGAAATGCGCGAGCGGGCGGGTGCGGATCCAGTCGAGCAAGTGCGCGCGATCAGGCGCGGCAAGGATGTCGTCGTAAGTGTCGGTGCGATGGGGTTTGCGCAGGCCCGCCGCAATCGACAGCAGATGGATGTCGTGATTGCCGAGGACGGTGGTGATCCGCTCACCCTGATCGATTACCCAGCGAAGCGTCTCGAGCGAGCGCGGGCCGCGATTGATCAGGTCGCCGGTCAGCCAGAGCGGCGCATCGGGCGGAAGCTTCCCGACCAGCGAGATGAGCGGCTCGAGACAGCCCTGCAGGTCGCCGATGATCCAGGGGGCATTCATGAGCGTGAGGGGTGCTTAGCCGCGCATCCGGTCGCCGTACCCGGATCCGGTGAGGGTCTTCACGAGATAGCCCAGGTAGGCCGCCACGCCAAGGCTCTCGAGCATCCGGGCATCGGTGTCGGCGAGCAATTCGGGCGCAGACATGTCGATGCCCTGAACCTGGGCGAGGCCGGTGATGCCTGGCCTGGCCCGGAAGACTCCGCGTGCTGCGCGGACCTGGATCAGTTCCTGCTGACTGAACAGACACGGGCGAGGGCCCACCATGCTCATTTCGCCTTTGAGAACATTCCAGAGCTGCGGCAGTTCATCCAGTTTGGTTCGGCGCATCACCGCGCCGAGCGGTGTGACCGTGGCCGGGTCGAGCAGGTGCGTGGCCACCGACTCGGTACCCTGCCGCAGGGTACGAAACTTGACCAGTGTGAAAGGCTGCTGGTGCCGCCCCACGCGAACCTGAGTGAAGATCGGCGCGCCGGTATCAAAAAATCCCAGCACGAGAAGAATCAGCATGACGGGCGCGGCAACGATCAGTCCGATCGCTGCGAGCACGACATCAAGAAAACGCAGCATCGGTGTTGTGTGATTCCTGGCGTTGGGTTCAAGGCCCCGTCAAAGCGGGTGGGTCCCGCCTTTCGCTTCGCCGGGCGTCCGGGCATTTTCCGCAGATGCGCGCTGCGGCGGGTGCGGGCGAGGCAATCGGTCGCAATGTCGAAGTGTATATTCTTCGGCGGGGTGGCGTTTCCAAAGGACCATTCACCGATGTCGGTGGCATCAGTATTTAATCGAGCGATCACGCGACTGCTGGGTTTGAGTCGACCGGCCAAGCAGTGGGCCACGATGGGTGTCGACCTCTGTCTGCTGCTGGCTGCGGCGGCCGCCGCCTACTGGCTCCGCATGGGCGAGACCTTCCTGCCCAGCGTAGAGCAGTGGCTGCTGATTGCAGCGGCTCCGCTGATTGCCATTCCGGTGTTTTTGCGCTTCGGCCTGTACCGCTCCCTCATCCGCTTTGTCGGCGAACACGCGCTCTGGGCGATTACCAAGGGGATGACCCTTGCCGCCGTACTGTGGGCGGGCCTCGCGTTCCTCACCCAGATGACGGGCATCGAAGGACTGCCCCGTACGGTTCCCTTGCTCTACTGGCTGGTGGGAACCGGGTTGGTGGTGGCCTCGCGGTTCATTGCGCGCACCTTGCTCTGGATGCCGCTTCACCGGCGTTTTGCGGGGCGCCAGGCGCTGATTTACGGCGCGGGCACCGCAGGCCGCCAACTCGCGGCTTCCCTTCGCCGGGGACGCGATCTGTTCCCTGCCGGCTACCTCGACGATGACGCCGCGCTGCACGGCAAGGACATCAGCGGACTGCGCGTCTATTCGCCGGCCGAACTGCCGATGCTGATCGAAAATTTTGACATCCGGGATGTGATCGTCACGCTGCCCAACGCCACGCCTGCGCGCCGACGCGAGGTGGTCACGCTCCTGGAACGCTTCGCACTGCGGGTACGCATTCTTCCCGCCCTCGCCGATATCGCCTCCGGCCGGCATCTGGTGAGCATGATGCGCGAGGTGGATATCAGCGATCTGCTGGGCCGTGATCCCGTGGATGCCGACCCGTCGCTGCTCGGTCAGTGTGTGACGGGCAAGGTGGTACTGGTCACCGGAGCGGGCGGCTCCATCGGCTCGGAAATCTGTCGCCAGGTCTCCGCGCTCAAGCCCTCGCGCCTGATCCTGCTCGAGATGTCCGAGGCGGCGCTCTACGAGATTGATCGCACACTCCGTCCGATAGCCACCTGCGAGGTGCTGAGTCACCTGGGCTCGGTGGGCGATCGCGAACTGGTCAACCGCCTGATGCGCGACTACCGTATCCAGAGCGTCTATCATGCTGCCGCCCACAAACATGTTCCGCTGGTTGAGCAGAACGTGCTCGCGGGGGTACGCAACAACGTGCTGGGCACCCAGACGCTTGCACAGGCGGCGTTTGATCACGGCGTTGAAACCTTTGTGCTCATTTCCACCGACAAGGCAGTCCGACCCGCCAATGTGATGGGGGCGACCAAGCGGTGGGCGGAGCTGATCCTGCAGGACTTTGCAAGAAGAGCGCGCGATGAGCACCGGCGCCAGCGCTTCTGCGCCGTGCGGTTCGGCAACGTGCTTGGCTCGTCGGGGTCGGTCATTCCACTGTTCAAAGAGCAGATCGCTCGCGGCGGGCCGGTCACGGTGACGCATGCCGAGGTCACCCGGTATTTCATGTCGATCCATGAGGCGGTGCAGCTGGTGATTCAGGCGGGCAGCATGGCGGACGGTGGTGAAATTTTTCTGCTGGATATGGGCGAATCGGTTCGAATCATCGATCTTGCGCGCAACATGATCCGGCTCGCGGGGCACTCGGTACGCGATGAAACCAACCCTCACGGTGATATCGAAATCGTGATCACGGGGCTTCGGCGCGGCGAGAAACTCTATGAGGAGCTCGCGCTGTCGCAGAGCCAGGTGGAGGGCACCGCGCATCCGAAAATCATGCGGGTGAACGAGCCTGCCGACCTCGCCCGGGTGCTTGACACCAGAGTGGCATTGCTCAACCAGGGCTTGCGAGACGAAGACGAATCCGCAGTGCGCAACCTCCTCATGTCTGCGGCAGGGGCGATCGACCCGGCTGTGGCCCGCGTGGTTCCCCTCAGACGGTTGGCGCAGTGAATCCCCCAGCCTCCCTGTGAGTTCTCATGACATCCATCATCCGTCATCCAGAAATTTTCAAGGCTTACGATATCCGCGGCATCGTCGACCACACGCTCACCGAAGCGGTGGTCGAACAGGTGGGCCGAGCGCTGGGGCAGCTGGCGGGCGGCGCCGGCCAGCGTGAGTTCGTGATCGGTCGAGACGGCCGCCTCTCCGGCCCGCGCCTGTCGGCTGCGCTCGCGCGGGGCATTCTCTCAACCGGGCTTGATGTCATCGACATTGGCATGGTGCCCACCCCGGTGGTCTATTTCGGCACCTTTGAGCTCAACACCGGCAACGGCGTTGCAGTAACTGGCAGCCACAACCCGCCCGACTACAACGGGCTCAAGATGGTGGTCGGTAAAGACGCCCTCTACGGCGAGGCCATCGCCGCGCTCCGCCAGACCATTGAAAGCGGTGCGCTGTCGGCTGCGCCTGCGGGCGCGCCCGGCGCGCTGCGCCAGGTGGATCTCTCCGACCGTTACCTTGCCCGCATCACCTCGGATGTCCGCTTGTCCCGGCCGATGAAAATCGCGATCGATTGCGGCAACGGCGTGGCGGGCGCGCTCGCGCCGCGGCTCTTTCGCGCGCTGGGCTGCGAGGTGATTGAACTCTTCTGTGACGTGGATGGCAACTTTCCCAACCACCACCCTGACCCTGCTCACCCAGAAAATCTGCAGGATCTGATCCGGTGTCTGCGCGAGACCGACGCGGAACTGGGTATTGCCTTTGATGGCGATGGCGATCGGCTGGGTGTGGTGACCAAGGCGGGCCGCATCATCTATCCAGACCGGCAGCTGATGCTGTTTGCCGCCGATGTGCTGTCGCGCAACCCTGGCGCGGAAATCATCTATGACGTGAAGTGCAGTCGCAATGTTGCGCGCTGGATTCGTGAGCACGGTGGACGCCCGACCATGTGGCGCACGGGGCATTCGCTGATCAAGGCCCGACTGAAGGAAACCGGCGCGCCCTTTGCAGGCGAAATGAGCGGGCATCTGTTCTTCAAGGAGCGCTGGTACGGCTTTGACGATGGTCTCTACTCGGGCGCGCGCCTGCTGGAGATTCTTTCGCGCTACGCCGACCCTTGCGCCGTGCTGGAGGGTTTGCCCGATTCCATGACCACCCCCGAGCTTCAACTCGCCACCGCCGAAGGGGAGAACCATTCTCTGGTCGATGCCCTCAAGCGCAATGCGCGCTTTCCAGCCGGCACCGAGGTGATCACCATCGACGGTATCCGGGTGGAATATCCCGATGGTTTTGGTCTTGCCCGCCCCTCCAACACCACGCCTGTGGTGGTGCTCCGGTTTGAGTCGGACACGCGAGAGGGGCTTGCCAGGATTCAGGCCGACTTCAGGCGCGCGATCCTGAATGAAAAGCCCGACGCCGTGCTGCCGTTCTGATGACGCGCGGCTGTGTGGCGCGCTGCGTTCAATAGAGCCTTAGCGGTTCAGACAGGTCAACCAGCCCGGTTCCGCTCCAGTGCCCGAACGATGTCAGATCAAGTTTCGGCGAAGCAATGGCGTTCCAGTTGTCCACCATGTTCACAAACCGGATGTCGTCGATCACCAGGATGCGGCCCGCGCGGGGCGCCACCCGGGTGAGTTGAGCGAGGAGGCGCGCTTCGAAGCTGCCATCTTTGGGCCCATCGAGAAAAATGAGCGTCGAGGAGTCGAGCAGGGGCTGATGACTCTGGAACTGATCGGGATCGGCGAGATCGGCAAGGTGCTGGATCAGCCTGCCGCCTGCGAAGTCGCTGTCGCGGAGATGACTCTCGAAATTGCGCCAGGGCACCACATCGAAGGTGTGGAGGCTCCCCCGTGCAGCCTGGGCGAGGGCGAATGATCCCATGCCGGTGAACGTGCCGATCTCGACAATGGACTCGGGCTCAAGCAAGGTGACCAGCGCTTTAAGCAAACGGTAGTGCTCGCCCGGGTAACGGTTGTAGAGCACGCTGTCGGCAAGCTCGGGGCGAAAGCCGGTGATCGGGGTGCGCGCGGCGAGCGCAGCGGCTTTGAGCGCCAGGTCAACCAGGTGCTCGGAAGGCGGATGGTCACTTCCTGCTGAGGAGATGACCGACGGCAATGCGTGCCCCGCCCGATCGGGGCGGGCAAGCACCAGACGCGACAGTGCCTTGTAGAACTTGCGAACAAGGCGTTTGGGTTCGGCGTGTTCCATCGGAAACCTCATCGAGGGGTCGGCAACCTGGACCCTGCCAGTCTCGCCTGAACCAGCACCAGGGCGACGCTGATCACCAGCATCAGCGCATAGTAGTTGTGGGCGAAATTCACGCTGGTCAGGTTGCTCACCGCATGAACAAACAGAATGCCCCACATCTGCAGGGCGGATGCGGGGTGTTGAGACCTCAGCCGGATCGCCATGAGCGCGAGCGCGCCCAGCGGGAGCAGGAACCCGAGGAGCGAGATCACCCCGCCGTCCATGCCGTGATGCAGATATGCGTTGTGGACATGACCCAGATCCCGCACGTGCCAGAGCGCTGCCGCCTTCGCCTCTGACTCGCCCAGGCCGCTTCCACGGATCAGTGCGAGCCGATTCTGCGCACCGACGCCAACCCAGGGCGACCCCTTGAAGGTTTGCCAGGCGAGGGTAAAGAGATAGAGTCGCGCGCCGGTGGGCGTGTTGTATTGCTGCGTATCCCGCACCTGCTGAACGCTGGTGATCGCTTCTCGCAGGCGAAGCGGATCGGAGGGATGGGCGATAGCGACCGCAAGGCCGATTGCGATGGCAAGCCCGCTCAACGCGCCTGCAATCAGCACACGCGCACGGCTTGCGCTGCGGCGGTACCAGCTCGCGAGCAGCACGGCGATGCACCAGACGATCACGGGGTAGACGCCGCGCGACTGGCTACCCAGGATGGCCAGTGCGCCGGCTAAAACGCCCAGCGCTGCCACTGCACGGCTGCGCGCGGATTGGTTGCTGTCAGCAGCACGTGCCGCCAGGAGCACGATGATGAGTCCAATGCCTGAGGCCCAGGCGATGGCATGAATGGGCAGGCGGTCCCGTTCCTGGACAAGTTGCGCCACGAGGAGCGCAACCACACAGGCGATCGAAAGTGCGAGGGTGAGTGCGTGGCTCGCCCACGCGCTGGGCGCAAAGCGCACCACGCGGGTAAGCCAGCAGGCGGCCAGCGCCCCGGTCACCAATCGAAGGCCCGCGTTGATTTCAGCTGAATGCTGGGGATAGAGTTCATCCCAGAAGGCGGCGCTCGCGATCCAGCAGGTGAGGCCAAGCGTGGTTGCAATGACCCACAGGCGGGCGATTCGATCGAGTGCATCAGCAGCCGGCCACGGGCGCGCCCGGGCCGCCAGGATGGCGGTGACGATGAACGTGAGGCCCCAGAGCGTACCCGCGATTTTCGAGTTGAGGGTCGATAGCGCGATGAGGACAAGTGCGGCACCTGCTGCGGCTTGCGCAGACCGGAGTCGGGGCTGCATGGCGGACACGTCAGCCGTCTTGTCGCTGGAAGATCGCCGACTGACCCATCCGGTCGGTGAGCAGGTATCCGGCACGCTCCAGGGTGTGACAGGTAGGCGAGTCGAGAAGCGCGCGAATATCCTTTTGCGCCATCTCGATGCAGAGGACGCGTGGCCGAACCTGCCATTGATCGATGGACGCAATGGCGCGTTCATCAAAGCCTTCGATGTCGATGTTGAGCAGGTCGAGATCTGCGCCGCCGGCCGCACCATAGCGGTTGATGATCGCGGTGATTGAAGTGCAGGGTACCTGCTCGGTTCTCGTGGTGCCGCGCTGCCTGGCGAGTTCCGGGTCGCACGTGGCACCGAGGTCGAGCGCCATGTTGGAGTGGAGCGTGATGTGGGTCTGGCTTTCGGCGGTTGCTTCGTCAACCACGGCGGTCCACAGATTGACGTCGCGCGGCCGTACCCGCCGGAACAGATTGATTGCCGCCTGGCTGGCATCGACGTTGACGCCATTCCAGCCCATCAGCCACAGGTAAGCCGTGTTGGACTGCCGGAAAGGGTGGTGCGCGCCGATATCGATGTAGAACCCGGTGGAGCGCTTGCGCCCGAACAGCTTGTGCAGCATCACATCTTCGCCGTGCTGGCTGAAGTGCACCCGCAAGCTGCCCTGGTGGATGAATTGAAGGACTCGCGACAGTTTCATGAGAGCGGGCGTTGCACGGGGCGGGATAGGCAGGCATCCGAACGCGGATGCTCAGCGCTTGACCGTGCCATTTAATATCGCCCCATCATACTTGAGCGCGGCATAGCGAAAAAAACACTCGAGCGCAATGAAGAAACAGAACAGAAACCCTTCAGCGCCGCAGAGAAAACCGCGTCGGAAAAAATAGAGCCGGATGAAGATGGCGAGCGCCGAGCCCAACCCCCGCAGCAGCCCGCCGGTCTTGCCCGCCGCAGCGCGCTTGGCTGCGCCGAGCTGAACATACTGCGCAAGCTTGAGCAGGCTGTCGTAGACCGTCTCTCGCGAGTAATGCAGAAGGCGGTGACGCAGGATGACGAGCGGCGGCGAGGGGTCGCCCAGCACTGCGCCCTCGTGCACCACGCCCTCAAAGCGGAGCAGCGTGTCGGTACGAAAAAGCCGCTCGATACCCCCGGTTGATTTCATCGCGCTCAGGGGTCGGCCGTAGGCCACCTGGTTCCAGAGGATGGCGCCGCGGATTGGTTGGTCGCTTTCGATCATCTGAAGGATTTCATCGCGAAGCGCTGGCGGAATCACTTCGTCGGCATCCAGAAAAAAAATAAAGCGGGTGCGCACGTGTGCAAGCAGTCGGTTTCGCTGGGTGGCAAAGCCTTCCCATTGCGAGTAGACATGGACTTCGGCGCCAGCGGCAGCCGCGATATCGCGAGTGTCATCAGTGCTCCCGGAGTCAATCACGAGCACCTGGTCTGCGAACGATGCACTCGCCACACAGGCGCCAATGCGGCGCGCCTCGTTCATGGCCAGAATCCCGATGCAAAGTGTTGGCCGGCTGCTTCTGGAATCAGTCATGGGGTCTCCAGCGGGTCAGGCCTGCGATCCGTCCGCTTAGTCGGGCGAGCATTCGGGGCGAGAAAGCGATGAGTCTGAGCGGCCAGCCCGCCAGGGCGAGCGCCAGTGTTCGGGTGCGCAGGCGCTTCGCCGATGCCAGGCCGATGTGCTTCTCGGCAAAGATGAGTTTTGACTGCGCATGATGATAGCCGCGCAGGTATTCGGCGCGCAGCCGCTGCCGGCCGCCCACCGAGCCACGCGATCGATGCACTGCGGTTACGCGCGGAACGAGGATGATGGCGCGCTGCCGCTCGAAAATCCGCAGGCACAGATCATCATCCTCGTAGTACAGAAAAAATCGTTCGTCGAAGCGGTCGGCCCCGCGCATGTTGTCCATCACGAACAGCATGGCGGCGCCGCACACAAAGCCCACGCAGAGGGGCGCGGACGCACCCGGACCCCGGGACACCCAGTGCGTGCTTGGCCAGCGGTAACTGAGGTCGGGCTCGCCCCGTGCATTGGTCAACTGGGGCGCGACGATGGCCGCGTCGGGAAAGCGCATGGCCTCTTGCACCAGGATGGCCAGGTCCTCGACTTCGATCTCGCAATCGGGATTGAGAAGGAAGGCAAACGGCGTGGCCACCCGATCGAGTGCGCGATTGTTGGCCGAGCCAAATCCCAGATTTCGCTCCAGGGCGATGACTTGCGCGTGTGGCAGCATGCTCTGTGCAATTGAGGCGCTGCCATCGTCGCTGCCGTTGTCGACCAGGATGACGTGGGGACAGGCCTTGAGCAGCCGGCTGAGCGTTGGCAGGCAGTGCGCGCTTTCAAAGGTGACGACGATCACCGTGACGCGATCGAGCTGCGAGAGGTCGGCGTTCGATGCGGTGGTTGCCAGCGTCGACGACGATAAAGCGACGGACTCGGATGTGCGCGTCATGGATGCGCTCAGGCCTCGGCGAAAAGCTGTCGGTAGACTTCACCAATGCCGTCGGCTTCGCGCTCGAGTGTGAAATTCGCCTGAACGCGGTCGAGGGCATGACGGCCCAACGCGGCCGTGGCGGATGGATCGGCAAGCAGGGTTGAAGCCGCATGGGCAAGCCCGTTTGCATCGCCTGGATCCACCAGGAGACCGTTGAGACCGGGCTGCACCAGCGCCTCAAACGCCCCGGTTCGCGAGCAGATCAGGGCGCATCCCGTGGCGGCGGCTTCGAAGGGCGTGAGACCAAACGGCTCATAGCGCGGACACGCCACACAAATGAGGCAGCGTCGGTACCAGTCAGCGACCTGCGATGCGGGGATCTCGCCAAGGAATACGATCCGCTGCGAGAGACCGGCGGCTGCGATCTTCTGACGGAGGGCTTGTTCGAAGGCTTGATGTTGCGGTTGGGCCAGGCCGGCGATGACGGCGGTGGCCTCGGGAAATCGTGGCAGTACGGTGATCATCGCCTCGACAAAAATATCGGTGCCCTTGTCGGGTCGAACGCGTCCGAACACACCGATGCCGTAGCGGCCTGGCAGTCCGCTGTCGGCCCACGCGGCGAGCTTGTCGGGTGGCGGGCTGAACCGGGTGAGGTCAATGCCGTGGGCGACCACTGCGGTCGTGTTGGGCACAAAGCTCGCCGCCTTGTCGGTGGTGGAAATCACCGCGTTCATCCTGGAGATCAGCCAGCGCGGAAACCAGCCGTGTCGATGTTGGGCGGCCGAAGTGAACACCAGGCGGATCGGGAGCCTCAGCACGTCGCGGGCCCACAGGCCCGCCATCATTTCGTGGTCACGGCGCACATGCCAGATGCGAAACGGCCGGCCCGGCGGTGGGCGACGTGAGATCTGGATCGCCTCGCGCAGCCTCATGCCCTGGACCCCGTTTGAGAGCGTGGTACCACAGTAGCCTAGCGGCCACTGCGCCATCTGGCGTGGCACGAGTGCGTTGACCGTGGCCGAGACGCCGGTGTAGCGCTCTTTCAGGTTGAAGACGATGACTTCGGGGTTGGGACTGAGCGGCATTGCACGCGCTTGATCAATCGGACTGCGCAGGCTGACTGCACAGCGAACCGGAGCCGGAGAAACCGGGGCGACAGCGTCGGCCCGCGCGGGACGGGCACTGTGCTTGCCCAGGGTGCGCCCAGAGCATAGCATCCGGCCCCAGCATGATCTCAATTGCGCGAATCACCTTTGGCGAGCGCCTGGCGCGTGTCCTTTACTGCGTGGCCTGGTGGCTCGTCACGCCCGCGCTGCTGCTCTGGTTTGCGGTGCGCGGACTGCGCCAGCGAGGCTACCTCGCTGCGGTCGGCGAGCGTTTCGGCCGCTGTCCGGTGACCGAGCCCGGGACCCGGCTGGTCTGGGTGCATGCGGTATCGGTGGGAGAAACCCGTGCAGCCGAGCCGCTGATTCGGGCCATGCTTGACCGCTGGCCTGACATCAGGGTCCTGCTCACCCATATGACGCCGACCGGTCGCGAGACCGGCGCGGCCGCGTTTGCGGATCTGGTGACAGCCGGGCGGCTGCGCCAGGCCTGGCTGCCGTGGGACTATCCGGGCGCCACACGCCGCATGCTGTCGCGGGCCCGCCCGGTGCTGGGGCTCATCATGGAGACCGAACTCTGGCCCAATCTGGTGGCTTCTGCCCGCAGTGCCTCGGTCCCGGTGGTGCTTGCGAATGCGCGTTTGTCCGAGCGGTCGCTTCGTAAGGGCCTGCGCTGGCGCGCGCTGATCGGCCCTGCGTTGCGGAGCCTTGATCAGGTGCTGGCGCAGACCCAATCCGATGCGAAGCGCCTCGGGCAACTGGGGCGCGAGGCTGTTCCAGCGATCGGCAACCTCAAGTTCGATATTGACGCGCCCGCCGAAATGTTGGCCCGGGGTGCGCTTTGGCGTGAGCGCTTGCTCTCTCGCGAACCATTGCGGGGCGTAGTTTTGGCTGCGAGTACCCGCGACGGTGAAGAAGCGATGCTGCTGGCCGCCTGGCGCGCCCTTGGCGAGCCGGTGCCGGATTCGGGGCGGCCACTTTTGGTGCTTGTCCCCCGTCATCCCCAACGATTTGATGCGGTCGCCCAACTTGCGCGCGAGCAGGGCTGGCAGGTGAAGCGACGCTCGGCGTTCGAGAGCGACGGGCCTGAGTTGGATCACGCTGATCTGGTCATCGGTGACTCGATGGGCGAGATGTTTGCCTGGTATGCGCTCGCCGACGTGGCGATTATCGGTGGGTCGCTTGCGCCGCTCGGGGGCCAGAACCTGATCGAGGCCTGCGCTGTGGGCTGCCCGGTCGTAGTGGGCCCGCATACCTTCAACTTTGAGGAGATCAGCCAGGACGCCGTGGCGGCCGGTGCCGCGCTGCGGGTGGCCGATGCTGCTTGCGCCCTGGGCGAGAGCATGCGTTTGCTCGGCGAACCCGCCCGCAGACAAGCCATGTCGGTCGCCGCGCTGGCGTTTGCGGCGCAGCATCGCGGGGCCACCGCGCGTACGCTCGATGCCATCGCGCCCGTGATCGAAGCGCGAACTGGTTTTCGATCGGCGGCGTCGCATGCGTCGCGCAACGCCTAGAATTCCGAGTTCCATTTTCGACCGGCGACCCGCCCATGCCCCCGGACACGATCCCGCCAGCCATGCCGGCAACGCCTGCTGCATTTGATTCCGGTTACCTCGATTGGAAACAGTGGAGTGCCGAGAACTTTGCCCGTCTCAAGAAAGCGGACTCAAAATATTTCGATGCCGAGGTGCATCGTGCCCGGCGCGATTTCGGCCCCGGGTCGGACGTACTCGAGGTGGGTTTCGGAAGCGGCGCTTTCCTTGCGTATGGGCGAAACCGGCAGTGGCGGATCTGCGGACTGGAGGTGAACCCGGATCTGGTTCGCCTCGCGCGCGAGGCAGGGTTCAACGCCGAGTGTGGGCAGGGGCTTGCAGGCTTTGCAGACGAAAGCGCAGACCTGGTGGTGGCCTTCGATGTGCTTGAGCATATCCCGCAGGATCAGCTGCGCGATTGGCTGCTGCAGGTGATGCGGGTGCTCAGACCCGGGGGCGTGTTCATCGCGCGTTTCCCCAATGGCGACTCACCCTTTGGCCTCATCCACCAGAACAGCGACATCACGCATGTCACCGTGCTGGGCAGCGGCAAGGTGGAGTACCTGGCCCGGGCGGTATCCGCCGAACTGCTGTTTGCGGGTGGGCAGGCGCAGGTGCTCTACAGCTCGAGCCCTGTCCGCGTGCTGCGAAAGCTGCTGGGCCGGATTTTCCGGTGGGCGTTGAACACGCTGGTGTACCTGGTGTATTTCCGGCGCCGCGATTTTGCCTCCGAGAACATGACCGCGGTGCTGCGCAAGCCTCAGCGCCAGATGCCGTAGCGATCGCGCAGGTAGTCGATGCACATCCGGTTGGCACCGTCGCGATCGACGCCCTGCTCAACGTGATCCTTGAGCGCCGAGGTTCGGTCGAAGCGGCTGTCGCGCGGCATGGTGCGGGCGACGGCATTGACCCAGACCTTGATGCCGTTTGCGCGGGCCATGCCGGAGAGCCACACATCATCAACAGTCCAGAGAATGTCGGGGATGCTCCAGGCATCGGAATGAAAAACGCGTGGCGACATCATCGCGCCGTAGACGCCCATGAAGACGTCGACATAGCCCGATTGAGAATAGATATGAATCTTCGGGGTGTAGAGCTGCAGCGTGAGCAGGCGCTTCAGGCGGTAAGCGAGGTTCTTGCCAAGACGGGGTGACACCTGAACGCGCGGCGAGTCGATCTCGGTACGGGGGTGTGGCGAAAAGCTGTCAACGAACCAGCCTGCCTCGCAGATGATGTCGTCGGGCCGCTCATGGCGCACCCGGGCGAATCGCTCGACCCAGTCTGGGTCCTCGGACCGGTCGTCGTCACAGAGCAGGAGGTCGACGTCTTCGTTCTGCCAGCGCTGACAGGCAGGCAGCACCTTGGTGGCGGGGCCCAGGTCATGCTCGACCTCGATCACTCGCACGCTTGTCGGCAGAGGCGGGAGCGCCGGGCGCGGGCCGGGGAAGCGTCGGTAGGTTTTCGCGAGATAGAGCTCGATGAAATCGGGCTTGACCGTTTGTCGCTCGAGCGAGGCGAGCTTTCGCGACAGATTTTCGAAGCGGGGCGGGATGCTGGTGAGGGTGACGACGATTGGCCTGACTTTCATCGGGATGAGCCGGTCTTGTCGGGCAAGCTCGCGACGGCGCTCACTTTCCTGCCGGCGCGCCCGCGACCAGCATGGCGTTGACGGTCGTGAGATCAGCCTCGCCCAATGAGCCGTTGGTGGTCTTGAGCCGCAGGCCGTTCAGGAGCGTGTCGTAGCGCGCGCGGGCGAGATCGCGTCGGGTGGTGAAGAGCTGTTGCTGCGCGTTCAGCACATCGATGTTGATCCGAACACCCACCTGATAGCCGAGCAGGTTTGAATCAAGCGCGAGCTGGCTTGACCGCTCTGCCGCCTCCAGGGCGCGGATCTGCGCAAGCCCGCTGTTGACACCATAGAACGCCTGCCGCGCGGCGAGCTCCGCCTGACGGCGGGCGGTTTCGAGATCGGACTGTGTGCGTTCGTGGCTCGCGAGGGCTTCCTTGATGCGTGACTCAATCAGCCCGCCGGTGTAGAGGGGCCTCGCCACCTGAACGCCCACCCCGCCAATCAGGGAGTTGGTGCCCACCTGGTTGAAGTTGGCGCTTCGCCCGTGTGCCACGGATGTGACGAGATCCACGGTGAAGTTGTTCGCCACGCGTTGACGCTCGATTTCACGCTTGGCGATTTCGGCGTTGAGCCTGGCCTGCTGGACCGAGTAGTTGGCCTCGCGCGCGGCGCTGGTCCATTGCGATTCCTGTGTTGGCTGTGGCGCGGTCAACTGGATGCCAGGCTTGAGCATGGAGAGGGTTCCCACCTGTCGACCCACCAGCAGGGCGAGCGCTGCGCGCTTGACCTCGAGATCGTTGAGCGCGGCGAGTTCCTGGGCAACGGCGAGGTCGAACCGGGCCTGGGCCTCCTGCTGGTCGGTGATGGTGGCGGTTCCGACCTCGAAGTTGCGCTTGGCTGCTGCCAGCTGCTCGGTAATGGCTCGCTTTTGTGCGCCGATGGTGGCGAGATTGTCCTGTGAGGCGAGTACGTCGAAGTAGGCCTGCGAGACCCGCAGCACCAGATCCTGGGACGCCGCGGCCAGTTGTGCCTCGGCAACCGAGATCTGCAGCTTGCTCTGCTCGAGCACTTCAGCATTTTGCGCCCGATAGATCGGGTAGGTGAGCGATACCGAGTAGTTCTGGTTCGTGAAATCGGTGCTGTACTGGTTGCCCTTTGCAGGGAAAATTTCGCCGTATTGCTGTTGCAACGTGGCGGCGCTGTTGATCTGCGGGCGGAATGCCGCTTCAGCCTGGGGCAGCTTCTCGCGGACGGCGCCAAGCTGCAGACGCGCACTTGCAACCTGCGAATCATTGGCGAGCGCGAGCCGGTAGGCCTGCACCAGGTCCACCGCCCCGGCCAGAGCGGGCAGTGTTGCAAGTGCAACGAGCAGCAGTGAACGGACGGACGCGCGGGATGTCATGGCGAGGGGTCTCCGGAGCCGCGGCTGACGGGGCTTGCGCTGCGGTTTCAAAATACGAAGCGCTCTTTGTGGGGAAAACCGACCAGCGGGCGTGCGATGGTTTCAAACAGCGGTTCAGCGGTAAACCGGTTGTCTGACGTGCGGGTAATGAGTTGCGCCGTCATGACCGGGGCGTCGCCAACAATGGCGACCACTCGACCACCCGCGCTCAGTGCCTGCAGCACGATGTCGGGTACAAACGGAACCGACCCCGACAGCACGATCAGGTTGAACTGCGCCGCGCCCTTGAGTTCATCGAGGCCGTTACCGTGCTTGACGGTGACCTGGCTGAAGCCGGTACGGGAGAGGTTGCCGCGCGCAAACCCTGCCAGGTCGGCGCGGACCTCGCAGCTCAGCACGCGTTGTGCGTGGCTGGCGAGGAGCGCAGCCATATAGCCCGAGCCAGTTCCGATTTCAAGAACCGAATCGGTGGGCTGCGGACGCGCCGCCTGGAGCAGGCGTGCCTCCACCTTGGGCGCAAGCATCACCTCGCCGGTCTTGACGCCGCTCACATCCAGCGGCACTTCCATATCGGTGAACGCGAGCGAACGGTAGGCTGGCGGGACGAAGTCTTCACGGTGAATCGCCGAGAGGGTCTCGAGAACGGCTGGATCCAGTACATCCCAGGGGCGGATCTGCTGCTCGACCATGTTGTGGCGTGCAAGTTCAAAGTTCATGGCGAATCGGATGAGGTGAAACGGGCGGGAGATCTAGTGTATCAACGAGCCGGTACGCTGGGCACCTCCGGAGCCGGTTTTTGGCGGCCACGCCACCCTCCCAGATCATCCAGAAGCGAATAGAAGACGGGAACCACCAGCAGGGTGAGGAGCGTGGACGCGATGACGCCGCCAATCACGGCATGCGCGAGGGGTGCCCGCTGCTCGGAGCCTTCGCCCACGCCCACCGCAAGCGGCAGCATGCCGAACACCATGGCAAGTGTGGTCATGAGGATGGGGCGCAGGCGCACTTCGGCCGCCCGCAGCAAGGCGGCGGTGCGCGCCATGCCCTCGCGGCGTGCCTGGTTGGCGAAGTCAACCAGGAGAATCGCATTTTTGGTGACCAGGCCCATCAGCATGATGAAGCCGATCATCGAAAAAATATTGAGCGTTGAGCGCCAGGCGAGGAGTGCGATCGCCACCCCCAGAAGCGAGAGCGGCAACGACGCCATGATCGCGACCGGCTGAATGAAGCTGCCGAACTGTGAGGCGAGGATCATGTAGATGAACACCACCGCCAGCACCAGTGATTGCAGCGCGTAGCTGAACGACTCGGTCATGTCCTTGTTGCCCCCGCCCGTGGCAAGCCGGTAGCCCGGTTGCAGCGCGATGCGTTCCAGATAGGGCTGCAGGAGCGCTCCCGCAGTGCCAGCCGCGATGCCGTCCGCATTGGCCGAGATGAGCACTTCGCGGGTCAGTGCCTTGCGGTTGATCTGCGTGGGGCCGAAGCCCGGGGTGAGTTCGGCCACCTGACGCAAGGGAATCATGCGGGGTTGTCCGTCGGCATCGGGGAGAGACGAGGCGAGAGTCAAACGGGAAAGGTCGGCAATCGAGCTTCGACCGGCGGCGGGAAGCCGAACTCGGACATCATAATTTTCGTCGTCGGGTGCGCGCCAGGTGGTGGCCGATTCGCCCGCGATGAGCGGCCGCAGTGACTGCGACAAGCGGGCGACGCTCAGCCCCAGGTCGGACGCGAGTGCACGGTCGATCTCGACGGTGACGGTGGGCTTGGCGGGCTTGGAGCTGCTGTCGATTTCGACGATTGCCTCGCGCTTGAGCTGAGCGTTGACGGCCCGCATCGCTTCCTGAACCTGCTGGCCGATTCGTTCGAGCTCGCCGATGTCCTGTCCCTGAACACTGATCTGGATGGGCTTGCCTGATCCCACGGTGTTGAGGTTGCCGAGATCGGTGAGGGTGACACCGGGGATGGTCCTCAGGCGCTCTCGCACCGGGGCCCGCATTTGCTGAACCGACAGGTTGCGCTCTGACCGGTCGACCAGGCGCGCGAACACGCTTGCGTAGTTTCGCCCGAGCGCGACGCCGGTGTTGATCGTGCCGTAGGTGAGCGTCACACCCTCGAATTCGCGCAGCGCCGCCTCGACCATTTTCAGGCGCTGCTCGGTGAAGGAAAGCGGCGATCCGGCCGGTGTGTAGAACTGGACGTAGAACTCGTTGTTGTCGGCTTGCGGAACGAACTCCTTGCCCACCTTGCTCACCAGTGGGAACGCCGAAAAGAAGGCGACCAAGGCCAGCGTCATGGTGAGCGCGCGGTGGGCCAGTCCCCAGCGGAGCAGCGCCACATAGCCGCGCTCCAGACTCTGCATCAGCGCCTGAAAACGGCGCAGCAACCAGGCGATCGGACCGCGGCCCCGGGGGCCGTGCGCATCAGGGTCATGCCAGATCGAAGACAGCATCGGGTCCAGCGTGAACGAGACGAACATCGACAGGAGCACGGCGAAGGCAACCGTGACACCGAACTCCTTGAAGAAGCGGCCGATGATGCCGCCCATGAATCCGATCGGGAGAAACACCGCCACGATGGTGAGCGTGGTGGCTGTGACAGCCAGTCCGATTTCGGCGGTTCCCTTGAGCGATGCGGTGCGATGGTCCTCGCCCATTGCCTGGTGACGCACGATGTTTTCGCGCACCACGATTGCGTCATCAATCAGCAGACCCACGCAGATCGACAGCGCGAGGAGCGTCACCAGGTTGATGGTGAAGCCCATGGCGTACATCACCAGGAAGGTGCCGATCAGCGAGATCGGGAGCGTGAGCCCGGTGATGACCGTTGAACGCCAGGACGACAGAAAGAGAAACACGATCAGAACAGTGAGTAGCGCACCCTCGACGATGTTGCGCTGGACGCTGGAGACCGAGTTGCGGATGGACGTGGAGGCATCGCGCACCACCACGAGCTTCACATCGGGCGGCAGCTGGCCGTTGCCGAGCGCCTCGGCGGTTTTTCTGACGCCGTCGACCACCGCGATGGTGTTCTCGCCCTGCGCTTTCACCACGTCGATCGATACCGCGCGTGCGCCATTGACGAGCGAGCTGGTTTCGCGCTCCTGTTCGCTGTCGACGATATCGGCGATCTGCGCGAGGCGGATCGGCTGATTGCCGCGGCGACCGACGATGATCCGCTCGAACTCCTCCACGGAGCGCATGCGCGCGCGGATCTGTACCACCTGTTCGCGATCGCTTGCGATCAGCGTGCCGGCGGGGAGCTCCTGATTCTCGGTGCGAAGCGCGGAAATGACCTGGTCGACGCCCACCCGGAACGCCTCCATGTCGGCCGGGCGGAGCTGGATCAGGACTTCGCGGCGCACCCCGCCGACCACGGTCACGCGTCCCGCGCCACGAACGTTTTCCAGCCTTCGCTTGACGATCTGTTCGGCGAGTGTGGTGAGTTCGCGCGCACTGCGGGTGTCGGACTGCAGTGCCACCGAGATGACCGGGTTGTCTTCCGGGTTGACCCGGGTGACAAGCGACTCCTTGACTTCGGGCCGGAAGCTGGGCCGTACGAGCGCGATTTTTTCCCGGACATCCTGGGCGGCCTGAGCCGGGTCGACGGAGAGATCAAACTGAATGATGACGACCGACGAGCCTTCGTATGAACGCGAAAACAGTTCATTGACGCCGCTGATCGTATTGACCTGTTCCTCGATCTTTCTCGAGACATCGACCTCGACCACTTCAGGCGCGGCGCCCGGATATTCGGTGCTTACCACCACCACGGGCAGCTGAATGTCGGGGAACTGATCCACCGCCAGGCGCTTGTAGGAAAAGAGCCCGAGCACGACGAATGCGAGCATCATCATCGTCGCAAAGACAGGGTGGTTGACCGAGACGCGGGTGAGCCACATCGGAGCGGTGTCTGGTGACTGCGGTCAGCGAGCGCCAACGCGCGCGGGCGCGCCGGGTCTGAGCAGGCCGACATTGATCGCGATCACCCGATCGCCGGCAGAAAGCCCGGACACCACCTCGACCAGACCCATTCCGCCAGCCGGTGCGCGGGCCGCATCGTCAAGAAGGCCCAGCCGGACTTCGCGTTCGGCAATGACCTCGCCGTCGATCAGGTAGACAAACCGTCGGCCTGCTGCATCCCGAACCGCAGCCGGAGGCACTGCAATGACGCCTTCCCGGGTTTCGAGGATCAGCGAGCCCTGAGCGAACAGACCCGCGCGCAGGCGCTCATCGCCCCGATCGAGGCCGATGTAGACCGCGATTGCGCGGGTGCCCGCCTGCGTGGCGGGGTTGATCCGAAGCACTCTACCGCCGAAGGCCTCCGGGACGCCCTCGATGCGCATCGTGACCCGCTGACCGATTCGCAGGCCCCCCGCTTCTCCGGCGGGCACCTGCGCCTCCAGTTCAAGGCGCGACAGATCGACGATCGACAGAATCCGGTTGTCGGGCGAGACCTTTTCCCCCGGCTGCACAAAGCGTTGCGACACCAGGCCCGACATCGGAGCGGTAATGCGGGTATCGGCGAGCGACTTTCGCGCCTGGTCGAGGAGCGACTGCGCGCTGTCGCGCGCTGCGCTCGCCACATCCACGCTCCAGCGGGCATTGTCAAAGGCGTTCTGCGAGATGAAATTTTTCTCGAGCAGTGCCTGGTTGTTTGCGAGCGTACGGCGCGCCTGCTCGAGTTGCGCCTGCGCCGACCGAAGCGCTGCTTCGCGTTCGCTCACCCGCAACTGAAACTCGGTCGGGTCGATGCTGGCCACCCGTTCCCCCGCCTTCACCGACATGCCTTCGCGCACCGTGATCTCGCTGATATCACCCGAGACCCGTGATTTGACGATGGTCTGGATCGTGGCGGTGAGCGTCCCGGTGATGGGCACCACGCGAGTGAGCGCGACCGGCTCGAGTCTGATCACCTCGGCCGCCGAGAATTCGAGCGCACGCGCGGTGCTCGCTGCTGGCGGCTGGGGAGGCTGCGCAACCGGGTTGTGCTGCGAGCGCTGCCACCAAACCACTGCTCCCGCTGCGATGCCAAGTCCGACGATGATCAGCCCCAGTGTGCGGGTTCGGCTCACGATGCCGCCCCCATGGGCTTGAGCGCTGCCAGTACCAGTTCGGTATGGGTTCTGAGGAAGCGCTCGGTGGGCACGACCTCGATTTCGGCGCAGCTTGGTGCAATCGAACGCATCCAGATTGCTTTCAGGATGAGCGGCGACATCCAGAGAACGGTGGCCGCCTCGACATCTACTGCACGGAATTCACCCGATGCGATGCCCCGGTTGAGGATCAAGCCAAGCAATTGCCAGGTGGGAAGCGTGACCTCTTCGAGAAAGAAACGGGTGATGTCAGGGAAATTTCCCGCTTCGCCCACGATCAGTTTGGCAATACCTGCGAGTCGGGTTTCGCCGACCTGGTGCCACCAGTCGTGGAAGAACCGGCCCAGCAGTTCAGCGCTGGCAAGCGTGGAGCGCCCGATGTCCTGCCGGAAGGCTTCGATGAGCGGCAGCGCGTTGCTTCGGATCACCGCCTTGAACAGATCGTCCTTGCCGTCGTAGTAGAGGTAGAGCGTGCCCTTGCTTACGCCTGCGCGGGACGCAACGTCTTCCAGGCGCGTGGCGGCGTAGCCGCGCTCGACGAAGCAGTCAAGAGCGGCTTCTAGCAGCTCGGCCGGACGACTTTCCTTGCGGCGTTCCCAGCGCGGGGACGCGGCCGATGGGTAGGACGAGGGGTTGGCCATGGCGGGGTGGCGATGTAGACGGCCCAGTCTATTACTGACCGGTAAGTCATTAAGTCTACATGATTGCTTACAACTCTTGCAGAGATGGTCTAGTTGAAGGTTGACCGTTCCCGGTACTGTCGGGCTGTCCTATCCGTCAGATCCCCCAGGAGTATCGATCATGAAGTCCCGATTCCCGATTGCCCTCAGTGTCTGCCTGCTTGCGACGGCGTTGCCGCCGGTGGCGCAGGCCAGTGATTCGCTTCTGGGCGCGGTCGTGGGTGCAGGCGCCGGCGCGCTGCTGGGCCAGGCGTTCGGCGGCCGTGACGGTGCGATCGCTGGGGGTGTGATCGGTGCGCTGGCGGGCGCTGCGCAGAGCGCACACGATCCGGTGGTGCGGGTTGCGCCGCCAGTGGTTTATCACCCGCACGCCTATCAGCCGCAGGTGGTCTATACCGCGCCGGGCCCCTACTACCCGCCGGTCTATGGCGCTCACCCGGTCTACGGACCTGCCTACACCTACAGTGCGCCGCCGGCAGTGATCTATCGGAGTGCGCCGGTGGTGGTGATCACCCATGGCCGTCCGCATCATCACCACGGGCATGGTTATGGGCACGGCTACGGGCACGGTCGCGGCCACTGGCACCGCTGACGTGACTTGCTGCGTGAAGGCCTCGCGGCGTCGAGGCCTCCCGCCAGTTTTCGCTCAGTCTTCGCTCAGTCGGCCCAGCTGACCACGCCGGTCCAGGCGGTGATCAGCACCACGCCGCCAAACACAATCCGATACCAGGCAAACACCACGAAGCTGTGCGTGGCGACAAAGCGCATGAGCCAGTGCACGCACGCGAGCGCGCTCGCAAACGACACGATCAATCCCACGGCGAAGAGCGGCAGATCGGCGGCATCAAGCAGTGCCCGCTGTTTCCAGGTGTCGTAGGCGCCTGCGCCAATCAGGGTGGGAATTGCGAGATAGAAAGAAAATTCGGTGGCCACCTGCCGGGACAGCCCGAACAGCATTCCGCCGATGATGGTGGCGCCCGAGCGGCTGGTGCCGGGGATGAGCGCTGCCGCCTGAGCCAGACCCAGTTTCAGCGCGTCAATGGGTGCGAGCTGATCAATGTCGCTCACCCGCGCAGGCGCGGTGGCGCGCGCCGCTCGTCTCTCGGCCCACATGATGATCAGGCCGCCCACGATGAAGGCAGTGGCCACCGGCACCGGCGAGAACAGGTGCTGTTTGATGGTTTTTGCAAACAGCAGCCCGAGCACCGCTGCGGGCAGGAACGCGATCAGCACATTGACGGCAAAGCGGGTGGCGCGCGGATCGCGCCCGAAGCCGACAAGCGTTGCGCCGATTCGGGCCCGGAAGTAGACGATGACTGCAACCATTGCACCGGTCTGGATGGCCACGCTGAACAGCTTGGCTTTCTCGCCGTGAAAACCCAGCAGGCTGGATGCGAGGATCAGATGACCGGTACTCGAGATCGGCAGAAATTCGGTCAGGCCTTCCACCACGCCCAGGATCAGAGCCTTCACGAGCAGCGGCAGCGCAACCAGCAGTTCAAACATGGACAATTCTCCGGCCGGTGGCCGATGGGAGGCGGCTGCCGTCAGCCACCGCAGCCACTGGAACATTGATTTCGTCAGCATGCGTGCCGCCGTGCATGCCGACGAAGGTGGGTGGTGTCTCGCCGGGCAGCGACTGGGTGAGGCAGAAGCGGTCACGGCCGATGAGGGTGTATGTGCCGATCCGGTCGCGCAGCAGGGACTGGCTTGGCGCTGCGGGCCCGAAGCAGCCAGCCTCGATCAGCACACGGCTCTCATGACAGTCAAAGGAATCGCCCAGGGTGGCCGATACCTCGCGGGCGAAGGCGGCTTCGAGCCCCGGCCGCACCTGGCAGAACGCCACGCGGGGCTCGCCCGATAGGGGTGATGCGAGCATGGCGGCCAGATGGGGGAACGACTCCATTCTGAGGATCTGTTCGGGGGGTACATCAATGAAACCATGATCTGCCGTGGCAACCAGCAGGGTGTCGGTGCCAAGCAGGTCGGTTGCGATGTCGGCAAAGAGGGCGTCAAACGCCTTCAGGGCCTGGTAAGCGGGCTCGCTGGCACTGCCGGACTCATGTGCAGTCATGTCGAAGTGCGGCAAATAAACATAGACATAGTGCCCCTCGGGTGCCGGGGTGGCCAGGGCCTCGACAATCAGCTGCCGGACCTCGCCCAGCTTCGCGTAACCACGCCGGGTTGACCCTGCGAACGCATGCCGGGTGAAGGCGGAGTCGGCGATCCACGACGGTTGCAGCACCGTGCAGTGGGCCTGCATGTCGCGACTGAGGGCCGACCACTGAAACAGGTCACCGGGCTCGACCTGTCCGGGCATGCCCCAGAAGTCGAGAGGAAGCGGCCGCACGACGGCATGGTGGAATGGCGACCAGAGGTGCCAGCCAGTCACCGCATGCCCGGCGGGCGTCTGGCCCGAGGCGAAGGTGGTGATCGCCGGCGCCGTGCTGGACGGAAAGGTGGACTCGATCTCGCACAGGCGCGATCGGGCAAGCGGTCCGGAGGGGCTCAACTGGTCAATCTGCGCGCAGCCAACGCCATCGAGCAGCAGCAGAACGATGTGCTGCGCCTCGTCGATGACGCGCCCGAGCGCGGGGTTCGAAAGCGGGGCCAGAGCGGGTCGCCGAGCGGGCGATCCGAAGCGGCGCCCGATCTGCGCGGCGAGGTTGGCGATGGTCCGGCCCTGTGTGTAGGCCGGAACATGAAAGGGATTGGGCGCAGGCCTCAACGGAGCAATCGCCGTGTCATGACGAGATCCCACACGCCGTGCCCAAGCGCCAGACCCCGGCGCTCGAACTTGGTGGGCGGTCGGTAGGCTGGGCGCTCGGCAAACCCGCGTGCTTCGGCGATATCCTCGGACAACCGGACCTCGCCCGCGGTGTTCTCGAGCAGGGGTTCGTTTGAAAGCACCTGCAGCATTTGAAGCGCGTAGTGGGCCCAGTCGGTTGCGCAGTGAAGCACGCCACCCGGCGCAAGCCGGCTTGCGATGAGCGCGACGACCTCGGGCCGGATCAGGCGACGCTTGTGGTGGCGCGCCTTGGGCCAGGGGTCGGGAAAGAACACGTGCACCGCGGCAAGGCTCGCGGGCGACATCATGTGCGCAAGCACATCGATTGCATCGTGTTGAATGATGCGCAGATTGGTGAGTCCTGCCTCGTCAATTCGCCTGAGGAGCGATCCCACCCCGGCAGGGTAGACCTCCACGCCGAGGAAATTCCGCTCGGGTTGGGCCTGTGCGATGGCGGCGGTTGATTCGCCCATGCCGAATCCGATCTCGAGCACCAGCGGGCCGTCTCGCCCAAAAACAGTCGATGCGGCGAGGGGTTCAGCAGAATAGGGAATGCCGAACTGGGGAAGGAGCGCGTCGTAGGCGCTTCGCTGACCGGAGGTGAAATGCCCGCGTCGACCGGAAAACGAGCGGATGTGAGGGTGATCGGATTCTGAAGACATCGGAGGGGCGGGGCGTTCTGATCAGCCTCTGATCATACCCGTGGCCGGTTGCTGCCGAGCGTCTGGCGAACCCGTCTGGCGGCCGCCGATCATCGTCATGCGGCGCGAATACCTTGCATCGACGCTGGTGGATCAAATCAGAATCACATGGCTGTGCTAAAGATCCATGGTCATCAACCCTTCTCGCGCGAAAGTCGAAAACCATGCGTGCTCTGCCGTTTGCAGGCGGTCGGTTCAGTTGCCAGATGGCCCTTGTCCTGGCTCTCGGTTGTGCGGGCGTTGCATGCGCCGAGGATCGTGCCGCGAACCCGCCGGGCGAGACACCAGCCGGGCCCGTATCCAGGACCGGGGATACCCCATCGGAGGCACCGTTTGGCCTCTCCCGCTGGGGCGTGGGCGCAAGCTGGTACGGCTACGCGGAATCGGCCATGCAGATTACCGGTCCCGCGCTTGGGCTGCGCGCCGATCGACCGTTTCAGGCCGCCGATCGGCCCTGGATGCTTGAAGGCGAGGTGTCGGTGGGCCGCGCCAACTACTCAAGCCCGGTCAGCGGAGACATCAATGGGCTGCCGCGTATCGGGTCGGCGTTTTTTGTGCACCCTGGCAATCGACCTTCTGCCGCCTGGATCCCGCGCCCGGAATTCGGGCTCACCACCGAATGGACCGACCTTCGCGGCCGCTCCACGGCGGGCAAGGAGGGCTATGAGCGGTTCAACCTGTCGCTCTGGCTGGGTGGCTCCTGGGCGATCGCCGACGAGCAGCAGGCGAACGTGATGCAGTTGCGCGCGGCGCTTCTGCTCGCAGGCTGGCAGCGGTCGATGCTGGCACAGGCGGGTGCGCAGTATCAGAATGTCACCAACACCCAGCGTCGCGGTCTGATGCTGTCGCTGGAGCAACCCTGGCAGTGGGGCGAGACCCGCGCGAGCATTCGCGTGCAGCTGCGGGCGGTCGCGCGTTCCAACTTCGTGTCGGCCGGCGCCAATACAGTGTATGAGCCCGCCAATCGCAGTGCCGAGCTCAGCGTGACGTTCTGGCAGTAGCGGGCCGGGCCTGGAAAAAGCCTCGGCAGGCTTACAGTTTTTTGAGAATGCTGAGCAGGTTGGAAAAATTGTCGGTCCAGGCCTTGAATCCCGGGCGCGGTTCAAGCCTCGTGAAATCGCGGAGCAACTCGGGCAGGCTTTCGAGCCGGCTGGGATCGACCAGAATCGCGAAGTGTGACGGTCGGCAGAGCTCATCGTCGGCGACCTTGGTGACCTGATAGGCAAGCGCCACCTTGCCAAGCTCGGCTGCGGCCGCGGCCATCACCGGGCGCAGGTCAAGATAGTGGTTGGTGATGTTGAAGATCAGGTAGCCATCGGGGCGCATGTGCCGCAGGTACACCTTGATGGCTTCGATCGTGGCCAGGTGCGTGGGCACTGAATCGCCAGAGAAAGCATCCATGGCGAGCACATCAAACTGCTGATCGGGTTCGCGCTCGAGCATCAGACGGCCATCGCCCAAAATCGAAACGATTTTCGCTGGCGAATCCGACAGAAATGTGAACTCGCTCCTGGCGAGATCGAGCACCTGTTCGTTGATTTCGTAGATGCGCATCTCGTCGCCCGGGCGACCGTAGACCGCGAGCGTGCCGGTACCCAGCCCGAGCACGCCCAGCTTTCGGGGCCGATCCTGAGGGAGGCTGCGAAAAACCCGCCCGATGCCGGATCGCTCGCAGAAGTAGGCAGTGGGGACGCGCCGCAATTTTTCGTCGAGGTATTGCTCGCCGTGGTTGATTCGGCCGTGCAGCATCACGCGCCGCATGCCGAAGTGTTCGTCCTTGACGTCTTCCACCCGGGTCTGACTGTAGAAGTTGCGCACCACGGCACGAAAGCCCTCGACATAGGCGATCGAGAGGGTGGTGAGTCGCAGACCATAGAGCGCGACCAGAATCAGGAGGGCGACGCGCCACACTTTCGACAGCTCGCGCCACAACACTGCGAGCGTGAGCGCTGCGCAGAGGAACAATCCGATCGGGAGTTCGTAGTAGGCGTTGAAGATGGTGGGCGCAATCAGACCAACCAGCGTGCCGCCCAGCGCGCCGCCGATCGAGAGCATCAGATAGAACAGCGTGAGATGCCGCACGGGTGGCTTGCGACGAACCAGTTCGCCGTGACAGACCATGCAGAACACGAAAAGCGACACGCAGGTGACGCCGATCAACACGGGCACCCAGGTGTAGACGTCATGGACGCGATCGAGCGCGACGAACGCCAGCGGAAGAAGCGGCAGAAAGAGCTTGCGCACGTAATAACGCGGCGCATCAAAACAGAGGATGAAACTGAGGAGGTAGATGCTCAAGGGGAGCACCCACAGGAACGGGACCGGCGCAATGTCCTGCGTCAGGTGGCGGGTCATGGACAGCAGCAGAATCGATGCGGTGGCCGACAGACCCACCCAGATCAGCAGTTCGCCCGCGCCGGGCCGAGGGGCGTCGTCAGGCACTGCGGCCTGGGCGCTCGCTGCGGCTGATGCCGTACCGTCGCCCGCCCGCCAGGTGAGCCACGCGGTGCCGAGCGCCGCGGCCACAAACACCACATAGGCGATTGACCAGCTGTTGGCCTGGGCTTCGAGTGCAAGCGCGGGCTCGATCAGCACCGGGTAGGTGAGAAGCGCCAGCATGGAGGCGAGATTGGAGAGCGCGTAGAGGCGATAGGCGCGTGAGCCATCGCCACTGGCGATACCGACCCGTGCATACCACGCCTGCATCAGCGGCCCGGTGGTGGAGAGCAGGAGGTAGGGTGCACCACACGCCACCGCGAGCACTGCAAGGACCGCGAGCGACGGATAGTCGAGCGTCATGCCTTTCCAGGAAGCGTCGGCGGCCACCGGCAAGGTGACCAGCGATATCACCAGCAGGGCGGCGTGAACCAGCGGTTGACGTGACCGCGAGACCTTTTCATGGAGCCAGTGCACATAGCCATAACCCAGCAGCAGCACGCTCTGAAAAAAAACGATGCAGGTGCTCCAGACCGATGATGACCCGCCGAACCACGGCAAGATCATCTTTGCCACGATCGGCTGGATCTGGAACAGCAGAAACGCCGACAGAAAAACGGTGGTGGCAAAAACGACCATGGCGCTCATACGGTCCGCTCCGACGGCTGCAAAGGGGTTGGGCGAGCCGAAGGGTAACAAATCCGGCGGTGATCAGCCGGCCGGTGTGCCGATGCCAAGGGCCACGCGGGCGCCCGCCATGACGTCTTCGCGGTCGGCGAGCACATAGCCCTTTTCGAGCATCCGGATCATGAACTGGCGGTTGTAGAGGAATGCAACGATCAGCTGCCAGATACCGAAACTGAAGATGGTGAACAGGAGATGGAGCGCCGCCACACCCAGTTCGCCCCTGAACAGGGGCACCCACCAGCCAAAGAAAAGGTAGGTCCAGCTGAAGCCGTAGTAACCGCTGCGAATAAGGCCAGTCGGCGGGTGTTGCAGCATCACTTTCCGGGCCATCTGGGGTCCTTTGTGTCGGGTCAGCGTGATATTGTGCCCGAGGTGGAGGGCTGCGCCTTGACGAGGATGCTCATGGTCCTGTGCGCCGGGCTCCACGCTGGCCGGGCCGTCTGCCGGTCATCACATCAAATCAAAAACCGGAGACAGCAGCATGAGCACACGACTGATTGGCATCGCCGTCGCATTGAGCGCGCTTGCGCTGGGCGGATGCGCGCATCATCACCACGCCACCGACCACTACGCGGTGAAGGAAGTGGGCAGCTTTCATATCGGCGGCCGGCAGGTCACGCTCTCTGGACTGCCGACCAAGGAGATCGTGTTCACCGCCGGCGCGGCACCCTTCAAAGTCGATCCCAATGGCGACTTCGAAGTCGAGCAGATGTATGTGCAGTTCGTGAAGCTTCACGAGGTGAGCCGCAAGGGTCGCTATCCGATGCTGATGTGGCATGGCGGCGGACTGTCGGGCGTGACCTGGGAAACCAAGCCCGACGGCAACCCGGGCTGGCAGCAGTTCTTTCTCAAGGCGGGCCACGATGTCTACGTGAGCGATGCGGTGGAGCGTGGTCGTGCGTCCTGGGCTCGTTACCCCGAAATCTTCAAGACCGAGCCGTTCTTTCGAACCAAAAAAGAGGCATGGGAACTGTTCCGTCTCGGGCCGGAGGGCACCGGCTACAACACCGACCCCGCCCGGCGGACGGTTTTTCCCGAGGGTACGCTGTTCCCGGTGAAAGCGTTTGACCAGTTCGGCAAACAGGGCATTCCGCGCTGGGCAACCAATGATGCGGCTTCGCAGGCGGCCTACGACCAATATGTCCAGAAGGTGTGCCCCTGCGTGATCGTGGTGCACAGCCAGGGCGGCAACTTCACCTTCAACGCAGCGCTCAAGGCGCCGGGGCTGGTGAAGGGCGTGATTGCGATCGAGCCCTCGGGCGCGCCCAATCCGCAGCGCACCGATCTGTCACCGCTCAAAGGCGTGCCGCATCTGTTCGTGTGGGGCGATTATCTCGAGCGGCATTCCCTCTGGCAGAAAATCATGCCGGCGGTCAATGCTTACGAGGATGCCCTTCGGAAGCAGGGCACCGACGTCACCCGCATCGATCTGCCCAAACTCGGCATTCGCGGCAACTCGCACATGCTGATGATGGACACCAACTCCGATCAGATCGCCGCGATGATTCAGAAATGGATGGTCGACAAGGGGCTGTCGCAGTAAACCGCGCTTCATGACGCGCGTGATGACAGACGAGCACGGTCTGCCGGTCGGGCCCGCCGTGCCCGGATGGACTGGCGCTCTGCCACCGCAGCGTCGGGTGATTGAGGGACGGTTCTGCCGGCTCGAGCCGGTCGATGTCGATCGGCACGGGTCAGCCCTCTGGAGCGCGCATTCGAGTGCGCCCGACGGCCGGCACTGGGCCTATCTTTCTCATGACAGGCCGGCTGGCGAAGCGGCCTTTCTTGAACTGCTCTCCCGGATGGCGCAGAGCGTTGATCCCTTGCACTGGTCGGTTGTTGATCGTCGAGACGAGGCCGCCACGGGCACGCTGTCATTGATGCGGATTGATCCCGCGCACGGCGTGATCGAAGTGGGGCACGTCAATTTCTCGCCAGCGCTTCAGCGCACCCGCGCATCGACCGAGGCGCAATACCTCATGATGCGCTACGTCTTCGAGGACCTGGGGTATCGGCGCTACGAGTGGAAGTGCGACAGTCTCAATGCCCGGTCTCGTGCGACTGCATTGCGGCTGGGATTCAGCTTTGAGGGTATCTTCCGACAGGCGGTGATCTACAAAGGGCGCTCGCGCGACACCGCGTGGTACTCGGTCGTTGATCGCGAGTGGCCTCAACTGCGCGAGGGCTTCGAGCGCTGGCTCGCGCCCGACAACACGGACGCAGACGGGCAGCGCCTGCGCAGCCTGATCGAGTGCCGGGAACGCCCGCAAGTGTTGCCGGGCAGTGTGGGTCAGCCGCCTGCCGCTGCGTAGATCCGATCCTGCAGGCGCACCGCAGCGACACAGGCCCCAACCGGCACGGGCGGGGCTGCATCGGCTTCGAAGGCATCCAGGGCAGCGCGCGTCATGGTCTGATAAAGCCGATGCGGCGTGTCGACCTCGCGCGTTTCAAGCGAGCCGCCCCGTCTATGCACCCAGAGCCTGCCGTTGCTTTCGCGAAGGTAGGCGCCCGACGTTGCGATCCGCCACTCATAGTCGCCCCCCTCCTGCAGGTTGGCATAGCTGTAGCCTGCCTCGAGCGACGCATGAAAACCATTGGCACCCGCGAGACTTGCAGCGGCGAACCCTTCAATGCCGAGGTTGGCATCGAAGCGGCTGCAGTAGGCGCTCAACAACCGAAGTGGCTGGTCGGCGGCGAGGCCAAGAACAGCGTCTGCGCCATGCACGCCGAGATTGCGCAGAGCGCCCCCACCGCTTGCAGCCGGCTCAAGCATCCAGCCCACCCCTGAATCGCGATAGCGCGACGCCGGGCCGTTGATGGTCCGGAAATGCGCGTGCCGAAGCTCGCCCAACGCTCCGGCCGCGATGAGTGAACGAACTTCGTCCCAGATGGCCATGTATCGATTGGGCAGGCAGACGCTTGCGAAGATGCCGGCGGCCTCGATCGCGGCGGCGGCCCGTTCGGCTTCCCCCGCGTGGCGACCCATCGGTTTTTCCACCAGCATCGGAACACGCAGTGCAGCGACCCGTGCGATTTCGTCGGCCGCGTGATCATGCCGCGGCAATACCACCGCGAAGTCTGGGCGCAGTCGCTCGATCAGTGCCTCGGTGGGCGCGATGAATTCAACGCCCAGGCGCGTCGCGGCGGACTCGCCGGCGACGGGGTCGGTGTCGGAGGCGCCACAGAGCAGCGCGCCGCGCGCGCGCAGTGCTTCGGCATAGCGGGGCGCGTGCCAGTGGCTTGCGCCAACCAGCGCGACGCGAAGGCGTGCCCGCATCAGACGATCCGCACGCTCAGGTCGGGTAGTCCGTCGATATGGCAGTCGATGACATCGCCGCGCACCACCGGCCCGACGTTTTCGGGGGTACCCGAATAAATGATGTCACCAGGAAACAGCTCGAACGCCTGGGACAGACGGCTCACCTGCTCGGCTACATTCCAGATCATCTGGTTGAGGTTGGCGTTCTGGCGGATCTTCCCGTTGACCTTCAGCCAGATCGTGCCCTGGCGGTAGTGGCCGGTCTGGCTTACCGGATGAATCGGGCCGATTGGCGCCGACCGATCAAAGCTCTTGCCGATTTCCCAGGGCTTCTTCTCGTCGCCCATGGCGCGCTGCAGATCGCGGCGTGTCATGTCCAGGCCCAATGCATAACCGAAAACCAGTTCGAGAGCGCGATCGACCGGTACATTTCGCCCGCCTCGGTGAAGGGCGGCCACCAGTTCGACCTCGTAGTGGTAATTCTTGGTGAGCGGAGGGTAGGGGTGATCGGCCACGGTGCCCGGCGCCACGTTCTGGATGGCGTCGGTGGGTTTCTGAAAAAAGAATGGTGGTTCGCGGGTGGGGTCTGATCCCATTTCGCGTGCATGCGCTGCGTAGTTTCGACCGATGCAATAAATGCGGCGAACCGGAAACACCTGAGTGCTGCCCGCAATGGGAACCGTTGTGACCGGCACATCGAACAGCGTTCGTGCGGTCTGGTTCGCGGTACCGGGCAGGGCGCATCCGGCAAGCGCGCCCAGACTCAGGGTGGCGGAGGTTTCAAACAGTTTGCGGCGACTCATGGCAGAGCTCCCGATCCAGGAAGTGGGTAAGCGAACAGGTGAGCGAAGCGGGGACCCTGCATCTTCGACTCCCGCCCTGTCGATTTCAAGCACCGTGCGCGGCAGCCTTCATCTCAACATCGTTCCAGAACCTGAAGCTCGGGGCGCTCGCCCTCGGCCTTGCCCGTGATGGGCGCGCGCGGCCAGCGGGCCTCG
>JBMSQB010000006.1:0-81367 GCA_049423065.1 Burkholderiaceae bacterium
GCGCCGGTCAACATCGACGGCTACCTCAAAGGGGCGCTGGTCTTTCGCGACATCGACAACGACGGGGTCTGGGATCACGATCCGATCAACACGGTGCAGGTCACCCAGTCGGCTGCGGGCGCATATACCGTCGTTATCAACAATGGGGCGGCCTTCAATGCGGAGCCCTGGGGAATCACCGACGCATTCGGTCAGTCGCCTGGAATCGGTGGCGGCAGTGCCAACCTGCGAACCGTTGCCTGGACATACGGCGGTGTCATCGCCGGTGGAACCGACACGCTGAAAACAATCGATATTTCCACGCAACGGGTGTGGGACGGGTCCTACACGTCGCCAGCCGGGTCGGGGGTGATCAGCCCCATCACCACGCTCATCACGGCGGCCCGCCAGCAGCTGGGTGGCAGCCTGAACGACGCGATCGCGCGGGTCAAGACGGTCCTCGGTTTGCCGGATACCGCAACCAGCCTGGTCAATTTCGATCCCCTGGCCGAAGCATCGAAAGCGGGCACCTTCGCTGCCGCGGAGCAGGCGCTTCAGATTCAGGCCAAAGCACTTCAGGTGGCCAACATTCTGCGGATCGCGGCCGAGGTGGCCACGGCTGCGGGGGTGACCGATGATTCGGCGGTGTCGGGTGCCATTGCCCGCGAACTGGTCAAGAACGCAGCCGCGGTCAACCTGAGTTCAGAGGCAACGCTGCAGGCGGTCTTTACCGGCATCAAGGCATCGGTGGGCGTCGAGGCGGGCAAGGGAATTGACGCTGCCGCGGCGGTGGTTGCGAAATCGCTCGCTGTTCTCAACAACAGCATTCAGACTGCAGTCAACAATGCAATTGCTACGGCTGGCGGTAATTTCAATGTTCTCGATATCGGCGGCGCGCTGACCGATGCCGTTCAGTACCAGATCGTCGCTCAGGAACTCGTTGCACAGACTGCGGCAAAGGCGGTCGCCACCGCGATCGCAACCGGCGGAAGCATCACCGGTCTGGCTGACATCCTCGCGGGTCTGGACGGTGTGGCCAGTGGCACGGTGGAGGCCTTGTCCCGCGCCATCATTCTCACGCGGGCGGCCGTTGGTACGGTGTTCGTGTCGTCAAATGACACGAAGGCCGCCAACGCCATTGACGACAATCTGTTCGTTCTCACGACGGGCACGACCGCCTCGTTCAGCGGAACGGGCAGTGGAAATGCGTTGGCGAACGATCTGGTTCCACGCGGTTTCACCGCTGGGCTGTTGGGCGCGCGGATTGGCGACGAAGTGACGCTGGTCAATCAATACCAAACCGGCTTCACCGGCAACCCCAGCAAGCTGGTGTTGAACGGCACCTACGGTACCCTCGAAATTCAGCCCACGGGCGCTTACACCTACACGGTCACGCAGTGGCCTGGAAACGACACTGTTGTCCAGGATACTTTCAGCTATCGCCTGGCGGCCAACGGGTCTGGCACCCTTTCAGATGATCTTCGCTACGATTTCGGCACCTTGAGAGTTGCCGTCAGCACGTTCAATTTTCCGCCGCTTGTCAATCTCGTTCAGGAGCAGCTCGTCGAACGAGGAACGAGTAACCCGCTCGCATCCGATATCGTCAGCTTCAATCTGGTTGACGCCGGGCGCGATCCCGAGGGCTCGGTGCTCAGCATCGGCTCGGTGTCGTTCAAGCCGGCGGTGGGAAATGCGGTGACGCTCAACTTGTCGGTTGACGACGCATCGATCACGGGTCAGTTCGGCACGCTTACTCGCGTCGACAAAACCAACGAGTTCGAGTACAAGCTCGATCAGGACAAGGCTGATTTCCTGCGCACGGGCGAGACTGAAGTTGATGTCTTCAAGTTCTCGCTGGTTGATGCAGCGGGCAAGAGCACCGAGAGTTCGATTGTCATCACCATCATCGGTTCCGATGACCCCGTCCTGACGGTCAACGTCCCTCCCACGACCGCCGATAAAACGCTTCTCACCACGGAAGATACCGCCTACCGGTTTTCTCTCTCCGACTTCGAGTTCCGTGATCGGAACGTCGGCGACACGCTGTCGAAGGTGGTGATTGACACGCTGCCGCTTTCGACTGCGGGCACGCTGCTGTACAACTCGCAGGCTGTAACCGCCGGGCAGGAAATTCCTGTTGCGGATATTGACGGAACCAACGGGAAACTGACCTTCGTTCCTGCCTTGAACGTCAACGGTCTTGCGGCCGCGAGCTTCAAGTTCAAGGTGATCGACTCCAAGGGTGCGACCTCGCTCGCTGCCGGGACAATCTCTTTTGATGTGTCTGCGGTAAACGACGCGCCGTCGGGGGCTGCGGATACGCTGTCCGCCACTGAAGACACGGCGGCCACGTTCACAGCGACTCAGTTGCTCGGCAACGATACCGATGTCGATCAGGATACGGTCACGATCAAGAGTGTGACTGCGGTGACGGGTGGTTCGGTGGTGTTGAACCAGAACGGCTCAGTTGGATTTACGCCCACGGCGAATTTCAACGGCGCCGCGTCGTTTACGTATGTTGCCACGGACGGCAAGCTCGACAGCGCCGCCACAACTGTCACGATCAACGTGGCAGCGGTGAACGATGCGCCAGTCAACACGGTCCCCACGGCACGCACGGTGGCGGAGGACACGGACCTGGCGGTCACTGGTCTGAGCATCGCAGACGTTGACGCGACGGGTTCCATGACGGTGACCCTGGCGGTTACGCAGGGCAAGATCACGGTTGCTACGGCAACGGGTGTCACGATCGGAACGAACGGCACGTCGAGCGTGACGCTGACGGGTACGGTAGCGGCGATCAATACGGCGCTGTCGGCTGCAAATGGCGTGGTCTACAAGGGCAACCTGAACTACAGCGGCGCCGATACGCTCACGATGACCACGAGCGACGGCGGCAGCACGGGAACGGGCGGAACGCTGACCGACACCGACACGGTGGGAATTACAGTCACAGCGGTGAATGACCCGCCCGTTTTCTTGTCCACGGCGCCCAAACAGCTTAGCAGGGCTGAGAAAGTCAAGGGGGCTCCGCCGCCGACTGATCCGGCGCAAGATGTGCACGGGGCGCTGGTCAAGGTGTCGTCCTATGTTCAGGACGTCGAGAACGACACGTTCAAATATTCCATCGTTGACCCGACCAACGTTCCACCAGGCGTGAATGCCGCGCTGGGCGTAGACGGCGGTGACTTCAGCATCGATGCCAACACGGGTGAGTTGTTCTTCGACCTCGATCTCGATAACGACGGTACCAACGAGCACTTGGTGAGTTTCGAGTCGCCCCGCGACGCGAACGGTGATGGTGTGTACCTGGTGATCGTTCGGGTCTATCACGAGGCAAGCAACACCGAGAACTTCCTTTACCTTGAAGTCGTGGTCACCAACGAAGATGAACCGGGAATGGGGATCATCCGGCGAGGGGAGAACGCACTCACTGCCGCGCCCCGTCAAGGGGACACGCTGGTGGCAGCACTTGACGAGCCCGACGACGAGGGGGCGGTGGCTGGTTACGAGTGGTTCGCCGATGGGGTCAAGATTTCGGGGGCCCAAACGTCTCAGTTGGTGCTGACCGAATCGCAGATCGGGCGGAAAATTTCGTTCAAGGTGACCTACGACGATTTTGGGTCATTTGATGGCGGCCAACCTGACTCGGTCACCTCCGACCCGACGCTTCCCGTGCTTCCGGCAAACACCGCGCCCAAGCTGGTTGCCACCTCTTCTTTGACTCCCATTTCCTACCAGCTCGGCGGGCAGGCGATTTCCATCCCCGTTGCGTCGCGTTTTGCTGATACCGATGCCGGGGACAAACTCTCATACAGTCTCCGCGACAGCACCGGGGTGCCGCTGGCTGCTGGCCTCACAATTAGCGCTGAGGGTGTGATCTCTGGCTCACCCACCGCAGACTGGCTGGGCGCAACGCGAACCATCCTGGTGACGGCAACGGACATGTCGGGCGCCTCGGCAACCGATACGGTCACGGTCACGGTCACTGCTGCAGCCAACGGCCTGTATGTGCGGAGCCTGTCAGCGCAAATGACCGACTACGACGCAACGTCGGGCAATGTGGCTGCCACGGCCTACCGCGGTGCGGTGGGCACCCAGCTTGCCTCGGGGCGGCTGTCTGCACTTTTCTCGTCCACGACTGATGGCGTGGGCACAGGTTCGGATGTCAGCCGTGCCAATTTGCTGCAACTGCTCGACTCCGATCCTCTGACCGGAACCGTGCCTTTTGTTTCGCTGCCGATCGCCTCGACCCTGGCCAACGGAACACTTTACGGGCGAATGGTGCTGACACTGGCGATGGAGGGGCTTCCCGAGGTCAGCGTTGACCTGGCGGTCCGGATGGAAACGGCATCCAACGGCACGACCATCAAGGTTCACGGAGCTCAGGCGCCAAACAGTCTGGTGTCGTTCGCCGATGGCGTGGTGCTCGGCAAGACTGGCGGCGATGCTACCCGACCGGTGCTTGATTTCGATCTGCTGCGACTGCTCGATCAGGGCCTGAGCACCTCGGCAAAGGGGCTGCTCGCTCAGGTCATCTCCGATGATCTCGATGCGCGCTTCTCGCTCACCTTCTCTGGGCTGCCGATTTATGACCTGAACGGCGCCTCGCTTGCTGGGCTGGATGTCTCGGTTGCCATTGATGACACTCCGAATCGTGCGCCGTCCATCACCCTGCCTCATACGGGAAGCAAGCTCGCCATCAGCTTGCCGGTTGGCTCAACGGTTGGTTTGGGTGCCCTGCTTGGGGATATCAACTCAGACCTTTCCGCCGCGGGAGACCTGTTCAACGATACCGTTTCCGATCCGAACGCGGGCGATACCCTCTACTTCCTCGTTGGCAGGCCCACGTCGGGCAGTCTTGTGTGGAAGGGTGACGTGGTGGTGTTCCCCTCGGCGGGTGGAACGCTTCCGCTGGGCTTCAAGGAGAGCGGGGGTGGCGTCTGGTTGATGGTGGCAGCCTCCGAAGTGGGGCGTCTTGAATACCGGGCCAATCCTTCCATCGCGGCGGCCACATCGGGTGCCCAGGCGGAAGCGGCGGGTCTGATGGTGGCGGTGATGGACCAGGCGGGCGCCATGTCCGCACCGTCTCAGGTCGCCATCACGGTCTCGGGCTCGCCTGTTCCGTCGGTGCTGGGACTGGTCGGCGATCAGGACAGACTGGTCGACCTATCGGCACAAATTCCTGGATTGGCCCCCGGTGCCGTTCTACCGACGGGCGCGACGGCCCGAGTGATGGCGGTTCCCGCCAACGGCGTTCTCTACAAGGCGTCGGGGTCAACGCTTACTGAAGTCAAGGTGGGCGACACCGTCTCTTCCACCGACGTTATCAGGTTCGATCCGGTCAACGCACCGGTGAGCGCGACAACGCCGGCGCGGGATGACCTGATGCTGCGCCAGCACGACTCGAACGGCGTCAGCTTCCGCCGCATCGACTTCTCGCTTGCCGTTGCTGCGTCTGACGCGATCCCCACGGCCCTCACGCTCACGCCTTCGGCCTCATCGGTGGCCGAGGGCTCGCTGATTGCGCAAGACCTGGTCGTTGCCAGCGTATCGGTCAGTGGCAGCAACACCGTCAACTACACCCTTACCGGCGCGGATGCGGGTCTGTTCAAGCTCACCAGCGATACGAGCGGCACCAAGCTGGTGATGGTGGGAGGGGTGACCACGCCCGACTTCGAGACCAGGAAGTCATACGCCGTGCGCGTGAACGCGGACAACCCCAACGTCGGAATTGCCGGCTCGGTGGAAGCCTCGCAAGACTTCACGGTGTCGGTCACCAATGTGCCCGACACCCTGGAGCTCCGCCGCAATTCGGTCACGCTCACCGATTACGACGCCAACGGGATTGCCAGGCCGACGACGGTGCTGGGTACGGTCTCTACCTCAGCGGGGCGTACCACCCTGGGTTTCGATGCCGCTGCTACCGGGGTGGGTTTTACCCGCGCCAACCTGGTCAAGCTTTTCGACACCACGCCTGGCAACGGCAAGGCACCAACGGTCAGCTTCGAGCTCGATCTGCAAAATCCTGCTGCGATCCAGGCAGGGAGCATGCAGCTGAATGTTGCACTCGAGGCGCGCTCGGGCGCGCTCGGCAATGCGCTGCCGATGACGGTCACTTTCCCGGTCACCATGAATCTGGTCAACCAGAACGGGGTGATCTCCTTCGGGTTGCCTACCCAGACCACGACCATGTCGCTCGCGGTGGGCAGCATGTCGCTGGGATCGCTCAAACTGGGCAATCTCGATACGGACTTCTTCCAGGTCTCGAACTCCGGGTCGACAACCACGCCCAGTTCGCTCTCCATCAAGCTCGATAGCCTGTTCTCCAAGGCTGAGGCCGACAAGGTGTCGCTTGCCTCACTCGGGCAGGGCGGAGCAGTCGGGTTCGCGGGAGTGGTCGCCGCTGCAGCGTTGGGCGACAAGAAGCTGTCTGACCTGGTGGCGCTCGCGCGTGATGTCACCACGCTTTCGCCGGATGTGGCCGATACGCCGCTGGGTCGTATCGTCGAGATCCTGAAAGACACCGTCACAGTACCGACCAGCCTCAGCTCGATGAAGTTCTCCGAGGCCCTGCGCCTCGGGGCGAAACTCGTGCTGCCCGAGAATCTTGGTGGCGCAACGTTGCGCGAGGCGGTCGGGCTTGGTTTCAAGGTGCTCGATTTGCCCCCGACATTGTCCACAGCGGGCTCGTTGCTGCAGGTGATGCGTGATGCCATCGATCTCCCGGCCAGCCTGGAAGGAACGCTGGGAACGCTCAAGGGGCGGCTCGCAACCAACTCGTCCGAGCTTCAGCTTCTTGACAATGTCGAGACGCTCACGCGCGCTGTCCTCGGAACCAGCACCACGCCTTACTCGGCATCGCTTGCCGACAAGACCATCCCGCAGTTGCTTGACATGATCGCTGCCAGCGGGCTGGGGTCGATGAAGCTCTCCGACATCAGCTCGAAAGTCGAGCAGGCGTTTGGCGGCCTCAAGGTTCCCCAGGTGCTTTCGCTCGCGTCAGATATCGCGGAGAACCTCTATGGTTCGATGCCGCTCAGCACGATGCTCACCAAGGCCAATTCGGCGATCACGCTGCCGGCGTCGTCGTCGTCCCTTGGCGGACAATCGCTCAGCCAGCTGCTGGATATCGCACAGGCGTTGGTCGTGCTCGGCGACATGCTGCAAGGCGGTTCAACCGAACTGGCTGCGCTGACTGGTGGCTCCACCACCGTGGCGGCGTTGGTCAACCTGGTCCAGAGCGCAGTCACTGTAGACGGCAAGATCTCGGGTCGGTCGCTCGGCAATCTGCTTGAGCTGATGGACAGCACCTTCAAGGTAAGCGAAGCGTTGGGCACCGGCAACTCCCTGACCGAGTTGGTGAACGATCTGCGTAATGACATGGTCGATCTCGACACCATGGTTCACCTCGCAAGTCGCGCGGTATTCAGTGACAATGGGGAACTGTCCTTGCGGGTTGATCTGCCCGACGCAATGGGTCTGCTCAGCGCCGACGACACGGTAATCCATTCGCTGGCCTTCAAGGCGGCTATTGCCGCGGCGCCCAACTCTGCACCCAGTCTGGTGGCGCCCAGCGGAACGCCTTCATCGACCATTGATCCGTCAGGCCCCACCTTCAACTTCGGCAAGTTCCTGCTGGGTGGCGCCGCCTCGGGTGGCGACGCTGGCGACTCTGTGAAGGGCATCTGGGTGACCAATCCCGCCACGGGTTCGTTCACGTTCAATGGCAAGACTCTGTTGTCGGGCGAGCAGGCTTTCGTTCCGCTTGGGTCCAGCGGCACGAGCACCCCGGATCTCGAGGATCTGGTCTTCAACTCGGGCACTGCGGCGACAGGTACTTCAATTCCAATGTCCTACATCGTTGAAGACAGCCGCGGTGCATTGAGTCTGCCCACAACTTACAACTACACGGTCATCTGACCAGAGCCGCCATGGCGACACCGCCGTGACGCGTATCACGCGTAACGGCGGAATCGCCGGCAAATGGCTTCGATTCACGCACCTCACGACATGCCGATGGCATCTATCCCGCGGTGGGTGACAGTCGCCTTGCCTGAGCGATGGGTTGTAACGCGATGTGCCGCTGTTTTGGCGGCAGCGGCTCTGCTGCATTCCACGGGGCCTGCGCTCTCGGCGCCGCTTGATCCATTGCTGGAAGCGGGGCCGCACACCAAGGCTGGGACCGGGTTCCTCGAGCTGTCGAGCGATGGCATGAGCAAGCAGCTGGACTTGCTGCGCCTTCGTCCGGAAGGCCTGACGGACGACGCTGCGGGCGTGCTGCGTGGATTTCGGTTGCGGGCGGGGTACGGCGTCAATTCCCGTCTGTGGATTGACGGAGGGTTTTTTCGGCGACAGATTTTTTATGGCGGACTGGGCCCGTTTTTCAATGGCTGGCAACTTGGCGGTCAGTGGCGCCTGCGCGAATCATTGGGCCGATGGTCGGGCCCGGATGTTTCGCTTCGGCTGAACGCATGGGGCAATGAATCTGGAACCATCTCGGTTCCCCGCGGCACGCTCGAGCGCTACCGGAGTTTTGATCTGCTGGATTCGCTCTCGGTCAATGGGGCAAGCGATCGCCAGCTTCAGACCGACCTGGTCAGCACATGGTGGAACGGTGGCTCGGTGTGGTCGCTGTTTGCCGGTACCGGAGTGGGCCGGGTCTCGGTTGATTCCATCACCGCCTCGGTTGGGCCCTTTTCGACCACCTGGCGAGGGGGCCGCTTCGACAGCGATCTCATTCAGTCGCTAGCGCCGACTTTGGGTATCAGCGATGCGCTTGCAACCATCAACTATCAGACCCGGTTCGTCCATGGTGGCGCGGGGGTGCGGGTGCCGCTTGGAAACTGGGCGATCCGCGGTGGCTACCAGTATTTTTCGATTCATCGCGATGGTGTGGATGCGTTCATCAATTCGCGCCCAACCGACAACACGCCCTATCGCATCAACCATACCCTGCTGGGCGAGGTCGCCTATCGCATGGCGCCGGGGATGCGCGTGTTCGTGCGCGGACAGGCAATGAGCAATCAGATGCTTTCCGAAATGCCGCTTCTTTACAACTCGCTCACCGCGCGGCGCTTCAACGAACGCTACGGCATTCTGTCGGCGGGCGTGATGGCCAGCTTCTAGCGCACACACCATGCTGGAAATTCTGACGCTATTCGACAGCCTGCTGCTACCCAGTCTCCTTGCGACGCTGCTCGGGACGGTGCTTGCAATCGGATGGCTCATCGATCGCGCGCCGGGGCTGGGTCTGCTCGACCGCCCGGGTGGCCGAAAGCATCACGCCCAGCCTACCCCGCTGGTGGGGGGCTTGGGTATCGGCTTCGGCCTGATTGTGATCTGGCTGCTGGTGCCTGCGCTTCGCCCCGACCCATGGCTCATTGCTGGGTTTGTCGCGCTGCTTGCGCTTGGCGCGATCGATGATCACCGCGAACTGCCCGCGCTCCAGAAGCTTGGGATAGAACTGGTCGTGGTGGCGGTCGCACTGGCGGCCGCGGGCGTGACGCTGGGCCATCTCGGAATGCTCCTGCCCGGAATCGAGGTACATCCGCTCTGGCTTGGTTGGCCGATTGCAGTGTTTGGCGTAGCGAGCGTCCTGAACGCGCTCAACATGATTGATGGCGTTGACGGACTCTCAGGGGGGATTTCGTTTGCAGGATTTGCCGCGCTCGCCGCCGCAGCGGGTCTGGCAGGGGACGCCGCACTGATGCAGATGGCGCTTGTTCCCTGCGCGGCCGTTGCAGGGTTTCTGGGCTACAACCTGCGCTTTCCCGGGCGGCCGGCTGCGCGCGTGTTCCTGGGTGACGCCGGAAGCCTGTCAGTAGGTTTTCTGCTGGGCGTTTATGCGATCGTGATCTGCCAGAACACATCGGTCCCGGCTATCACCACCGTGTGGGCGGTGGCGTTGCCACTGCTCGACGGCCTGACAGTGATCCAGCGGCGATCAGCCCGCGGGGTGAGCGTCACGCAACCAGGCGCCGATCATCTCCATCACCTGCTGCGCGCCTGGGGGCTGGGCGCCACAGCGATTACTGCAGCTGAAACGGGGCTTGCCCTGGCGTTCGCAGGGCTGGGCATTGTGCTGTGGCAAGCAGGTGCAGAGGAGTGGGTGAGCCTCTTTCTGCTGCTGCTCCTCGCGCTTGTGTTCCGCGCCGGGAGCGATCGCGCCTGGCAGATGCTGCGGGAGCGCCAGGCTGACACGCGTTCGCCGATCCGCGCTGATGATCCGGACGACGACTCCGTGGCGCTCGCAGGGAGCGCCTCGCTGGACGCAGCACAAGGCAGCGGGCTGCCGGAGACGCGTTCGGGCAACGGCGAGCGTTAGGGCTTGCAGACCGCCAGGGTAGACCCAAGGGTCACGCTGGCTAGTGGGCTACTTTGTCTGACCTTTTGCGGGAGCGGCCGCAGGCGCGGGAGGCGTTGCGCCGGCAGCCGCGGGAGCGGCCGGCTGCGCTGCTCCTCCGGTTGCTCCACCCTTCGAGGCCCCCGCTCCGGCGCGCGTCGGTGCAGCTGCGGCCGGCGGTTGAGCGGCGGCCTGGGCTGCGGCCTGAGCCGCGGCAGCCCTCGCTGCTGCAGCGGCCGCTTCGGCGGCAGCCAGCGTTCGGCAATCGGCCAGCATCTCGATTTTCTGGCCCGCTGCGATCAGGCCGGCCTGCGCCGCGCAAAGCGATTTCAGCCGTGCGTTCCATTCCACCAGTTCGAGCGCTTTTTCGAACAGCTGCCGGACTTCGGTGTCGGTGCTGCCTTTGGTGAGCATACGAACCGCACCCTGGGCAAGCGCGCGCTCGGCTGAGGGAGGGCGTGTACGCGCGGCGGCTTCGATGTCTTCCAGGGCGACACCGCTTGCCAGTGCAGCGCGCACCGCGTCAAGCTCGTTGGCCTTGCGCTGCAGGCCCTGCATGCGCTCGGTCATGCTGTCGATGGCGGCGCGGCCGGCTTCGAGTTCGTTGGACACGCTGGCGAGCGCAGCCTGATTGATGGACGCCTTGTTCCACATCCACCACGTGCCGCCGGCACCCGCGATTGTGAGCAAGCCCAGCAGAATTTCAAGGATCAGCCGCTTCATTCGAATGTATCTCCAGGAAGAGCGGGGCTTACGCCAGCCAGTGAGCGAAAAGGCTCGACCGCCAGGGTTTAATCGACCGTTGCACCCGATTCCTTGACAATCCGGGCCCACATCACGAGTTCTTCCCGGACCAGCCTTGCGAGCTGATCGGGATTGCCTGGCCACACTTCCGCGCCCTGGCCGGCCAGGCGTTCGCCCAGATCGGAGGCGGACAACACCTGGGTGGAGACCGCAAGAATGCGGTCAATGACCGGTTTGGGCGTGCCGGCGGGAGCAAACAGCCCGTACCAGGAATTGGCAAAGAAGCCAGGCAGACTTTCTGCGAGCGTAGCGACCTCAGGGGCAAGCGGGGTCCGCTTTTCGGTCGCTACGCCGATCACATTGAGCTTGCCGGACTTCACGAAGGGCATGACGCCGGGGAAGCTGCCGAAGGTGATGGGGACCTGACCGCTCACCACGTCGGCTGCCGCCGCGGCTGCACCGCGGTAGGGAATGTGCACCAGGTGCAGGCCGGCCGCGCTGTTCAGCATGACGCCGAGGAGATGGTTGAGCGTGCCGTTGCCCGCCGAGGCGTAGTCGATCTTGCCGGGCCGCTGCCGGGCCAGATCAATCAGATCTTTGAGGCTTTTTGCGGGAAACGACGGGTTGGCCACCAGCAGGTATGGCGCGGTGGCCACCGTCATGATGGGCGCGAAGTCTGCGACAGGATCAAATCCAGGGTTGCGGTAAAGCGCGGGGTTGATGGTCTGTGCGCTCTGGGCGGTAAGCAGAAGCGTGTAGCCGTCTTTGGGGGCACGGGCGACATGCGCCGTGCCCACGTTGCCGCCTGCGCCCGTGCGATTTTCGATGACCACCGATTGCCCGAGGGCCGGACCCAGGCGCTGCGCGAATGCGCGCGCCACAGTGTCGTTTGCACCGCCCGCTGCCTGCGGCACCACGATGACGACAGGCTTGGCGGGATAGGTGTCCTGCGCAAAGGTGATCGCAGACAGCGTGCAGGTGAGGGCGGTGATCACAGCGGGCAGGGCAGAGCCTGCAACCCGCCTGCCGGCTTTCACCGCGAGGAACTGGCAGCGAATCAGAACACTCATGGGACCTCTCCGATGGGGTGTCATGCTCTGCGAATCATACTGAATGCAGGGCTTAAAGCAGGCGCTCGGGTTCCAGCGTGACCAGATCGGTGGCGTTTCCGATCATCAGCGTGCCGTCCTGAATCGTGGCCTGAAGCGACATGGAGCGAGCGGCGAGCTTGCCAAGCGCGCGGGTGCCGTCGGCGGGCAGGCGCCAGATCTCGATTTTGGATTGTCGCGACAGCTTCGACTCAAGCAGCGACCACCAGACGTCGGCAGCTGCCGAGAACGCGTAGACGCAGACGCGGTCTGCCCGGCTGCTGGCGCGCGTGAGCGCGCGCTCGTCGGGTTGCCCCACTTCGATCCACAGCCGTCGCCGGCCGGTGTAGTCGGTGAGACGGAGATCGGGATCGTCGGGGTCGGAGAGTCCGGCGCCGAACGCGAGTTCGGCATCACCCTCGCAAAGCGTCTGCACCTGATGCGCATTCAGCGCATAGGCCGCCACCCGCACCATCATGCGCTCCTCTGTCTCGCTGGGGTGGCAGGCGATGGTGAGCTGATGTTGGGCATAGTGACCGTGCTCGATGTCGGACACATCGAGCTGGGCTTTGTAGATTGTTGATTTCAGAGCCATCCGGCGTCCTCGTAATGGCCGGATTGTTACACGGCGCAAGGGCCGCAGCGCCTGGCTGAGGGCTCAGCCGATGCAATCTTCCATCTGACGAAATTTGACCCAGATTCGCGGGAGTATGATCGGTGGTCATGTCGACAAGCGACCTCACGCCGCCGGGCAGCCCGCAACGCAATCATGCGGCGAACCGGCTGGGCATCCTGTTCATGGTCGTGTCGCTCGCGTGTTTCGTGATCAACGATGCACTGATGAAAGCGCTGGGCGCGTCGATGCCCCTGTGGCAGGCGATCTTCGTGCGAGCGGTGTTCTCCTCGATCTGGATCGTCATCGCGTTGCAGGTCACCGGCGTTCGGGTGAAGCCGCTGGAGCATGCACGGCCCCCGGTTATCGTCCGCGGACTGCTTGATTGCCTCGCCACTTTCACCTATCTGCTCTCGCTCATGCATATGCCGCTGGGAGACGCGATCGCCATCAACATGGCCTCGCCTCTGATGGTGACCACGCTGGCGGTGCTGGTGTTGCGCGAGCGCGTGGACAGGCTCCGCTGGATGGCGATTCTGGTGGGGTTCGGTGGCGTGCTGCTCCTCGTGCAGCCGTCTGCTGAGGGGCTCAATTTTTACGCGTTGCTGTGTCTTTTTGCCACGCTCATGCATTCGATACGCGATCTGGTCACTCGCCGCATCGCGCAAGGCGTGCCGTCGCTCGTGATCACGCTTGCAACATCGCTCACCATCATGGTGGTGTCGGGCCTCTTCTGCCTGGGGACGAACTGGCAACCGCTTGATCTGCGCTCAACGTTGCTGCTGGCGGCAGCGGCCCTCTTTCTGACCGGGGGCTATTTTTTCGTGATCCGCAGCACGCGGATCGGCGAGTTGTCGGTGGTGGCACCGTTTCGGTACAGTGGACTTCCCATTGCGCTGGTCCTGGGCTGGGCGGTGTGGGGCGATCTGCCCAATCTCACTGGCTGGACCGGCATTGCGCTTCTGATCGGCGCCGGACTGTATCTGCTGCATCGCGAGCGGGAGGCTCGCCGCTGAGCCATGAACACACCTGAGTCGTATCTTCTGCCCGCCTACCGCAATATCGGTGAGTCCCTGATTCGCGAACTGGCCAAGCTGATGAGCGTACCGGGCATGGTGTCGCTCGCCGGTGGCTATCCCGGGCCCGAGTTGTTTGATCGGGACGGGCTCAGGGAAGCAGCCGACAACGCACTCGCGTCTGCGCCGGTCGCGTGTCTTCAGTATGGACCGACCGACGGTCTCCCCGCGCTTAGAGAGGGGATCGCTGGCTGGATGGACGAAGCCGGCAGCCGGTGCAGCGTTGACGACATTCTGGTCACGTCGGGCTCCCAACAAGGCTTTGACCTGCTGGTGCGCACGCTGCTTCGCCCTGGCGATGTGGCGCTGGTTGAACGCCCCACTTACACAGGGCCGCTTCGCCTGTTGAAAATCGCCGAGGTGTCGACGCGCACCGTGGGCGTCGACCACAACGGGCTCGATGTGGACGAACTCGAGGCTGTGCTCGTTGAGGCGGCGAAAGGTCAGGGCCCTCGCCCCAAGCTGCTCTATGTCGTGCCGACGTTCGCGAACCCCAGTGGCGCCACGATGCCGCTCGCGCGGCGACTTCGTCTGCTCGAGCTCGCCGTGAAATACGGTGTGGTGGTGGTGGAAGACGACCCCTATGGGAGATTGCGCTTTCACGGTGACCCGCAGCCTCATCTTCTGAGTCTGGTTGATCAGGTGCCCGGGGCCCGCGATTGGGTGGTGCACCTGGGCAGCTTCTCCAAGGTGATTGCGCCCGGGCTTCGAACCGGATGGCTCATTGCGGCGCCGGCGATTCGTCGCGCCTGCCTGATCGCCAAGCAGCTTGATGATCTGTCCAACCCCGGCTTTACGCAGATGACGGTGGCCCGCTACCTTGAGGCGGGACGGCTGCGGGCGCACCTGCCGGTGATTCTTGGCGCGTATCGCGAACGGGCGCAGGCCATGCGGGAGGCGATTGCCACGCATCTTTCGTCGCGGGTGGCGGTGAATGTGCCGGACGGCGGCATGTTCATGTGGGGTCGGATCCGAAACGGCGCGAGCGCCCGTGATCTGCTCAAACACGCCATCGACGAGAAGGTCACGTTCGTGGCGGGTGACATCTATTACGCCGACCAGACCGACCCCGCGACCCTGCGTCTGTCGTTTTCCACGCCCACGCCCGATCAGATCCGAACCGGTATTGCGCGGATCAGCCAGGCGCTGGATCGTCTTGGTCCAGCGTGACCTGAATGAAACTCTTTCACGGCTGGAAGATGGTGGGCGCGGGCGCTGCGCTCCAGGTGCTGCAGGGCGGACTGATGCAGCAGTCGTACGGTGCCTACGTGGCTGTGCTGTCCGATGAGCGCGACTGGAGCAAAACCGAGCTCTCGGGCGGGGCAGCGCTCATGTCGCTTGAAACGGCCATCATCGGGCCGCTGGTTGGTTGGCTGGTTGACCGGTTTGGCGAGGGGCTGGTGATTCGGGCCGGGGTGGTGCTCTTTGGGCTGGGACTGGTCGGGCTTGGTCTGGTGGATAGCCTTGCAGCGTTCTATTCGGCGATTGCAGTGTGCGCCGTAGGCATGACGCTCTGCGGATATTTCCCCGTCAATGTGGCCGTCATTCACTGGTTCGAGCGCCACCGGGCACGGGCGCTCTCGGCTGTGGGCCTGGGGGTGGGTTTCGGCGGCGTGCTGGTGCCGCTGGTGGCGGGCGTGATGCAGGCATATGGCTGGCGGGTCACGGCAATTATTTCCGGGGTGTTGGTGCTGGCGGTCGGGCTGCCACTCAGTCGGGTGTTTCGCGGGCGACCGCAGCAGCTGGGTGAGCATGTTGATGGTGTTCCCCCGCCGGGTCCGGCTGTAACGGCCCCGCTGGGCGCAGGGACGGCAGCCGCAGGCACGGCAGGCACCGCGGCGGCGAGCGCGGCGAGCGCGGCGAGCGCGGCAGCGGTGGCGCCGTCGGCCGCCTCGGCACCGCCCAGCGTCGGGGCGGATGGGTCCGCACTCAGTGCGGACGAGCAGGCAATGCGCGGTTTCACGCTTCACGAGGCCATGCGCACGCGTGCTTTCTGGCTCCTTGCAATCGGCCACGGCGCAGCGCTGCTGGTGGTGGGAGCAGTCAATGTCCATGCGATCACGCACATGAAAGAGGGGCTCGGTTATTCGGTCAACCTTGCCTCACTGGTGATCATGATGATGACGATTGCTCAGATCGGTGGCGTGTTGTTCGGGATCTGGATAGGCGACCGCTTCGTGAAGCGGCGCGTGGCGGCACTTGCCATGGTGGGCCACTTCCTGGGACTGATCATGCTGACCTACGCCAGCGGCTTTGCGATGCTGGTGGCATTTGCCGTGCTGCACGGTGCTGCATGGGGCGTGCGAGGCCCCTTCATGCAGGCGATGCGCGCTGATTACTTCGGACGGCGTTCGATCGGCATGATCCTGGGCGTCTCGGCGGTGGTGGTGGCGATCGGTCAGGTTGCAGGTCCGCTGGTGGCGGGCGTGTTCGTCGATCTGATGGGTGACTACCGGCTGGGCTTTACCGTGCTCGCGCTGGTGTCGCTCGGTGGGGCCTGGGCCTTTATCGCTGCGGTGCAGCCGGTTCATCCAGCCCTGCAGGCACGGTCGGCGCCAGCCTGACGCACGGGCAGTTCAGCGCGCAGGCCTCGCGCATCGAAACCCGATGTAAACCACCGCGGTGTCGCCGGGCTTGCTCTGGCGGTGGTCTGCCTGCATGGGGCCTCTGCCATACCACCAGGATCCGCCGCGGGTAAGGCGCTCGGCGTTGCCAGCGAGCCCCGGGGGATCGTCCACCCATTCCCAAAGATTGGCGCCCATGTCGTGCAGGCCGTTCACGCCAGCCGGGGTCTGGCTGACGGGGGCATGCCCCAGGCCGCGTGACAAGGCTGCGCTGTGACGCACAGAACGGCGAGCGGACTCCGGTCCGCAGTCATCGAGGCATTGTGCGCCGGTTGGTGAGTCACCCGTGGGATAGCGGTAGGTGCGTCCGCGCACGAACGGTGGGGGCGGCGCTGTGCGTTGCTCGCGATAAGCCGCCGCAGTCCATTGTTGGTCGCTCGGAAGCTGACCGCCTGCCCAGCGGCAGAATGCCTGGGCTTCGTCATAGGTGATGTGCGCGGCGGGTTCGTCATCGGCAGGGCGGTACTGCGGCCCGTAGGGTGCCGCCCAGGTCCAACCGGGCTTGCGGGTCCAGCCGGCTTCAAACACCGAGCCTCCGCCATCACGTTCGGCACGGGTCATCAGCCTTGTGGCGGAAACAAACCGGCGGAATTGGCCGATGGTGGTCTCGGTCCGGGCGATGGCGAAGCCGTCCAGGGTGACCCAGTCGATGCCGGTGCTTGCATCATGCTCGACCGAGCCGGTGGCCGCTGCGGCCGCCAGGATAGGGGCACCGAGCAGAACGAGGGCGATCGCGGCAAGGCGGGTGCCGGCCTTTGCGGTGCGGCCTCGGCGGCGGGCAGGTACAGCGCCCGTAACGCCGCGCCGCATGACCGCCAGGCCGTTTTGTCGGAGCGGGTCATTCATGGGGATTTATCCGGCGATGCGAAAGTGACGATGTGATCCGCGTCGAAGCGAATGCCGATGGTCTCGCCAACCGGGTGGTCGTGGTGGCTTGGCACCAGTGCGAGAAGGGTCGCGCCACTTGGAAGCCTGAGCGTGTAAAGAAACTGCGCGCCCCGGAATGCCTTGCGGATGACCTGCGCATGCACCGGGCTCGCGTCATCATGGATCACATCATCGGGGCGCAGAAGCACCGTGACCTCTCCGCCTGGCGCAGCCACGGCTGAGGCGATCGCCTGATCGCTGCGCGCCAGAATCGGCAACGTGCCCAATTCGATTTCAATCTGCGCCTCGCCCTGCGCGTGCCGAACCCTGCCGGGGAGAAACGCGCCGTGTCCCACAAAGTCAGCCACCTCGCGCGATGCTGGTCGGTGATAGAGCCGGTAAGGGGTGTCCCATTGCGCAATCCGGCCGTCGATCATGACCCCGACGCTGTCGGCCATCGCGAAGGCCTCGTGCTGATCATGCGTGACCAGAAGCGTGGTGATGGACGCTGCCTTGAGGAGTTCCCGCAACTCCAGTGCAAGCCGCTCGCGCAATTCGGGGTCCAGGCTCGAGAAGGGTTCGTCGAGCAGCAGCAGCGACGGTGCCGGTGCAAGGGCTCGCGCAAGCGCAACCCGCTGCTGCTGGCCACCGGACAGTTCGTGCGGGAACCGGTGTCGCATGCCTTCCAGCCCGACCAGATGCAGCATCTCCTCGACCCGGGCCTCGCGTTCGGCGGCCGAGCGGCCTCGCAGCCCGAACGCCACGTTGGCGGAAATGTCGAGATGAGGAAATAGCGCGAAGTCCTGAAAAACAACGCCGGTTGCCCGGGCTTCGGGCGGCACCCACGCGCCTGGCCCGACCACGGTTCGGCCGACGATCTGTACGGTGCCGCGCTCCGGGCGAACGAAACCGGCGATGGCCCGAAGCGCCGTGGACTTGCCGCAGCCGGAAGCCCCGAGCAGGCAGCCGATCTCGCCAGGGGCGAGGGTAAAGCCGAGACCGTCGAGCACGCGCTGAGGTCGGCCAGTGCGCGCGAATACCACCGACAGGTCGTCGACCGTGAGGGCGGGGCCTGTCGGAGCGAGTGGGGCGTATTGCGAATGCATATAATTCTCGTTTGGATAGTTTATCGCGGGAAACGCCTGGTGTTCTCTGCATGGTCAAGACTCAAGACTGGCGCGTTTCCCGGAGCGCCGGTTGGCGCGGCTACGGTGCTGGTTGCGCTCGCGCTTGCCGCGCCGGCGCTGGCCCTGGCAGTGCTCGCGTTGGCCGGCATGTTCGAGAGCACTGCAACGCTGTCGCATCTGGGCCTGACCGTGCTGCCGCGCTATGCGGCCACGACGGCTCTGCTCACTGCTGCGGTAGTGGTGATCGTGCTTGCAGTGGGGGTGGGCGCAGCCTGGCTGATTGCGGCATTCGAATTCCCGGGGCGGCGCGCGCTCGCATGGGTCCTGGTGTTGCCGATGGCAATGCCTGCCTTTGTCATGGGCTACGCCTACACCGATTTTCTTGCGCCGTCCGGGGCGCTGCAGTCCGCATTGCGCCGCGCAACCGGATGGGAAATCGGCGACTACTGGTTCCCAGACGTGCACAGCTGGCCGTCGGCTGCGTTGTGCCTCGGCCTTGCGCTGTACCCCTACGTATATCTCCTCGCGCGCACGGCGTTTGCCGAGCGCAGTGCCTCGCTCGCCGAGGCCGCCCGAACGCTCGGACTGGGCCCGTTCGAAGTCTGGTGGCGAGTCACCTGGCCGGTGGCGCGTCCCGCGGTAGCCGCCGGGGTGGCGCTTGCCACCATGGAAACGCTTGCTGATTTCGGTACCGTCAGCTATTTCGCTGTGGATACATTCACGGCCGGAATTTTCCGCGCTTGGCAGTCACTGGGCGACCGTGCGGGCGCGGCGCAATTGGCGCTGGTGCTGCTGGTTGTTGTCATGGCACTGGTCTGGATCGAACGCATCCAGCGTGGGCGCATGCAGTTCCACGCGCGTTCGACGCAATCCCCCGAGCGAACGGTGCTTCGGGGCGCGCGGGCCTGGAGTGCTTTCGTGGCTTGCGCGATGCCTGGGTTGCTCGGCTTTGTGGTGCCGGCGGTGCTGCTGCTCGTCACCGGTGTGGGAAGTGAGTCGGGGGTAGACGCTCGACTGCTCGACTGGGTCGCCAATACGGCGCTCCTGGGGGCAGGCGGGGCAGCGCTGGTGGTTCCGCTCGCGCTGCTTGGTGCGTATGCCCTGCGCGTGTCGGGCGGTCGGTGGGTTCGCCTGGCGCTCGGTCTCGCCAATACTGGCTATGCCATCCCCGGACTGGTGCTGGGCGTGGGGCTGCTCGTGCTTGCCGGGCTGACCTCACAGGGATTGGCCTGGATGGGCGCTTTGATTGGGTGGCAGACACCGTTGATTGCCGGAGGCATTGCGGGCGTTTACTACGCTTACACCGTGCGCTTCTTTCCGGTGGGGTTCCAGGGGATTGATGCCGGGCTGCGGCGCATCAGCCCCTCCATGGATCAAAGCGCCAGAAGCCTGGGCCGCGGGTTCTGGGGGGTACTGCGGGAAGTGCATTGGCCGCTGATGCGAAGAACCGTCGCGGTGGCAGGGCTGCTGGTCTTTGTGGATTCGGTCAAGGAGCTGCCCGCCACGCTGGTGCTGCGCCCCTTCGACTTCGACACGCTGGCGGTGGTGGCCTATCACTTTGCAGCAGATGAACGACTCGCCGAGGCGGCCTGGCCATCGCTCCTCATTGTGCTGGTGGGTCTGGTGCCGGTGGTGTGGCTGTCGCGAATCACCCTTTCCGACCCGTCGGGTGGCGGGTCGAGTGGCGGGGCTGCGAGCGGTTGAGAGCGCCTTGCCGCTTGGTGCTGCGCGACCTCTGCTATGATTTCGGTTTGCAGGCGCGTAGCTCAGCTGGTTAGAGCACCACCTTGACATGGTGGGGGTCGTTGGTTCGAGTCCAATCGCGCCTACCAGCACAAACCTCCGGTGAGTCGTTGATTTGCCGGAGGTTTTTTATTGGTGGATGCTGAAGCGGTGGGCCCACGAAGCCAAGCCATTCTCGGGCAGCAGGCAGAGAAGTCCACGCGTTAAGCGATCTTTACGATGAAGGGCCGGATCAATCGACTTCGCGCGCAGGCAGACGCGGTACCCAACGCGCCCCTCAGGCCAGCCCGCGTTATCTGCCCGCTGTGCGATCGGGAGATTCCGCCATCACAGCGAGATGCTCATCATCTGGTGCCAAAGTCGCGAGGCGGTGTGAAAACGGCTTGGCTGCACCGGATCTGTCACCGCCAGTTGCATGCGCTCTTCAGTGAAAGCGAACTCGCCCGCGAGTATCACGATGTGGCTGCATTGCGTCAGCATCCGGAAATGTCGCTGTTTCTCGATTGGGTTCGACGCAAGCCTGACGACTTTTACGAACGGACCCGCAAGAGCCGGCGTTTGCGATCGGGTTAGCACACCCATCGCGTGCGGAATCGGCACCACACTCTTACCGCTGTCGTGGCAACTCGATCGAGCTTACCCTGCCTGTCATCTCTTGCCGTGCGGCTCGACTGCACCGTCGTTTGGCGCGCGCGCGGTTCTGTCGGAAAATCGCGGCTGTTTCAGTCGCATTGAGCGCAAATGATCACCATCACGCTTCCGGACGGCTCGCGCCGAGAATTTTCTGCCCCTCCCACCGTGGCCGAGGTGGCTGCCTCGATTGGCGCAGGCCTGGCGAAGGCCGCACTGGCCGGGCGTATCGAGGGTCGGCTGGTTGATACCTCACACCGTATCGAGTCTGACGCTACGCTGTCGATCGTGACCGATCGGGAGCCCGACGGCGTGGACATCATTCGACACTCCACCGCCCACCTGCTTGCCTATGCGGTCAAAGAGCTGTTTCCCGATGCGCAGGTGACCATTGGGCCGGTCATCGAAAACGGCTTCTATTACGACTTCTCCTACAAGCGGCCCTTCACGCCCGAAGACCTTCAGGCGATCGAAGCCAAGATGGCCGAGCTCGCGAAGAAAGACGAAGCCGTGTCGCGCGAGGTCTGGCAACGCGACGACGCAGTCAGGTATTTCGAATCGATCGGTGAAAAATACAAGGCCGAGATCATTTCATCGATTCCCGCCAGCGAGCCGATCGGTCTTTATCGCGAAGGCAATTTCATTGACCTGTGCCGCGGGCCTCATGTGCCCTCTACCGGCAAACTCAAGGTCTTCAAGCTGATGAAACTCGCAGGCGCCTACTGGCGCGGCGACTCCCGCAACGAGATGCTGCAACGCATCTACGGCACGGCCTGGGCCAAGAAGGAAGACCAGGACGCCTATCTGCATATGCTTGAAGAGGCCGAACGGCGCGACCACCGAAAGCTCGGGCGCGAACTCGACCTGTTTCACATGCAGGACAACGCCCCGGGCATGGTGTTCTGGCACCCGCGTGGATGGACGCTCTGGCAGCAGGTCGAGCAGTACATGCGTCGCGTTTATCAGGATAACGGCTACCAGGAAGTGCGCTGCCCCCAGATTCTCGACCGTTCCCTATGGGAGCGCTCCGGCCACTGGGAAAACTACAAGGACAACATGTTCACCACGGCTTCGGAAAATCGCGACTATGCGGTGAAGCCGATGAATTGTCCTGGGCATGTGCAGGTTTACAACTCTGCGCTGCGGAGCTATCGCGATCTGCCGCTTCGGTATGGCGAGTTTGGCAACTGCCATCGCAATGAACCTTCGGGCGCGCTGCACGGCATCATGCGGGTGCGAGGCTTTGTGCAAGATGACGGCCACATCTTCTGTACCGAAGAGCAGATTCTCGACGAATGTGTGGCCTACACTGAGTTGCTCCACCAGGTGTATCGCGACTTTGGGTTTGAGCAGATTCTTTACAAGGTCGCCACGCGGCCGGAAAAGCGTGTGGGCGATGACGCGCTCTGGGATCGCGCCGAGCACGCACTCATGGAGAGCCTTCGCCGGTCGGGCGTCGATTTCGTGATCGCGCCGGGCGATGGCGCGTTCTATGGACCGAAGATCGAGTACACCCTGAAAGATGCGCTGGGACGACCCTGGCAGTGCGGCACCATGCAGGTTGACTTCAACATGCCGCAGCGGCTTGGTGCCGAGTATGTGGCCGAAGACAACACCCGCCGGCATCCGGTCATGCTGCACCGTGCGATCGTCGGCTCGCTCGAGCGTTTCATCGGCATCCTGATCGAAAATCATGCCGGTGCACTGCCGATGTGGCTCGCGCCCGTGCAGGCAATGATCCTGACCATCACCGACGCACAGGCGGATTACGCGCGAGATGTTGCACAAGCGCTGAAAAAACAAGGGTTTAGGGTTGAGTCCGATTTGCGGAATGAAAAGATCAACTATAAAATCCGGGAAAACAGCCTGCAGAAGCTTCCTTATCTCCTGGTCGTAGGCGACAAGGAGCGTCAGGCTGGCATGGTGGCCGTGCGTGCGCGCGGCGGGCTTGACCTGGGGTCCATGTCGATCGCGGCGTTCGCTGAGCGCCTGGCGCTCGAGGTGGAAAACAAGACAAGTCAGCCGAAGTGATGCCGGTCTGGCCGGGCAACGCGTGGAGGCGTTGTCGGGTCAGGCTCCCAGGCGTCCTGCGTGTTGCACGGTCGTTTGTTTTTTGTTCCGGAGGATCCCAGCATCGTTACAAAAGCGCCCATAGCCGCTGAACGCGAGCACCGCATCAACGGCGAAATCACTGTTCCTGAAATCCGGTTGATTGGCCCGGAAAACCAGCCGATCGGCATCGTCAGCACCCGCGAGGCGCTGCGAATGGCGGAAGAATCTGACGTCGATCTGGTCGAGATCGCGCCAACCGCCGTGCCGCCGGTCTGTCGTCTGATGGACTACGGCAAGTTCAAGTATCAGGAACAGAAACGAGCCCACGACGCGCGGCTCAAGCAGAAAATCATCCAGGTCAAGGAAGTGAAGTTTCGGCCGGGCACGGATGAGGGCGACTACCTGGTCAAGATGCGCAATGTGAAGCGCTTTCTCGAAGACGGTGACAAGGCGAAGATCACGCTTCGCTTCCGTGGCCGCGAGATGGCGCATCAGGAATTCGGTGTGCGGCTGCTCGACCGCATCCGCACCGAGCTTGAAGATGTGGCCATGGTCGAGCAGATGCCCAAGCTGGAGGGGCGTCAGATGATCATGGTGATCGCACCGAAGCGGAAGAAGTAGCACAGGGTTTCGGTTCGGAGCGATCAGCAGAACACCAAAGCTTCCTCTGGGGAGCGGGTGAAGAAGCCGAGCGGGTTACCAAGTTCTGGCGCCGTGTCAGACACCTTGCAAGGCATTAAAAGGAAATCGGACGGCATCATGCCCAAGATGAAAACCAAGAAAAGCGCTGCGAAGCGCTTCCGCGTGCGCGGCTCCGGCAGCGTCAAGCGCGGACAGGCGTTCAAGCGCCACATCCTCACCAAGAAAACCACCAAGAACAAGCGGCAGCTTCGCGGAACCGAGGGCGTGCACAGCACGAACATGGCTTCCGTAAAAGCCATGCTGCCTTACGCATAAGGAGCGCGCGATGCCTCGAGTCAAACGTGGAGTCACGGCGCGCGCGCGCCACAAGAAGGTCCTGGCCCTGGCCAAGGGTTACCGCGGTCGCCGCGGCAATGTGTTTCGCATTGCCAAGCAGGCGGTCATGCGGGCGGGTCAATATGCGTATCGCGACCGCCGCAATCGCAAGCGTGTGTTCCGTGCACTCTGGATCGCCCGGATCAATGCTGCCTCGCGTGAGCATGGCTTGAGTTACAGCCGGCTCATCAACGGCTTGAACCGTGCCTCGATCGGTCTTGACCGAAAGGTGCTGGCAGAGCTCGCAGTCAACGACAAGGCGGCGTTTGCCTCCATCGTTGGCCAGGCCAAGGCGGCGCTCGCTGCCTGATCGTCAGGGAATGCAGGCGGCCGCTTGACCCGGGCCGCCTTGCTCCCTGCATGTCGTCTTGCCGGAAGCAGTTGAAAGACAGGTGCCCTGTCAACAGGCGCCAGCCTCGGCTGTCTCAGGAGTCGAACCCCCATGGATTCAACGCTGTCCGACCTCGTCGAGCAGGCTCGCGTAGCGCTTGCCGAGTCGGCCGACACCACGTCTCTTGCCAACGCCAAGGCGCGTTTTCTGGGGCGCGATGGAAGTCTCACTGCTCGGATGAAGGCGCTCGGGTCTTTGTCAGGCGAGCAGAAGGCGGCGGCTGGCCGAGAGCTGAATGTCGCCAAGCAGGCGATCGAGGCGCTGGTCAGTTCGCGCGAGGCGGAGATTGCGCGCGCGCAACTCGAGGCGCGTCTTGCGCAGGAATCGGTTGATGTCACGCTCCCCGGTCGCGGGATGGGCGCGGGTGGGCTGCATCCCATCACGCTCACCATTGCGCGTATCGAGGCCATCTTTCACTCGATCGGTTTCGATGTGGCCGACGGCCCCGAAATTGAAGAGGATTTTTACAACTTCACCGCGCTCAACACGCCGGAGAACCACCCCGCGCGCTCCATGCACGACACGTTCTATGTGGAGGGCGGGCTCCTGCTTCGCACCCATACCTCGCCCGTGCAGGTGCGGTATGCGCGCATGCATCCGCCGCCCATTCGGGTGATCGCGCCGGGCAAAACCTACCGGGTGGATTCCGATGCCACGCATTCGCCCATGTTTCACCAGTTCGAGGGGCTGTGGATCGACGAGGACATCAGCTTCGCCGACCTGAAGAGCGTTTACTCCGATTTCCTGCGACGCTTTTTCGAAAGCGATTCGCTAGATGTTCGGTTCCGGCCGTCGTATTTCCCGTTTACCGAGCCCTCGGCCGAGATCGATATCCGCTTTCCCGATGGCCCGCTTGCCGGCCGTTGGCTGGAAGTGAGCGGGTCGGGACAGGTGCACCCGAATGTCGTTCGCAATTTCGGGCTGGATCCCGAGCGCTGGGTTGGCTTTGCATTTGGCTCGGGGATCGAGCGTTTGGCAATGCTTCGCTACGGCATTGGCGACCTTCGACTCTTTTACGAAAACGATCTGCGTTTCCTTCAGCAGTTCAACCGATAGGATTTCCCCGAATGCGCGTACCCGAAAGCTGGCTGCGCAGTTTCGTCGCCACCGACTGGTCAGCCGATACCATCGCCGAGCGGCTCACCATGGCCGGGCTCGAGGTCGAGGAGGCGGCTGCGGCGGCGCCCCCATTCGAGCGGGTGGTGGTTGCCGAGGTCCGCTCGGTTCGCCCACATCCCAACGCTGATCGGCTGCGCGTCTGCGAGGTCGATACGGGTGAGGGACTCGCCACCATCGTGTGCGGGGCGCCCAATGTGGCGCAGGGCATGCGTGTGCCGTGCGCGCTGCCGGGCGCGGTGCTGCCTGGCGGCCTCACGATCAAGCCCACCACCATGCGGGGCGTGGAAAGTCAGGGCATGCTGTGCTCGGCGCGCGAACTGGGTCTGTCCGAAGACCACGCGGGCTTGCTTGCGCTCGACTCCGATGCGCCGGTTGGGCAGTCGCTTCGCGCCTGGCTCGAGCTCAATGAAACCGTTTGGCTCCTGAAGCTCACGCCCAATCTCGCCCACTGCATGAGTATTTTCGGGGTGGCGCGCGAGTTGGCTGCACTGTCGGGTGCCACGTTGGCGGCGCCACGCTTCGATCCGGTGCCAGTCACCATCGCCGATCGACTGCCGGTACGCATTGAAGCGCCCGATCTGTGTGGCCGATTCTCCGGCAGGATCATTCGCGGTGTGAACGCGCGGGCGACTACGCCAGGCTGGATGCGTCGCAGGCTCGAGCGGGCGGGGCAGCGCAGCGTTTCGGCGCTGGTCGATATCTCCAACTATGTGATGCTTGAGCTCGGCCGGCCCTCCCATGTGTTCGACCTCGCACGCATCCACGGTGGGCTGTCGGTACGGTGGGCGAGGGCGGGGGAGTCGCTCGAACTGTTGAATGGCCAGACGGTGGCGCTCGCGCCCGACGTGGGTGTCATTGCCGATGAGGCGCAGGTCGAGAGTCTTGCCGGGATCATGGGCGGAAACGCCACAGCGGTGTCTGATGACACGCGCGACATCTACCTCGAGGCGGCTTTCTGGTGGCCTGCCGCAGTGGCCGGACGGGCGCGACGCTACAACTTCGCGACCGAAGCTGGATCACGCTTCGAGCGCGGTGTCGATGCCAGCACCACTGTCGAACACATTGAACGGATCAGCCAGCTCATTCTCGAGATCTGCGGCGGTGCTGCCGGCCCAATCGATGACACGATCACTGCCCTGCCAGACCGCGCGCCGGTGGCTTTGCGCGTGGATCGCGCGAGGAAGATCATTGGCGCACCGATCGGCGCCGACGACATCGCCCAATGCTTCACCCGCCTCGGTTTGTCGTTTGTGCGCGAGGCAGATCGTTTCGTGGTTCAGCCACCCGCGCATCGCTTCGATCTGCAGATCGAGGAAGACCTGATCGAAGAAGTCGCCCGGCTCTGGGGCTTTGATCGGTTGCCCATGCGACCGCCGCGCGCGCCGTCACCCATGCGGCCCGTGACCGAGTCACGACGCCCGGTGCTGGCAATCAAGCAGGCGCTGGCGGCTCGCGACTATCAGGAAGTCATCACCTACAGTTTTGTCGAGTCGTCGCTCGATGCGAAGCTGTCAGGGCGGCCGCCGGTCAGGTTGCTCAATCCCATTGCAGCGCAGATGAATGTGATGCGCACCACGCTTTGGGGCGGGCTGATTGAGACCTTGCGCGCCAACCTCAACCGCAAGGCCACGCGGGTGCGTCTGTTCGAAGTGGGCCGCGTGTTTGAGCCCGATGCGACCGTGCAGTCGGGGCCGCTTGCTGTGCCTGGCATTTCGCAACCCTGGCGGGTGGCGGCGCTGGCCTTTGGTGCCGTTGCGCCCGAGCAGTGGGGCCTGCCCCATCGGGCGGTTGATTTTCATGATCTGAAGGCTGACCTGGAACGACTGTGCTCGCCGCTTCAGCCAGAGTTTGTTGCAGCTTCCCATCCGGCGCTTCACCCTGGGCGGTGCGCCCAGTTGCTGGTCAAGGGGCAGTCGATCGGCTTTATTGGCGAACTGCATCCTGCCCTGCAACAGGCGCTTGAGCTGTCGTCGGCACCCGTGCTGTTTGAAGTCGACCTTGAGGTGTTGCGTCATCGGTCGGTTACCGTGCACGCCGATGCCTCCAGGTTTCCTGCGGTGTTGCGCGACATTGCGTTGATCGTGCCCATCGATCTGCCCGCTGCCAGGGTCGAGAAGACGCTCCTCCAGACCGCTCGTGAAGAGGCCGATGCCGCCATCATCCAGCAGGTTGTCCTGTTTGATGAATACCGCGGTAAGGGCTTGGAAAATAAGGAGAAAAGTCTTGCGTTCCGGTTGCGGATGCAAGATACTGCCCGCACGCTGAGTGATGCTGAGGCGCAGCGCGCGGTTCAGGCGGTGGTGGCTCGCGCCGAACGCGAACTGGGTGCGCGGCTGCGCGCTGGCACCTGATGCCCGGGAGTAGCCCCTGCCTATGAGTCAAGACATCGTCCTGCCCCCTTCCGGGTCGTCGGCGCCCGGCGGCGGCGATTCGGGTTCCAGTGCCCCGATCAATGGCCCGCTGCTGTCCGACAGCACGGTGCTTTCATTCGAGCCGGTATCGTTCGGGCCGGCGTTCACGCTCACCAAGGCCGAGTTGTCAGAGATGCTGTTCGAGCGCGTGGGGCTCAACAAGCGTGAAGCCAAGGACATGGTGGAGACCTTCTTCGAGGAAATCCGCGATGCGCTGGTGCGCGGGGAATCGGTGAAGCTCTCCGGATTCGGCAACTTCCAACTGCGTGACAAGCCCCAGCGGCCGGGGCGCAACCCCAAGACCGGTGAGTCGATTCCCATCTCGGCGCGCCGCGTCGTCACGTTTCACGCAAGCCAGAAGCTGAAGGCCCAGATCGAGCTGGGTGGCGGTTCGGGCAGCTAAACGACGGCGCCGCCCATGAACGGAAAACCTGACGCTCAGGTGGCGTTGCCGCCCATTCCCGCCAAGCGTTACTTCACCATCGGCGAAGTCAGCGAGCTGTGCGGGGTCAAGCCGCATGTGCTGCGCTACTGGGAACAGGAATTCACGCAGCTGCGCCCAATGAAGCGACGCGGCAACCGGCGTTATTACCAGCACCATGAGGTCTTGCTGGTGCGGCGCATTCGTGAACTGCTTTACGAGGAAGGCTTCACGATCAACGGCGCGCGGAATCGTCTGAGCGAAATGAGCGGCAGTCGCGTGCGGTCGGGGTCGGCGGCCGTTGATGAGTCGGTGGCAACGCAAGGTGATGAACTGCACGCGGGGCTGACGGCGGCGCCGTTGGGTGGCGGTCGGTTGGTGGCGGGTTCGGTGGTGTCGCCAGCCGCATCGACGCCATCGCATTCGCTTGCATCAGGGCCGGAGGCTGCGGGTTCGACGCGACGCCGATCCGCAACCGCGCAGCACGCGCTGCCTTTCTCGACCGATGAATCGGATGGACAACAGGCGGTTCGCGAAGCCCTCAGGCAGGCGCTCGATCTGCTTCGCTGATATAATCATCGGCTTCGGGGTGTAGCGCAGCCTGGTAGCGCACTTGCATGGGGTGCAAGGGGTCGCGAGTTCGAATCCCGCCACCCCGACCATGTATGACAACGGGCCGGTCCTCACAAGGGATTCGGCCCGTTTCTTTTGGTGCGGCGTGTTCTGGCTGTCGGGTTCTGCTGTTGTCTCGCAGGATGGCTCGCGCGCTTGCAGCACCGGGTAATCCTCGGAAGAATGCGGTGACTGGCCTCTCCCGTCTGGGGGCGGCCCCGCCCGCTCCTTGCGCACCCACCCGGTTCCCTCGCCCATGCCTGCCATTCCGCTTGTTGATCTGCATGCAGCATCCTCCGACCGCGGGGTGCGCAGCCGCGTTGCCACCGACCTCCATCGTGCGCTCGCCACCACCGGTTTCGCCTACATCGTTGGCCATGGCGTGGCCCAGGCGTCGCTGGACGCTGCATTCGAGGCCTCGCGAGCGTTTCATGCCTCGTCGATGGAGAAGAAGCAATCAATCGCGATCAACCGCTTTCATCGTGGCTACATGGGCATGGCCACCTCTACCATCGTGACCTCATCGGTTGCACAAGTGCGGCGACCGAACCTGAGCGAGTCGCTCATGCTGATGCATGAACTCGCGCCTGACGATCCCGATTTTCTGGCGGGCAAGCCCATGCAGGGGCCGAATCAGTGGCCAGACTGGCTGCCCGGATTCCGGCAGCCGATCGAGGCCTACATTGCCGATGTGGACGCTGTCGCCCGTCTCATCATCAAGACCATCGCGCTATCGCTTGAACTACCGGATGACGCGCTCGATCCGTTTTTTGCGCGCCCCACCACCTTTCTGCGGCTCCTGCACTATCCGCCGCAGCCGCCGGCATCGCCCGATGACCAGTTCGGCTCGGCCCCGCACACCGACTACGGCATCATCACTGTGCTCGCGCAGGATGCCACCGGCGGGTTGCAGGTGCGGCCACGCGGTTCCGCAGAGTGGATCGATGCGCCGCCGATCGAGGGTGCGTATGTGCTCAATGTTGCCGACATGCTTGCGCGCTGGACCAACGACCGGTTCGTTTCCACACCGCATCGCGTGATCAACCGGTCGGGGCAGGAGCGGTATTCGATTCCGTATTTCTTCGATACCGACATGAACGCGATGATCGAGTGCCTGCCTACCTGTGTCAGCCCCGAGCATCCCGCACGTCATCCGCCAGTGCGCTATGGCGACTATCTGATCGAGCGACTCGACCGCAATTACGAGTACCGCAACAAGGCCGAGGCGCGTTGATTCGGACCTGATCCTTCCACCGCTGTTCCATCCATCCAAGGAGCCCTGATGAACATTCCCTTCGACCGCAGGCAATGGCTGCTATCGAGCGCTGCGTTGGCAGGCTCCGCCTCGCTGGCGCTGCCCACGCTGTCGGCCGCGCAGCAGGCCAAGCTGATTATCAACACCTACGGTGGTCGCTGGGAGAAGTTCTGGCGCGGAACACTGATTCCGCCCTTTGCCAAGTCAACCGGCATCGAGCCCACGCTTGACATCGGGCTGGGCAAGAATTTTGTTGCCAACATCCGTGCGGCGGGAACCGGTCCCGCGCCCTACAGCATCGTCATGATCAACGAGAACATTGCAAGCCTGGTGCGCTCGGAGGGCTTCTTCGAGCCGATTCCGGCAGCGAAGGTTCCGAACCTTGCCAATGTGTATCCCAATCTGCGCAACGCCGGCGATAACGGCGTACGCGGCATCATCTCCGCGATCGGGATCGGGTACCGCAAGGACCTGGTGAAGAAGCCCCCCACGTCCTGGACCGATCTCTGGACCAACCCGGAATTCAAGGGAAAGATCGGTCTCTATCAGATTGGCAACACGGCGGCGATGCTGTTCCTGCTGATGACCGCACGGATCTACGGTGGATCTGAACTCGCGATTGATCGCGCGTTCGCGGAAATTAAAAAGCTGCTGCCGTTTCAGCAGGCCGACTGGAGTGGCACGGTTGCCACCCAACTGACCCGTGGCGATGTCAGCGTGGCGGTGATCGACTTTCCCGAGATCGTCGCGCTGAAGAAGAAGGGCGTGCCCGTGGAAATGGTGGTGCCGAAGGAGGGCGTGGTGGCCTTCGAGCAGTCGTTCAATATTTTGAAGAATGGTCCGGCCAAGGAAGCGGCCTACCAGTATCTCAATTACATCCTCGATCCCAAGGTGCAGGAGGCAATGGCAGCCGAGTTCTTCACCTCGCCCAGCAACACCAGGGCACAGATCTCGGGTGCGCTGGCGGCCGACGTTCCGGTCAATGGTCCAGCCATGGCGTCCATCGTCCAGTTCGACTGGTCCAAGATCAACCCGATGGTGGGTGAGATTACGGACCGTTGGAATCGCGAGATGAAATGACCAGGTTCCCTGCAGCTTTTGGGTTGGTTCGATGACCCGGCTTGTCATCGAGCGACTGGAGAAACGGTTCGGCAACGTCGCAGCACTGAAGTCACTGTCGCTCAGGGTGGAGGAGGGGGAACTGATCTCGCTCCTTGGCCCGAGCGGCTGCGGCAAAACCACGACCTTGCGCTGTGTGGCGGGTTTCGAGCAGCCCGACGCGGGCGAGATTCTGTTTGACGCGCAGAACATCACGCAACTGCCGCCTGAGCGGCGCGACATCGGCATGGTGTTTCAGAACTACGCGCTGTTTCCGCACATGACGGTGTCGCAAAACCTGGCCTTCGGGCTGGAAATGCGCAAGGTGTCGCAGGCAAATGTTGCGGAGCGCGTGAAACAGGCGCTTCGGATGGTGCAGCTCGAAGCCATGCTGGATCGCTACCCCCGTCAGCTTTCCGGAGGGCAGCAGCAACGGGTCGCCCTGGCACGCGCGCTCGTGATCGAGCCGCGCATGCTGTTGCTCGATGAACCCTTGGCCAACCTCGATGCAAGTCTGCGCGAGGAAATGCGATTCTTCATTCGTGATCTTCAGCAACGCGTGGGGATCACCACGCTCTACGTCACGCATGACCAGTCGGAAGCGATGGTGATGTCCGATCGGGTGGTGGTGATGTTCAGCGGCGAGATCGCGCAGGTGGGCCCGCCGCGCGACCTTTATGCGCGCCCGGCCAGTCGGGAGGTGGCGCAATTCATCGGGCGGACCCAGTTCGTGAGCGCAACGGTGCTCGCGCGCCGCGATGCCGCGCACGTTGAACTCGATACGCCGCTCGGAACACTGGTCACGCCCGCCGATCCTTCGCTTGCCGTGGGGCAGCAGGCGTTGCTGGTGGTCAGGCCCGAAGCGCTTCGGCTGGAAGCGTCTGTGCAGACTGGCGCTCAGGCGCGTCAGGGGCAGGTCATCCGCACCTACTTCCTGGGTGGAAGCGTCGAGCATGTGCTGTCGTTTGCGGGCGGAGTCACCCTTTTTGCGCACACCGCGCCGGGCTCGGACATTGCAGCCGGCGCGCAGGCCACGCTCGGCATCGATGAGCGCCAGCTCTGGGCGCTTCCCGCATCTGGGGTGGCATGAGCGGCGGGCGTCGAGGCATCTGGCTGATCGCACCGGCGCTGGTGCTGATTAGCGTATTTCTGGTGCTTCCGTATCTCAATATCGTGTTGATGAGTCTGAGGCCGCCCGCGGTGGGCGCTCCGTATGGCCCGGGTTTCACGACAGCAAATTTCACGCGAATCTTTGGCGATGCCTATTTTCTGGGGGTGCTGGCCGATACCGCATGGCTGGGTCTCAAGACCACCCTGATCTGCGCGCTGCTGGGCTACCCGGTTGCGTTTCACCTTGCGCGCACCTCGTCGCGCTGGAAGGGGCTGCTTTACATCTTTGTACTGTCACCGCTCCTGGTGGGGGTCGTGGTCAGAAGCTTTGGCTGGTTGATCCTGCTATCCGGCAACGGGGTTATCAACCAGTGGCTGCGTGGGCTAGGGCTGATCGACATGCCGCTCACGCTCATGAACAACAGCTTTGGCGTGACGCTTGCGCTGGTGCATGTGTTTCTGCCCTTCATGATTTTGCCGCTGATTGGCGCCATCCAGTCGATTGATCCGAATCTGGCGCTCGCGGCTCGATCGCTCGGCGCCTCGCCGGTTCAGGTGTTCCGGCGGGTGTGGCTCCCGCTCAGCTGGCCTGGCATTCAGGCGGGCTGCATTCTTGTGTTTGTGCTCTCGCTCAGCGCGTATGTCACCCCGGTGATGCTGGGTGGTGCGCAGGTGAAGACCATGTCGGTGCTGGTGGTGCAAGCGCTGATCGACAACTTCCGGTGGCCGGCGGGCGCGGCGCTTGCGCTGGTGCTGGCCGCGACTGGCGGTCTGGCGGTGTGGCTCTTTGTGCGCCTGAGTCGCCCGATGATGCGAGGGCTCGAATGATGCTGCGCACGCTCGCCCTGGGTGTCATCGGCCTGGTGTATGTCTTTCTGCTCACGCCCATTGTTCTGATCGTGTTGATGTCCCTGAATGCTGGCGAATTCCTCGCGTTTCCGCCGCAGGGGCTGTCCTTTCGCTGGTATGGCGCGCTGTTTTCCAACGAAGGATTCATCAGGGCGATGCGCACCTCGCTGATTGTGGCGTCGGTTGCAACCGTGGTCTCAACCCTGATCGGCACAGCGGCCGCGCTGTATTTTGTTCGATATGCGGGCCCCTGGCGTGACCGGCTCCGGTTGCTGCTCATGATGCCGCTGATGCTTCCGGAAATTCTCACAGCCATTGCACTGCTGTTTTTTCTTTATGCCACGGGTGTGGGCACCCGCACCATGGCAGGGTTGCTCATTGGCCACACCCTGATCACGCTGCCCTATGTCTTCATCAACGTCAGTGCCTCGCTCTACAACTTCGACCGCTCTATCGAGCAGGCGGCGCGCAGTCTTGGCGCAAACCCGTGGGTTTGTTTTCGACGCATCACGCTGCCCCTCATCAAGCCCGGGCTGATCACCGGGGCGTTGTTCGCGTTCATCATTTCGTTTGATCTGTTCAATCTGTCGCTGCTGCTGAAGGGCGTGGGGATGACGACGCTTCCCCTTCAGTTGTTTGATTACCTGCGCTGGGACTTCGATCCCACCGCTGCTGCCGTGTCGAGCGTGAGCATCGTGATGACGCTGCTGGTGGTGCTGATCATTGATCGCACAGTGGGGCTGCGCTCGTTGCGGTTCGGATGAGCGCCGCCCAGCCTGCACGATGCCTTGCCGTTTGACGCCAATCTGGAGAAGCTGCCCATGTCGCATGCCGTTCACCATCTGAAGCATCCCCTGATCCAGCACAAGCTCACGCTGATGCGCCGCAAGGACACCAGCACCAACAGCTTCCGGCGGTTGCTGCACGAAATCGGGATGCTGATGGCGTATGAGGTGTTGCGGGAGATGCCGGTTCAGGAAATCAGCATCGAAACCCCGCTCGAGACCATGCTGGCGCCGGTGATTGATGGCAAGAAAATCGTGCTGCTCGCCATCATGCGGGCGGGGCAGGGGTTTCTGGACGGAATGCTTGACGTCGTGCCGAGCGCACGCGTCGGTCACGTGGGACTGTTCCGCGATCCCGCCACGCTCAATGCCGTCGAGTATTACTTCAAGGTGCCGCAGGACATGGAAGAGCGCGATGTCATCGTGCTCGACCCGATGCTTGCAACCGGTAATTCGGCGGTGGCGGCGGTTGATCGGGTGCGGGCGACCGGACCGCGCTCGATCCGGTTTGTGTGCCTGCTTGCCGCACCTGAAGGACTGGCCAATTTCCACCGGCATCACCCCGATATCCCGGTTTACACGGCGGCGATCGACCGGGAGTTGAACGAGCATGGCTACATCGTGCCTGGGCTTGGCGATGCAGGTGACCGGATCTTCGGGACCAAATAAGGGTCTACCGGCGCCGGACAGGTAACGCTTTCATCGTTGCCGGGGTCGACTTACAATGATTCGCCGCGATCTGCCGGGCCTAGGCCCGGCCAGTCCGCGAGCAGATCGATCCTAATAACATCGGAGACCTTCATGAAACGACGCCTGCTCGGCGCGCTGGCGGGTGCAGCGCTTGCCGCCTCCACGCTGCTATCTGCGCCTGCGATCGCCGCCTATCCTGATCGCCCCATCACCATGATCGTTCCCTGGGGAGCGGGAGGAGGCACCGATGCGGTCGCACGCTTCGTTGCCGCCGAGCTCGAGAAGGCGCTGAAGCAACCCGTCAATGTGGTCAACCGCACGGGCGGAAGCGGCGTGGTGGGCCATCAGGCCATCGCGTCGGCGCCTGCCGACGGCTATACGGTTGGCCTCATTACGGTCGAGATCGGCATGATGCGGCACGCTGGCCTGACCAAGCTGAGCCATAACGAATTTACCGCCATTGCCCTGGTCAATTTCGATCCCAACGCGGTGATGGTGCGGGCCGATTCGCCCATCAAGGACGCGAAGGCCCTGCTCGACGCTGCGCGTGCCAACCCTGGCAAGCTGAAGGCGAGCGGAACCGGGCAGGGTGGCATCTGGCATCTGGGGCTCGCGGGCTGGCTGGTCGATGCAAAGCTTGCCGGCAATGCCGTGGCCTGGGTGCCCAGCCAGGGGGCGGCACCAGGTCTGCAGGATCTCGCGGCAGGCGGCGTGGATCTGGTGTCGGCGTCGCTTCCCGAAGGCCGCTCGCTGATCGAAGCCGGGAAGGTCCGGGCCATTGTGCTGATGGCCGACAAGCCCGACGGCCTCTTCCCCCAGGTCCCACTCCTGAAATCGGTAGGGAGCAACTGGACCAATGGCGCATGGCGCGGGGTTGCAGGGCCCAAGGGCATGCCCAAGGACGTCGTCGACCGCCTGGCCTCCGCCGTCAAGCAGATCTACGATTCCAAGGCCTACAAGGACTTCCTTGCCGCCCGTGGGTTTGGCGAAATGTGGGCCGGCCCTGCCGATTTTGCAGCCTTCATGGCACGAGACGACGCGGCCAAGGGTGAAGTCATGAAAGCGGTCGGCCTCGCGAAGTAGGTTGGTATGGCGCGACTTGGCGACGCGCCGATCGGTGCGGCGTTCCTGGCGCTTGCGGGCGCGGTGCTCTGGCATATCCGCGACTTCCCGCCTGCGCCAGGCCAGCCTTATGGCCCGGCGCTCTTTCCGGGGCTGATTGCTGCGGGTCTGGCCGTGGCGTCGGTGCTGCTGATCGCATCGGCATTTCGATCCGGCAGGCGGGCGGCCGCGTTCAGCGGGAACGCTGGGGAGGGAGGCGACCCCGCCTCTGCAGGTCTCGCGGGCCCGGCCGCGCGCCGCTGGTTGCCCTTTGCCGCAACCGTGGCCACCCTGATCGGTTATGTGGCCTGGGTGGACAGGCTGGGTTTCATCATCACGGCCTTCCTGATGCTGTGCGTGCTGTTTGCGGCCTATCGGGTCCGGCTTGCCTGGATCGCGCCGGTTGCAGCGGTCTCGACCCTGGTGGTTCACACCGCGTTTTACAAGCTCCTCAAGGTGCCGCTGCCCTGGGGCTTGCTGTCCGGGTGGGTATGGTGACCCGATCCCGATCACCGGAGCGCTGACATCGACGCCCTCTGGACCGCCTTTCAGATGGTGTTCAACCTTCAGACCCTGGTCGTGATGGTGCTCGCCTCGCTGTTTGGCCTCTTTGTGGGAGCAGTGCCGGGATTGACCGCCACAATGGCCACCGCACTCCTGGTGCCCATCACGTTCTTTCTGCCGCCGATTCCGGCGGTTGCGGCCATGGTGACAGCGACCGCCATGGCCATTTTCGCGGGCGACATTCCCGGGTGTCTGGTGCGAATTCCTGGTACGCCGGCATCGGCAGCGTATGTCGATGAAACCTATCGCATGACGACCAAGGGGTACGCCGAGACAGCGCTGGGTGTGTCGCTGGTGTTTTCGGTAATAGGCGGGCTGTTCGGCACCGCGGTACTCATTCTGGCGGCGCCAGCCCTTGCCGCCGCGGCGCTGCAATTCAGCTCGTTCGAGTATTTCTGGCTGGTGCTCCTGGGTCTCACCTGCGCCGTATTTGTGAGTGGCGATGCGCCGCTGAAGGGCATGATCACCCTGTTCCTCGGCCTGCTGCTCGGTTGTGTCGGGCTTGAGAATCCGGCTGCCCACCCCCGGTTCACGTTTGATTCGCCTGATCTGCTGAGCGGCGTGAGCCTGATTCCGGCAATGATCGGCCTCTTTGCCGTGAGCGAGGTGCTTCGCTTCAGCCTGGACGCGAATCCGCTCGCCGCGGTCAGTCGCCAGGTGGGTTCGGTGTTTCGTGGCATGGGCGCCATGATTCGCCGGTATCCGGTGCAGACGCTTCGGGGCAGTTCACTCGGCACGGTGATTGGCGCCCTGCCTGGCGCGGGGGCCGATATTGCGGCCTGGATGTCGTATGCAATGAGCAGGCGTTTTTCGAAAGAGCCGGAAAAATTCGGGACCGGGCATCCCGAAGGGCTGGTGGAAGCGGGAGCAGCCAACAACAGCGCACTCGCGGGCGCCTGGATTCCAGCGCTGGTATTCGGCATACCCGGCGACTCGATCACGGCGATTGTGATTGGTGTGCTTTACATGAAGAACCTGAACCCCGGGCCGACGATCTTCATCAACAACCCGTCGAGTATCTACGCGGTGTTTCTGCTGTTCATCATTGCGAACCTGTTGATGCTGCCGCTCGGCTGGCTGTGCATCAAGGTGGCTTCGAGGCTGCTTCGCACGCCACGAAACCTGCTGATGCCGGTGATTCTGCTGTTCTGCGTGGTGGGCGCTTTCGCGATCAACAACTCGCCCTTTGATCTCTGGATTCTGGTGGCGGCCGGGTTGATCGGCTGGTTTCTGGAAACCCACGGCTTCCCGATCGCACCAGCGATTCTGGGCATGCTGCTTGGCACCATGCTGGAAGAGCACTTCATCCGCTCGATGATCAAGGCCGATGGCAACCTGCTTGCCTTCGTGGAGCGCCCGATCGCGGCGGGCCTTGCCGTGCTGGTGCTCCTGGTGTGGAGCGTGTCGGGCTGGCTGGGATGGCGGCGCGGCCGGGCCGCGCCGCGTGGTTAGCGGTAAAACGCTTCGACCAGACCCATACCGGTGATCGGCACGTAGGTGACCAGCATCAGCACCACCAGCAAAACGCCGATGAACCAGACATTGACCCGTGTGACATCCCACACCGAGGCGCGGGCGATTGAGCTTGCCACCATCAGCACGCTGGCAACCGGCGGTGTCTGCTGACCGATACCCAGGTTGATCGTGACGATCAGCCCGAAATGGACGGGGTCTATGCCTGCGGCGCGCACCAGTGGCATGACTATGGGCACCACCAGAATGATGGCGGCAGCAGAATGCAGAAACATGCCCAGGAACAGAAACAGTACATTGAGGAGCGCAAGCACCAGCCACTTGTTGCTCGTGAAGTCGGACACCGCGCGGGCGAGCGCCTGGGGCGACTGCATTTCGGTGAGATAGGCGCCCAGGAGCGCGCTGGTGGCAACCAGCAACATCACGACGGCGGTCTGGATGCCGCCCTCGACAATGGCGGCGCGCAATGTCTTGAGGTTGAGCTCGCGATAGATCAGCAGGCCCACGAACAGCGCAGCAACGACTGCGAGCGCTGCGCCTTCGGTGGCAGTGACGATACCGCCGAAGATGCCCCCCAGAATGATGATGGGAAGGAGAAACGCCCAGAACGCGCGGCGTCCGGTTTGTGCTACGCGAGCGAGCGAGAAGCGTTCGTCGCTGGGCAGGTTGTATCGGTGCGCGAGCCAGCTTGCCATCAGCATGAGCCCGAAGGCGCCAATGAGGCCGGGCACGATCCCGGCGACAAACAGCTGAACGACAGAGGCTTCGGCCATGACCGCGTAAAGGATCATGGGAATGGACGGCGGAATGATCACTGCGAGCGTTGCGGCCGACGACATCGCGGCTGCCGCATAGGGGGCCGGGTAGCCTTTTTCCTTCATGCCCGGGATGAGGATCGAGCCCAGCGCGGCCACGTCGGCGACCGCCGAGCCCGAGATCTCGGCGAAGAACAACGAGGCGCCGATCGACACATGCGCAAGGCCCCCCCGAACCCAGCCAAACAGCGCACCGGCAAACGCGATCAGGCGCTGTGAAATACCTGAGGCGTTCATGATGGCGCCCGCCAGAATGAACAACGGAATGGCGAGGAGCGGGAAGTTGGTGGCGCCGTTGTAGATGACCAGGGCGACATTGGGCAGGGAATCGGTTCCCTGGGTGACCAGCATGGCGGTGACCGAGACGATGCCCAGCGACACAGCGATCGGAACGTTGATCAGAACCAGGAGCAGGACCGCCGCAAACAAAAGGAACATGGTGCCCATGAAGTGCTCCCGGCTAGTGGAGCCCGTCGGCGAGCGACGAAGCTGTTCGATCGGCGGGTTGGGCGCGAATCAGGTCGATGAGGTTCAGGAACTCGGCCACCAGAATGAGCGCGGCCGATACTGGAATCACCGACTGCACCATGGCTGCCGAGAGCCACGGCACACTCACCAGCATTTCGTCCGCGAGCACCGGCAGAATGTCTGCACCCACCCATCCGACCAGCGCGAAAAACGCGATCACCATGATCTGGGATACCAGGGCGAGGGCTCGGCGTGGCCCGGCGGACAACTGGTCGACCAACTCCGGGCAGCCGATGTGCGCGCGTCGGGCCGAGGCGAGCGCCGACCCATAGAAGGTGAGCCAGGCGAGGAGCACCGATGCCATTTCGTCATACCAGACGAGCGGGCGCCCAATGGCACGCATGAACACCCCCAGCACGACTTCGCCAGCGAGGACCACCATCAGAAGGATGACCAGGCGCTCGAGGCCAAGCGCATAGCGTTCGCGGAATCGGACCAGGGGGTGCGAGGGTGCGGCGGTGGGGTGCATGGTCAGGGGCGTCCCAAGGCAACGGCCTTGTCGATCAGCGCTTTGGCGCCTGCCACTTCCTTGCCGAACTCCTCATAGGTGCTCCGACTGGCGGCGATGAAGGCGTCCTTGTTGACCTCATTCACCTGAATGCCGCTCGCGCGGATTTTGTCCAGCAGCTCTTTCTCGGCGCGCGCGGCAGTTTCGTAGACGAAAGCCTGTGTTTCGCGGGCTGCGGTTTCGATCGCCGTGCGGATGGGCTCGGGCTGAGCGGAAAACCGCTTGAGGCCTGCAGTGAGAAAGGCGGGGCTGTAGACATGGCCCGACAGCGACAGAAATTTCTGCACCTCGTGGAGCTTGGAGGAGTGAATCTGCGTGAACGGATTTTCCTGACCGTCCATCACGCCGGTCTGCAACGCAGTGAACAACTCCGAAAATTTCATCGGGCTTGGACTTGCGCCATAGTTCTGGAACATCTTGATGCGCCATTTGCCCTCGGGCACCCGCAGCTTGATGCCCTTCAGGTCGTCCGGCACGGTGATGGGACGTCGGTTGTTGGTGAGGTGGCGATAGCCGTTTTCCCAGACGGAAAGCACCTTGAGGCCCTTCTTCTCGACGGCGGGTGCAATATCCGGCCAGAAAATTTCCTTCTCGATACGTGCCATGTGCGCACGATCTTTCACGATGTAGGGCATCTCGAACATGCCGATCAGATCCACCTCGGACGACATGATCGTTGAGGGAAGCGAGAGATCGAGCGTGCCCAGACGCAGTTTTTGCAGCATCTCCTTGTCGCCGCCCAACTGGCTGCTGCCGTAGACCACAACCTTGGCCTTGCCGGCGAGCAGCACGTTGGCGCGCCGCGCGAATTCATCGCCAATGACCTGATAGAGCGACCCCGGTTCGCCCACATGGCCGAACTTGATCTCGGTTTGGGCGATGGCCGGTGCCACACCGATCATCGTGATTCCCGCGATGGCCACATTGAGCAGACGCGAGTGAAACGAACGACGAGGGGTCATGACGAGTCTCCTTTGAAGGTTGTGCGGGCAGGGGTTCCGTGCACCGGGCTTACGCCACCCGGGCATCGCGGACCACCATCAGTTTTTCAAGCAACAGAACCAGACCATACAGCAACATTCCAATGATCGTGATCAGAATGACCGCCATGAACATGGCAGGCGTGTCCAGAGTGACCTGTACCTGCAGCATGAGGTAACCGAGGCCTTTGTCGGAGCCCAGGAACTCGCCGACAATGGCGCCGGCGACCGCGAGAATCGATCCCACCTTCATGCCAGAAAAAATGTAGGGCAGAGCGCCCGGCAGCTGAATCTTCACAAACACCTGCCAGCGCGACCCCCGGAGCGACTTCACCAGATCAAGGAGCTCGGGTTCGATTTCGCGCAGCCCACGTGCGGTGGTGAGCAGGATGGGGAAAACCGCAATCGAAAAAGCCATCAGTGTGTTGGGAAAAACGCCGTATTTGAACCAGACGATGATGAGCGGCCCGAGCGCCACCTTCGGGATCATGTTGAGGGTAACAAGGAGCGGCAGAAACAGCGCTTCCAGCGTACGTGACCAGGTGAACACCAGCGCGAGCAGCACGCCTGCGACCAGCGCGATCAGATAGCCGCCAAAGATCTCGGTGCCCGTCACGGCAATATTGGTCCACCAGCTGTAGTTGGGATTCATGAGTGCATCGAGCGTGGCCTGGGGTGAGGGCATCACGAACTTTGGAACCTGCCCGATTTCGACGAACAGGTACCACGCCAACACCAGTCCGAGATGGGCGAGTATGGCGAAGGTCCAGCGGGTGGCGGGCGAGTCGAGTGCGTTCATCATCGTCCTCAGTCGGCAAGCCAGCGATCAAGCCGGCTTCGCACGAAATCATCATCAATCAGATCCGGATGTTCGCGGCACACCCGATCGAGCGCCTCGGCCTGCCCCGGAGACAGCGTTTCGTTCGGGTCCAGGCACCAGATCCCCGCGAGAAGCCCCTGGCGCCTGAGCACTTCATGACACCCAGCGATGCAACCAGCGAACTGGTGGGCCACATCGAAAAGTGCGGCGTTGCAGTCGGTGACCCGCGCATCGAGCGCGAGCAGGTCGGCATCGATCTGCGGGGATCGACGCGCCTGTTGAATTCGCCTGAAGAGCTTCACTGCCGCATGGGTCCAGACCGACCAGTGACCGAGCAGCCCGCCCCGGACAGGCAAGCTCACCTCTTCGATTCCGGCGCCGTCGATTGTTGGACGGCGGACCGCCAAAGGCGTGACCAGGTCGAGCACGATGTGGTCGTCATTGCCGGTGTAGAGCGCTACGCGATCCTCTGCCCGGGCGAGCGCAATGCCGCGTGCGACATCGAGCGTCCGGTAGCGGTTGAAGGGGGCCACCTTGATGGCCACCACGTTGTCGATGGCGGCAAAGTGCTGCCAGAACGAGGCAGGCAGCTCGATGCCGCCGACGGCAGTCTGAAGATAGAAGCCCACCAGCGGGATTTCAGCCGCGACCGCCTCGCAGTGCGCGATCAGGGCATCTTGAGACGCGCCCCGCATGGCCGAGAGCGACAGCATGCCGCAGTGATAGCCGAGCGACAGCGCGGTTCGCGCCTCGGCGATGGCCTGACGGGTGTCGCCTGCGAGCCCGGCGATCATGACGAGTGGCCTGGTGTCGGCCATCTCCTCGAGATGCCGCCTTGCGGTGAGCGCCGCGAGTTCGAGCACGGGCGCGTAGAGGCCCTGTTCGCGGATCGCGAACTGCGTGGCATGCACGCCGACCGCCAGCCCTCCGGCGCCGGCCTCGACGTAGTAGCGGGTGAGGGCACGCTGCCGCCTGCGGTCGAGCTTGCGCTCGGCGGTGAGCGCGAGCGGGTGGGCGGGAATGACCGTGCCCTCGGCAAGCAATTGGGCAATGGCGGCGGGAAGCTGGGATCGGTGCACGGCAGTGGGCTGCAATCAGACGAGACGGCGGGGATCTTGATCGATGGCCGGACAGGCGTCAATGTTCTATGATGAGACGAGACGGCGCGCACGGGCCTACACGTGTCATCACAACAGGGAGACTCATCATGATTCAACGCCTTGCCGCCACCCGCGCGGCGCTGCTGGTTGCCGCGGCGCTCGCCGCCGGTTCCGCTTTTTCGCAGACCAAGATTGATTTCGTTCTGAACTGGGTGCCGGGTGGCGATCACGCCCCCTACTACTACGCGAAGAAGCTTGGCTGGTATGCCAAAGAGGGCCTTGATGTGAATCTCGAGCCGGGTCGCGGGTCGGCGCTGTCCACACAAAAGGTGGGCGCGGGCGCGAATCCGGTCGGGCTGGCTGACATGGCAGGCGTACTGGTGGCTGCGGGCAAGGGCGCCCAGACCGTTGCGGTCTTCAACGTCTATGCCAATTCGCCGCAGGGCCTCTATTGGCTCAAGAGTTCGGGCATCAAGTCGGTGAAAGACCTGGCCGGCAAGCGTATCGGCAATCCGGCGGCAGACGGCGCGCGCATCATGTGGCCTGCGCTCGCCAAGGCGAACGGCATGGACCCGAAGTCGGTCACCTGGGTGAACATCGACGCCAACGCAAAGCTGTCGGCACTCAAGGCCAAGTCGATTGATGCCACCACCTCGTTCTATAACCTGCACCATGTGTTTCAGGCCGAGCTCGGCGCTGACATGGGGTTTCTCGCCTGGCGTGACGCCGGGCTCAATCCCTACGGCAATTCCATCATTGTCAATCCGCAGTTTCTGCAGAAGAACCGTCCGGCTGTCGACAAGTTTGTGAAAGTGACGCAGCGTGCGTTTGCGGCGTGCGTGGCGGAGCCAAAGCCTTGCGTGCAGGCGCTGATCGATGCCAACGGCGCGCTCAAGTTCGATAACGAACTGGTGAACTGGTCACTGGTGGAAGTGCTGATGAGCGACAAGTTCTCGCGGGAGATGGCGCTGGGGGTGCATGAGGACAAGCGCATGCAGGACGACTACGCGCTGGTTCGCGACTACATCGGCATCGAAAAACCGTTTGACGTCAAAAGCGCCTACACCAACGAGTTTCTCGATCGTTCGGTGCGGATGACCAAATAAGGTCGGCGAGCGGGCTGACATGAGGCACGCGGCAGCGCGTGCCACGTCAGCCCAGTTCCGGCCCCGCCACCGCGAAGACGGTGATCGGTGTGCCCGCCCGGGCCTGATGGCCGAGTGAGCCAAGCGCCATGCGGGTGAACGGGCGCTGCGGGACAAAGCCCTTTGATGCAAGCCAGGCGGCAAACTCGCGCTGCGAGTCTGGAACGTCAATAAAAACGGCGCGATCGATCTGCGACAGCGCCGCTTGCGCCAGTTCAACCGCCGAGGCGCAATCGCGAGCCACGAGCGGTCCCAACTGGGTCGCGACCCGTCCCGGTCTGGCCAGCACGAAGCCATGGGCCGGTTGGCGGCCGCTTGCGACCAGGGCGAGCGACGGGGCTCGCCGCATCAGGTCATCGAGCAGGTGGCTTCGGTCAGCACCGAAGGCCAGCCGGTCGAGTTCATGCACCAGCAGGGCCTGGTTCGCGGCGCAGTCCAGGCGCGTAGCGTTGGTGTCGCCCGCCTTGTCCGGCAACCCGCCGCGGTGCGTGCGGTGTTCCCACCGTGTGAAGCCCCATTGGTCTGCAAACCCCAGTTTCAAGTAAACCGGGCGGCCGGCGGGTGTGGCGTCCAGCACAGGAAGCAGGTGACGCTGCGCGGGTTCGCGCAGCCATGCAAGGCTCTCTTCGAGGAGGCGGGTTGCATGGCCCTTGCCGCGGTGCGCCGGGAGCACCAGCACCATGCTGATCCAGGCGAGGGAGGAGGCGGGCGGAGGATGGGGATGGGTGGGCGCAGGGGCGAGGGCAGGGGCGATCGCAGGCCATGGAAGCACCAGCGTCGAGGCGACCAGCGTGTTGTCCTCGCGGAGTGCCCGTGTGCGTCCGTGCGCGAGCATCCAGGCCCAGTCATCCTGGGTCTGGTTCCAGTGCGCAGCCGCCGAGAGCGCGAGCAGACCGTCAAGATCGGCGAGCGTGGGCTCGATCAGCACTGCAGGCTGGTCTGGCATCGCGGCCCGGGCGTTGTCGGCAGGTGCGATCAATAGCGACCGTCGCGCGCTTCGAAGTGTGTGGGCTTGCCCAGGCTTTCGCCGCCCCGTGCCACCCAGTCGGCGACCCAGTCGATCAGCGTGGAGAGCGGAACGCTCGGCAATCCGAACAACTGCTGTGAGGCCGACGTGTCAACCAGCCAGGCGGTGGGCGCCTCGGTGCCAGTCAGAATGGGTTCGCGGCCCAGGCGCCGTCCGAACTCGCCTGCCAGCCACCGGATGGAGGTGTGCGCCGGGCCGGTGATGTTGATGGGGGTGGTGGGGCTCGTGCAGTGCGCGAGCAGACGGAGCGCCTGTTCGTTGGCATCACCTTGCCAGATCACATCGGCCCAGCCCATGGTGAGATCAATGGCGCGACGGTTGAGCACGGCATCGGCGACATCGCGCAGCACGCCATAGCGCATGTCGATTGCGTAGGACAGGCGCACCAGCCGTCCGGGTGTACCCCAGCGTTGCGATGCATGCTCGAACATGCGTTCGCGGCCCACGCAGGAGGCGGCGTAGTCGCCAGGTGGCGGAATGGCGGGCTCGGCCTCGGTCGCGCCGGGGCCGCTGGTTGGGAAGAATGGATACACGCAGGCGGTTGAGAAGGCAATGATCCGACACTCGCGATAGTGCTCGGCCACCATCCACGGCACCGCAACATTCATTGCCCAGGTAAAGGCGGGATTGCCGCTTGCGCCGAATTTGTGGCCGGCCATGAAGACCACGTTGGTGACGCCATCCCTGTGATTGGGAAGCTTTGCAATCGCCTCGCGATCGAGCAGGTCGCAGCTGACGGGCTCAACGCCCGCTTCGCGCAATTGGGCGGCGATCGCCGGATCGCTGAAGCGGGCCACACCCAGCACACGCTTCTGGGGGGCCGCGCGCTTGGCCATGCGGGCAAGCGTGGGACCCATCTTGCCACCCACCCCCAGCACGATCAGATCACCATCGATTGCGCGCAGCGCGTTGATCAGCGCCTGCGAGGGCGCGGTCATCGTGTCTTCCAGCGCGGCGACGCTGGCAAAGCCTGATGGAAAATTGCCTGGACTCATCGGCGAATGCCCTCGAACAAGTCACGGCCTGCTGCAAGCGAGCGGATCTTGCCGTCAGCGATGGACCGCTTGAGCATCCAGAAGCCGCAGTCGGGGTGGATGTAGCGGATGCGATCAGCACCCAGCACGGCCGCTGCCCGTTCAATCGCGCGGGCAACGTCTTCGGCTGACTCGATCGTGGTGGACTTCACGTCGATCACCCCAAGACCGAATCCGATGCCCGGTCTGAGTTCGCGAAACGCAGCCAGCTCTTCTGCAGGGCGATGCGCGCATTCCATCACCACATGATCGACATGGAGCGCGTTCAGATAGCCGATCAGGCGGTCCCAGCTACCCTTCTGGATGCTCTGGCCGCCGTAGTTTCCAAAACACAGATGGACGGCCGTGGGGCAGCGCGCGGCATCGAGCACCCGGTTCATGGAGGCCGCCGCCCATTCCCACTCCTCCGCATGGCCAGGAAGATTGGCTTCATCCACCTGAATCACATCAGCCTCGCAATGTGCAACCTGCTGGGCCAGTACGCCGCCGATGGCATCACACAGAGCGGGAAGGTCGGGGTAATGCCGGTCAATGAGCGTCTTGGCCAGCATGTGCGGGCCGGTGAGTGTGAACTTGAACGGGTGGGTGGCGAGCCTGCGCGCGCTTTCGCAGGCAAGCGGCAGATCGAGGGTGCCACTGGACACCGGACCGGTGACGGTGCCCGGAGGCCGGGTTCGAAACCGGGTTCCCGAGGTGTTGCGATAGGCGATCAGGTCATCGAAGGTGAAGCGCTGCGTGATGCCGTCCATGGGCCGCACGAAGTACTCGATCATCCCGTTGGTTTCGGGGTGATTGATGTCGAATCGGTAGAGTTCGCCGTCGCAGACCAGATCGACGCCCGCCCGCTCCTGGGTATGGATCACCACCCGCGTTGCATCGGCGAGTGCCTGGGCCGATGGGCTTGCAACCAGCCAGTCTGGCACGGGGTAGGAACCAACGACAGTGGTCCGGATACGGGGCATGAAATTCTCCTGAAGTGCGCGGGCAGTGACCGACGGTCTGTCAGTCGGAATAAAGGGGAGCGGCGAGTGAGCCGCGGGTCATGTTACCGAGCCCCCTGCGCACTCCACAAGCACCGATTCCGCTTCTGGTTCCGCTTCGCGCAGGCGCTGGCTTTCCCGTCTGAGTCGGGCGGGTTAACATCGCGCGGCGCTCGCCTGCGGGGGGCGACACACTGCGCGAGTCGCAGTGCCAGGGCAGCCAACCATTCAATCTCAGGAGTAGTGCTCGATGAGCAACGCCCAGCGCATTGGCATCATCATGTACGGCGTCACTGGCCGGATGGGCCTTAACCAACATCTGATCCGGTCGATCAAGGCGATTCGGGAGCAGGGGGGAGTGCCACTGTCCAATGGCACGCGCTTGATGCCCGATCCGATCCTGATTGGCCGAGGCGCTGATCGCATGGCTGCGCTTGCCGCGCAGCATGGCGGACTGCGATGGGGAACCGACCTCGAGGCGGCGCTCGCCAATCCGGCCGACACCGTGTTCTTCGACGCCGCGACCACCCAGATGCGGCCCGAGCTGATCCACAAGGCGATTGCTGCAGGCAAGCACATTTACTGCGAGAAGCCGTCCGCCACCAGCATGGAGGCCGCGCTGGGTATTGCGCGAGCAGCCGAGGCGGCGGGCGTGCGGCACGGCGTGGTGCAGGACAAACTCTGGCTGCCGGGGCTGCTCAAGCTCAAGATGCTGATCGACTCCGGCTTCTTTGGGCGCATCTTGTCGGTACGAGGCGAGTTCGGGTACTGGGTCTTCGAAGGTGATCTGCAGCCCGCGCAGCGTCCGAGCTGGAACTATCGCACCGAGGATGGCGGTGGGATCATTCTCGACATGCTCTGCCACTGGCGCTATGTGATCGACAACCTGTTCGGCGAGGTGCGGTCGGTGTCCTGTCTGGGCGCCACGCACATTCCCACGCGTTGGGATGAACAGGGCAAGCCCTACACCGCCACGGCAGATGATGCAGCGTATGCAACCTTTCAGCTGGCCTCGGGTGTGATCGCGCATTTCAACAGTTCCTGGGCCGTGCGCGTGCGTCGCGACGATCTGCTGACGCTGCAGGTCGATGGCACGCACGGTTCGGCGGTCGCCGGGCTTCGGGGATGTCGCACGCAGTCGCGGGTCAACACGCCCAAGCCGGTCTGGAATCCCGACCTGCCGCAGCCGATTCAGTTCATGGATGGCTGGCAGGAAGTGCCCGATACAGTGGTCTTTGACAACGCTTTCAAGGCGCAGTGGGAGCTCTTTCTTCGACATGTCGTGGAAGGGGGCGCGTTCCGCTGGAACCTGCGCGAGGGTGCGAAAGGCGTGCAGCTCGTGGAGGCTGCGCTTCAGTCCTGGCGCGAGCGGCGTTGGGTGGACGTCGGTCCCTTGCCGGCCTGAGTGGAGATCGTCATCCATGCCCAGTCTGATCCTGCCCACTAACGGGGGCGCTCTCGATCGCTACACCTTGAGCGGCGTTCCAGCCTGGACGCCCGCTGTCCGAGGCTGGAACCGAACGGCCTACGCAGCCGCACATGTGGTGGCTGATCCGCTCTCAAGCGTTGATCCCTGGCTCGAGCCCGCGATCGACTGGGACCGCACCATTGCCTATCGCGAACATTTGTGGCGCCTGGGCTTTGGGGTGGCGGAAGCCATGGATACCGCCCAGCGCGGCATGGGTCTTGATTGGGGCAACTCGCTCGAACTGATCAGGCGATCTATCGCCGCGGCGCGTGCGTTCGGCGCGTCGCCGCATGGCGGGCCAGCGCGGGTGGCGAGTGGCGCCGGAACCGATCATCTCTCACCAGACCCGTCGCGCACTGTGGCCGAGGTTATCGCAGCTTATGAACAGCAGATCGAGGCGATCGAGGCATTGGGCGGCCAACTGATCCTGATGGCGAGCCGCGCGCTGGCGGCCTGCGCGCGTTCGCCCGATGACTACGGACGGGTCTACGATCATCTGCTCAGCCAGGTGAAGGAGCCCGTCATCATTCATTGGCTGGGCGACATGTTTGACCCGGCGCTGGCGGGCTATTGGGGGCATGCCGACCTGAATGCCGCCATGGATGTTGCGGTGGACGTCCTGAACCGGAACGCCTCGCGGATTGATGGCGTGAAGATTTCGCTCCTCGACAAAGACCGCGAAATTGCCATGCGGCGCAGGCTCGCCCCCGGCATCCGCATGTACACCGGTGATGATTTCAATTTTGCCGAGCTGATTGCGGGCGATGCGCAGGGCTATTCCGATGCCCTGCTCGGGATTTTTGATTCCATCGCGCCGGCGGCTGCGGCGGCGCTCGATGCGCTTGGTGCGGGCGACCTGGCGCGGTTTCATCGCATTCTCGCGCCCACGGTTCCGCTGTCGCGCCATATCTTTCGAGCGCCCACCCGGTTCTATAAAACGGGCGTGGTGTTCATGGCCTGGCTCAATGGCCATCAAGATCATTTCGTGATGGTGGGCGGGCAGCAAAGCACACGCAACATTCTGCATTTCGCAGATATTTTCCGGCTGGCCGATCAGGCCGGGCTCATCACCGACCCAGAGCGAGCCTGCAGCAGGATGTCGTCACTGTTGGCCGTGCACGGCATCCAATGAATTCAGCCGCCACATCGATTCCGTCGCTGTCGCTCAATACCGCCACGGTGCGCGAGCAGTGGAACCTCGCGCAAATGATCGAGGCGTGCGCTCGACACCGCATCCCGGGCATTTCACCCTGGCGCGACAAGCTCGCGGAGCTCGGCGCGGCGAAGGCCGCCGCCATGATCCGCGCCCATGGCCTCACTGTCACGGGTCTGTGCCGAGGCGGCATGTTTCCCGCAGCCACCGAGGCAGGCCGCCAGGCTGCCATCGAGGACAACCTGCGCGCGATCGATGACGCAGCCACCCTGGGCGCGAAATGTCTGGTGCTGGTTTGCGGGGGGCTGCCTGTCGGGTCGCGCGATTTGCCCGGTGCGCGGGCCATGGTGCGTGACGGCATTGCCGCCATCCTGGGTCATGCGCGGGCGGCCGGGGTGCCGCTTGCGATCGAGCCGCTTCATCCCATGTATGCGGCCGACCGATGCTGCATCAACACGCTTGCCCAGGCGCTTGAGCTGTGTGACGAGATCGATCCGCAGCGTGCGCCGCTTCGAAACGGCGCCTCGGTTGCGGCGCTGGGCGTTGCGGTCGACGCCTACCATGTGTGGTGGGATCCCGAACTTGACCAGTCGCTTGCCCGCGCCGGCGCCGATCGGCTGCTCGCCTATCACATCTGCGACTGGCTGGTGGAAACACGCGATCTGCTCCTTGACCGTGGCATGCTGGGAGATGGCGTGATCGATCTGCGCGCTTTGGGACGGCGCGTGCGGGCGGCGGGCTACAGCGGCTTCGATGAGGTCGAGATCCTGTCGCGACACTGGTGGTCGGTGGAGCCCGATACCGTGCTCGCCACCATTTGTGAGCGCCACCCCGTCTGTGTAGCCTGAAGGGTTGAACGTGACAGCGGCGCTCATGCTCGGCTGCATCGCTGACGATTTCACCGGCGCAACCGATCTTGCCAACAACCTGGTGCGAGCGGGCATGCGGGTCGTGCAAACGATCGGTGTACCCACCGAGCCGCTCGATGCCGACGTCGACGCAGTGGTGGTGGCACTCAAATCCCGCACCATCGAGCCCCAGCTTGCAGTGGAACAATCGCTCGCTGCGCTTCAATGGCTGCGCTCGCTTGGCGCGCGGCAGATCTACTTCAAGATCTGTTCAACCTTTGACAGCACGCCCCGGGGCAACATCGGTCCGGTGACGGATGCGCTCATGGACGCGCTCGGCTGCGATTTCGCTGTAACCACGCCCGCGTTTCCCGATAACGGTCGAACGGTATTCCGCGGGCATTTATTTGTGGGCGAACAGCTGCTGAGCGACAGCGGCATGCGCAATCATCCGCTCACGCCCATGACGGATTCGAATCTGGTTCGGGTGATGCAGGCGCAGAGCCGCCGTCAGGTGGGATTGATCGACTACCGCTGTGTGGCGGAGGGTCCGCAGGCGATTCGCGCGCGGATGGCGCAGTTGCGGGCCGATGGCGTGGGGATCGCCGTGGTGGATGCCATCTCCAACGATGATCTGTTCCGGCTGGGTCCCGCGCTGAGCGATGCCCCGCTGATGACCGCAGGCTCTGGCGTGGCCATCGCGCTGCCGGCCAATGTCGGGATTGTGCCCTCGCCGGCTGCTGCCACGCTGCCCGCAGCACGAGGGACAGCCGCCGTGATTTCGGGCAGCTGCTCGCTTGCCACGCTTGCGCAGGTTGCGCATTTCCGGTCCCAGGGTGGGTGGGTGCTGGCGCTCGACCCGCTCGAGTTGGCCGCCGATGGCGAGCCGTTGATTGCCCGTGCGATTGATGAAGCCGCGGCGAGGCTGTCATCGGTTCCGGTGCTGATTGCCTCGAGTGCCACCGCGGAAGCGGTGCGCAATGCGCAGGCACAACTCGGTGTCGAGGCGGCGGGCGCCCTGGTCGAGGCTGCGCTGTCGCGCATTGCGGTGGCGCTGGTCGAGCGCGGCGTCGGCCGATTGGTGGTCGCGGGCGGGGAGACCTCGGGTGCATGCGTGCAGGCACTGGGGATTCGTCAGCTTCGGATCGGTGCGCAGATCGACCCGGGCGTTCCGTGGTGCCACGCGGCGCAGGTGGTTGGACGGCGTGACGGTCTGCATCTGTGCCTCAAATCGGGCAACTTCGGCGCCGATGATTTCTTCACGCGCGCCTTTGCCGTGCTCGACGCTGGCGCATCACCATGAATGCGTCACACGCACGCGAGGAAATCTGTCGCGTCGGGCGAAGCCTCTTCGATCGCGGTTATGTGCACGCAACGGCCGGCAACATCAGCGTGCGGCTCGACGATGGCGGGTTGCTGATCACCCCCACCGACGCCTGTCTGGGTTTTCTCGATCCGGGCGCGCTTGCGCATCTTGGCCCGGACGGGCAGCAGCTGTCGGGCGACCGGGCCAGCAAGACCGCGGTGCTGCATCGGCGCATCTATGCCCACGCGCTCGTCTGGGACCCCGGCACGCGCTGCATCATTCACACGCACAGCACGCACTGCGTGGCGCTCACGCTCGCGCCATGCGGCGCCGAACTGCTTCCTCCCATCACGCCCTACTTTGTGATGAAGGTCGGGCATGTGCCGGTGGTGCCCTATCACCGTCCTGGCGCGCCCGAGGCTGCCAACGAAGTGGCCGAGCAGATCGAACGCCATGGGCGCGCGGGTCGGCCGATCCGGGCGGTGATGCTCTCTCGATTGGGGCCTACGGTCTGGCAGGACAGCCCGGCGGCTGCGATGGCTGTATTGGAAGAACTTGAGGAAACCGCACGGCTCGCCTGCCTTGCGCGCGCGCCGTTGGCGCCGCTCGATGAGGTGGCCATTGACGATCTGCGCCGCGCATTTGGCGCACGCTGGTAACGGGAGGAAGCGCTGTGCCGAAATTTGCCGCGAACCTGTCGATGCTCTATCCGGAACTGCCGTTCATTGAGCGGTTCGGTGCTGCCGCGGCCGATGGCTTTGAGGCCGTGGAGTTCCTTTTTCCCTACGAATACGAGCCGGCGGTGCTCGCTGATCAACTGGCCCGACACGGGCTGGAGCAGGTGTTGTTCAACGCGCCGCCAGGCAACTGGACCCAAGGCGAGAAGGGGCTCGCCTGCTTACCGGGACGCGAGGCAGAATTTCTGGCGGCGATTGATCGTGCGCTGATCTACGCGCAGGCGCTCGCCTGTCCGCGGGTCCATGTGATGGCGGGCATCATGCCTGAAGCGATCGCCCGTGAGGTGCTTCGCGCCACGTATGTGGCGAACTTTCGCGCGGCAGCGCGTCGCGCCGCGCCGCTCGGCGTCACGCTCCTGATTGAGCCTCTCAACCAGCGCGACAACCCGGGCTATTTCGTCAGCCGTCAGGATGACGCGCATGCGCTCATCGAAGAAATCGGCGAACCAAACGTGGGTGTGCAGATGGATCTCTATCACTGCCAGATCGTTGAGGGGGATGTGGCGATGAAGATCCGTCAGTGGCTGCCCACCGGACGCGTGTCGCATTTGCAGATCGCAGGTGTGCCCGAGCGGCATGAACCGGATGTCGGCGAGCTCAACTATCGCTATCTGTTTGCGGTGCTGGATGAGGTTGCGGCGCAGTGCGGATGGCAGGGCTGGGTGGGGTGCGAGTATCGACCTGCGCGAGGGTCGGTGGCAGGCGGCACCCGCGCTGGCCTTGCCTGGCGCACTGCCCCCTAGGCTGAGCGCTGCGCGGTTGCCCGATCCCAGGCGATGGGGAAGACCTTGTCATCGGCAGGATGGCGTCCGGCCTCCAGCACGGGGTCGCCTGTCACCCGCATGGTGGCGGGTCGTGGGTCCCACACGGCGTCCGGGCCGAAGTAGCGGTTGGAAATCGCCGCGCGTCGCCGGGTAGGCGAGAAGTTGCCTTCCGAGCCGTGAACGGTGAGCGGGTGATGCACCAGGCAGTCGCCCGCTTTCATGGTCCATGACAGAAAGCGGTATTGGGGGTCGTTTCGCAACAGGCTGAAGTTGGGGCATTCCTCGAGATCGGACTTGAAGCGCGGATCCTTGTCGGGAATGGCTGCACGATAAAACTTGTTCCAGCGGTGGGAACCTGCAATGTACTCGAGCGAACTGTTGTCGGGACCCACGTCGGTGAGCGCCACCCAGATCGACAGGATCTGATTGCCGCGCATGGGCCAGAACGGCAGGTCGTGATGCCAGTCGGTCATCTCCGACGTGTTCGGTTCCTTCACAAACACCTGATCGTAGAACATGCGAACTCGGTCGGCGCCCATCAGGGTGGCAGCGATTTCTGCGTTCGGCGATTCGAGTGCCCACGCACGAAAGTCATCATCCCAGTGCCAGACAAATGAATTGATGTGGTAGCGGCCGCTCTTGCCACCCATCGCCTGGGTGACCTCACGCGGGCGGGCAAGCGGGTGCGAGGCGTCCATCACCCGGTTGACCGCGTCGTTCATGCGCGAGATCCAGTCCTGATCGAACATCTGGCGCAGGCAAACCACGCCATCACGATCGAAATCGGCGCGATCGCTCGCAGTGACTGGATTCAACGGCTGTCGGTTCATGGTGTCTCCCCGGTGTTGTCAGAGTGAGTAGCCCCAGCCGCTGATGGGCCAGGACGCGACCTCGGCGGCCGAATTGGCGAGTGCAGCAACATATCGATCGGGACGAAGGAGCGCGTGCTGCGCACCCAGCGACTGCAGCCAGCTCCCGAGCGCAGGATCGCTGAGTTGGCAGGCATTGAGCCGCTCGAGCACGGCGCGTGCGTCGGGCGATGCCCGTAGTGCTTCAGGCGCTGCCGTGATGAGCGCAAACCGGTTGGCCGCAAGCGCGTCGTCAAGCAGACGGCCGTCTGCCAGGCGAGGCTGCGACGCGAGGGCGCCCGCCGATGCGTGCCCCGTGTGGGCACCGGGTCCGAGCGCGGGTGACAGGTTGACAATCTCGGTGGTGCCCTCGCGCGCGAAGCGCTGATCACGCTGTGCGGCCACCGCCGGATCGGTGGTCTGAATGATTTCGCCCAGCCGCATGGCGGTCTCGATGAATTCACGAACATGCGGCAGCCGCTCGCTTTCATAGCTGTCCAGCATGAACTCTGCAGCCTCGCCGCGCACCACGGCAGCCAGCTTCCAGGCGAGGTTGGCCGCGTCCCGGATGCCGGCACACATGCCTTGTCCAAGAAACGGGGGCGTCTGGTGGGCGCTGTCCCCCGCGAGCAGCAGTCGGCCTGCGCGCCATCGCGAGGCGATCAGCGAATGAAAGGTGTAGAGCGCCGACCTGACGAGTCTCGCCTGGTCTGGCCGGATCCAGGGCGCGAGCAGCGTCCAGAGATTGGCGGGTTCCAGGAGGGCCTGCGGCGTATCGCCGGGCATCACCATGATTTCCCAGCGCCGGCGGCGGCCGGTGACGTTGACGAAGGTGGCCGGGCGCGCCGGGTCGCAATACTGCACCGTGGGCTGCGGCAGGGCGACATCGCCTGTCAGCTCGACATCGACCACCAGCCATTCCTGGTGCAGACCCAGATCGTGGAGCGGGCCGCCGATTACCTCGCGTACGATGGATCGTGCCCCGTCGCAACCCACCACCCAGCGGGCACGCACCGTCTCTTCGGTGCCCGTCGAGAAAGTGCTGCGAACGCGGACTGCGACGTGATCAGCCTGCTGTGTGACGCCAAGCGCCTCGACGCTGTTTCGCACCGTGACGCAGCCGAACCGATCGAGCGCACGGCGGAGCGCCCCTTCCAGATCGGGCTGGTGGAACAGATAGTTGGTTGCCCAGCCTTGCGGTCCCTGTGTGGCGGCGGGCTTTCTTTCAAGCATCAGCAGCCCCTGGGCGTTCACATATTGCATGCCCGAGGAGGGTCGAAGATGGGGTTCCAGCGCAGCGGCGAGCCCCATGTTCTGAAACACACGCATCACCTCGCCATCGAAATGCACTGCGCGCGGAAGGTCGAGGAATCCGGGTTCGCGATCGATGACCACTGTGTCCAGCCCCATGGCCCCCAACAGGTTGGCCAACGTGGCGCCAGTGGGACCGAGGCCGATGATGAGCACATCGTGGAGGTGGTCTCGGCTCATGCGCGTTTCCGCGCGGCTGATCGGGCGATGGAGGTTACGCCTTCGTGGTGATCGGGGGCGTCGCCGAATTCGGCGAGCCGAAGACTGATGGCCTGACCGGCTGCGCGGATGCGTCCAGTCAGTCGGTCGAGGTCGGTGACGGCAAGCCGTTCGCGCGGCAGCGCAGCGATCACGCTGCCCAGGATGTCGCCGTCGGCAGCAAAGACGGGCGCTGCCACCCCCACGTAGCCGGGGTCCAACTCGCCATGCGACACGGCGAAGCCCTGACGGCGGATCGCGGCAAGTGCCAGGCGGACCTCTTCCCAGTGACTGCCAAGCTTGGCATCGCGTGCGTCGGCGTGATGCGCGTCGTAGAGCTTTCGCAGCCGCGCACGCGGAAAATGCGCAACGATGATTTTCGATCCGGCGCCACGAAACGGCGGCAGCGGTCGTCCCCGCCCAAAGCTGAGCGGCAGTCGCTCCAGCCCATGCTGCTGGTGGGTGGTGACGATGTGATCGCCATAACGGCCCACCAGGTTCACTTCGAAACCGGTGGCCGATGACAGGTCGGGGATGACGGACAGTCCGGCCCGCAGCAACGGGTCGCTTCGCCGGATCTGCCAGTCGAGTTCGATGATGCGCGGCCCGAGCGCGTAGGTGCCTGGCGCGAGCCGCACCAGCAGGCCGCTCGCGACCAGTTCGCGCAGATAGCGATACGCCGTGGGCCGGGTAAAGCCCAGCGATTCGGTGATCGCCTCTGCGCTGAGCGTGGGGCGGTCTGGCCCGAACAGGCTGAGGATCGCGAGGGAGGAGCCGAGGCTGCTCATGGAAACAGACGGGCATTCATGGTCGTCAATATCTCAAATAGTGACATTTGCTTCAAGCCGCATGTCGCTGATGGGCGTTTCATTGCATTCGATTCTTGAATGTTGACATTTCCTCAATATCCACTACATTGACTCGCACAACACTCACGAGGAGACACCCATGGGCACCAGCGTCCAACGATTCCGAATCCGTGCATTCTGTGCTGCGGCCGCGCTCGTCATGGCGGGCGCCAGTGCCGGCGTTCAGGCGCAGACCGTCAAACTCAAGTTCGCCATTTTTTCGCCTGACAAGGAAGCCACCTTCCAGAGCGTGTTCAAGCCCTTTGCCGAGGCCGTCAACAAGGAGGCGGGCGGGGCCATCGAGATCGAACTGTTTCCCAACGGTGCCCTGGGTCGAAGTCCCGTTCAGCAGGCGCAGATGGTGCTGGATGGGGTGGCCGATCTCGCCTGGGTGATCGCGTCCTACACGCCAGGTCGCTTCCAGGAAAACGAGGTGTTTGAACTGCCTGGCGTGTTTGCCGACCTGCGCGAAGCAACACTGGTCTTCACGCGGCTCGTGAACAGCGGAAAGATCCGCGGCTACGACGATTTCTTTCCGATCGGTCTGTTCGGGACCGCGCCCTACAGCCTTCATTCGCGCTCCGCCATCAATTCGATTGCCGACATCAAGGGCAAGAAGATCCGCACCTCCGGCGCAATTGAAAGCGAAACCATCAAGGCGCTGGGGGCTGTTGCGATCGGCATGCCCGTCACTGAAGTGCCCGAGGCGATCAGCCGCGGCACGATCGATGGCACCACCTCGCATCCCGCGCCGCTGGTCGATTTCGGTATCTCCCGAGTCACAAGCGCCCACTATTTCACCCGTCTCGGGGTGGTGCCGCTCGCCATGCTGATGAATCGAAAGAAATTCGATTCGCTTCCCAAGCCCGCGCAGGACGCGATCCGCAAATACAGCGGGGAATGGACGGCGGCGCGATTCAACGAAGGTATCGGCAGCTACAACGCGTCGGTTGTGAAGCAGTTGCAGGCCGATCCCAAGCGCAAGGTGGTGTTCCCCTCTCAGGCCGACCTCGATGCCATGCAGCCGGCCTTCCAGTCGGTGATCGACACGTGGGTCGCCAAGAGTCCCCGAAACAAGGAACTGCTGGCGCTGGTCAGGGCTGAACTTGCCAACGTTCGGGCGGGTCGCTAGGCCCCGCCGAACCTGATCGCCCCAGCGATGAAGGGTGGCTGATGAAGGGGCGCCTGTGAACGATGCGGCGGGGCTTGCCCAGGCGGTGCGGGGCGGGCTGTCAAAGTTGGAGCGATTCGGTCTGATGGCAACCCGGGCGCTGTCGGCGCTCGGTCTCGCCGGGCTCCTGTTTCTTGCGCTCATGACGCTCTTCGACGGGCTCGCGCGCTGGCTCCTCAATCAGCCCATCGAGGGGGTTCGTGACCTCGCCGCGGTGACCGTGGCGCTTGCGGTCACCTGCTGTCTGCCGGTCGGATTGATGGAGCGAAGCAATATCTCGATCCGGCTGGCCTCGCATGTGTTCGGGGCGCGAGCCGGCCGGCTGCTGGATGCACTGGCTGCGCTCATCACCGCAGTGGTGATGGCCACCTTTGGCTGGCAGTTCCTGGCCTTCGCCGGAAAGATTGCGCGTGCGGGTGAAACCACCTGGATCCTCAAGATTCCGACTGCGCCGTTCTGGTACGGGGTCTGCGCCATTTTTGCAATGGCGTTCGCAGTACAGGTGATCGTTGTGGTGCTTGAAGCCGGTCGTCTGCTCGGTCGGTTTGAACACGCAGTGCGGAGCGGCGAGTGAGCGCGCTCGCCATCGGCGGGCTAGGGCTCCTTGCCCTCTGTGTGCTGATCCTTCTTCAGATACCGATCGGCATCGCAATGATCGTTGTGGGCGTGGTGGGCTATGCCCTGCAGTCTGGATGGGGGCCCGCAATGACTGTGCTCGCAGGCGAATCGGCGGGTCTGCTTTCAAGCGTCGATCTTGCGACCGTGCCGCTCTTTCTGATGATGGGCACATTTGCGAGCGCAGCCGGGTTTTCGCGCGACATCTACCGCGCGGCGGCATGCTGGTTTGGTCATTTTCGCGGTGGACTCGCCTATTCAACCATGGGCGGCTGCGCGGTGTTTGGAGCCGTGTGCGGGTCGTCCACTGCCACCGCCGCAACCTTCGCCAAAGCGGCGTTGCCGGAGATGCTGGCCCGGGGCTATTCGCCTGCGTTTTCGGCTGGAACCATCGCGGCTGGCGGGACCCTGAAGGCGCTGATCCCGCCTTCGATCGTCATGATTCTCTACTGCGTCGTCACCAAAACCTATATCTTCGACCTGTTCTACGCGGCGCTGGTGCCGGCGGCGATCGCGCTGGCGCTCAACCTGCTTGCCATCCGCCTGATCGTCTGGTGGCGTCCCAGTCTGGCGCCGGTAAGCGGGCGCGTACCGCGGTCGGAGAAGTGGCAGGCGCTTCGCGAGGCCTCGCCGGTGCTGGTGCTGATGGCGTCGATCTTCGCCGGGCTCTACAGCGGCGTCTTTACGGTCAACGAGGCGGCCTCGGTGGCCGCGATCCTGTCGCTTCTGTTTGCAGTGCTCCGTCGCCGCATGAGCTGGGTGGCGGTTTGGCAGGGGCTGCGCGAAACCGCGAGTGCCACCGCAATGATCTACACGATCATCATCGGCGCCTCGGTATTTTCGTATTTCATCACGCTCGCCCGGGTACCCGAGGCGCTGGTCGGGTTCATTGGCAAGCTTCCGGTTCCTGAAATCGGCATCGTGGCTTGCCTGTTGATCGCGTATCTCGCGCTCGGTGCCATCTTCGATGAAATCGCAGCCATGCTCATTACTTTGCCGTTCGTGCTGCCAGTCATTGAAAAAATGGGTTTTGATCCGGTGTGGTGGGGCGTGGTCAATGTGGTGGTGGTGGAGCTCGGCATGATCATTCCGCCTATCGGCATCATCGTGTTTGTGCTGCATGGCCTCGCGCCACACATTGCCATCCGCGATATCTACCGGGGCGTGGCGCCATTTATCGCAGCAGATCTGGTGCTGCTTGCGGTGCTGGTGGCATTTCCAGGGCTCGCCATGTGGCTCCCCATGCTCTTGAAGGGCTGAGTGACCTGACCTTGAACCCGGTCTGCCCAGGCATGGTCGAGCGCACGCGCTACAAGGTCGAGGCTAAACTCGCGGAGTTTCTCAACATCTGGGCCCGCGTGCCTCCATCGCATGCGCGGTTCACGGAGACCTGACATGAAGTGGTGCAGATTCGAAGCGTCCGGCAAGACGGCGTTTGGCATTGTTGAAGATGACTCGGTGGTGCCGGTGCGCGGCTCGCCGTTTGACGGTTATGAGCGAATGGCCGAGCGGCTTGCGCTCGACGCGGTGCGGCTGCTGGTGCCGGTGGTGCCAGGCACTTTTTTCTGCGCGGGTCTGAACTATGCAGGGCACATCCGCGAAGTGGCAGCGAAAATCGGCGAGTCGCCCAAGTTGCCCACACGCGCAGAGATTGGTTATCGCGCCAACAATGCGCTGATTGCCCATGGCGAAAACATCGTGAAGCCCCGCGATGCGACCGATCAGTTCCAGTATGAGGGCGAGCTGGTGGCGGTGTTCGGCAAGCCCGCCCGCAAGGTGTCGCCCGAGCAGGCGCTTGACAGCGTGCTGGGCTGGACCATCGGCAACGACGTGAGTGAGCGCAGCTGGCAGAAGAGCGATCGCACCTTCTTTCGCTCAAAGAATTGCGACACCTTCAAGCCCATGGGGCCCTGGTTTGTGACCGGGCTTGATTACCGCACGATGCGAACCATCATCAGGTTGAACGGCCGCCAGGTGGACAGCTTCGATACTGCCGACATGATCTTCCGGCCTGAAGCGTTCATCAGCGAAACCTCCCGCTACTGCACCATCAGCCCTGGGGACGTGATGTGGTTCGGTACCGAAGGCAAGCAGGAAAACATGAAGCCCGGTGATGTGATCGAGATCGAGATCACCGGGATCGGTGTGCTGCGCAACCAGGTGGTGGCGGAAGCCGACTGAAGACCCGGTGCCGCGGGGGCATCCGTGCTCAGCCTGCCTCGCGAAGCGGCGGCGCACCCTCAGGCGGCATGATCTGCCCGGTATTGAGAACGAACGCAATCGTGGTGTAGTAGCCGCAGAGCCCAACCAGGTCGAGTACGCCCGCCCGGCCAAAGCGGCTTACGGCTTCTTCATAGACCGGGCCAGGGGCTGCGCCACAACGGAACGTGCCCAACACGAAATCATGAATCACGCGCTGGTCGTCGTTCATGTCGTGCGGGATTTCATTTCTCTGAATGGCGCGGATGATGCCGTCGGGCAGATCAGTGCGGGTGCGCGCAATGCGTTCATGAGCGAACCATTCGTACTGGCAGGTCCAGTGTCGAGCGACGAGCAGAATGGCCAGTTCGATCAGCGCGGGCGAGAGGGTGGACCGAAAACGCAGATATTCGCCCACCTGCTCAAGAACATCGGTGAGGTCGGGGTTGTGAAGCAGCGCGAGAAAGGGACCGCGGACCGAGCCGCGAGGACCACCGGAAATTTTTGCCGCAATCTCCTTCTGGCGCGGCGTCAGCTGGTCGTCCGGGATTGCAGGAAAACGGGGTGTGCTCACGATCGATCTCCAGTTCAAGGTATTCCGATTCTAGCAACCATGAGCGCTTGACACTCTGCGGCATTGAGCGCGACGATGCGTGAGAAGCCGCAGGTTGTCCTCATCTCGACCGAATCGTTGTGGCCTGCCAGGGAGACTTTGATGCGCGCGCTGATACTGGTTCTTGCGTCGTTCGGCCTGATCGCTGCCGCACCGGCGGCCCGATCGGATACCTTTCCGAGCGAAACCATTCGGATCATCGTGCCGTATGCGGCAGGCGGAATTGCCGACGTGCTGGCCCGTCTGGTCGGCGTACGGATGGAGTCCGCGTTTCGGCAACCGGTGATTGTGGAAAACAAGGCGGGTGCAAACGGCACCATTGCGCAGCAGTTCGTGGCGGGGGCCAAGCCCGATGGCTACACACTGCTGCTGGGCAACACCAGCACGCAGGTGGTCAACGCGCACCTGTACACCAAACTTCCGATCAACATTGCCAAGGCGTTTCAGCCCATCGGCCTGATCGCTGCTTCGCCAATGATGCTGGTGGTGTCCGCGTCGAGCCCAGCCGGCAATGTTGCCGATCTGCTGGCGGCTGCGCGTGCCAGCGCCGCACCGCTCAATTTTGGGTCGGCCGGCAACGGTTCGGCTTCACATCTGTCGCTGGTGCTGCTTGCAACCCAGGGCAAGGTCTCGCTCAATCATGTGCCCTACAAAGGCACGGCACAGATCGCCCCTGACCTGATCGGGGGGCGGCTCGATGCCTACTTTGATGTACCGATCACAGCCATGCCGCTCCTCAAGTCGGGCAAGCTGAAGGCAATTGGCGTGGCAAGCCGTGATTCTCAACCCGCGCTTCCTGGTGTGGCGCCGATTGCGGCAACGCTGCCCGGCTTCGAAATGACCACGTGGCTTGGATTGTTCGGCCCGGCCGGTGTTCCGAAGGAGCGCGTCGACCGGCTGAACCGTACGCTCGCGACCATCCTGTCCGAACCCGCACTCCGTCAGCAACTGATCGACCAGGGAAACGAAGTCCGTCCCGGTACCGCGGCAGAATTCGAATCGTTCATCGCGAGCGAGATGACCCGCATTGGTGAGGTGATTCGCGCTGCGGGCATCAAACTCGACTGATATTGCTGTCCCGATCAAGCCCTCACCCAAGGACGACCCGATGGCCCGCATCCGTCATATCGCCATTGCCACGCAGGACCCCGACAAGGCACTTGAGTTCTATTCCAACACCTTTGGTTTCAGAAAGCTGAAGGCGCTCGACAACGAGCGCGCGCGCGGCTACATGGTGACCGACGGTTCGATCAACATCGTGCTGCTCAAATTCAAGACCGACCAGCTGGGCAAGGGCATGGACTACGTGGGGTTGCACCACTTCGGCGTCTACACCGATGACGCAGACGATGTTGTGGAGCGCGTGTTTTCCAACGGGGGCGAGCAGTACATCGACGAGATGGAACTCAAGCCCGTGGATGACGGCAAATACCGTCGCCCCGACAAATTCCGCGGCTTCGAGGGCATGGTGTTCGATGTTGCCGATGCCCCCTGGCCGGGCACCCGCGAATACGACGAAAAGTAGACCCTGGGGCGTCTAGCGCGCAAGCGGATCAGGTCTTACCTGAATCTGAACCGCGCGTGGCCGCGAGCCTTTTCCGCCCTCCATGAGCCAGGGCGTGCGGTCGCCGCTCGTGCTCCAGAGTCCGCGCCCCTTCCAGCCGGCGGCGGGGTCGTCGATTCGGCCGTCCATTCCCTTGGCGTAAAACCCCATCGGGTAGGGGATCCGCAGGCTCACCATCTTGCCGTCCTTGAAGGCGACAAAGCCGTCGTTCAGATTGGCGGTTGAGATCGGAACATTCGGTCCAAGACCCAGCGTGTTGTGATGATCCACCCAGGTGTAGTAACTGGCCTCCGCGCTGCTGTCGGGTACTCCATCAAAGCCCGGTCCGGGGTATCGGTGCAGGGACCAGCCTTCGGGGCAGTGGTCACCGGTGGCGGATGGCCCGTTCAAGGAGCCCTTGCAAAGGCGACGGTCGAACCGACCGAGGTGTCCGCTGGACATGGAAGCCCACAGCACGCCGTCCAGATCAATATCGCCGCCGCGGATGCCGAGCGCCTCTTTGGGAATTGCGTAGAACTCGCTCAATCGGGTGACCGGGTCAAATCGCAGAAAGCCGGCGCGGCCTGCAAACGTACCGCTTGAATACCAGATCGAGCCATCTCGAGGATGGGGCATGACTGCATAGGGCCCGGATCCGGGATTGAAGCGGGTGTCGCGCGCGCTGTCTGCGGGTTTGCCCGGTTCGGTCCATTCGTCGAGTTTGCCGTTGCCGTTGGTGTCAAGAACGAACGGGGCCCATCCTTGCGCGGCTGCGGCATCTCCGGTTTCGTCATAGTGGCGGGTGTTGATCCAGCCCGCCACCTGGCCGGTGCCGCTGAACCAGAGTGTGTGTGCGGCGTCGTAACCAAACTGCGGATGGTGGGTGCCGAAACAGGTGTCGAGAAAATGATATTTGCCGGTCTTCGGATCAAGCATCGCAACTTGTCGGGAAGACTGCTGCAGGGGAAACACCTTCGCTGACGGATGCGAGGAGCCTGATTTGCAGAAATCAGGGTTGGGCTGCGCCCGAACCGATGCAGCCATCCAGAGGCGACCCTGATGATCGAACATCGCGTTGTGATTGTTGGCTCGGGTGTCCCAGAGAATGCGCTCACCCCAGTAGGGAGAGGGCTGCATCGGCTCCACCGCTCCCGCGTGACCAGGACCCAGCGAAACCGGCATGTGCGGATCGCGCACCGGCATCCTGTAGGTGGTGACCTCATGCGTCTTCGGATTCAGAATCGGCATGTTGTCGGTGCTGTACTCGGGAGACCCGTAGAGTAGGCCCCATGCGTTGACGGTGGGCTTGCGGCGATCGGAGGAAATCAGATCGTGCAGATATTTGTCGGGGTCAGACCACTCCCAGGAGGTGATGACGATGTTCCGCTCTACACCCTGCGGGCGCTCCGGACGATGCTTCGGTAATTCGCCCCTAGCGATACGGTCTGTCCAGTCGCCGAAATAACGGAAAGGCGCGCCGCCAAACTGGCCGGCGATGCGCAGCGTCATCGAGTGTCCCGACTGACCCGACTGAATCCGCCTGACCCATGCTTCCTGACCCGATGCGAAGTGCCCCAGCTGCGCGGGGATGGTCCGGGTGGAGGCCTGGCCGAGCTGATGACAGCCGATGCAGTCGACGTTGTTCATCTGCCGCAACCAGTCGCCGCGGCTGATCTGTTTCGGGATATCGGTGGATCCGCCAAACGCTTCGGGCGGCGGAATCTTCATCATGGTGTACCAGTAGATTGCCGGGTAGTAGTGGGCGGCTGACGCTGCGTCGGGCGCGGGAACGGCTCGAAGGTGAAGTGTTTGCCCCGGTTTGGCGGTCAGCCTGGGCGAGTCGACCAGACCGTATCCCCTCACCCAGACCGAATAGTTGGCTACCGGCAAATCGGGCAGCAGATATCGGCCGTGATCGTCGGTGACCACGATTCGTGTGAAGCGGGTGGGCAGGTCGGAGGTTTCCGCGATCACCCAGACGCCGGCCTCGGGTCCGGCAGCCCCAGTGACCACACCTGCTATGTCGGCAGGGCCTGGCGACCCTGCGCTCGGGGTCGTTGCAGTGCCGGCATTCTGCGACCATGCGAAACCGGTGTGCAGCGCGATCCAGACGAGGCTGATGATCAGGAGCGTCGGGAGAATTCTCGCGCCCGGCAGTTGCCGGGACAATCCGCTTGCATCGTGATCTCGATTCATTGCAGCCTCGCGCCCCGAATGATGGTGTGTCGATCGTGGACATGCATGCCTGCGTCGTCAAGCCTCAAGCTGCTACGATCGGAACAGGTGCTGCAGCCATCGACACTCTGACCGGAGCCGCATATGGAACTTCCCCGTAATACCTTCAAGCACGCGCTCGCTGCGGGTAGCCCGCAGATCGGCCTGTGGTCCACGCTGTCATCCAGTCTTACGGTGGAGTTGCTCGCCGGCGCAGGCTTCGACTGGATGCTGCTCGACATGGAGCATTCACCCAACGATCTGGAGTCGCTCTTTTGCCAGCTGCAGGCCGCCCAGCCCTATCCCACGCATGCCGTGGTACGGGTGCCCTGGAACGACGCCGTCATGCTGAAGCGGGTGCTCGATATCGGCGCCCAGTCGGTGCTTGTACCCATGATCGACAACGCCGAACAGGCGAGGGCGGCGGTGGCTGCAATGCGTTATCCGCCACGTGGCATTCGCGGGGTGGGGGGCACCACGCGCGCCACGCGTTGGGGGCGTATCCAGAATTATCCGCAGCGTGCGGAGTCTGAGCTGTGCATCCTGCTGCAGGTGGAGACCGTGACATCGCTGGACCAGATCGAAGCAATCGCTGCAGTGGACGGGGTGGACGGCATTTTCGTGGGACCCGCCGATTTGCACGCATCGTTCGGGCATGTGGGCGAGCGCCACCACCCCGACGTCTGGCCGAAAATTGAAGAGGCAATCCGGCGCATTCGAGCCGCGGGACGGGCGCCAGGCTTTCTGACCTCGCACGAACAGGACGCGCGGCGCATTCTCGAGATTGGCGGGCAGTTTGTGGCCGTGGGCTCGGACGCGTCGCTGCTTGCCTCGGCCGCGGATTCCCTCAAAAAACGCTTCCTTGGCTGAACGGCGCGCGGCGGGTCAGCGCTAGCGGCGGTTCAGCCAGGTGGTGCAGGCCTCGTAGAGCGCCTGTTGCGCGGGCGAGTTGTGTTCGATCAGGTCGGGCGTGATGCGCGCGCCCCCTTGCGACTGCACATAGGCGATATGCCGGTAAGCGCGCGGCAGCGTGGCAAGCCTTGAGGAATCCAGCTTGAGGCTTGCCTGGGGGTCGACCGGATCAAGACGGTCTTTCTCGTGAATGGGGTCGCGCTGCACGATTCGCCATTCCCCTTGAGCGCAGACGAGCCGGTCAAAAAACCGACCCCATGCCGTGATGTCGACGTCAACCCCGTCGACCTGTGCGCGCAACAGAAGCGTCATGCGGGTTTCAGCCAACGCGCGATCGCCGTTCACCCTGACGGTGGTGCCGCCCAGCGCGTGCTGCGCGAGCGGCGCGTTCGGGTTGGAGGCCGAGCGGATGGACGCCTCGATGAATTCCTCGGCCGTGCCCTCCATCCAGGTGGTCCGAACCCGCGCGCCTGGCCAATAGCAGGTGCGAAGCAGGTCCCACTGCCGGGTGTCGCGCCAGAGTGCCCAGGCGCGAATCAACCGCTCGATGCTCTGTGCGTCGTCACTCACCGCTGATCCCCGCTTCTCTGAGGAAAGTGGGCCAGCGCTCGGCTTCGGCGCGGACGAACTGCTCGGTGCTGGCAGCATCCTGGTCGAGCATGCGCCAGCCACCGTCCTCCAGGCGCTTGCGAAGATCGGGCTGGGCCACCACCCGGCTCATCGCCTCACGAAGCCGATTGACCGCGGCCGGCGGGGTCCGGGCCGGGGCGAAGATGCCCAGCCAGCTTTCGAGCACCATGCCCGGCAGCCCCGCCTCGGTGGCGGTGGGCACACCCGGCAGCGACTTGTCGCGCTGCGAGCCCGAGGTGGCAATCGGCTTGATCCGGCCTGCCTCGATGAGCGGTTGCGCGGTCGTGGTGTTGTCAAAGAAGAGATCGACGCGACCGCCGACCAGGTCGGTGTAGGCGGCCTGCGCGCCCTTGTAGGGGATCTCGACCATCTGGATGTTGCCCAGACGTCGCAGCATGACCGCTGCCACGTGCTGGCCCGAGCCCGTGCCGCCGGTTGCCATGTTGAGTTTGCCGGGGTTTGCGCGAGCGTAGGCGAGCAGTTCGGCGAGCGTGCTCTGGGGCAGATCCCGGCGTGCAACCAGGCAGTAACTGAAACTTGCGACCAGGGTGATCGGGATGAAATCGGTGGCCGGGTTGTATTGCGGATTCTTGTAGAGCCCGGCGTTGAGCGCCATGTTGGCGAGCCCGCCCACCACCAGTGTGTAGCCGTCGGGGGCAGCAGCAGCAGCCACCTGGGTGCCCACCAGGGTTCCGCCTCCGGTCCGGTTTTCAACCACCACGCCTACGCCAAGTTCGGGTGACAGACGCTCGGCGACCAGGCGCCCAAGGTTGTCGTAACCGCCGCCCGGGGTGGTGGGAACGATGATGCGGACAGGGCGGCTGGGGTAGGCCTGGGCGTACAGCCACGGGCTTGCGAGCGCAGATGCCGATCCGATCACGACGGAACGTCGCGCCTGGTTGGGCATGTCGGTCTCCTGTTGGCGGATGAGGCCAACAGTCTAGCGGCTTTGCTCGCCGGTGACCCGGCGTGTCTCGTGTTCAGCCGGGCGCGGTCAGACAAGGCCCAGCGATTGCATCCAGGTGATCGGGAAAAACATCAGTATCAGCCCGCCAGCGAGCGTCACCGTCAGAATTTCCGAGGTCACAATCATCAGTGCGCGCGAGAGACGTTTTACATCTTGCATGATCGTCCTCCAATGGGACTTGCGATGCTTCGTACCCGGCCGGAAGTCGGGCGGGTGACGCTGTTACGCAACCTGCGTGCCAGGCGAACTGTCGGCGGGCCGTCAATGGGCGCGACTCGCTGACGGGCAGCAACCCGGAGGCTGCCCTTGGCTGCGCTGTCCGCGGACTGGTCAGCGCCTGGCGCGAGCCAAGTGCGGTGGCGCATTGCTCCCCGGCTCGGCTACCATCACCGCTGGCACTCGCCGGGTGCTGATGCCCGAAATCGCCTGTTGCACGGAGGAAATAACGTGTCATTCGTTCCAAGACTCATCGCCGCATTGGTGTTGCTCGCGGCTGCGTCGCCCGGATTCGCCGACCCCGCCTTTCCGGCCAAACCGATCACGATCGTGGTGCCATTTCCGCCGGGCGGATCCACAGACCGGGTCACACGGCTGATCACGCAGAAGCTGTCCGAGCACACGGGTCAACCGAGCATCGTGCAAAACCGGCCAGGCGCCGCGGGAGCGATTGCTGCGCAGGCTGTTCTCTCGCAGCCAGCCGACGGCTACACCGTGTTCGTAGGCCACGTCGGCACCCACGCCATCGATCCGCACCTCAATACGCAGGTCGGGTTCGACGCGAACCGTGATTTCCGGCCCGTCACCTCGTTTTTTTCATTCCACAGCATCCTGGTCGTCCCAGCGTCGCTGCCGGCCAACAACGTGAAGGAACTGATTGCGCTCGCCAAGTCGCGCCAGGGTGGACTCACCTTCGCGTCGCAGGGCACCGGGACAGCCGGTCATTTCCTGGGCGAAATGTTTCAGCAGGTGGCTGGTGCGCCGATGGTGCATGTGCCAATGAAAGGGGCGGCGCAGGCAGTGACCGAGACGGTGGGGGGCAGGATCGACGTGCTGTTTTCGTCGTACCTGTCGGCCCAGGCATTTTTGAAGGAGGGCCGCCTGAAGGCGCTTGCCTATGCGGGACCGAAACGCTCCGCCATGCTGCCGGAGGTGCCAACGCTGGCCGAGCTCGGTATTCGCGATGTCGAATACGACCAGTGGTTCGGCTTCTTCGTTCCGGTGAAGGTTCCCGACGCGGTGGTGGCGCGGTTGAACGCTGAACTGGTTCGGGCCGCGCGTTCACCCGAGGTGACCGGCTCGATCGGCGGCCAGGACGCACATATCGTCACCTCCACACCCGAGGGCATGGCCCAGCAGATCGCCGCCGACCATCGCCGCTACGGCGAGGTGGTCAAGCGCCTGGGAAGTCAGATCCGATAGGACTGGCGGGCATACGAGCCACCCGATCGAACTGTCAAGCGATGAAGGATGCAAATGGATAAATCGATGAACCGACAAGCGTTTTCGAAAGCGCTCGTTGCCGCCCGTACGCAGCGCCATTCGGGCGCGCATCCATTTTCACTTGCCTGGGCCGATGGCAGGCTGACGCGCGCCCAGCTCGGGTTCTGGGCAATTCAGCACTACTACTACATCGAACTCATCCCGCAACAGTTTGGCCACTTCTTCTGCCGGCTGCCCGATCTCGACGCAAGACGGCACATGCTGGAAAACCTGATCGGTGAAGAAGTACCCGACCAGCCCGGCAAGCGTCATCCTGATCTTCTGCTTCGCTTCGCGCAGGCTTGCGGCGTATCGCCGCGCCGGGTTCGCGAGGCTGCTGATCGCGGCGAGATTCTCCCCGGCACGCGCGCGATGCGCAGCTGGGTCTACGAGCTGGTGGCGTTTCGCGAACTCGCAGAGGCTGCGGCCGGCATCATGGTTGCGCTGGAGGGGCAGACTCCAACACTCTATCCTCGCTATGTCGATGCGTGCCGGGCGATGGGCATGAGCGATGACGACCTCGAGTTCTTCCAGGTTCATATCGATAACGACACCCATCACGAGGGCGAAGGCCTGGAGATCACCTATCGGTATGCGCACACGCCTGCGCTGCAGCGGAAGGCGGTGGCAGCGGTCGCGGCGTCAGCCCGTCAGCGGCTTGCCATGCTTGATGGCATCTGGGGCGCGATCGAAACGGGCGAATGGAAGCCGCGTCGGGGAGCCTGATCCATGGCAATGTCTCCCGCGCGGCACGCAACCGGCAAGGTGGCACTGGTCACAGGCGCTGCGGGCGGCATTGGTGCGGCAATCGTCACCCGGCTTCACGCGGCCGGCGCGAGCATCGCTGCGCTGGACGTTCCTGGCCGCCTCGCGCCTCGTTCCAGCCGGCGGATCTTTCGCCTGGCAGGCGATGCGACGGTTGAAGCCGATGTCTCCGAGGCGGTCTCGCGAACGGTCGAGCGCTTTGGCCGTCTCGACTGGCTCGTGCACACCGTGGGCCGCGTGGGGTCAGGTGGAATCGAAGCCTGTTCACTTGCCGAGTGGCGGAGCCAACTGGCGGTCAATCTCGACTCCGCGTTTCTTTTCTGTCGTGAGGTGGCGCCCCATCTGGCGGCCTCGCGCGGTGCGGTGGTGCTGTTCTCATCCACCAACGGTCGCACCGGCGGCAGCGCGGTATCGGGGGCCGCCTATGCGGTGGCGAAGGCCGGCATCATCAATCTCGCCCGGTTCCTGGCGCGTGACTGGGCGAGTGCGGGCGTCCGGGTCAATTGCATTGCGCCCGGCCCGGTGGATACCGTGATGCTCGACCGACTGGGTGAGGCGGGGCGCGCCCGGCTTCTGAAGACCATTCCGCTCGGGCGATTCAGCAGTGCCGATCAGGTGGCGGCCCAGGTGGCGTTCCTGCTGTCGGATGACTGTGCGGCTGTGAGCGGCGAGGTGTTCAACACCAGTGGCGCACTGGTGCTCGACTGACCGATTCTCATTCGGGCACTCCCGCTTTTCTGAGCCCCTCGGCGTGATGGCGCACGTGTTCTGGGTCTCGGTAGCTGCGCGCCATGCGCTGTGACTGCTCGCTTACCGTGAGCCCAGGGCTCAAGGCCATCATTTCAGCAACCTCGCGACGCGCCTCCTCGAGCTTGCCCAGTTGCGCGAGGGAGGCGATATACCAGCGTCTGCAGAGAATGTTGGAGGGGGCGCGGCGCACGCACTGGCCGGCGTAATCGGCCGCTTCAGCGTATTTGCCTTGCAGATAAAGGGAACTTGCCAGTGGCGAGGCGAGATTGCCCGGTGTGGTCGCCGGGTCGAGTTGCAGCACCCGTTTCATCATCGCTACCGAGCGTTCGAATTCACCGGCACGGGCAAACACGGTGGCGGCAAGTCTGAGGAGGTCGGTGTCGGCGGAGGTGTTCGACACAACGGACTCGATCTGCGCCACGGCGGTTCCGTGCTGGCCAACCAGCGTGAGGCTCTCTGCATAGGTGGCGCGGGCCATGGGATCGGACGGTGCGATCGACACCGCCTTGCCCGCGAGATCAAGCATGGCCTGCGTGGTGGCGGGCGAGTTGAATTCAGCGGTCCAGCGGTTGATGAAGAACTGGTTCATCACACCGTAGAGCAGGGTGTAGGCCGGGACGAAGCGGGGGTCTAGCGCAATGGCCCGCTCCAGCATCCGTCGGGCTTCGATGATTTCATCCCGATTGCTGGTGCCGCGAAGCTGGCGCGCCCGCAGGGTGAGGTCAAGGGCATCCAGCGTTTCGGGGTTGGCAGCGAGCGCGCGCTGACCCTCCCGACGGCGAAGCTGCGTGGCAACGGTGCCAACGATGCGGTCGGCGAGTTCATCCTGGACCACGAACACATCGGCCATCCGGCGATCAAAGCGCTCGGCCCACACCGTGTTGCCGCTTGTGGTGTCGACCAATTGTGCGTTGAGCCGCAGGCGGTCTCCCTGCTTTTGAATGCTGCCCTCGAGCAGGTAGCGGACGCCCAGCTCCTGGCCAACCGTCTGCGCATTCACGGCCTTGCCCTTGTAGGTGAATGCCGTGTTGCGCGCAATCACGGTGAAGCCCGCGATCCGCGCAAGCGAGTTGATCACGTCTTCGGTGACGCCGTCGCTGAAATAAGATTGTTCGGGATCGCCGGATTGATTGGTGAACGGGAGCACGAGCAGCATGTTCCGTTCACTGCCCGGTGCGCGGGGCAATCGAGGCGACAGGATTTGCCCTGCCGCGGCTGCGGCTTGTTGCGCGGGGGTGAGCTCGGTGTCTGGCGCTGCCACCAATTCCGGGGGGACGGCCCAGGGGCGCCAGAACGCCAGCACGCCCGCCATCGCCACCAGCGCCAGACCGATCAGCGCGGGGCTTACCCGCAAGCCGCGGCGTTGCGAAGGGGGGCCTCGCTCCGTTCGGCGCGGCGCAGCGGGCCTCGATGCGGGGTCACTGGAAGTGTGTACCCGGTAGGCATGGATGGGGTAGGGAATGTTCTTGACGCTGATCTCGCCAAGATCCTCGATGGGATGTTGCAGTCGGTCGCGAACGTGGTCATAGACCGTGCCGGAGATGGTGATGCCGCCGGGGGTGGCCGCAGCCTCGAGGCGGGCCGCCACATTGACGCCGCCTCCCTGCAGATCATCGCCTTCCACCACCACGTCGCCCACATTGATGCCGATACGGAAGACGATCCGTTCGTCGGGCGGCTCGTGAGCGGCGCGCTCAGCGATGCGTCGCTGAATGACGACCGCACACTCTACGGCATCGATTGCGCTGTCGAACGAGGCAAGAAAACCGTCGCCGGTGGTCTTGAAAATTCGGCCGGTCCGTTCCGCGATGGCGGGGTGGATGAGGTCGCCGAGGCATGCCCTGAGCCGCGCCAGCGTGCCTGACTCGTTGGCCGCGACCAGGCGGGAATAACCGACCACATCGGCAACCATGATTGCCGCAAGCTTTCGGGTATCGCGCGCTTCCTCCATCGCCACTCGCCTGTCCACGGGAAAATCATTCTAGGCCAGCCCGCAAGGACAGGGCAAACCGCGGATCCGGACCATCGGCCGCTTGTCATCGCGGCGCAGGATCGTCATCATCCGTGGCTGCCCGTTTCATGCAACCGGACGGCCTCGTATGCTCGAAACCGAACGGCGATCGCTTTTGCCCTGTCTGATGCCTCATGCCGTCCAACAGTCCTGATTTCACAGCCCTTGCCACGGCGCAGCGGGTGCATCGCTCGGTGTATACCGACCCGGCGGTGTTTGCTGCCGAAGAGCAGCGGATCTTTCGCCGTGCGTGGCTGTATGTGGGGCACGAAAGTCAGGTGAACGCCGCGGGTGACTGGCTGCTCACCCGGCTGGGGCCGGATGAAATGATCCTGATCCGGGGCGACGATGGCGCGCTCTCGCTCCTTCACAACCGCTGCCCGCATCGGGGTTCCCGACTGGTGAGTGGCGAACGCGGTCACAGCAGGCATCTTGTCTGTCCGTATCACGCCTGGAGTTTTGATGCAGGGGGCACGCTGACCGGGCTGCCGCTGCCCGAGGGCTATCCGGCGGCGTACCTGCACGATGCAGGCGCGCGAAATGTTGCGCGCGCGCCGCGAGTTCAGTCCTACCGCGGCTTTGTGTTTGCGAGCCATGCGGCCGAGGGGCCGTCGCTTGTCGAATATCTTCAGGGCATTGCGTTTGCCATCGACAATCTGGTGGACAGGGCGCCAGCCGGGCGCGTGACCCAGGTGGGCGGGGCGCTCCGGATGGTTTACCGCGGTAACTGGAAGCTCTTCATGGAGAACGCGGTCGATCTGGTTCATCCCGGGTTCGTCCACGCCAGTGCGGTGGCCGCGGCGCGATCCGATCGGGAGGCAGCCGCGCTTCCCGGGGTGACGGGGCAGGTGGTCCAGATGCAGCTCGCCAACGGTCTGCGGCCGGCGGAGTGGGACGAGCTTTCGATTCATGGCTTTGCCGGTGGCCATGTAAGCATGGACAGTTTCTATCGCCAGGGGGTGATCGCCGCGCAGCGAGATGATCCCGTGTTCAGGCGCTACTTCGATGCCCTGGCGGGTGCGCATGGTGAGGCGCGAGCGCGGGAGATCCTGGCGGTCGACCGATTCAACAATCTGGTCTGGCCGAATGTGTCGATCAATTCCCGTTTCCAGGCAATGCGGGTGGTGCAGCCGCTTGCCCCCGATCTCACGCAGGTGACCAGCTGGTGCTTCGCGCTCGATGGTGCGCCCGAGGAAATGACGCGCCTCACGCTGCGCTTTCTGACTGCGGCGGCCTCGCCCGCATCGCTGGTAGCCGCTGATGACCTCGAGGTGTTCGAGCGCTGCCAGCGGGGGTTCGGGGGCCAGGGCCCTGAATGGCTGGACATCTCGCGAGGCGCGCTGCGCGATCGCGAATCGGGTTCACATTGGCTTGCTCCCGGCACGAGCGAAATACCGATCCGGCTGCAGTTTGGTGCCTGGCGCCGCTGGATGTCGGTCGAAAATTCGGCGGCGTCATGAGCCAAGGCCGTGAAACGCTGAATCAGGCGATCCGGCTGGTCGAGCGCGAGGCGCGCCTGCTCGATGAGCGTCGCTTTGACGAATGGCTTTCGTTATTCGCCGACGATGCCTGGTACTGGATGCCGGCGTCCTGGGAGCAGCGTTCGCCCGATGATGCGCTGTCGCTTCTCTACGAGGACCGGCGGCTGCTTTCACTTCGCGTCCGACGGCTCTCCAGCCCGGTGATCCATGTTGAGCAGCCGCCGTCACGGACCCATCACCACCTGAGCGCGCTTGCCGCTGAATCCACGGCTGACGGTGGAATCGAGGTGTCGTCGCTGCAACTGATTGTGATGGTCCGTGAAGCCGACCAGCGCCTGTTCAGCGCGCGCTGCGTGCATCGCGTGCGCGTGAATCAGGAGGTGATTGAAATTGTCTCGAAGACCGTGCGACTGCTCGATTGCGACGCCGGGCATCGAGGGTTTGCTGTACCCCTGTAGGCAATCAAGGGCTGTTTGAACATCATCACTCAAGGGAGACTCGAATGAAGCGTTTGTTGACCGCAGTGGCGGTATCGGTGGGCTTGGCGGGCGCGGTGGCTGCCCAGGAAGTCACCCTTCGCGCAGGGGTGTTTGTGCCGGTGAACACCGCGTTCGGCGAGATGTGCGGCCGGTTTGTGAATCAACTCAACGCCGAAGCCAAGGGCACCGTCCAGATCCGGCTGGTGGGCGGTCCGGAAGCCATTCCCTCTTTCGAGCAGGCCAATGCGGTGCGCAGCGGCGTGCTTGATGTGGTGTGCCTGCCGCCGGCTTTCTATGTGAGCGTCATGCCCGAGGCAGATTCGCAGATTCTGGCCACCACTTCCACCATCGAGCAGAAGAAATCGGGCGCCTATGCCACCTTGCAGGCGGCTCATCGCCAGCGTATGGGCACGCATCTGCTTGCCTCCTACGGCGACGGTATCCGCTTTCATATCTTTACGAGCAAGCCCGTCGCCAAGGTTGAGGATCTCAAGGCGATGAAACTGCGCACCACCCCGAATTACACCCCGTTCTTTCAGGCTTTGGGCGTGAGTCTGGTGAACACGGCGCCCGGTGAAGTTCAACAGGCGCTCGAACGCGGGGTGGTTGACGGTTACGGCTGGCCGCTGATCGGTATTTTCGATCTGGGCTGGGGGGCGTTCACACGCTATCGCGTTGATCCGGGTTTCTACACGGTGATTGTCAACGTGCTGGTCAATGACAAGAAATGGCAGTCGCTCACGCCGGCGCAGCGCGCAGCACTGGAAAAGACCGCAGCCTGGTTTGATCAGGAAAACGTCAAGTGGGTGGCCGACAAGGTGGCAGCGGAGAGCAAGCGCCAGGCCGATGCCGGGATCCGTGCGGTGGATCTGGGCGCCGAGTTCCGGAAGGGCGCTTACGAGGCCTACTGGGGCGAGATGATCAAGCGCGCGCCGGACCAGACGCGCGCCCTGCGGCAGGTGCTCGACCGTTGAGCAGCGACGGCATCATGGTCCCGCACATGCAACCCGGGCAGGCGTCTGCATCCGGTCCGCAGCAGCGGCGCCCGCTCATTGGCCAGCCGCTACCGAGGCCGAAAGCGCGACAGCTGGTGGCGGGACGAGGCCGTTATCTCGATGATCTGAGGATCGCGGGCGCACTGGCGGCCGCGTTTCTTCGCAGCCCTCATCCGCATGCCCGGCTGCTGGCGCTGGATGTGGTGGCGGCGCGCAATGCGCCGGGCGTGGTGGCTGTGCTGACGGCCGATGATCTGTCGCCGGTACTCAAGCCCTGGATCGCGCGGATGCCCACGCTTGCCGCGCATCGCTCGGTTGCGCAGTCTGCACTGGTGAAGGAGCGTGCGCTCTGGCAGGGCCAGCCGGTTGCGCTGGTGATTGCCGAGACGGGGGCGCAGGCCGAGGATGCGGTTGCGCTGATCGAGGCTCAGTGGGATCCGCTCCCTGCACTCGCGAGTGCGGCCGAGGCCCTCGCAGGTGATGCGCCGGTCCTCCACGCCGAACTCGGCGACAACCTTCTGTTTCAGCATCGGATCGATGCGGTTCGCGATCACGCCCCGCCTGCTGTCGACCTGGAGCGGCGGCTTCGGTTTCCGCGCCACACCGGGGTGTCGCTCGAGCCGCGAGGCCTGATTGCCGATTTCGATCCCGCGCAACAGCAGCTCACCGTTTATGCGTCCACGCAGGTTCCGCATCAGATGCGGGCGGTGCTCGCCGCGCAGCTGTCGCTCGCCGAGCATCAGGTGCGCGTGGTGGTGCCCGATGTTGGCGGCGGTTTTGGTGTGAAGCTTCATTGCTATGAAGATGAAATGGCGGTGGCCGCTGCCGCGCGGCTTCTTGCGCGTCCGGTGAAATACGTGGTCGACCGACTGGAGGCGTTTGCCTCCGATATTCACGCGCGCGCGCACACGGTATCGGCACGCATCCAGGTGGCGGCCGATGGCACGCTGCTCGGGTTCGAGGTCGACGATCAGGTCGAAGCCGGGGCGGTGTCGGTGTATCCCCGCAGTAGCGCCCTGGAGGCCCTGCATGCCGTCTCCGGCATTGCAGCGCCCTATCGCGCCCTGTCGCTCCGTGCGCGGGTTCGCGTTGCGTTTCAGAACAAGCCCGCGATGGGTTCCTACCGCGGGGTTGGGCAGCCGATCGCCTGCGCTGTGACCGAGATGCTGATCGATTCCGCCGCACGCGCGCTCGGCATCGATCCGGTGGACATCCGCCGCAAAAATTATCGTTCGCTTGAGCGCGACGGGCCGCGTACCCCGGGTGGTCTCGAGCCGGGCGGTGAGCTGAGTTTTCATGCCTGCACGGACCAGTTGCTCGAGCTGATGAATTACCGGTCGCTGCGCGAGGCGCAGCAACAGGCCCGTTCACAGGGGCGTGCCCTGGGTATCGGGTTTGCAAGCTTCATCGAGCAATCGGCCCCCAACTCCATGGTCTACGGTGGTGCGGGCGTGGCAATTGCTGCCGGTGACGGCTGTTCCCTGCGGCTGGAGGCCAACGGTGGCCTCACCTGCATCACCAGCGCCCAGTTTCAGGGCCAGGGGCTGGAGACCGGCCTCAGTCAGCTGATTGCCGATGCGTTCGGGATCGACCTCGAGTCGGTCAGAATCGTGCATGGCGACACAGCGGTGACCCCCATGGGCGGTGGAACCTGGGCCTCGCGCGGCTTGTCGGTGAGCGGCGAGGCGACGCTGGTCGCGGTGCGCGAGCTGAAGCAGCGTCTGGTGAAAGCGGGAGCCGAGCTGCTGGAGGCACAGGCGGCTGATCTTGAGTTCGCCGATGGCAGCCTTCGTGTGGTGGGCACAGACCGCAGTGTGGCGCTTGCTGAGCTCGGCTTCGTTCTGCACTACCAGCCGCATCGCCTGGGTGCGCTTGGTCCGGTCGACCCGATGGTGACCGCGCATGTTCAGCCGTCACGCCCCTATCAAATCGCCAACGGCGTACAGGCCAGTCTGGTGGAGGTCGATACCGATACCGGTCTGATCCATCTTCTGGGGCATTGGGTGGTCGACGATTGCGGACGCGTGGTCAATCCGCTCCTGGTCGACGAGCAGTTGCGAGGCGGTGTGGTGCAGGGAATTGGCGCGGCGCTGTTCGAGGAGTGCCGCTATGACGATCAGGCGCAGCTGCTGTCCGGCACGCTTGCCGACTACCTGGTTCCCATGGCGGCGGAAATGCCCGATATCGTGGTTGGGCACGTTGAAACACCGGTGCCCGGGACGCTGCTGGGCGGCAAGGGCGTGGGAGAAGCCAGCATCGTGGGGGCTGCCGCCGCGGTGGCCAATGCGGTGAACGACGCGCTCGCACCTCGCGGCGTTGAGCTCTTCGAGCTTCCCCTTACGCCTGAGCGGGTGCTGCAGGCGTTGGCGGCCGCTGCCGCCGTCTCTTCCTGAGCAGGGCTTCGGTTGAAGATTCTCGCCATCCACGAGCAGACCGTGCCGCTTGCCGCGCCGATGCGAAACGCATCCGTTGCCTACGACACCATGACAGCGTCGGCGCTCGCGGTGGTGAGTGACTGCATGATGAACGGCGAGCCGGTGGTGGGATTCGCCTTTGATTCCATCGGCCGCTATGGAAAGGGGGGGCTGCTGCGCGACCGCTTCATTCCACGGCTGCTTGCCGCCTCACCTGGGGCGCTGCTCGATTCGCGGGGCCGGATCGACCCCGACGCCGCGGTGGCGGCGCTGATGGAAAACGAGAAGGACGGCGGGCATGGGGAGCGACCTGGTGCGGTGGGACTGATCGATGCAGCGCTCTGGGATCTGCGGGCCAAGCTCGAGGCGAAGCCGCTCTGGCGGGTGCTTGCCGAGCGGGCCGGGCGACGCGCGCCGGGGCAAACGCCGACGTTTGATGTGTATGGATCATGCGGACACTTTCGCCCTGGACGCGGCACGGCCGAACTCGACGGACTTGCCCGGGAGGTCCAGGCGGCCAGAGCGGCCGGGTTCTCGACCATCAAGATCAAGCTGGGCGGGAGGAACACTGAAGATGACCTTGCCCGCACCCGCGTGGCGCTCGCGGCGGGGGAGGGTGTGCGGGTGGCAGTTGATGTCAACGGCAAGCTGGATGCGGCGATTGAATCCGCTTGGCTGCGGGCGATGGCCAGCCTGGACGTGGCCTGGGTGGAGGAGCCCGCGTCGCCGCTCGATTACCTCCGGTTGTCAAAGATTGCCGCCAGCACACCGGTGCCGCTTGCCACCGGCGAGAACCTGTTTTCTCTCGATGATGCGCGCAATCTGCTGCGCTACGGCGGGCTGCGGCCCGATCGCGACCTGATCCAGATTGATATCTCGCTCAGCTACGGCGTGGGTGAATATCTGCGCATCGTGTCCGAGTTTGAGGCTGCAGGCTGGCCGCGCGCGGCGTTCGCGCCCCACGCCGGCCATCTTTTCGCTGCGCAGGCGGTCGCCGGGCTCGCGCTTGGGTGCCATGAATCGGCCTCAGACCTGTCGCTGCCGTTTGGCGGCCTCTGGGATGGTGCGGCCATCACCGGAGGCCGTGCCGCAGCCTGCGAGGCGCCCGGCGTCGGATTCGAGCTGAAAAATAGCCTGTATCAATGGCTCAAACCCCTGGCGGCGCGTGACCGTGGTCCGGTCAGCGTTGCCTCGATCAATGCCGGCGCTGTCGGCCAACGGAGTGTTTCATGAGCAACCCTGAACCCAACCTCAAGGCGAGCCTGCGGCACATCGCCATCTCGGTGCCGGATATCGAAGCGGCAGCGCGTTTTTATGAAAGCACCTTCGGCATGAAGCGGGTGAATTTCGCGGCCACGCCCTTCGGCGATGGGCTTTCGCTTTCTGATGGTGTGGTGAACCTCACACTGCTTCACTTCCATACCGATTCGGCTGCGGGCGACGAGCGCGGCAAAGACTTCAACGGCATTCATCACATCGGATTCATCGTCGAGGACCTGGAGGCGATGAGCGCGCATATCGAGCAGAACGGTGGCCGCTTCCATCGCGAACTGAAGGGTGGTGGTGGGGTTGATTTCGAGCGCAAGTTTCGCGACCCGAATGGCGTAGTCTTCGACATTTCGCACAAGGGCTGGGTAGGGGCAAAGACTTGAGCCACCTGGTGTCCGCACAATCGGGGCAGCCTCGATGAAACCGGCGCCTTTTTCATATCTGCGCCCGGAGTCGCTAGCAGCCGCGGGTGAAGCGCTGCGGCGCCACGGCCCGGACGCGCGAATTCTGGCCGGTGGTCAAAGCCTGGTGCCAATGATGGCACTGCGTGTGGCGCAGCCAACGGTGCTGGTCGACATTGGCCGTATTGCCGAGCTTCGGGGGCTCACGCGCAACGAGCATGTGCTCAGGGCGGGGGCGCTGACCCGCCACGCAGAGCTGCTCTCATCCCCGCTGGTTCAATCGTCGGTGCCGCTCCTGTCGTTGGCGCTGCCCCATGTTGCGCACGCGGCCATTCGCAATCGGGGCACGCTGGGGGGGAGCCTCGCGCTCGCTGATCCTGCGGCCGAACTTCCCGCCTGCGCGCTGGCGCTGGATGCGGTGATGCATATCCATGGCAGCCTTGGCACCCGGGTGGTGTCAGCGGCCGATTTTTTTCTGGGCCTCTACAGCACGGCTGTGGGTGATGGCGAGATTCTGACCGCGGTCGAGTTTCCTGTGAGTGCCGCTGGCGAGCAGGTGTTCTTTGACGAGATCAGCAGGCGGCGTGGTGACTATGCGATCGCCGGGTTGGCCGCGATCGCGCGGGTCGACCACACGCTGCGCCTGTCGTTTCTCGGCTGCGGCGACCGGCCGATGCGGGCGCCGCACGCCGAAGCCCTGGCGGCTGAAGCACGCCGGTCAATGCGCGTGCCGGACCGCTCGCAGCTGAAGGCCGCACTCGCCGCTGACCTCGATCCCCCGTCCGATCTGCAGGCCAGCGCCGATACCCGGCTTCATCTGGCCGCAGTACTGGTTGAGCGCGCGCTCCGGTCATGGTCGGCACCCAGCAACGCATTCCCTCAGGAACAGGTATGAATGCAGCCCAGTCTGCTTTATCGCCGGACGAGCCGATCGAAGTCCGGGTCATGGTGAACGGTCGCGCCACGCGGCGTCATGTGCCGCCGCGGATGCACCTTGCGGATTTTCTTCGGCACGAGCTGAACCTCACTGCGACCCATGTGGGCTGTGAGCATGGTGTGTGCGGGGCGTGTACCGTGCGCGTAGACGGTGACATCGTTCGCGGCTGTCTGGTGCTCGCCGCACAGGTGGATGGCTGCGAGGTCACCACGCTTGAGGGGCTTGATGCAAGCGGCGCGATTGCCGACCTGCAGGATGCCTTCGTTCGCCACAATGCGCTTCAATGCGGGTTCTGCACGCCCGGCATGCTGCTCTGCGCTGCAGAGCTGATCGAGCGCTCGCCCACCACGGATCGTGCCCGGATCCGGGATCATCTTTCCGGCAATTATTGCCGCTGCACGGGTTATCACGCGATCGTCAATGCGGTGGCGGAGGTGGCGGCTAGGCGGATGGGCGCTGCAGGGTCGGGCGCAAGCGAGCCGGATTGACCATGCAATCCGGGCCCTCGCCCTCGCACCAAACCTGGCGTCTGCGGCACCAGCCGTTTGGCGGGCAGTTGATGTCGGCGGTGTGGGTTGGCGATGGCCTGGATCGTGAACTGCTGTTCGCGAGCGCGCACTCGCTTGGTCCTGGGGCACCGGTTCGTGGCGGCGTCCCGGTCATGTTTCCGCAGTTCAATGAGCTGGGGCCGCTGCCCAAGCATGGGCTGGTTCGAACTGCGCTCTGGCGCGAAGCGGGTCCGCGCACCGATCGTGCGGCAGGAGCGGGCTTTAGGTATCACCTGGACGTGGATCAGACGGTCGACGGGCGCTGGCCGCATGCCGCGCGCCTCGAACTGAGTGGGCAGCTCGACCGGCACGCCCTCGAGATCACGCTCACCGTGGAGAACATGGGGCGGAGCGCGTTTGACTGGACGGGTGGCCTGCATCCTTACTTTGCAACCACTGATTGCCTGGCCGCAACGCTTTCCGGGCTGGAGGGCTCCGGGCTCTCAGATCGCTATGACGCGAGTGTTTCGCGCGAGCGTTCGACGCCGCTTTCGTGGACCGGTGAGGCTTTCGAGCGGCTGTATGCCGAGGCGCCGCCACTCACGCTCAATGCTGGCAGCCACCGTCTGCACTTGTCGTGCTCGGGTTTTGATCAGTGGATGATCTGGAACCCGGGGCGGGAGCTTGCCCGCACGATTCGCGACCTCGGACCCGAGGACTGGCGCCGGTTTGTGTGTATCGAGCCGGTGATTGTCACGCGCCCCAGCCGGCTCGCCCCGGGGGAGATATTTCGCGGCCGTCTCCGCATCGAGTTGCTGGTGAACTGACCCGC
>JBMSQB010000007.1:0-75917 GCA_049423065.1 Burkholderiaceae bacterium
GCGACATTCCCATGCCGGGCTACAACCACCTCACGCTCTGCGATGCACTGGCCGAGCCTGGCAATGCGCTCTTCAACGCCGCCGCACAACTCTGCGAGGCCACAAAGCCTCGCCGCTGACTGCCCGACAAAGGCGCACGCAAACCTCAGGCTGACCCGTTCAATGCCTCGAGCACCCGCAGCAACGACGAGGTGTCGTCGCGCCCCCAGCCCTGCCCCACCAGCGCATTGAGCTGCTGCGACGTGACCGACGCCGCAGGCAGCGCCAACCCCAGCGCCTGCGACATTTCGATCACCAGCGCGAAATCTTTCTGATGCAAGCGCGCCTCGATACCTGCTGCGAAATCGCGCGCCACCATCCTGGGGCCCATCAGATCGAGCATGCGGCTGCCGGCAAAGCCTGACTGCAAAGCGCTCAGCACCCGCCCGACATCGGCGCCATTGCGCTTGGCGAACAGCATCGCCTCGGCAATGCCCTGGATGGTGACCACCTGCGCCAACTGATTGCAGGCCTTCGCCACCTGGCCATCGCCATGACCGCCGATATGCGTGATGGTTTTACCCAGGCACTGCAGCACCGGCCGCACTTCGTCGAGCACCGCGGCCTCGCCCCCCACCATGATTGACAAGGTGGCCTCGCGCGCACCCTTCTCGCCGCCCGACACCGGGCAATCCAGCATTCGAATGCCTTGCTGTGCCAGACGCGCCGCCATGCCGCGCGTGGCCACCGCCGAGATGGTGGAAAAATCGATCACCACCGCGCCCGGCGCCAGCCCCGCTGCCGCACCGGCTTCGCCAAACAGCACCTGCTCGACGTCTTCGGTGCGTGTGACATTGGTGCAAAACACCTGCGCGCCCCGCGCGGCCTCTCCAGCGCTTGCTGCAAGCACAGCCCCACGCGCAACCAGTTCGCGCGCGGCGTCTGGCCGCCGCGCATACACCTGCACCGCATGGCCCGCTGCCAGCAGGTGACCGATCATGGGCGAGCCCATGGCGCCCACGCCCACGAACCCGATGACGGGCTTTACAGATTGAGGAGCTTCGGCAGCCACAGCGTGATGGAAGGAAAGGCAATAAGCAACGCAAGCCGCAGGATGTCGGCAAACAGAAACGGCATCACGCCCCGCCAGATGCCGGTGGTGGGCACATCCGGCAGCAGGCTGCTGATCACGAAGATATTCATGCCCACCGGTGGGCTGATCATGCCGATTTCCACCACGCACACGATCAGCACGCCAAACCAGATGGGATCAAGCCCCAGATGCACGATGAGCGGAAAGAAGATCGGCACCGTCAGCAGAATCATCGACAGCTCTTCCATGGCGGTGCCAAGAATCACGTAGATGAAACAGATGGCCACCACCACCATCATGGGGTGCACATTGAAGTGCGACACGAAGGCCTGCAGGTCTTGCGGCAGCGAGGTGAAGTTCACGAAATTGGCGAAGATGGAAGCGCCAATCAGAATCGTGAACAGCATGGCGGTCATTTGCGCCGATTCGGTGAGCACTTCCAGAAGAATTTTCGGGGTAAGCCGCCCTCGCCCCAGCGCAAACAGAAAGCCACCCATCGCCCCCACGCCTGCGGCTTCCGTGGGCGTAAACAGGCCGCCATACATGCCACCCATCACGATCACGAACAGCAGCACGACGCCCCAGATGTGCCGCAGCGCCGTGAACCGCCCCGCCCAGTTGGTGCGCTCGCCGGGCGGCCCCAGTGCAGGATTGCGCCGCACGCAGTTCCAGGCCGTTCCCAGGTAGAACAGCGTGGCCACAATGCCTGGCACCACACCCGCGGCAAACAGCGCACCAATGCTCTGCTCGGTCATGATGCCGTAGATCACCATGATGACCGACGGCGGAATGAGAATGCCCAGCGTGCCGCCCGCGGCGATCGTGCCTGCGGCAAACGACTTGTCGTAACCGAAGCGCCGCATCTCGGGCATCGCCACACGGGCCATGGTGGCTGCCGTGGCGATGGACGAGCCGCTGATGGCGCCAAAGCCCGCGCACGCCAGCACCGTGGACATGGCGAGCCCGCCCCGCCGATGACCAATGAACGCATAGGCCGCCTGATACAGCTCGGTGGACATGCCGGCACGCGTCACCAGATTGCCCATGAGCACAAAGAGCGGCACCACCGACAAGGTGTAGCTCGCCACATCCATGATCTCGGTGGCAGCCGAGGAAAACGCAGCCGGCACCGAGCGCATGATCGCAATGCCCGCCACGCCCACCGCCGCCATCGAAAATGCGATGGGCACGCGAAGCGCCATGAGCGCAAACATGGCGGCAAATCCGAGCAACGCCTCGAACACTAGGCGCCCCTTTGCACGTTGGACTCAGGCTCGTCGTCCGGCAGCGCCCGCGCCGCGCGGATGGCCACGGTGAGATGCATGATCGCCGTGCACAACAGCATGATGGAAGCCGCTTGAATGAACGGGCCGGTGGGAATCTGCAGCTGCGCCGTGGTGTCGCCGTCTTCAAACACCCGGGCTGCACGACCATGAATCAGCCATGCGCCGCCCAGGACCAGCACGGCACAGAACGCATTGGAGATGACACGCTGCCAGCGCCGCAGCGGTGCCGGCAACATGGGATCGAGCAGATCAAAAATCACATGCTCGCCCGCCAGCGACACCAGTGGCATGGCGATGAAGATGGTGCCGAGCATGCACAGCTCGGTGAGCTCGACGCTGCCGGTGATGGAGGAATTCAACACCTTGCGACCGACCACGTCGGCGAAGGTGAGCACCATCATGAGAAACAGCGCGATCGCCGCGCCAGCACCCACCAGCTTTTTGAAGGCGTTCATCAGAAATGGCACGGGCCGACTGACAACAGCCGGCCCGCAGCCGCCTTGTGATTCCGATTACTGGAGTTTTGCGATTTCAGCACGGAACTCGCGAATGACCTGGTCACCATCGGCCAGACCTTTCGCCTTGGCATCGGCCACCCACTTGCGCTCGAGCGCATCGGTCTTTGCCTTGACCTGATCGACGAAGGCCTTGCTGGCGACCGTGTGCTGCACGTTGTTGGCCTGCATGAAGGCAGCGCCCAGTCGGTCGGCCTTGTCCCACGCACGACCGAAGAGCCGCGCCGCGTGCTCACCGGAAAGTTTGGTGATGGCCGCCTGGTCGGCGGGAGAAATCTTCTTCCAGGCGCCTTCGTTCATGACAAAGGCGAAACTGGTGTTGTAGAGCCCGCCCGAAAATGTGGTGCGATGCTTGACCAGGTTCTGGAGCTTGAACGACTCCACCGACTCGGCCGGGAAGAACACGCCATCCATCACGCCCGAGGAAAGCAGTTCGTACGACTGGGGCGCCGGGCGCAGCGTGACGTTGATGCCCATGATCTTGCCGATCTCGTTGACCATGCCGCCGCCCACGCGGAATTTGAGTCCGTCCAGGTCGGCGAGTGAGTTCACCGCGCGCTTGGTGTTGATGATCATGCCAGGGCCATGCGTGAACACCGTGATGACGCGCATGCCCTTGTGCTCGCCAGCCTTGCTCAGGTGGCGTTCATAAATGCGCTGGTAAGCCACCGAGGTGGATTCGGCCGAGTCACCCAGAAAGGGGAGTTCGGCGACCTGGGTGAGCACATAGCGGCCCGGTGTGTAACCGTGAACCGAGAAGGACACATCCGTCAGACCGTCGCGCACCGCGTCGAAGGTTCCAGGGGGTGCAGTGACGGGCTTGGCGAGCGCATTGCAGCGAACCCGCCCCGCGGTGGCTTCGGTCACCTGCGTGCACCAGTCGGCCTGTGTAACGGTGAGTGCGTGGGTGGGAGGCACCCAGGTGGAGGTGGTAAGCGTGACTTGTGCCGATGCCGCGGCGGCGACCATGAGCGATCCGGCGGCAAAAACGTGGCGGGCTGAGAACATCAGGCGTCTCCCTTTTGAATTGATCGAACAGGCTGAGTCAGTGACGCAGACCCGATGGATTATATGTCCGAGGGGAGTATCGAAAAAAAAAGCGCACATCGCTGTGCGCTCCAATGGCAGCGGTGCTGCCTCTCCTCCTCCTCGATACACCTGAGGATCCTGATTCGCGAGAACCAGAACCAACGGAGGCGGATGCTCCACGAAATTCCTGACGATTACAAGTCGTTACAGCTTGCCTGAACTGCCGGAACTGCGCTGCGTTGCACCAAACCAGATCGCATTTCTCTTCAAGGAAATGATTGTGCAACGCAGCATTCGGGTTCACCCTGCTAGGGTAAACCCCGCCCAAAATGATCGGTGCATTCAGGCGGGCGCCGACCCCCGCCCTTATCGGGTTCGATCAACCCACCTGAGCAGGCCCACTGCCACCACAAAGGCCACGATGCTCGGGATGCTCACCGCGACCAGGGGCGGCCAGGTGTTGAGCAGGCCCAGATGGCTGAAGAGGCCATTGAGGAAATGGAAGGCCACTCCCAGCATGATGCCCGCGAACACCTTGTAGCCGATGCCACCTGCTCTGCTCTGCAGATACGCGAAAGGGAGCGCAAGCGCCATCATGACGATGACCGCAAGCGGATAGACCACCTTCTTCCAGAAGGCGATTTCGTGCAGCTCGGTGTTCTGCTGATTTTCCCTGAGATGCCGGATGTAGTTGAAGAGATTGATCGCCGACATGCGCTCGGGCATCACCATGAGTACCGACAGCAATGCGGGCGTGAGTTCCGATGTCCATGTGCGGCTCGCCGCGGACGCGCGCTCGGTGCGAAGAAGCGGCAGCGGCTCCTGCGACTCCACCGGGTGATAGAGCGTGGTCGTCACGCCAGTAAGTTCCCAGGCACCTGGCCCCGTGAACTGGCCCCTGTCGGCCTTGACCACCTCGGACAGGCGCATCTGCTGATCGAACTCGAGGATGCGGACGCGGCGCAACGTGGCATCGGGCATCAGTTCGCCGACGTTCACAAAGCGAATCCGCTGCACATCGCCAGCGGTATCGCGCAACGAATCGCGGATCCAGAGCCCGGATCGCAACTGGCCGCCCACCGCGCTGCCAAGCGACGAGAGCCGCAGCTCCTGGGCCAGTCGTTCGGCAGGCGGCGCCAGCGCTTCGCCCACCAGCGCGGTGAACACTGCCAGCCAGGCCCCCAGGCGAATCAGTTCGCCCAGCGCACGCGTGCGGCTCAGCCCCGAGGCGCGCATGGCGGTGAATTCGGAGTGCGCCGCCAGCTGGGCGAGTGCATACACGCTGCCAATCAGCGTGGCAATCGGCATCACCTCGTAGGTGCGTGAAGGCAGTGTGAGCAGCACATAGATGGCGGCTGCGGCGAGGCTGTAGCCGGCGCGTCCCACATCATCGAGCTCGTTGATGAAATCGAAGAACGCAAAGAGCGCCAGGAAGGCGATCAGGACAAACACCACGGCGGTGGCGATCTCGCGTGCGAGATAGCGCCCAATGGTTGAGCCGCCCCCAATCATCGCTTCAGGCCGTTCCCGCGGCGGGCCGCGACAACGCGCGCCTCAGCCAGCGGCGAGGCAACCGGATCCGCCGCCAGAAGAGAAACACGATCACCACCGCGAGTGCAGCGTGGACCACCCATACCCCCACTGCAAACGGCACCCGACCCTGCCCGATCCAGGCGCTCACCACCGAGAGCATGTTGTTGTAGACGACGTAGATCAGAAGCGCGAGGATCAGGTTGATCGATCGCCCCAGCCTCGGATTGACCGCCGACAGCGGTATCGCAAGAAGTGCCATCAGAAATGCCGACACCGGCAGGCTGATCCGCCAGTTGAGTTCGGCCAGGTTGGCGCGACTGGGGTCGGCGAGAAGTTCAACCACGCTCATGGTTCGGGCACTGGCCCCCGCCCCGGAAACATCGGCCCGCCCTTCCAGCAGCAGCCCGTAGCGCTCGAACTCCATCAACCTGAGGCTTCCCGACCCGGGCTCGCCGTCGTAGCGACGCCCCTTCTCGAGCACCAGGTAGCGGTCGCCATTGGGCATGACCTCGATCTGGCCGCGCTGCGACACCACAATCACCTCGCGCTGGGGGTCGATCTGCGACACAAAGACATTGCGGACCTCGGTGTTTTCGTCGTTGAGCGACTCCACATAAAACACCCGACCGGCGGAGGCCGATTCGCGAAACTGCCCCGCCGACACCCGTGAAATGTCTTCCCGCTGCGAGAACCGGCTCTGATATTCATTCGACTGCTTCGTTGCCCACGGCCCCCCCACAAAAGCGACCAGCGCAACCAGCAGCGCGACCGGCGCAACAAAGCCCAGCACCGGGCCCACCCAGTCGACCAGGCTGCGGCCGCTCGAGAACCAGATGACCATTTCGGAGTCGCGATAGGCGCGGGTGAGCGCCATCAGCACCGACACATAGACCGTGAGCACCAGCAGTACCGGCAGCAGGTTGATCGCCCCGAAGGCGATCATGGGCAGCACGCTGGCGGTATCGGTCAGGCCATTGGCGGCGCGCCCCAGCCAGCGGATCAGTGAGGTGGTGACCATCACCGTGAAAAGCGTGGCAAAGACAACACCGGCCAGGTTCGACAGGTCGCGCCGCAACGCTGTCTTGAAAAGCATCGCGCGAACCCCTCGCTATAATCGATCGGTTGTGAGCAAAGGCCGAGGAAGACTCAATGCAATTTAGCACAAAGACCCTGTCCACCGACCGTCTGAAAACCGGTTGTGCAATCGTGCCGGTCGTGGTCGGCGAACCCCTGGCGGGCGATGCCCGCGCCATCGATCAGGCGCAGGGCGGGCGGCTTGCCGCAGTCATCGCCCGAGGGGATCTGCAGAAAAAGGCGGGCTCCACGGTCATGCTTCACCTCGAAGGCGCACTGCAACGGGTGCTCCTCGTATCGGTGGGCAGCAGCGCCGAGGTCACGGAAAAAAGCTACACCGATGCGGTGGCCGCGGTCTGGCGGGCACTCGGGAACGCAGCGGCCGACGAGGTCGTATCGCTGCTCCACGAGGCGGCGGTCTCCCAACGCCCGCTCGAATGGAAGCTGCACGCGCAGGTCATGGCCGGCCGCGAAGCCGCCTATCGTTTCGAATCGATGAAAAGCCGCAAGGAGTCCGCACCGCGACGGCCCCGACAGGTGGTTTTCGCCGTGCCCCGCGCCCAGCAGGCCGCCGCTTCGAAGGCCGTGGCGCGCGCGCAGGCGCTTGCCAACGGCATGGATCTCACCCGCGACCTCGGCAACCTGCCGCCCAACATCTGTACCCCCACCTATCTCGCCGATCAGGCGAAGAAGCTCGCCCGCGAATTCGGTCTGAAGATCGAGGTTCTCGACACCCGGCAGATGCAGGCGCTCAAGATGGGGGCGCTCCTCGCAGTGGCGCAGGGCTCCGAGCAGCCGCCCAAGTTCATCGTTCTTCAATACAACGGCGCATCAAGCCGCCAGCAGCCGGTGGCGCTGGTGGGCAAGGGCATCACCTTCGACACCGGCGGCATTTCGATCAAGCCCGCGGCGGGCATGGACGAGATGAAGTTCGACATGTGCGGCGCGGCGTCGGTGCTCGGCACCCTGCGCGCCGTGGCTGAAATGAAGCTCAAGATCAATCTGATCGGCGTGGTGCCCACTTGCGAGAACATGCCAAGCGGCCGCGCCACACGTCCCGGCGACATCGTGACCTCCATGTCAGGCCAGACCGTTGAGATTCTCAATACCGACGCCGAAGGCCGTCTGATCCTGTGCGATGCGCTCACCTATGTGGAACGTTTCAAGCCGCGCACGGTCATCGACATTGCCACCCTGACCGGCGCCTGCGTGGTGGCGCTCGGCCATCACCACTCGGGGCTGTTCACCCCCCAGGATGCGCTCGCCGCCGAACTGCTCGATGCTGGCCGCGATGCCGGTGACACCTGCTGGCGCATGCCGCTCGACGAGGCCTACCAGAGTTCGCTCAAATCGCGTTTTGCCGACGTCGCCAACGTGGGGGGGCGCGACGGCGGCGCCATCACCGCGGCATGTTTTCTCGCGCGATTCACCAAAAAATACGACTGGGCCCATCTGGACATTGCCGGCACCGCCTGGAAATCAGGCGCGGCCAAGGGTGCAAGCGCCCGTCCGGTGCCGCTTCTCACCCGCTTCCTGATCTCGCGTGCCGAGGGATGACGCGGGTCGATTTTCACTTCAACGCACCCGACCGGCTGCAATACGGCTGCCGGCTGGTGCGCAAAATTCACCGCAGCGGCGCACGTATCCTCGTCTGGTGCGAAGACCCGGTCGCGCTGGCGCAGTTCGACAGCCTGCTCTGGACCTTCTCTGACGCCGATTTCATCCCGCATGTGGTGGCAAGCGATCCACTGGCACCCGAAACGCCCGTATTGCTCACGGCCGAAGCGGTCGACACGCCGCATCACGAGGTGCTGGTGAACCTGGGGCGTCAGACCCCGCCCATGTTCAGCCGCTTTGATCGACTGATCGAGGTGGTGAGCGGCGATGATGAAGACCGGACCCTCGCCCGCGAGCGGTGGCGCTTCTACAAGGACCGCGGCTACCCGCTCAACGCGCACGATCTGGCTCGCGCCGCCTGATGAAAGAGCTCAACATGACCACTGCCCAAGACCCTGCCCAGGCTTCGCTCGCCAAGAGCTTTGAGCCGGGTGACATCGAAGCCCGCTGGTATCCGCTCTGGGAAGGGCGCGGCTGCTTTCGCCACCAGCCGTCGGCTTCGGCAGCCGGCAGCTACTGTATCCAGCTTCCGCCGCCCAATGTCACCGGCACGCTGCACATGGGTCATGCGTTTCAGCAAACCCTCATGGATGCGCTGATCCGCTATCACCGCATGAAGGGACTGGACACCAACTGGGTGGTGGGCACCGACCACGCCGGTATCGCCACGCAGGTGGTGGTCGAGCGGCAGCTGCAGGGCGAAGGGCTCACGCGTCACGATCTCGGTCGCGGACCGTTCCTCGACCGGGTCTGGCAATGGAAGCGGCAGTCGGGTGCCACCATCACCCGCCAGATGCGAAGGCTGGGCGCCTCGGCCAATTGGGAATACGCCGACACCGAGGGCGAGCGGGCCGGCTACTTCACCATGGATGACACCATGAGCGCAGCCGTGCTCGAGGTGTTTGTTCAACTGCACGAGCAGGGTCTCATCTATCGCGGCAAGCGTCTGGTGAACTGGGATCCGGTGCTGATGACCGCAGTCTCCGACCTCGAGGTCGACAGCGAGGAGGAAAAGGGCCATCTCTGGGAAATCCGCTATCCGCTGGCCGACGGCACAGGCTCTCTCACCGTGGCCACCACCCGCCCGGAAACCATGCTGGGTGACACTGCGGTGGCAGTTCATCCGGATGATGAACGCTACCGAGCCCTGGTCGGAAAGCGGGTAAGACTTCCGCTTTGCGATCGCGACATTCCGATCATCGCCGACGACTATGTCGATCCCGCATTCGGCACGGGCTGCGTCAAGATCACGCCCGCTCATGATTTCAACGACTGGAAGATGGGCGAGCGCCACGGGCTCGCCGCCATCAGCGTGCTCACGCTCGATGCGCGTATCAACGACCAGGCGCCCGCCGCCTATCGCGGCCTTGATCGCTATGACGCCAGAAAGAAAATACTGGAGGACCTGCGCGCCGCGGATTGTCTGGTATCGGAGAAGCCGCACACGCTGATGGTGCCGCGTTCGGCGCGCACCCAGGTGGTGGTCGAGCCCATGCTCACCGACCAGTGGTTTGTCGCCATGAGCCGTCGTGATCACGGCAACACGTTCTTCCCCGGGCAGTCCATCGCAGATGTCTGCCTGCAGGTGGTCGGTGACGGGCAAATCCGCTTTTATCCCGACCATTGGACCAGCACCTACAACCACTGGCTCGAGAACATCCAGGACTGGTGCATTTCGCGGCAACTCTGGTGGGGCCATCGCATTCCGGCCTGGTACAAGGCCGACGCGAACGGCCAGCCGATTCACGACGGCACGGTGTTTGTCGCGCGAAGCGAAGCCGATGCCCAGGCCCGGGCCCGCGCGGCGGGCTACCAGGGCGCATTGGTGCGTGACGATGACGTGCTCGACACCTGGTTCTCTTCAGCCCTGGTGCCCTTCACCTCGCTCGGTTGGCCGACACAGACCGCTGACCTGGATCGCTATCTGCCGTCAAACGTGCTGGTGACAGGCTTTGACATCATCTTCTTCTGGGTGGCCCGGATGGTGATGATGACCACCTTCTTCACCGGCAAAGTGCCTTTCCATCACGTCTACATCAATGCGATCGTGCGTGACTCCGAAGGCCAGAAAATGTCGAAGTCGAAGGGCAACACCATCGACCCGATCGATCTGGTGGACGGCATCACGCTGGAGGCGCTCCTTGAGAAGTCAACGGTTGGCCTGCTTCGGGCCGACCACAAACAGCGCATCGACCGCTACATCCGCAGCAATTTCCCGCAAGGCATTCCGGCGTTCGGTTCCGACGCGGTGCGCTTTACCTTCGCATCGCTTGCCACCTTCGCCCGCACGCTCAACTTCGACCTCAGCCGCTGCGAGGGCTATCGAAACTTCTGCAACAAGCTCTGGAATGCCTCGCGATTCGTGCTGATGCAAACCGAAGGGCGCGACTGCGGTTTCGAGCCCCACGAGGCGGGCGCCTGTGTCCCCGGTGGCTATCTTCACTTCAACGCGGTAGACCGCTGGATCGTCTCGGCGCTGCAGCGCACCGAAGCCGAGATCGAGCGCGCGTTGTCCGACTATCGCTTCGATCTCGCCGCGCGCGCGCTCTATGAATTTGTCTGGGACCAATACTGCGACTGGTATCTGGAGCTCGCCAAGGTCAATCTCCAGGCAGATGATCAGGCTGTGGTGCGCGCCACGCGGCGTACGCTGCTCCGCGTGCTCGAGGCGGTGCTGCGGCTCGCGCATCCCATCATTCCTTTCATCACCGAAGAGTTGTGGCAAAAGGTCGCGCCGATTGCCCAGCGCTATGGCGAACGCGGCGTGCAGAAGCTCTCCGGAGAGGCGCTTGCGCAGGCGGTGGCCGAGCAGCGCCACCTGCTCATGCAGCAGCCCTATCCGAAGAGCGAGCCCGGAAAAATCGACGAAAAGAGTGAAGCGTTCGTCAATCAGTTGAAGCAGCTGATCGATGCGTGTCGCGCCCTGCGCGGCGAAATGAATGTTTCGCCCGCGCAGAAGCTCCCGCTGATCGCACAGGGGTCGCGCGAACGGCTGGCGGAATTCGCGCCCTACCTGAAGACGCTTGCAAAGCTCGAGGCGGTTGAAATCGTTGACGCGCTGCCCGCCGGATCGATCGCGCCGGTGCAGATCGTTGGAGACGTTCGGCTGATGCTGCGTGTCGAGATCGATGTGGAGGCTGAACGCGCGCGCCTCGATCGGGAAATTGCCCGGGTGGCGGGCGAAGCTCAGCGCGCCGGCGCCAAGCTTGGCAACGCGAGTTTTGTCGAGCGGGCGCCCGCCAATGTGGTGGCACAGGAACGCGAACGGCTGGCCGGATTTGAGGCCTCGCTCGCGCGGCTTCACGAGCAGCGCGCCAAGCTCGGGTGACCGGATTCGCGGGGTGCCCCGCGAATCACAGAAAGGCGCTCGCCGCTGGGGCGATGCGCCTTCAGCCCATCGACATATACCCGCCGTCCACCGCCATGACCGTGCCGGTCATGTAGCGGGCAGCGTCCGAGCACAGAAACAAAATGGGATCGGCGATTTCGGCGGGCTCGGCCCAGCGGCCAATGGGCGTGCGAGACATGATCATCGCGTTTCGCTCCGGGTTTTCGCGAGCGCCCCGAGACAGATCGGTGATGACCCAGCCGGGCGCTACCGCGTTCACGCGAATGCCATCGGCTGCATAGGCCGCGGCGAGCGACATGGTGAGATTGCGCACCGCGCCCTTGGATGCGGAATAGGCCGGCTGTTTGGGCCCACCGAAAAACGACATGACCGAACCAATGAACACGATGCTGCCGCGGCTCTGGGAGAGTAGCGCTCGTGCGGCCGCGCTCACCCGCATGCCGCCGTTCAGATTCACGTCAATCACGTGCGCGAACACGTCGGGATCATGTTCGGCATCGCGGCGAATCAGGCCGGCGCTGTTCACGACCGCATCCAGCCTGGACAACCCGCCCACGAGTGCATCGACCGCTGCACGATCGGTGACGTCGAGCTGACGCAGCTCAATGCCTTCGAAGCCGGGATTCGCGCGCGCCGCCGACAGTTCCTGGTCGGTAAGACCGCAGGCAATCACGTTTGCACCCGCCTGGCGGAACGCAATGGCGGTGGCAGCGCCAATGCCGGATGTGCCGCCCGTCACCAGGACATGGCGCCCCGAGAAGTCAAAGCTCGCTTTCATGGGCTATCGCCTCTGAAGAAAAAAAGTCCATTGCCGGTCGTGCTCGTCGACGCGCAGCAGCGAGTGTCCTGTTTGCCGCGCAAACGCCTCGAAGTCGCGCTTCGAACCCGGGTCGGTCGACACCACCTTCAGCACCTGGCCACTGCCCAGATCGGTGAGCGCCTTCTTGGCCCGCAGAATCGGCAGCGGACAGTTGAGTCCGCGCGCATCCACTTCGCGATCACAGGAAATTGCTTCATCAGCCATACCACACCCTCATCAATCGACACATTCCATCAAGGCAGAACCCAGGGCCCCAGCGCTGCGCCCAGCGCAATCAGCCAGAGGGGATTCAACTTCGACACCAGACACACCAGCACGGTGACGACGCAAAGCGCTGCGAGCGCCCAGTGCGTCACCGCACCCTCCGCAATCACCCAGCCCGCTGACAGGGTGAGCCCCACCGCAAGCGGCGACAGGCCCAGCCGGATGGCACGAACCGCACGCGTATCGAGGTTGCCGCTTCGCCAGCGGTTCGCATGATAGGTGATGACGCTGGACGGCACGAGCAATCCCAGCGTCGCGAGCACGGCTCCCACCAGCCCGGCAGTCTGCCACCCCAGCAGCGTGACGAACAGGACGTTGGGCCCGGGCACCGCCTGGGCCACGGCAATCGCTTCGCTGAACTGCGCGGCAGTGAGCAGCCCCTTCTCGTCGACCATGTAGCGGCTGATGTCGGGCACCATCGAGACCGCGCCGCCGACCGCAATCGCCGAGAGCATCGCGAAGTGCGCAAGCATCTCCAGCTGATCCCAGAAAGTCATGGCGACTTCCCCTCTTTCCACCAGGCAAGCAGCACCGCAATCGGGACGGTGAGCGCAAGCACCTGCAGCAAGGGCCAGCGAAGAAGCGCGAGCCCGATGAAACCCGCGAGCCCGAACGCGAGCCACGGCCAGCGCCGGCGCTGCGCCCACGCGAGCTTGAGCGCCATTGCAATGATGAGACCCGCGGCCACCGCGGCCATGCCAGACAGCGCCTTCTGCACCGCCGGCACACTCACAAATTGCGAATACACCAGGCCCGCGGTCAGCACGATGACAGCTGGAAACAGGACGAGACCGGTGACCGCAACCACCGAGCCCCGCCAGCCGAAATAGCGGTGACCGACGATGATGCCCACGTTGATGATGTTGGGGCCGGGCAGCAACTGACCGAAAGCGAGTACCTCCAGGAACTCTTCCCGACTCAGCCAGCGGCGATCGTCGACGAGCGTGCGCTGGGCCCAGGGCAATACGCCGCCAAAGCCGTGCAGCGCGAGGGTCGTGAAAGCGACAAACAGATCGGCGAGCGTCCGGGGAGCGGGGCGCTCGTGCGCGGGCGCGGGCTCGGCGGCGGCGTTGTCGGCGGCGGCGTTCTGGTCCGGCCGCTGTGCGGGCCGGGATTCCGCTGTCTTGCCATCGGGCGGTTGAGCGCCGACGGTCATATCGGCCCCTTCCGGTCGGTGCCACGGGCCACATAGAACAGGCTCCCGCCCAGAAGCAGCGCCATGCCCCAGAACAAGGTCGCCACACCAAACACGCCCCCAATTGCACCGAACGCGCCGGGCAGCAGGGTCTGCGTTCCATTCACCAGCACCATCCTGAGACCCACCGCCTCGCCCGTGCGATCGGGCGGCGCGAGCCGGTGCAAAAGCGACAGGACGATGGGCTGCGACACACCCAACCCCATTCCGAGCACAAACGACAGCAACATCATGACCGGCAGCGATTCGGTGAGCGGATAGAGGAGATAGATGATGCCGCCCACGACATGCGACGCGAGAATCATTGGCCATTCGGGCACCCGCCTCGCGAGCCAGGGCACCGCGACCCGGATGACGAAGGTGGCAGCCGAGTAGGAGGCCAGCAGAATGCCGATGGCGGATGCCGACATGCCGATCGCAGAGCCGTAGATCGGAACAACGAACTGGTGCACATCCCAGGCGGCCGAGATCACACCCACCGACAGATAGACCTTGCGCAGCGCCGGGTCGCGCAGCAGATCGAACACGCTCTGCTCACCCTCCGACTCGCGCGAGCCGCCCGCGAGGCGCGGTCGCTCCTCGAACTTCACCCTGCTCAGCCACCATGCCGTGCCAAGCGGCAGCAGCAGCAGTGCGAAAAACGCCGCCCGGAAGCCGGCTAAATCGATGATCGGCCCCACCAGCAGCGGACCGATGAACGATGAAATGGAGAAGCCAACCGACAGCAGTCCGAAATTGGTGGCCCGCGCCGCAGGCCCGCCCAACTCGCCGCCCAGCTTCTGAATGGCGACGTTGATCCCCATGAACCCCAGGCCGGTGGCGGTGCTGGCCAGAAAGAGCGAGCCCACCTCCCATGAAAGTGCCGGCGCAAGAATGGCCACTGCGAGCACAGCCAGGCCCCAGAACATGGGCTTGCGGGTGCCGATACGGTCGACCAGTCGGCCAGCCGGCACCGACAGCACCATCGGGAGCAGCCCGAAGAACGCCATGAGCAGCCCGATGGTGAACGCCGAGGCGCCAAGCTCGATGCCCCCCAGCGTGACTGCGATCCTGCAACCCACCAGCGCTGCATGCGACAGTACCGACATCCCGACCAGCGTCAGGAGCACACGGCGGTGCCCCGACCCCGGATCGGCGCTGGCGCTGTCAGTCATCAGCCGCGGGCAGCCACCCAGCCCGAGACGCTGGCAAGCGCTGCCGGCAGCTGATCGGGGAGCGTGCCGCCAGCCTGCGCCATATCCGGGCGGCCCCCGCCCTTGCCTCCCACCTGCTGGGCCACGTGGTTGACGAGATCACCCGCCTTCACCCGACCGGTGACATCGGCCGTCACACCGGCAATGAGGCTCACCTTGCCGCCATCGACCGCGGCCAGCACGATGGCTGCGGTGCGCAGTTTGGATTTCAGCTGGTCGACCGTGTCGCGCAGCACCTTGACGTCGGCCCCCTCAAGCGTTGCCGCCAGCACCTTGATGCCGTTGACCTCCACTGCGCTTGCCGCCAGGTCGTCGCCCTGGGAGGAGGCAAGCCTGGACTTGAGCCGCGCGACCTCTTTTTCGAGCGCGCGCACCGAATCGAGAACCTGCGCGAGCTTGGCAGGCACCTCGGTTGCAGACACCTTGAGTGCGCCCGCTGCGCTGCCCAGCGTGGCCGAGGCCTCCTGGATCCAGGCGAGCGCGTTGTCGCCGGTGACCGCCTCAACCCGGCGGATGCCTGCTGCGACGCCTGATTCCGCAACGATCTTGAATGGTCCGATATCACCGGTTCTGCGCACATGCGTGCCGCCGCACAATTCTCGGGACGAGCCGATGTCGAGCACCCGAACCGTGTCGCCGTATTTTTCGCCGAAGAGCGCCATGGCACCCGCACGAACCGCGTCGTCAAACCCCATGACCCGCGCCTCGGTCGCCGCGTTGGAAAGAATCTCGTCGTTCACGCGAGACTCGACCTGACGGATCTCGTCGTCGGTGACCGGTGCATGGTGGGAAAAATCGAAACGCGTGCGCTCGGCATCCACCAGCGAGCCCTTCTGCTGAACATGGGCGCCCAGCACCTCGCGCAAGGCCTTGTGCATCAGATGGGTGGCTGAATGGTTGCGCACGGTACGCCCGCGCCGCACGGTATCGACCTGAGCGGTGAGCGTATCGCCCACGGCCAGGCGCCCGGCCATCAGCGTGCCGTGATGACCGAACACATCGGCCTGGATCTTGCGCGTGTCTTCCACCGCAAATCGTGTGGCGTTGTCAGCCGAGCGGAGCAGGCCCGCATCGCCCACCTGGCCGCCCGACTCGGCATAGAACGGCGTGCGATCAAGCACCACGACCGCCTGCTCGCCTGCCGAGACCGATGGCGCGGCCACGCCGTCCAGATAGAGCGCGAGTACCCGCGCCTGGGCCACCTCAAGGTGCTCGTAGCCATCAAAGCGCGTCTGCTCGCCACTGTATTCGAGTCCGGCCGCCATGCGGAATTTGCCGGCGGCGCGCGCCTGCTCCCGCTGGCGCTCCATCGCCACCTCGAAGCCCGCTTCATCAACCGTGACCCCGCGCTCGCGACAGACATCGGCGGTGAGATCCAGCGGAAAACCATAGGTGTCGTAGAGCCTGAAAGCGGTGTCGCCGTCGAGCAGCTTTGCGCCACCACCCAGCGCCTGCTCGAGAATGGCCATGCCATGCGCGAGCGTCTCGCCGAAGCGCTCTTCTTCCTGGCGCAGCACATCGGCCACCCGCTCGCGCGCCGCGGTGAGTTCGGGATAGGCACTCCCCATGACCGCATCCAGCTCCGCCACCAGGCGGTGAAAGAACGGGCTCGACTGCCCCAGCTTGTGGCCATGCCGAAGCGCCCGCCGGATGATCCGGCGGAGCACGTACCCGCGCCCCTCGTTACCCGGAATGACGCCGTCGACGATCAGGAAGGAGCAGGCGCGGATATGGTCGGCGATGACACGCAGCGACGGATTGGCAAGATCGGTGCAGCCGGTTTCGCGCGCGGCGGCACGAATGAGGTCCTGGAACAGATCGATTTCATAGTTGCTGTGCACATGCTGCAGCACCGCCGCGATGCGCTCGAGCCCCATGCCGGTGTCCACGCAGGGCTTGGGAAGCGGAGTGAGTGTTCCCGCCTCGTCGCGCTCGAACTGCATGAACACCAGGTTCCAGATCTCGATGTAGCGGTCGCCGTCCGCTTCGGGCGAACCCGGGGGCCCACCCCAGATGCCGGGCCCGTGGTCATAGAAAATTTCCGAACACGGGCCGCAGGGGCCGGTGTCGGCCATCTGCCAGAAATTGTCGGATGCGTAGCGCGCGCCCTTGTTGTCGCCGATACGCACGATACGCTCGGTCGGCACGCCGATTTCCTTCGCCCAGATATCGAAGGCCTCGTCGTCTTCGGCATAAACGGTGATCCAGAGCCGCTCTTTGGGCAGCGCATAGACCCCGGTGAGGAGCTCCCAGGCGAAACGGATTGCGTCGCGCTTGAAATAATCGCCAAACGAGAAGTTGCCCAGCATCTCGAAAAACGTGTGATGACGCGCGGTGTAGCCCACGTTTTCGAGGTCGTTGTGCTTGCCCCCCGCACGGACACTGCGCTGCGACGTGGTGGCGCGACGGTAGTTTCGATGCTCCTTGCCCAGGAACACGTCCTTGAACTGCACCATGCCGCTGTTGGTGAAAAGCAGCGTGGGGTCGTTGCCCGGCACGAGCGGGCTGGAGGCCACGATGGTGTGGCCCTTCGACTCAAAATAACGCAGGAATTTTTCTCGGATATCGGCCGACTTCATGGTGAGCCCGGTTCAAAGTGCGCAACCCTCCATTTTACGTTGCGCCATGGAATCCTGTAATTTTCGCCCCGCTCCCCCGGGCAGCCGCCCGCCGCATCGTTGCTCAACACGGACATTCCCATGAAGGCGATTCTCGACGGTATCCGCGTGCTCGATCTCACCCGGGTTTTGGCTGGCCCCTGGTGCACCCAGAACCTGGCCGATCTGGGTGCCGATGTGATCAAGGTTGAAAAGCCGGGAGATGGCGACGACACCCGCAGCTGGGGCCCTCCTTTCCTCAGGAATCGCGACGGCAGCGACACCCGCGATGCTGCCTATTTTCTGTCGGCCAATCGCAACAAGCGCTCGATCGCGGTCGATATCGCCAGCCCGGCCGGGCAGAAGGTGATCCGCGATCTGGCCCGGGTGAGCGACGTGGTGGCGGAAAACTTCAAGGTCGGGCAACTGCGCAAATACGGCCTCGACTACGAAAGCCTGAAGGCGATCAACCCCCGCCTGGTGTACTGCTCGATCACCGGCTTTGGTCAGACCGGACCGTGGTCACACCGCGCGGGCTACGACTTCATCATCCAGGGGGTCGGTGGCCTGATGTCGGTCACGGGCGAGGCCGACGATCGTCCCGGCGGTGGCCCGCAGAAGGCCGGCGTGGCGGTCGTGGACCTGTTCACCGGCATGTACGCCACCCAGGCAATCCTGGGAGCGCTCTTTCACCGTGAACGCACCGGCGAGGGACAGTACATCGACGCGGCACTCCTCGATGTGCAGGTGGCCATGATGGCCAACATGAACACCAACTTTCTGGTGAGCGGTCAGCCACCCAAGCGCTGGGGCAACGCCCACCCGAACCTGGTGCCCTACCAGGCCTTCAAGGCCTCCGACATGTGGATCATTCTTGCTGTCGGCAACGACGACCAGTTCCGGCGTTTCTGTGAGGTCGGCAACTGTCTTGAGCTCACGACAGACCCGCGCTTCGTCCGCGTGCCCGACCGGATCCGAAACCGCGAGCAACTGATCCCGCTGCTGGCCGAGATCATTGCGCAGCGCACCGGCGAACAGTGGATCAGCGGATTGGAAACCGCAGGCGTACCGTGCGGGCCGATCAACAACCTGGCCCAGGTCTTCGACAACCCGCAGGTGAAGGCGCGCGGCATGCGCCAGTCGATTGAACGCGAAGACTCTGGCCCCATCGAGCTGGTCACCAACCCGATCCGTTTCAGCGAAACGCCCGCCACGCTCCGCCGCCCCCCTCCGAAGCTGGGTGAACACACCGAGGAGGTCCTGCGCGATGTGCTGGGCTACGAGCCGGACACCATTCGGGAACTCGCGCCACGCCAGCCTTGAGCGCAGGTCCGGCCGGGCGATGAACCGGCCCGGCCGGACCGGTTCGACACGCGCCCCGTTTACGTGAACCACCCCATCGGCTACCATCGCGGCTCGTCATAACCACATACAGGCCGGCTCGGCTCGCCAATCCGGTCCAGATCGACGTCCGAAAGTGCAGTGAAAGGAGACAGCTGGTGAAGCTACGCAATCATCAGGATTTTTGGTCGGGAACGATGTTCCTGGTTCTCGGCGTGTTGTTTATCGTGCTCTCGCGCCAGTATCAGCTGGGCACCGCAGCCAAGATGGGCCCGGGGTATTTCCCGACGGTGCTGGGCGGCATCCTTGCGGTGCTTGGCGGGATGATCGTCCTGAGCGCCTTCTCCAAGTCCAACCCCGAGACCAGGCTCTCGCCGGTGGGCTGGCGGGAGCTGTTCCTGCTGCTGCTGGGCGTGCTGCTGTTTGCCATCCTGCTCCCGAAGCTGGGTTTGATCGTCTCCCTCTGGATCCTGATCTTCGTTTCGGCGCTGGGCAGTCATGAGTTCAACTTCAAGGAAACTTTTCTGTCCGCGATCGTGCTGAGCGTGCTCGGTTGGGGTGTGTTCGCCAAGGGGCTTGAACTGCAGCTGGCAGTCTGGCCCAAGTTCCTCACGCAGTAACCGGAGCGCGACGATGGACGGATTAATCGCAAATCTCTCGCTCGGCTTCTCGGTCGCAGCCACAGTCACCAACCTGTTTTACTGTTTCGTTGGGGTGCTGTTTGGCACGCTGGTGGGTGTGTTGCCGGGCATTGGGCCGCTCGCCACGATCGCCATGCTGCTGCCCATCACCTACAAGATGACCGACCCGACCACGGCGCTCATCCTGCTGGCGGGCATTTACTACGGCGCACAGTACGGCGGTTCCACCACCGCCATTCTGGTCAAGCTGCCGGGTGAAACCTCATCGGTGGTCACCACGCTCGATGGCTACCAGATGGCCCGGGTCGGTCGAGCCGGACCAGCGCTGGCCACCGCAGCCATCGCGTCGTTTTTCGCCGGCACGGTCTCCACCCTCGCCATTGCGGCGTTTGCCCCGCCGCTTGCGGAGGTGGCGTTCAAATTCGGCCCGGCGGAATACTTCTCGCTGATGGTGCTGGGCCTGATTGCAGCGGTGGTGCTTGCGCAGGGTTCAATCGTCAAGGCGCTCGCCATGGTGGTGCTGGGCCTGCTGCTCGGCATGATCGGCACCGACGTGAACTCGGGCGTCGCGCGCTTCTCGTTCGAAATCCCGGAACTCACCGACGGAATCGAGTTTGCAGCGGTGGCCATGGGCATGTTCGGCTTCGGCGAGATCATCGCCAACCTCGAACAGCGCGACAACCGGCAGGTGTTCACCAGCAAGGTGGGCCGCCTGATGCCGTCGCGCGAAGACTTCCGCCGGATCACCTGGCCGATCGTGCGCGGCACGGTGCTGGGCGGGGCGCTGGGCATTCTGCCGGGTGGCGGATCGGTGCTGTCGGCTTTCTCCGCCTATGCCATCGAGAAGAAAATCTCCAAGACCCCGGAGAAATTCGGTACCGGCATGATCGAGGGCGTGGCTGCGCCCGAGGCCGCCAACAACGCCGGCGCCCAGACCTCGTTCATCCCCATGCTCACCCTCGGTATCCCCACCAACGCGGTGATGGCGCTGATGGTGGCGGGCATGATGATTCACAACATCCAGCCGGGTCCGCAGGTGATGACCAGCAACCCCAAGCTGTTCTGGGGTCTGATCGCCTCCATGTGGATCGGTAACCTGATGCTGCTGATCCTGAACCTGCCGCTGGTGGGTCTGTGGATCAAACTCCTCACGATCCCCTACCGGATCCTGTATCCCGCCATCCTGATGTTCTGCTGTATCGGCGCCTACTCGCTCAACAACTCGGTGTTCGACATCTACATGACGATCCCGTTTGCGATCCTGGGCTATGTGTGCGTGAAGCTCAACTGCGAGCCCGCGCCACTGCTGCTGGGCTTCGTGCTGGGCAAGCTCATGGAGGAATACCTGCGACGGGCCATGACCATTTCTCGGGGCGACCCCATGGTGTTTGTCACGCGGCCGTTGTCGGCAACGATGCTGGCCATTGCCGCGGTGCTCCTCATCATCGTGTTCCTGCCATCGGTGGCAAAGAAACGGGAAGAGGCGTTCGCCGAGGAAGAAAAGTAGCGGCGCTCACCGCCCCGCTGGCGGCATCGACCGCCTGATCAAAAGCCCGCGTTTACAGCGGGCTTTTTTTCGTCTGGATGGTTGGTGGGCAAGCATCTCCGCCCACCATGCCTTGATCGGCGCGAGACGCGCGCTCAGCGAGCGCTTGTTGAACGCTGGGCGCCACGGCGGCGCAACAGTACGCGAATGCCCCAGAAGGCGAACGCCAGCACCAGGGCACCAGCGGCCAGGTGATCGGGTTCAGACAGCAGGTGCATGACAGCCTGCAACCAGTTCGAGCCGTGGTCGCCTGGATGGGCGGACGCGATGGCGGGGATGGCGCCGGGCATCAGGCCCAGCGCGCGGAGACGCAGCGAGACGGCCATCGGGGAAAGGCGTGGGGACATGGGCATCTTCTCCGGGAAAAATCAATGGACCAGCAGGCCGCGGGTTTCGATGTGGCGCACCACGTCGTCAAGCCCCTGCCCGGTCTTGAGGTTGGTGAAAACAAACGGCCGCTCACCGCGCATGCGGCGGGCATCCTGATCCATGACCTCGAGCGAGGCGCCGACATAAGGCGCGAGATCGATCTTGTTGATGACCAGAAGGTCGGACTTCATGATGCCGGGGCCACCCTTGCGCGGGATCTTGTCGCCCGCCGCCACATCGATCACATAGATGGTGAAGTCGGACAGTTCAGGGCTGAAGGTGGCGGCCAGGTTGTCACCCCCGCTTTCAACCAGCACCAGTTGCAGCCCGGAGAGCCGCCGTTGCAGGCGCTCCACCGCTTCGAGATTGATCGACGCATCTTCGCGGATGGCCGTGTGCGGACAGCCGCCGGTTTCCACACCCAGAATGCGCTCAAGCGGCAACGCATCATGACGGGCCAGAAACTCGGCATCCTCGCGGGTGTAGATGTCGTTGGTGACCACCGCCATGTTGTAGCGTTCACGCAGACGCCGGCAGAGCGACAGGGTGAGCGCGGTTTTTCCCGATCCGACCGGGCCGCCGATACCGACGCGCAACGCCGGGTGGTTGGTTTCAGCTGGGGCTGTGGACATGATCATCAAACTCCTTGAAACGGATTGGCTGCTTACGAACGGAACAGCCTTGAATACTGGGTTTCGTGACGTGCGCTCGCGATTGCAAAGCCCGGCGCGAAGTTGCTCCAGGTGGTGGGCAGGTCGAGCACCGCCGGGTCGGCCGCGCGCTCGAGGACGCTCGCGAGCGCGGGACGGAGCGCGCTGAACAACCGCTGCCCGGCCTGTTGGCCAAGTGGCACCGTCTTGATCGCCGCCATCACCTGATTTTCCAGCCACGCCCAACACCACGCTGCAAGCGCAGCGACCGGCTCGAGCCCGAAGGCCCGGGCCGCAAGCCCCCATGCAAGCGGCAGCGCACATTCGCCCGCTGACCGCAGAGATTCGACCCTTGCCGCCAGGGCCGGCTCGAGTTCCAGACCCGCCAGCATCTGAAGCAGCGACTGCCCCATCTGCAATGTTTCCGCGCGCAGCTCCGCGGTTTCGCGCGAGGCGAGCCACTGCTCGTGCAGGCGCGCGGCGTGCTCATCGTCATCCAGGGCCACGGCGCGAAACAGCGCCATGCAAAGCGGCGCATCGAACCGGCCAATGTTGGCTTGAAGAAGCGTGGCGATCCAGTCGCAGACCTCGGCCTCGCTGCCCACCCAGCCCGCATCGATCGCCGACTCCAGGCCCTGCGAGTAGCTGAAGCCGCCGATGGGCAGCGCAGGGCTCGATAAGCGCATCAGCGAGAGGAGCGCGGCGGGATCAAGCGACACCATGGCAGGAGACGGATGCGACACGGCTAACGCTTGAGCGGATCGGTCATGAAGTCGTGGATGCGGGGCGAGTGCCGGGCGTCGGTATGCTGGCCTGTCCCGCGCGGCGGCGCTGTGAGAGGGTCGTGCTCGCCGGCATGATCATGATCGTGATCGTGGCCATGCGAATGCCCGTGTGAATGTCCATGCGAGTGCCCGTGCGAATGCGCGTGAACAGCGCCGGAGTAGGCCCCGCCCTCGGGATCAAAGCTGTCATCGACCATGTCGATCACCCCGCCCAGACCGCGCACCATGCCCTCGAGCACATGGTCATACTGGAGCCGCAGCCACCCATCGCCCACCTGGACCGGCACATGCCGGTTGCCCAGGTGATAGGCAATTCGCGCCAGCGCAATCGCACTCGATGCCGTGATGTGAATCAGTTCCTCGGGCGCGGCGTGAACCCGGAGCGCCTCGCCCGCGTCGGTGCAGATGAGATCGCCGTCGCGGAGCACTGTGCCACGCGGCAGATCGAACCCCACCGCTTCGCCCGCACGGGCGCCGCGCGCAATTGCTGTACGCATTCGCGATTTTTGTCGCCACTCGAAAGCGAGATCGATGTCCCCCACCACCCGCTCGGCAGCGCCCCCCACAGCCTTGAAAATCAGCATGGCGGCCCCCGCTCAAAAGAGAAAGTAGCGCTGCGCCATGGGCAGCACGGTGGCCGGCTCACAGGTGAGCAACACGCCGTCGGCGCGCACCTGATAGGTCTGCGGATCCACCTCGATCGTGGGCATGGCGGTGTTGTGAATCAGATCGGTTTTGCGAAGCGCGCGCATGCCGCGAACCGCCACAGCACGTCGGGCCAGACCCAGTTGCGCAGGCACCCCCGCCGCCAGCGCAGCCTGCGAAACAAAGGTGAGCGAGCTGTCGGCAAGCGCCCGCCCGAAGGCACCAAACTGCGGCCGATAGTGAACCGGCTGTGGCGTGGGGATGGACGCATTGGGGTCGCCCATGGCGGCGAGCGCAATCTGACCGCCCTTGATCACCATGGAGGGCTTCACGCCAAAGAAAGCGGGCTTCCAGATCACCAGGTCGGCAAACTTGCCCACTTCAACCGACCCCACTTCATGCGCAATGCCGTGGGTGATTGCCGGATTGATCGTGTATTTGGCGATGTAGCGCTTGGCGCGGGCATTGTCGTGTCGGGCACCGTCTCCGGGCAGACCGCCGCGCTGCGCCTTCATCTTGTGGGCGGTCTGCCAACAGCGCAGGATCACTTCGCCCACCCGGCCCATCGCCTGCGAGTCGGACGACATCATGGAAAACGCACCGAGGTCATGAAGGATGTCTTCGGCAGCGATGGTCTCTCGGCGGATCCGGCTTTCGGCAAACGCCACGTCTTCGGCAATGTTCGCATCGAGGTGATGGCAGACCATCAGCATGTCCAGATGCTCATCGATCGTGTTGACCGTGTAGGGACGCGTGGGATTCGTGGACGACGGCAGCACATTGGGCAGCCCGCACACCCGGATGATGTCGGGCGCGTGACCGCCACCCGCGCCTTCGGTGTGATAGGTGTGGATGGTGCGATCCTTGAAGGCTGCAATGGTGGTTTCGACAAAGCCGGATTCGTTGAGTGTGTCGGTATGAATCGCCACCTGCACATCAAACCGGTCTGCCACCCCCAGGCAGGTATCGATCGCGGCGGGCGTGGTGCCCCAGTCTTCATGAAGCTTCAGGCCAATGGCGCCCGCGCGCACCTGCTCGGCGAGTGCTTCGGGGTTTGAGGCATTGCCCTTGCCGGTAAAACCGAGGTTCATCGGAAAGCCCTCGGCCGCCTTCAGCATGTTGGCCAGGTGCCAGGGGCCGGGCGTGCAGGTGGTGGCATTGGTGCCCGTGGCCGGGCCGGTACCGCCACCGATCATGGTGGTTACACCCGAGGCGAGTGCTTCGTCGATCTGCTGCGGGCAGATGAAGTGAATATGCGTATCGATGCCGCCTGCGGTGATGATCGAACCTTCGCCCGCGATCACCTCGGTGGACGCGCCAATCACGATATCGACCCCAGGCTGGATATCGGGGTTGCCCGCTTTGCCGATGGCAGCGATGCGACCGTTCTTGATCGCGATGTCGGCCTTCACAATGCCCCAGTGATCGAGGATCAGCGCATTGGTGATCACGGTATCGGCCACATCGGCCGCAAGGCGCTGGCTCTGGCCCATGCCGTCGCGAATCACCTTGCCGCCACCGAACTTCACTTCTTCGCCATAGATCGTGCGATCTTCTTCCACCTGGATCCAGAGCCCGGTGTCGGCCAGACGAACCCGATCGCCCACCGTGGGGCCAAACATTTCCGCATAGGCGCGGCGAGTGATTTTCATCGCTTGATCTCCGGCAACGGGCCATTGACGCGGCCCTGGAAGCCATGAACGATTCGGGCGCCGGCAAGCGCGACCAGTTCGACGGTGCGTGACTGGCCAGGCTCAAAGCGCACCGCAGTGCCCGCTGCAATGTTCAGACGAAACCCGAGTGCGACAGCGCGATCGAATTCGAGCGCTTCGTTGGTCTCGGCAAAGTGGTAGTGCGAGCCGACCTGTATCGGGCGGTCGCCGCGGTTGGCAACCTGCAGCGTGATCACGGGGCGGCCAGCGTTCAGTTCGATCTCGCCGTCGGCCGCTTCGATCGCACCGGGCACGAGCGGGCCTTCGCTCGATGATGGATGGGCTGTCATGGGGGCGCTCCTCGGGTCAGACAATCGGCTGGTGAACGGTCACGAGCTTCGTTCCGTCCGGGAAGGTGGCCTCGATCTGGATCTCGGGAATCATTTCAGGCACGCCCTCCATCACATCCTCGCGGCTGAGCAGCGTGGTGCCCGCCTGCATCAGTTCGGCGACGCTTCGCCCATCGCGCGCACCTTCCATGATGGCCGCGCTCAGGAAGGCGACCGCCTCGGGATAGTTGAGTTTCAGGCCTCGAGCCTTGCGTCGTTCGGCGACCAGGGCTGCGGTAAAGATCAGCAGTTTGTCGCGTTCGCGTGGCGTCAGTTCCATGGGGTCAGTCTCCGCAGACGTCCACCGGCGCCGCCGGCGGCAGGTAAAGAGGGGAATCGGATCGTTGTCATCAGGTGGCCCAGATTCTAGGGGCACAGGCCTCGCGACCGATGGCGATGGGCCGGCAGGCGGCCCAGGCTGCCCGCAGCACGCGCCAGCCCGCTTCGGCCCCACCGCCCCGCCACCGCAACACCGCCAGGCCCGGCAAGGCCGTGATGGCCCAGTCACCAGCCAGATGATCGTTCGGGGCGCTTCGCGATTCAAATTGAAGGCGGCGAACCTGCTCCACCATCTGCGCGCAGGCATCGGGCGCTGCGGCAATCACCATGGTGGCAAAGGCGGGCAGCCCGGCAAGCCCTGCGCGTGCGGTGAGGATGGGCGACTGGCCTTCAATCGACGCCTGCTCGACAAACACGAGGCGGCCATCGCGCCTGATCTCCATCCGTGACCGGACTTCACCACTCATGAAGCGCAGCCCGCTGGCGGGTCGTCCGAGACACACCAGGTCGGCCGCAACCAGCGTGCCGCTGCCAGCCAGTTCGATGCGCGTGCTCCAGTCGGCCACCGCGCCGTCGAAGACGATGGTCTCGAGCGGCAGCCATTCGAGACTTGCACCGTCGGCCACCGAGAGCCGAACCGACTGGTGCGCAACCGGCTGAGCCGCCTCCGGATTGGCGCGATACCACTTGGCCGCCCCCGGCGATGTGATGAGCGCCCGGGCGCCCTCGTGGGCAACCACAGAGATATCGAGCCGGTCACCGGAGGCAATCCCGCCAGGGGGGTGAACGATCACCTGATGCCAAAGTCCCGGGCCTTCCGGCGTGAAGCCCTTCTGAACACGCAGCGGCCCGCGATGGGAACGGAGCACTGGAATGGTGGCCTCGGCCCGCCGCGCGAATGCAAGATCGAGGCTCGCGTGCCAACCCGGGCCCCCGGGCTGTGCGACCGGGAAAGCCGCGCCACCTGTGTCGTCGTGCCGCCATATGGGGGCGTTCATCGATTCGCCTTTCATCGAGCGTGCGGCCAGTGACCGGTGGAAATCGTAATACGGTTCGACCGTCATGATTGCCATGTCCCCACTGGAAGCAAACAGACGGATCACCCGTTGCGTCGCAAGCGCCATGCCGGGACGACGCGCACCGCCGCGGGGCAAAAACCCCTCGGCTGGCCGAGGTTTAAGCGGCTGCCGCACCGCGACTGGGCAGCGCCCGATCCAGGCACGGTGCGATTTGCGATTGATATGCGTCGTCACGGCTCATTGCTTGACCGACTTTGCGCTCGAGGTTTCTGCCGGCGCAAACCGGAGGGTGACGGGGGGCGCTCTGCTAAAGTTTCGGGTTTCCCGAGAGCGACCAGCGCAAGGGGGACCAACCGTCCCGCCGCCTGATCGCTTTGTTTTCCAGCCCACCTTCTGGACCCATCGCCCGTGCCCGATCTCAAAGTGCTCGCCTTCGATGTCTTTGGCACCGTCGTTGACTGGTACGGATCGATTTCCCGAGACGCCATGGCGGCACCGGTCGGCCTCCCCGCCGAGCGGGCACAGGCCTTTGCACTTGCCTGGCGCGAGGGCTACCGCCCAGCCATGCAGCGCGTACGCAGCGGCGAACTCGGCTGGACACGCATCGACGATCTGCACCGCATGATTCTCGACAGCATCCTGCCGCGATTTGGCCTTGAGCGCCTGACAGAGGCCGAGCGCTGCGCGCTCAACCTCGCCTGGCATCGGCTCGATCCCTGGCCCGACGCCCCCGCAGGTCTGCTCGCGCTTCGGAGCCGCTTTCAGGTCTGCACGCTTTCAAACGGCAATCTGAGTCTGCTCGCCGATCTGGCGCGCCATGGCGACCTGCGCTGGGATCTTGTTTTGTCGGCTGAAGTGTTCCGTCACTACAAGCCCGATCCGCAAACCTATCGGGGCGTGGCCGACGTCTTTGGGCTTCTTCCCTCGCAGGTCATGCTGGTCGCCGCGCACAAAGACGATCTTCGAGCCGCCGCCGCCTGCGGACTGCGCACCGCCTACATTGAGCGACCGCTTGAGTTCGGCCCCGACGGCGTGGCCCGCGGCGTGAAGGATCTGTCACGCTCGCCCGATATTGATTATCACGCCACGGATTTCCTCGACCTCGCAAGACAGCTGGAGTGCTCGCCTTGATTCATGCCCCGTTCAACTGGCATCACCACTACCCGGCCCCTCGCACGCCGCAGTTTGCGCGCAACGTCGTTGCGACGTCGCAGTCGCTTGCGGCGCAAGCGGGCCTTCGGATGCTGATGCGTGGCGGCAATGCGGTCGACGCGGTGATCGCCGCCGCCGCGGCCATCACCATCGCCGAGCCGGTCTCCAACGGATTGGGTAGCGACGCGTTCGCCATCATCTGGGACGGCCAGTCGCTGCACGGGCTCAACGCCTCGGGTACCGCTCCTGCTGCCTGGGATCGCGCCTGGTTCGAGCGCCATCATGGCGGCGCGATCCCGATGCGCGGCTGGGGCTCGGTCACGGTGCCGGGCGCGGTCGGCGCCTGGGGCGCGCTCCACGAGAAATTCGGATCGCTTCCATTTGCCGACCTGCTCGCCCCCGCCATCGATATCGCACGCCGCGGCTACAACGTCACCCCTGTGGTGCAGCGCAAGTGGGCCGCGCAGATCGACAAGCTCCGCTCGCAGCCCGGCTTCGAGCAGGCCTTCATGCCGCACGGTCGGGCACCTGCCATCGGCGAGCGCTTCGTGTTCGAAGACGCCGCCCGAACGCTCGAACGCATCGCCGCCACCGGCGGCCGTGATTTCTATGAGGGCGAAACCGCCGAGGCCATCGCCCGCCATGCGCGCGAGCACGGCGGCGGCATCACGCTCGCCGATCTGCGTGACTGGCGTCCCGATTGGGTCGGCACGTTGTCTCGCAACTATCACGGCTACACGCTCCATGAGATTCCGCCCAACGGTCAGGGCATCGCAGCGTTGATGGCACTGGGCATCCTGTCGCACTTCGATCTCAAGTCGCTGCCGGTTGATTCCGCCGACAGCCGCCATTTGCAGATCGAAGCGATGAAGGCCGCCTTCAGCGAGGTCTATCGCCACGTGGCCGATGCCCGGGCCATGACCCGGGTCACGCCCGCTGACCTGCTCGATGACGGCCGGCTTGCCGCGCTGGCTTCGCGAATTCGCACCGACCGCGCCACCGACTTCGAACACGCGCTGCCGCCCGCGGGCGGCACCATCTACCTCACCGCGGCCGACGAGCGCGGCATGATGGTGTCGTTCATTCAATCCAACTACATGGGCTTTGGGTCTGGCGTGGTCGTGCCCGGGGTGGGCGTGTCGCTTCAAAACCGCGGCTACGGCTTCACGCTCGACCCCTCGCACCCCAACTGCGTCGAGCCGGGCAAACGCCCCTTCCACACCATCATCCCCGCCTTCCTCATGCGCGACGGCCGGCCCCAGATGAGCTTTGGTGTCATGGGTGGCAACATGCAGCCGCAGGGCCATCTGCAGACGCTGGTCCGCATGGTCGACTACGGCCAGCACCCGCAGGCCGCCTGCGATGCGCCGCGCTGGAAGGTCAATCGCGGGCTCGCGGTCGATGTGGAAGACAGCATGGAGCCGGCGGTGGTCGAATCGCTTGCTGCGCGTGGCCATGCGATTTCCCGAATCGATGACCCCTACATGGATTTCGGCGCGGGCCAGTTCATCTGGAAACTGAGCGACAACCCTGAAGACGGCTACGTCGCCGCAAGCGACAGCCGGCGTGACGGCGCAGCCGTCGGATTCTGAGGAGCACTGACGCATGAACACCAAAACCTACGATCCGGTTCCAGCCAGGAAGGTCGCATTCATCGGCCTGGGCGTGATGGGCTATCCGATGGCGGGTCATCTGAAGCGCGCTGGCCACTCGGTCACGGTTTACAACCGGACAGCCGCCAAGGCCGACCAGTGGGCAGCGGAATATGGCGGCGCCACAGCGCCCACGCCGCGGCAGGCGGCGCACGATGCCGAGATCGTGTTTGCCTGCGTGGGCAATGACGACGACCTGCGCTCGGTGGTGCTCGGTGAGCACGGCGCATTCGCTGGGATGAAGCAGGGCGCCATCTTCGTCGATCACACCACGGCCTCGGCGCTGGTCGCGCGCGAACTCCACGCGCAAGCCCGGGCACGCGGCTTCGACTTTGTCGACGCGCCGGTATCCGGCGGCCAGGCGGGTGCGGTCAACGGTCTCCTCACCGTCATGTGCGGTGGCGATCAGTCCGCCTTCGACGCGGTCCGCCCGACCGGCATGGCGTTTGCGCGTGCCTTCACCCGCATCGGCGACAGCGGCGCCGGCCAGCTCGCCAAAATGGTCAACCAGATCTGCATCGCGGGCCTGGTCCAGGGTCTGTCTGAAGGCGTCGCCTTCGGCATGAAGGCCGGGCTCGACATGAAGCTCGTCCTCGAGGTGATCGGCAAGGGCGCGGCGCAGTCCTGGCAGATGGACAACCGCGGCGGCACGATGGTCGACAACAAATTCGAGTTTGGCTTTGCGGTTGACTGGATGCGCAAGGACCTTGGCCTGTGCATCGATGAGTCGCGGCGCAACGGCGCGGCGCTGCCGGTCACGGCCCTGGTCGACCAGTTTTACGGCGATGTGCAGCAGATGGGTGGCAGCCGATACGATACGTCCAGCCTGATCTGCCGGCTCGACGGTCGGCGTGGCGGCAAGGCCTGACGCGGGTTGGCTCGCCTGCCCTCATGAACCACGCATCCACGCATGCGCCGCCTTGTCCGGTTGTTCGCGCTTGCGGTGGCAGCGCTTGCAACACTCGCGTTCGTCGGAGGCTGCATGAGCCTTTTCAGCGGTCAGCGGCCTGACCATCTGGGCGCAAGCAACGGGCGGCTCCAGCCGATCGCGGCGGATCGCCCGAACTCGGTATCAAGCTTTGCCGAGACGCCTTATCACCGCATCGAGCCGCTCGCTGCCGGCCCGGAGCCTGAGCGCAGCTTCGCGCGGCTCGTGTCCCTGGTTGCGGCCGAGCCCCGGGTGCGCGTGATCGACCAGCGGCCCGGCTATCTGTATGCCGAATTCCGCAGCCGCTGGCTGGGATTCATCGACGACGTCGAATTCCTGCTTGATCCCGCTCATGCGATCATCCACGTCCGCTCAGCCTCGCGCCTGGGTCACAGCGATCTGGGCGTGAACCGCCGGCGGATCGAACACCTGCGTGCCCGTCTGCAGGCGGGCACTCAACCTGCACCGTCTTCTGCCACTGGCGCATCGCGCGCCTCATCCGGAGAATCTTCCATGACCACCCACACCACCGAATCGGGTCTGCAGTATCAGGACGTCGTCGAGGGCAGCGGCGACGAAGCCAAAAGCGGCGCCTATGTGTCCGTGCACTACACCGGCTGGCTCTATGAAAACGGCGAGGCCGGCCGCAAGTTTGATTCCAGCAAGGACCGCAACGACCCCTTCAGCTTTCCGCTTGGCGCAGGCCATGTGATTCGCGGCTGGGACGAGGGTGTCGCAGGCATGCGAATCGGCGGTACGCGTCGACTCATCATTCCGCCGCAGTTGGGCTATGGCGCGCGCGGTGCAGGTGGTGTCATTCCCCCCAACGCCACGCTGTTGTTTGAAGTGGAGCTCCTCGGTGTCTGAAAATGCAGACCGCCCGTCGAATTTTCTTCGCGGGCTGATCGAGTCAGACCTGGCGGCAGGTCGTCATGCAGGCCGCCACTGGGCGGGCCGCCCCGGCGTTGCCGCCGAGCACCGCGCGGCCGCGCTCGACCCTGCCCGAATCCGCACCCGCTTTCCTCCTGAGCCCAACGGCTATCTGCATGTTGGGCATGCCAAATCCATCTGCCTGAATTTTGGCCTGGCGCGCGATTATGGCGGCCGATGCCACATGCGCTTTGACGATACCAACCCCGTCAAGGAAGACCAGGAATACGTTGATTCGATCCTCGATGCGGTGCGCTGGCTGGGATTCAACTGGAATGCCGACGGCGAAAACAATCTCTACTACGCAAGCGACTATTTCGACCAGCTGTGGGCATTTGCCGAATGGCTGGTGCAGGCTGGCCACGCCTATGTCGATTCGCAGAGCGCCGACGACATGCGCGCCGGCCGCGGCACATTGACCGAGCCAGGGCGCAATTCGCCGTTTCGCGATCGCAGCGCCGACGAGAGCCTGCGGCTCATGCGCGAGATGAGAGAGGGCAAACACCCCGAGGGCAGTCATGTGGTGCGCGCCCGCATCGACATGGCCTCGCCCAACATGAACATGCGCGACCCTGCGCTCTACCGGATCCGCTTTGCAGAGCACCACCGCACCGGTGCCAGGTGGTGCGTCTACCCCATGTATGACTATGCGCATCCGATTTCGGATGCGCTCGAGAACATCACGCATTCGATCTGTACGCTCGAGTTCGCCGATCACCGGCCGCTCTACGACTGGTTGCTCGAGCGCCTGGCCGAGGGCGGTTTCTTCGACCAGCCGCTGCCGCAGCAGATCGAATTCGCGCGGCTCAACCTCAGCTACGCCATCACCAGCAAGCGAAAGCTCCAGGATCTGGTGCAGCGCGGGCTGGTGACCGGCTGGGACGATCCCCGGATGCCGACCATCGTGGGGCTTCGCCGGCGTGGCTACACACCTTCATCGCTTCATCTCTTTGCCGAACGAATTGGCGTTGCCAAGTCGGACTCCTGGATCGACATGAGCGTGCTCGAACAGGCGCTCCGGGACGACCTGGAGGCAAGCGCCGCCCGCGCGGTGGCTGTGCTGGATCCGCTCAGGCTGGTGATCGAATCCTGGCCGGAAGATCGTGAGGACGACTGCAGCGCACCGGTTCATCCGCAGCAACCCGAACGGGGCCGTCGCAGCTTCCCGTTCACGCGCGAGCTCTTCATCGAGCGCGAGGATTTCGCCGAGACACCACCCAAGGGCTTCTTCAGGCTGTTCCCTGGCAACAAGGTAAGGCTGCGCTACGGCTACGTCATTGAATGCACCGGCTTTGACCGAGATGCGTCGGGCACCATCACCTGCGTGCGAGCCCGTCATTTCGACGATTCAAAATCGGGCACACCCGGCGCCGATCTCTACAAGGTGAAGGGCAATATCCACTGGGTGTCGGCGAAGCACGCCCTGCGCGCACAGGTGAGGCTCTACGACCGGCTCTACCGCGACCCGCAGCCTGATGCGGGCGGCCGTGACCACCTGCAGTCGCTGAACCCGGATTCGCTTCGCACCATTGAAGCCATGCTCGAGCCAACGCTCGCCACTGCCGCACCCGAAGAACGGTTTCAGTTCGAGCGGCACGGCTATTTTGTGGCTGACCGCATCGAGTCGAAGCCAGGCGCACCGGTCTTCAACCGGGCGGTGGCGCTCAAAGACTCCTGGGCGAGCGGCGCGCGGGGTTAACGGCGCAGCACCGAATCGGCAACGAACGGATTGTGTTGCCGTTCATCGCCGAAGGTGGACATGGGTCCATGACCCGGCACGAAGGCCACGTCATTGCCGAGCGGCCAGAGCCTGCCTGTGATCGACCGGATCAGCGTTTCATAGTTGCCGCGCGGAAAATCGGTGCGGCCGATTGAGCCCTGAAACAGCACATCACCCACGATCGCAAGCCGACTGGGCGCGTGAAAGAAGATGACGTGTCCGGGGGTGTGCCCCGGGCAGTGCCGCACCTCGAGCGTCTGCTCGCCGAAGGTCACCGTATCACCATCGGCAAGCCAGCGATCAGGTTCGAAGGCCTCGAGCCGCGCAAACCCGAAACGCGCCCCCTGTTCCGGCAACTGATCGATCCAGAAACGGTCATCCGGGTGCGGCCCCTCGAGCGGAACCTGATGGCTGCGCGCAAATTGGGCGGACTGCCCGCAGTGGTCGATGTGGCCGTGGGTGAGGAATACCTTTTCGAGCGTGGCCCCTTCGGAGGCGAGTGCCTGTTCGACGCGGTCGAGGTCACCACCCGGATCAACTGCGGCGGCAAGTCGTGTGCGCTCGCAGATCAGCACCGAACAGTTCTGCTCGAAGGGGGTGACCGGAACGATCAGCAGTTTCAGGGACATGAACAGGGCTCAGTCGCGTGGCGCGGTGGGATGGTTGGGCTGCCAGGCATTCTGACGCAGAAGTTCGAACGGCACGATCCGAAGCGCGTTCTCATGGGTGGCCTCAAGCACCACGGGCGGGGCGACCCCGGCCACGCAGGCCTCGAGCCAGCGGCTTGCGCACAGGCACCAGCGGTCACCCGGCTTGAGGCCGGCAAAGCGCCACTGGGGGCGGGGCGTCACCAGATCATTGCCGCGCAGCAGGGAGAAATCGAGAAACTCGCGCGTCACGCGCGCGCAAACCGTGTGACTGCCGGCATCTTCCGGCCCGGTCTCACAACATCCGGTTCGCATGAAACCGGTGAGAGGGTCGAACGAGCAGGCCTGTAACGGGCTGCCAAGCACATTCAACGGACGGTCGGTGGTCACGGCGCTTCCTTCGTTGTTGCGCCGGTATTGTCGCATCGAGAATGGACCCGGTACCAGCCGATTTCCCTTTGTCTTCTGAGCCTGATCGAAGATCGCACCAGTGCTGACTTGAAGTCGCGCCCGCGCATGGTGAACGTGACGCCCGCGCTTATCATGACGGGGCCGTTCCCTTCGCCCCTTGCCATGCTTTCACCCTCGGACCTTCCTGACCTGCTCGGCGCGCCACCACCGCGCCGGGGTGAGCCCGCCCCCTGCGCGGTCCGATTGACCCGGCCGCCAGTGCTGGCGCCCTTTGACGCCCGCCTGTTTCTCGGCACCTCCTCCTGGTCATTCCCTGGGTGGGAGGGGCTGATCTACGAGCAGGCGCTGCCCGAGTCGAAGCTCTCACGCCAGGGGCTGACCGCCTACTCGCAACATCCGCTGCTGAACGCGGTGGGAATCGACCGCGGCTTTTACTCGCCGATGAGCCGCGCCCAGTTCGAGCAATACGCGTCGCAGGTACCCGCTTCGTTCCGATTCCTCGTGAAGGCGCCGCAACTCATCACCGACGCCACCATTCGCGACGAATCGGGCCGGCCGGGCGCCCTCAACCCTCACCACCTCGATGCCGCTGCCGCGATCACCCATTTTGTCGAGCCCTGCCTCGAGGGTCTGGGCGGAAAGGCGGGCGTGCTGGTGTTCCAGGTCTCGCCCCTGCCGCGGGGCTGGCTCGCCGACACCCCTGGCTGGATCGCACGGCTGGGCGCTTTTCTGTCGCAACTCCCGACGGGCCCCTGTTATGCGGTCGAGTTGCGCGATCCGGCGCTGGTCACGCCGCGGTTGATGCGAACCCTGGCCGACACCGGGGTTCACTACTGCGTGAGCCTGCACGACCGGATGCCGCCCATCGACCGGCAGCTACGCGCACTCGACGCGCTCGATGCCATGGCGCCTGGCCCCCTGATCGTGCGCTGGAACCTGCATCAGGGACTCCGCTACAACGCAGCGCGCGAGCAGTACGCACCGTTCAACCGGCTGATCGATGAAGATCTGCCCACGCGCAGCCTCCTTGCCGCGCGGGCAGCAGCCACCCTTCGCGCTGGACGCACTGTGACCGTGATTGCCAACAACAAGGCCGAGGGCAGCGCACCGCTCACGCTTGACCGGCTGGCGCAGGCGATCGCAGAAGCAACGGCCGCGCAGACGTGATCAGCTTCGCGCAAAGCGCGAGCCGAAGCTTTTCCGGTATTTGGCCACCTTGGGTGCCACCACCATCCTGCAATAGCCCTGCCAGGGATTGCGCTCGAAATAACGCTGGTGATAGGCCTCGGCCGGGAAGTAGTTCGAAAGCGGCGTGACTTCCGTGACGATGGGGTCATCAAACACGCGGTTGCGTGTGAGTGTGTCGATCACGGCCTGCGCATCGGCTCGCTGACCCTCATCCATCGTGAAAATCGCCGACCGGTATTGCGGCCCCACATCATTGCCCTGCTGGTTGGGCGTGGTCGGGTCGTGAATCACAAAGAAGATTTCAAGCAGCTCGCGAAAGCTGATCTGGGCATCGTCGAATTCGATTCGAACCACTTCGGCATGACCGGTGTTGCCGTCGCAGATCTGCTCATAGGTCGGCGACTGAACATGGCCTCCACAGTAGCCCGACTCGACCGCCGTGACGCCCTTCACCTCGAGGAAAACCGCCTCGGTACACCAGAAACAGCCCCCGCCAAACACCGCCTGTCGCATCATTTTGTTTGCCTCACCTGGCCTGCGCGCCGCGCGCGCGCCTGGCATCCGGCCGGCCACGCGCGAGCGTGCTGTGCAGCTGGCTTGCGCCAGTGTGGTATTGAAGCGGCCACGACACGCCGCGGTAATCCTGCTCGGCTGCAGCACGCAGTGTGAAATACGGATCGGCAAGATGCGGCCGGGCGAGCGCCACCAGATCGGCGCGCCCCGACAAGAGCAGCGTGTTCACCTGATCGCCCGAGGTGATCGCGCCGACCGCCATGGTGGGCATGCCCACTTCCAGACGGATCTGCTCGGAGAAGCCCGCCTGATACATGCGGCCATAGACCGGGCGCGCAGCCGGATCGGTCTGGCCGGTGGACACATCCATCAGATCGCAACCTGCCGATTTGAGTGCGCGCGCCACCTGAACCGAATCGGCAGCGGTCTGGCCGCCCTCGATCCAGTCGGTTGCAGAGATGCGAACGCTGATCGGGCGCTCGCGCGGCCAGGCGGCGCGAACCGCCTCGAACACCTCGAGCGGAAACCGCATGCGGTTCCTGAGCGAGCCACCGTAGCGATCGGTCCGGCGATTGGTAATCGGCGAGAGAAAACTTGCAAGCAGGTAGCCGTGCGCCATGTGCACTTCGATCATGTCGAAGTCGGTCTCGACCGTGAGCGTCGTGGCGCGCACAAACTGCGCGATCACTTCGTCCATATCGGCACGATTCATTTCGCGCGGCACCTGATTCACGCCGTCGCGGTAGGGAATCGGCGAGGGCGCAATGAGCGGCCAGTTGCGGTGGGTGTCGGCAAGCGGCATGTCCATCGCTTCCCAGCCCACCTGGGTGGAGCCCTTCCTGCCCGCGTGACCCAGCTGCATGCAGAGCTTCGATGCCGTGTTCGCATGCACGAAATCGGCGATGCGTCTGAAGCCCTGTGCCTGCTCGCGGTTCCAGAGCCCGGTGCACCCGGGCGTGATGCGGCCCTCGGGCGACACGCAGGTCATTTCAACAAACACCAGGCCGGCGCCTCCTTGAGCGCGCGAACCGTAGTGAACCAGATGCCAGTCGTTGGGCACGCCGTCGACGGCCGAGTACTGCGCCATGGGCGACACCACCACCCGGTTGGGCAGCCACAGATCACGCAACCGGAATGGCGCGAACATGGGCGGCGCGTCGAGCCATGCGGGCGCGTCGGTGCGCTTGCCCGTCACCGGGTCGGTGCCGGTCTGGGGAATGCGCAGGCGCTTGGCCTCGTTGCGATTCCACCAGCGGGTGGCATCGGCCACCAGCGCGGCGTCGCGCATTTTGAGGTTGTCGTAGGTGATTTGTTTGCTTCGCGTGAGAAGCGATACGTTGAACTGCACCGGATCCATCTTCCAGAACCGTGCCACGTTCTCGAAGAACACCAGCGACACATTGGCCGAGTGCTGGATGCGGCTTGCCTCCTGGCTGCGCACTTCCTGGTAGGCGGCCAGCGCGTTGTCGATCGCCTGCGGCGTGGCCACTGTCGCACCCGCACCGAATTTCGACAACAGCGCCCCGTGCAGCGTAATGGCGTCTTCCAGCGCGAGCTTGGTGCCCGAGCCAATCGAGAAATGCGCAGTGTGGGCAGCGTCGCCCAGCAGCACAAAGGGAATCCCGTTCAGCCGATTCCACCAGGTGCGGCAGTTGATGGTGGGAAACTGCCGCCAGTGCGAGCGGTTGGAGAGCAGGCGCGCACCCTTCAGATCATCGGCGAACACTTTTTCAACCAGCGCCACCGTTGCGGCCTCATCGGTGATGCTGAGCCCCGAGGCGAGCCAGGCGGCATCGGTGGTTTCAATCACGATGGTGGATTCACCCTCGGTGTACTGATAGGCGTGCATCGCCCAGACGCCGCCCGCATGCTCGCGAAAGCTGTAATAGAACCCTGGCAGATTCATCTTCGCGCCCAGCCAGACGAAACGATTGGTGCGCTGGTCAACCATTGGCCCGAATGCATCGCGCCAGCCCTCGCGAATGGCGCTGTTGATGCCGTCAGCTGCGAGCACCAGGTCGGCGCCGCGATGTGACTCGAGCCCTTCATCGTCAGTTTGATAGCGAACGGGAATGCCCAGCTGCGCGGCGCGCCGCTGCAGGATCTCGAGGAGCGTGAGACGGCGGATGCCTGAAAAGCCGTGGCCCGACGACTTCATCACCCGGCCCTGGTACTGCACGAAGATGTCGTCCCAATAGGCGAAGTTGGCCGCGATGTCGGCATGGCTCTCCGGATCCGCCGCACGCAGGTTGCCCAGCGTTTCGTCCGACAGCACGATGCCAAAACCGAAGGTGTCGTCGGCACGATTCCGCTCCACCACCTCGATCTGCGCGTCGGAGAACGATTTCTTAAGCAGGATTGCCGAATAGAGCCCGGCGGGGCCGCCGCCAATCACGTCAATTCGCATGGATGTCCTCGGGTCGGGAGCTGGCCGCGGGGCAGTCAGGGCCGGGGCGCGGCGGTTCCGGCTTGTCCGGAATTTGCTTTAAGTCTAAAGTATTTCGTCTGATCCCGGTCAAATTCCCATCACTCTCACGCGCTTTGCGCCCGAGGCTTTCGATGCAGATTCTTCAACCGCCCGACTGGGCGCGTCCGCGCGGCTATTCAAACGGAATCGCCGCGCGCGGCACGCTGGTCTCCATCGCCGGCCAGATCGGCTGGGATGCGCAGTGCCGCTTTGCGGACGGCGGCTTTGTCGGCCAGTGCCGGCAGGCCATCGCCAACATCCTGGAGGTGCTCGCGCAGGCGGGCGGACGCCCCGAGCACATCGTTCGCATGACCTGGTATGTCACCGACAAGGCGGAATACCTGGCTGCCGGCAAGGCGCTGGGCGATGCCTACAAATCGCTCATGCGGACCCCAGACGGGCGGGTGCATTACCCCGTCATGACTGCGGTGCAGGTGGTGGCACTGATCGAAGACCTGGCCAAGGTCGAGATCGAAGCCACTGCAGTGATCCCGGATGCCTGACGGGCTCTTTGCCCGCAACGATAGAATCGCGCCTTTCCAAGGAGTTCCGATGTCCAGCGCCAAGGCCCAGTTCAACTGGCAGGATCCGTTCCTGCTCGACGCCCAACTCACCGACGACGAGCGCATGGTTCGCGAGGCGGCGAGCGCCTATTGCCAGGAACGGCTCGCGCCAAGGGTGGTGGAGGCTTTCCGCGCCGAGTCCACCGACCCCGAGATCTTTCGCGAGATGGGCCAAATCGGACTGCTGGGTCCCACCATCCCGGCCGAATATGGCGGCCCGGGGCTGAACTACGTGGCCTACGGCCTGATCGCCCGCGAGGTCGAGCGGGTGGATTCGGGCTACCGCTCCATGATGAGCGTGCAGAGCTCGCTCGTGATGCTGCCCATCTACGAGTTTGGCACCGAGGCGCAGCGGAAGCGCTATCTGCCCAAGCTCGCCACCGGCGAATACATCGGCTGCTTCGGTCTCACCGAACCCAATCACGGATCGGATCCGGGCTCGATGGAAACCCGCGCGCGCGCTGTGCCCGGTGGCTATGAGCTCACCGGCAGCAAGATGTGGATCTCCAACAGCCCGTTCGCCGACGTGTTCGTGGTGTGGGCAAAGTGCCAGGGCGGCGACTTCGATGGCCGCATCAAGGGATTCATCCTCGAGAAAGGCATGAAGGGACTGTCCGCGCCCAAGATCAAGGGCAAGGTGGGCCTGCGCGCATCGATCACCGGTGAAATCGTGATGGACCGTGTCGCGGTGGATGAGTCGGCGCTGCTCCCCGGTGTCGAGGGCCTGCGTGGTCCGTTCACCTGCCTCAACAGCGCGCGCTACGGCATTGCCTGGGGGGCGCTCGGCGCAGCCGAAGACTGCTGGGTGCGCGCCCGTCAATACGTGCTCGACCGCAAGCAGTTCGGCCGGCCGCTCGCAGCCAATCAGCTGATCCAGAAAAAGCTCGCCGACATGCAGACCGAGATCGCGCTCGGCCTTCAGGGCTGCCTGCGGCTGGGCCGCATGAAGGAGGAAGGCAGCGCGTCGGTGGAAATCACCTCCATTCTCAAACGCAACTCCTGCGGCAAGGCGCTCGACGTCGCCCGCATGGCGCGCGACATGATGGGCGGCAACGGCATCAGCGATGAATTCGGCGTCGCGCGCCATCTGGTGAACCTCGAGGTGGTGAACACCTACGAGGGCACGCACGACATCCACGCCCTCATTCTCGGCCGCGCTCAAACCGGTATTCAGGCGTTCTTCTGAGCCCGGGCGTGCCGGACCAGGCGGCGCGCCCCGATCATGACTGAGCGCGCATCATCCAGCCCCCGGGCCGAGCTGGATGACGCGCAGATCCATCGCATCATCGGCGGGCTGGCAGTTGCCATGTTTCTGGCGGCACTCGACCAGACCCTGGTCGCGGTCGCCCTGCTTTCGATCGGCCGTGACCTGGGTGACCTTGATCTGATGCCCTGGGTGATTGCCGCTTACCTGGTCGCGGCCACCATCTCGGCCCCCATCTTCGGCAAACTCTCTGATCTGCATGGCCGCTGGCCGATGCTTGCGGTGGCGCTTGCCACCGGCATCGGCGCCTCGCTCATCTGCGCGCTCAGCCCTTCAATGCCCATGCTGATCGCGGCACGGATCCTGCAGGGCATCGGTGGCGGTTCGGTCATTGCGCTGGTTCAGACGGTGGTCGCCGACATCGCCCCCGGCGCGCGTCGCGGGCGCTATCAGGGCTGGTTCTCGGGCGTGTACGCGGCCGCCTCGGTGATGGGGCCCGTGCTGGGGGGCTTGATCGCCGAATACATCGGCTGGCGCGGCATTTTTCTCATCAATCTTCCCACTGGCGTGATCGCCTTCGTGCTGGCCCGACGAGCGCTCGCGGGGCTGCCGCGGACCGCCCGCAAGCGGCCGATCGACTACGCGGGAGCCGTGCTGCTCGCGGGCGGACTGTCCACGCTCATGATCGCGCTGACCCGTCTCGGTCAGGGCGTGTCCTGGATCGCTCCATCCACCCTTCTGCTGGCCGCAGCCGGCGTGTTGCTCCTGGTGCTCTGCGCCTGGCGCGAGCATCATGCGCCGGAGCCGCTGCTTCCCCCCGTCCTGTTCACCGATCCGGTGCTGGTCCGCTGCTACAGCCTCTTCGGTCTCGCGTTTTTCACTCTCATGGGACTGTCGGTCCTGCTGCCGCTCTGGATGCAATCCGCCTCCGGACTCGGTCTGGACCGGATTGCGATCCTGCTGCTGCCGTTCACGCTGTCCTCGCCACTCGCTGCCTTTCTTGCAGGCAGGCGCATTTCGCGCGGCGGACGCATGCGAACACAGCGCCTGGCGGGCAGTTGGGTGACCGCTGCAGGACTCGCGCTGCTCACGATCGCCACGCCCGACGCACTCGTCTGGTTTGTGCTGGGGACAGTCGTGTGCGGTCTGGGCATGGGCATGGTGATGCCGGCCACGCTGATGACCGTGCAGTCGCGCGTGAGCGCTGATCGGATGGGGATTGCCACCGCATCGGCGGGGTTGTTCCGTTCGCTGGGCGGGGCCCTGGGCGTTGCGCTCCTGAGCGCAGTGCTTTTCGGCCTCGCCGCCGACGATGGCCCAGACCGTACGGGCGGTGCGGCGGCACTGCGTGCCGCCCTGACCTCGGGTGCAGACGCCTCGGCCCTGCAGCCGGCCTTTCAACTTACTTTCGTGGTGGCCACCGCGGTGTCCCTGATTGCCCTTCTGATCGCCTGGACGATTCCCGCACAGGACGGCCGGCCCGAGGGTTGAGCGACGCGGGCGCGCGTCTCTCAATCGACGCGGTCGTTCACGCAAACGCCTCGCCCATCCGCACCGGTCGGCCAGTTTCCCATCCTGGCCACAAGCCTGCGGCTGCTCGGGGCACCAGCATGATGACCGTTGAGCCCAACAGGAAACGACCCATCTCCTCGCCCTGCCTGAGGCTCACCGGCGTATCGGTGTAGTCCCAGCGTCGGATCGTGCCCGGGCGCGGGGGATTGACCACCCCGTGCCAGACAGTGGCCATGCTGCCCACGATGGTGGCGCCTACCAGCACCATGACAAAAGGCATGGCGTGAGCACCCTCGAATTCGCAGACCACGCGTTCATTGCGCGCAAAGAGCCCGGGGATACCGCGTGCAGTCACCGGATTGACCGAATAGAGCGCACCGGGCACATGCCGCATGGACAGCAGTCTGCCATCGGCGGGCATGTGGATCCGGTGGTAGTCACGCGGGCTGAGGTAGAGCGTTGCGAACGCACCATCTGAGAAGGCGCGCGCGAGCACCTCGTCACCACCCAACAACCCGGTGACGGTGTAGGCATGGCCCTTCGCCTGCACCAGAGACCCGTTGCGGATCGGACCACACTGGCTCACCGCGCCATCCACCGGACAGATCCAGGACGAGCGCGCAAGCGGCCGCACATCGTCGCGAAGCGGTCGCGTAAAAAATGCGTTGAAGCTCGGGTAGGCTGAAGGCTCGGGGGCCGCCGCCTCGGCCATGTCGACCTGGTACCGGGCAATGAACCGCCGAATGGCAAATTGCGTAAGCGCCCCGGCTTCACGCGCGGCGAGCCAGCCCATCGCCTGGGTGAGCGCCTGCTTGGGGAGCAGACGCTGCATCAGCAGAAACAGCCGGTCGGCGGTATCAGACATAGCGGCGACTGATGGTCTCGGCCACGCACACCGGCTTGTCCGAGCCCTTGCGCTCGATGGTGGCCTCCATGGTCACCTGCATGCCCTGACCCGCCACGTCCTCGATGCCCACCAGACGAAACCGCGCCCGAAGCTCGCTGCCGACCGGAACAGGCGAGGTGAAGCGAACACGATTGAGGCCGTAGTTGACACTCATGCGCACATCGTCGAATCGCAACGCATCCTGGATGAAAAGCGGCAGCATGGAAAGCGTGAGAAACCCGTGCGCGATGGTGGCGCCGAACGGACCGGATGCAGCCCGGTCGGGGTCGACGTGAATCCATTGATGGTCGCCCGTGGCGTCGGCAAACTGATTGATGCGCGGCTGGTCCACCACGAACCAGTTGCTCACGGCAAGCTCTTCACCAACCATCGACTTGAGGTCACCGAGACGGGAAATGATTCGCATCGAAGGTTCCACCCTGGACGATTAAAGCAGCATTATCGCGCGATGCGCACACCGTCTGCGCGCGATCAAGCCGAGCGAGCAGCGATTGCCGCCATTCGAACGGTATCTGCTTCCGATCAAGACGTGCGGCCACCCAGCAGGTGCAATCGCGCTTTCAGCCGAAGCCGATCCATGAATGCACCCGATACGCTCGCCCGCCCTGTTTCCGACGCTGCGCACAGCGCGCTCCTCGCCGACCTTTACCAGTTCACGATGCTGCAGGCTTATCACGCTGCTGGCATGCATGGGCAGGCGAGCTTCGAGCTGTTCTGCCGCAGGCTCCCGTCGCGGCGGGGCTTCATGATGGCGGCGGGTCTGGAGCCTGCCCTCGAATGGCTCGAGGCACTGCACTTTCAATCGCATGAGCTTGACTGGCTCGGCAGCACGGGCCGGTTCAGCCCCGAGCTGATCGCGATGCTTCGAGACTGGCGATTCACCGGTGAGGTCAGCGCAGTTCCGGAAGGCACCATTGTCTTCCCCGGTGAACCCATCCTTCGCGTGACGGCACCGATCGGCGAGGCGCAGCTCGTCGAGAGCCGGATCCTGAACATGATTCATGCGCACAGCCTGATCGCAACCAAAGCGGCGCGCTGTGTCATGGTCGCCGGCGGCGTTTCACTGATCGAGTTCGGCATGCGTCGCGCACATGGCGCGGATGCCGCAATGATCGCCGCCCGCGCCTCGGTGATCGCCGGGTTCGAGGGCACCGCCAATGTGCTCGCAGGCATGTGCGACGGGCTTCCGCTTGCAGGCACGATGGCGCATTCGTTTGTACTTGCACACGAGGCCGAGGCAATCGCCTTCGAGCATTTCGGGCACGCCAATCCCGGCCACACTGCATTCGTGATCGACACCTATGACACCGAACAGGGGGCCCATCGCGCGGTCGCCGCAGCGCACGAGCTCGCACGCCACGGGATCGCCCTGCGGGCGGTGCGAATCGACAGCGGCGATCTGGCGCGACACAGCCATCGGGTCCGGCGGATTCTGGATTCGGCGGGTCTCGATCAGGTGAAGATACTGGTGAGCGGCGATCTCGATGAATGGCGCGTGGCAGCCCTGCGCGCAGCACGGGCGCCGATTGACGCGTTCTGCGTGGGCACGGCGCTCAGCACCTCATCCGATGCCCCCTCGCTCGACCTGGCCTACAAGCTGGTGGAATACGAGGGTCGGCTGTGCAGCAAGCGCTCGCCGGGCAAGGCCACCCTGCCTGGCCGCAAGCAGGTCTGGCGACGCTATGACGCGCAGGGGCGGATCGCATCCGATCTGATTGCGCTCGCCGACGAGCCCGCGCCTGCGGTCAGTGCTGGCGCAAGCGCGCTCACGGGCGGCCCGTATGCCGCACCAGGCGCGGCCACGCCGCTGCCCGGGATGGCCTGGCAGGCGCTGCTCTGGCCGGTCATGCGAAACGGTCGCAGGCTGAGACCCGCGCCGTCCATCGAGGCCATCCGGCGTCATGCCGCAATGCAACTGAACGCCCTGCCCGCAGGCCTGCGCTCGCTTGGCGCGGTACATGCGCTATCGGTGAGTCTGTCGCCCAGCCTGAAGCAGGCGGCCCCGGGCATCAAGCTCAATCCGAAGACGGATGCGGCAGCCGATCAGCCCTGGAACCCGAGCCAACCGCTGCCCGCCCCAGGCGATCGTCGATCGCACGCCAGGCCTCGTCCGGGGGCGCAGACTCGATGAGTAGGCAACTCACGCCGGTACGGTCCAGGTCACGCAGCGCCGCGTAGAGCTGTCGACCCGCCGCCTGCGGATCGGCCGGCTGCTCAAGCCAGACCGCGCAGGGCGCGGCGGGTTTGCGGCGCGACCATACAGCTGCGCTGAGCCCAGCGTGCGCAAGCGCCTCGAGCCGCGGGTCGATGGCCGAGGCGGACAGCATTTCGAGCGCGGTCCGTGGAGCGTAGTGCGCGGCCAGTGCACCCGACACCCTCGGACGAGCCTGATCCGGGGCGGCCAGACATCGACCCAGCACCCGCTCGATTTCCGAGCGGATGAGGCCGCCCGGCCTCAGCAGCGCAGGCGTACCACCCGACAGATCAACGATGGTCGACTCCAACCCCACGGCGCAGTCGCCACCGTCGAGGATGAGCGGCGCGTCGAGGCCGAGGTCGTCCAGGACATGCTGTGCGCGCGTGGGGCTGACGCGGCCGAACCGGTTGGCCGAGGGTGCCGCGATCGCCGACCCGCCGCGCGCCACAAACGCATCGAGCAACTGCATCGATACGGGATGCGCCGGCGCGCGCAGACCGATGGTGCGCTGACCGCCGCAGGCAGCGTCACAGGCCTCGGGCAATCGATTGAGAATCAGCGTGAGTGGGCCCGGCCAGAAGGCGGCTGCCAGACGCTCGGCCTCGGCCGTCCAGTCTGCCCAGCGCCGGGCGGCGTCGCTGTCGCGTACATGCACGATCAACGGATGATCAGCCGGCCTGCCCTTGACCTGATAGATCTGCGCCACCGCCCGCGGGTTGCCGGCATCGCCACCCAGCCCGTAGACGGTTTCCGTGGGGAAGGCGACCAGCCGCCCCGCGATCAGCGCATCGGCAGCGCGTGCGATCGATGCCGGATCAGCGCTCAGAATCGGCCCGCCCGGACCGACCGGCCTGGACCGGTCTGCTGCCCGGCCAGCCGCTCGGTCGGCCTCTTGGCCTGCTGCCCGGTCGGCCTCTTGGTCTGCCGCCCGGTCAACCGCTCGGTCAGCTCCGCGGTCGGCCCCACGGTTGCTCACTCGCGCATCCCCAGGAGTTCGATCGCGCGGCTGCAGGCCGCCCGTGTGGACGCTGCGTCATCGGCCACCAGCGTCAGGTGCCCCATCTTGCGGCCCGGCCGCGCCTGAGCCTTGCCGTAGAGATGTAGCTTTGCACCCGGCAACTCGCCCAATACGCGCGCCCAGTCGGGCTCACGCTCGCTGCTGGGCGAGCCGCCGTTCCCAAACCACAGATCGCCCAGCAGGTTGAGCATCACCGCAGGGGCGAGCGCGCGCGTGTCGCCCAAGGGCAATCCCGCCAGCACCCGGGCCTGCTGTTCGAACTGACTGGTGAGACTGGCATCGAGCGTCCAGTGGCCCGAGTTGTGGGGCCGTGGCGCCATTTCATTGACGCACACAGAACCGTCCTGCAACACGAAAAATTCAATGCAGAGCACGCCCACATAGCGCATCCGTTCGGCGATTGCCCGAGCATCGGCAACCACCCGCGCAGCCACTCCGGACGGCACCTCGGCCGGTACCGTGGAGGTAAACAGAATGCCCTCGCGGTGCACATTGCGCGCCACCGGCCACACCACGCATCGACCATCAAAGCCACGCGCAAGCAGCACCGACACTTCGCACTGCAGGTCGACGCGCTTTTCCAGCACACAGGGAACCCGGCCAAGGGTCTCGAACGCCCGGGCGGCTTCCTCGGCAGAGGCCACACGTACCTGGCCCTTGCCGTCGTAGCCTAGCCGCGCGGCCTTCAGAATGCCGGGGAAAAGATGGACATCGGCATGCGAACAATCATCGGATGAACGGATCTCGGCGTAAGGTGCCGTGGCGATCCCGGCGCTGCGCACAAACGCTTTTTCGGCGATCCGGTCCTGCGCAATCGCAACCGACGCACCGTCGGGGCTCACCACCCCGCGGGCGGCCAGGAAATCGAGTGACGCAGCGGGCACGTTTTCAAATTCGGTCGTGACCGCCGAACATTGCACCGCCAGTTCGGCAAGCGCGGCCGTGTCGGCATAGTCGGCGCGAAGGTGCCGATCGGCGACCGCTGCAGCGGGGCCGAGCGCATCGGGATCGAGTACGCACACCCGATAACCCAACGCCTGCGCGGCCTGCGCGAACATGCGACCGAGTTGGCCGCCGCCCAAAAGCCCGAGCCAGCTGCGCGGCGCAAGCGGCCGCTGGGGGCGTTCGCTCACTGACCCGGAGGCGGCAGCACCATGCCGCGCGCCGCAGCGTTTTGGGCAGCACGAAACGCTTCAAGCCGGGCGGCGAGTGCCGAATCGGTGGTGGCGAGCGTGGCAATGGCATGCAGCGCCGCATTGGCCGCCCCCGCCTCGCCAATGGCAAAGGTGGCAACGGGCACCCCACGCGGCATCTGAACGATGGAAAGCAGCGAGTCTTCGCCCCGCAGATAGCGCGATGGCACCGGCACACCGAACACCGGAACGATGGTCTTGGCTGCCAGCATGCCGGGCAGGTGGGCCGCCCCGCCCGCGCCCGCAATGATTGCGCGCAGCCCGCGCGCACGCGCGGTCTCGGCATAGTGGAACATTTCATCGGGCATGCGGTGGGCCGAGACCACCTGCGCCTCGTGCGGAACGCCGAATTCCTCCAGCACCGCGACCGCGTGGCGCATGACCTCCCAGTCGCTGGCCGAGCCCATGACCACACCCACGCAGACGTCTTTCACACCCGCCGCGCCTCTCGCAACGCGCTGGTCAGACTCAGCCAAGGCGCTCTCCCGTGAGGCGCCAAAGTGCTTCGCGGTATTTGTCGGCGGTTTGTGCGATGACCTGTGCGGGCAAGGGCGGAGCCGGCGGGCGCTTGCCCCAGCCGCTGAGGGTTTCAAGGTAATCGCGCACGAACTGCTTGTCGTAGGACGGAGGCGATTGACCCACCTGGTACTGATCGGCTGGCCAGAATCGCGACGAGTCAGCCGTGAGCACTTCGTCCATCAGGTAGAGCGTATCGTTGGCGTCGAGCCCAAACTCGAATTTGGTGTCTGCAATGATGATGCCGCGCTCGGCCGCATAGGCGTTTGCCCGGCGATAGAGTTCGAGGCTGATTTCGCGAATCCGCCTGGCAAGCGGCTCGCCCACGCGCACCACCATCTCGTCGAACGAAATGTTCTCGTCGTGCTCGCCCAGTTCGGCCTTGGCAGCCGGGGTGAAGATGGGCTCGGGAAGCTTCTCTGCCATGCGCAGACCCGCGGGCAGCGCAATGCCACAGACGCCACCGGATTGCTGGTAGTCCTTCCAGCCCGAGCCGATCAGATACCCCCGCACCACCGCTTCGACCAGGATCGGACGCAGCCGCCGAACCACCATGGACCGTTCGGCCACCTGCCCGCGCTCGGACTCCGCCACCACCGCTTCCGGCCGCTGATCGAGCAGATGGTTGGGCACCACATCGCCAAGCTTCTTCAGCCAGAAGAGCGTCATGCGATTGAGCACACGCCCCTTGTCGGGAATGGGCTCACCCATCACCACATCAAAGGCCGACAGGCGATCGGTGGTCACGATCAGCAACCGGTCCTCTCCGACCGCGTAGTTGTCGCGAACCTTGCCGCGACCGAGCAGCGGCAGCGACTGGAGCGTGGACTGGTGAAGCGGAGCGGAGCTCATGAGGACAGCGCCTTGATGGGATGACGCCTCAGTGGACCGCCTGCGCGAGGTCACCGCTCGCGTAGCGGCTGACCATGACCGACAGCGACACCGGACGAATACGACTGCCCCGGCCTTCGCAGCTGAACTCGCGATAGCGCTGCAGGCAGATGCGGCGCGCGGCCTCGCGAGCCGGCTTGAGATATTCGCGGGGGTCGAACTTGTCGGGATGCTCAGCCATGAAACGGCGGATTGCACCGGTCATGGCGAGCCGGATGTCGGTGTCGATATTGATCTTGCGAACCCCGTGGCGGATCGCCTCCTGGATTTCCTCGACCGGCACGCCGTAGGTTTCCTTCATGGCGCCGCCAAACTGGCGAATTTCAGCGAGCAGGTCCTGGGGAACGGACGACGAGCCATGCATGACCAGATGCGTATTGGGGATGCGGGCGTGAATTTCGCGGACGCGACCGATGGCAAGCGTTTCGCCAGTGGGCTTGCGCGAGAATTTGTAGGCGCCATGCGAGGTGCCGATCGCGATCGCAAGCGCATCCACCTGAGTCTGCCGAACGAAGTCGGCCGCCTGCTCGGGGTCGGTGAGCAGCTGCTCGCGGGTCATGGTGCCCTCGGCACCGTGACCGTCTTCCTTGTCGCCCTTCATGGTTTCGAGTGAGCCCAGGCAGCCGAGCTCGCCCTCCACAGTGATGCCGAGCGCGTGCGCCATGTCGACCACCTTGCGGGTGACCTCCACGTTGTAGTCGTAGCTCGCGATGGTTTTGCCGTCTTCGCGCAGCGACCCGTCCATCATGACCGAAGAGAACCCGAGGTCGATCGCACCGCGGCAGATATCGGGCGACTGCCCGTGATCCTGATGCATGACCACGGGCACCTTGGGATACGCCTCGATGGCCGCCTCGATGAGATGCTTCAGGAACGCCTCGCCAGCGTATTTCCGCGCGCCAGCCGAGGCCTGCATGATCACCGGGGCATCAAGCTCGGCGGCAGCCGACATGATCGCCTGCACCTGCTCAAGGTTGTTGACGTTGAACGCCGGGATTCCATAGCCATTTTCGGCAGCGTCATCGAGTAGCTGCCGCATCGAAACCAGGGGCATGGGGACGACTCCTTGGGCACTGTTGGGGGATAACCCGCAATTATCGCCTAACTGCGTGCCAGACGCTTCACGACGGTCGCGCGGCCCCGGGGTATCGGTTCCCGCTCTTCGCCCACCGCGCAACCCTGCAAAAAGACAAGGCGAAGTCGGTGTCTCTCATGCAGAATAGCCTCACCGGGCCGAGCCGCCCATTGCCCAGTCGAGGCCTTCGTGAGCAGACCCGTTCCCCGTGCCACCAAAATTGTTGCGACGCTTGGGCCCGCGTCGTCCTCGCCCGAGGTGCTCGAGCGCATGATCCGCGCCGGCGTCGATGTGGTTCGGATGAATTTTTCGCATGGCAGCGCAGCCGCACATACCGAAACCGTGGCACTGGTGCGGCGTATCGCCGAGCAGTGCGGACGGGGAATCGGGGTGCTCGCAGACCTTCAGGGGCCGAAGATCCGCATCGGCAAATTCGCCGAGGGCAAGATATCGCTCGAGCCCGGCATGCCCTTTGCCTTCGACACCGACTGCACGCTGGGCGACATCGCTCAGGTCGGACTCGACTACAAGGAACTGGTCAACGATGTCCGGGCGAACGACACCCTGCTCCTGAATGATGGTCGCATGGTGATGAAGGTCGACCGGGTTCACGCCAACCGTATCGAATGTACGGTTGTGGTGGGCGGCGTCCTGTCCGACCGCAAGGGCATCAACCGTCAGGGCGGCGGCTTGTCGGCGCCGGCGCTGACGGCAAAGGACATGGACGACATCCGCACCGCGACGGCATTCGGGGCTGATTTCATCGCCGTCTCGTTTCCGAAGAATGCCGCCGACATGTACATGGCACGCGAACTCGCGCGGGCGTCTGGCGGCAAGGCGCTCATGATCGCCAAGATCGAACGCTACGAGGCAATCGACAACCTGGAAGAGATCCTGAAGGCATCCGACGGCATCATGGTCGCGCGCGGCGATCTGGCGGTTGAAGTGGGCGATGCCACGGTGCCGGCGCTTCAGAAAAAAATGATCCGGATGGCGCGCGAACACAACCGTCTCACCATCACTGCCACCCAGATGATGGAATCGATGATCGAGTCGCCTGTTCCGACCCGCGCTGAAGTCTCCGATGTGGCCAATGCAGTGCTCGATGGCACCGACGCGGTCATGCTGTCAGCCGAGACGGCCGCCGGGAAATATCCGGTTGAAACCATCGAGGCCATGGCGCGCGTCTGCTTCGAGGCCGACCGCTCGCAGAACACACGGCTCGATGGCGAGTTCCTCAACCGCACCTTCACCCGGATCGACCAGTCAATTGCAATGAGTGCGCTGTTTGTCGCATCGCATCTGAAGGTCAAGGCGATCGCTGCGCTCACCCAGTCGGGTTCCACCGCGCTGTGGGCCTCTCGCCTCGATTCCGGCGTGCCTGTCTATGCGCTCACCCCCGAAGAAAGCAGCCGCCGCCGCATGTGCCTCTATCGCGAGGTGCATCCGCTGATGATGCGCTATGAGTCGGTCGATCGTGAACTGCTTCTGCGCGAAGCCGAGGAGCTGCTCCTGCGCGAGGGCGTCGTGGAAAAGGGCGACCTGCTGGTGATCACGATCGGCGAGCCGATCGGAAAATCGGGCGGCACCAACACCATGAAGATTGTGCGGGTGGGCGAACACTGAGCCGGGCCTGACGCACCGCACGGCGTGGCGCGTCGGGCCGTTGGGGGCGGTGATCGCTCGGCGATAAAGCAGGTCAGCTCGCGTGCCGCGCCGCGAGCGCCGCCACCGCGGGCAGGGTTCGCCCCTCGAGAAACTCGAGGAAAGCGCCACCTCCCGTGGAAATGTAATCGACCCGATCGGTGACCCCGAACTTCGCGATGGCGGCGAGCGTATCGCCGCCCCCCGCAATCGAGAACGCTTTCGAGTCGGCAATCGCCCGCGCGATGGTTTGCGTGCCGTGCGAGAAGCTTTCGAATTCGAAGACGCCAACCGGTCCATTCCAGACAATGGTGCCGGCCTGCCTCAACCGCTCGGCCAGGGTGGCCGCTGTCGCGGGACCAATGTCAAGAATCATGTCGGCGTCGGTCACATCGGTGGCCCGCCTGATGGTGGCCGGCGCATCGGCCGCGAAGGTGGGCGCGCAGACCACGTCAACGGGTATGGGCACCTGCGCACCCCGTGCAGCCATCAGGTCAATGATGCTGCGCGCTTCGTGAAGGAGGTCGCGCTCGGCAAGCGATTTTCCGATCGGCAACCCAGCCGCCAGCATGAAGGTATTGGCAATCCCGCCGCCCACAATCAGCTGATCGACGCGGGCGGCAAGCGACTTGAGGATGGTGAGCTTGGTGGACACCTTGGAGCCGGCAACGATCGCCACCAGCGGTCGTCGGGGGTCGCCCAGCGCCCGCCCCAGTGCATCGAGTTCAGCCGCAAGCAGCGGCCCCGCACAGGCAACCGGCGCAAACCGCGCCATGCCGTGCGTGGTGGCTTCGGCACGATGTGCGGTGCCAAAGGCATCGTTCACATAAATGTCGCAGAGCGCGGCCATCTTGCGGGCGAGCGCCTCGTCGTCTTTTTTCTCACCCTTGTTGCAACGGCAATTCTCAAGGAGCAGCACTTCGCCCGGCTGCACCGTGAATGCACCATCGACCCAGTTGGCCTTCAGCGGCACCGGCCGGCCGAGCAGTTCGGCCATGCGGGCTGCAATCGGGGCGAGCGAATCATCGGGCTTCAACTCGCCTTCGGTGGGACGCCCCAGGTGCGAGGTGACCATGACCGCGGCGCCGGCCTCCAGACAGTGCCGGATCGCGGGCAGCGACGCCCGGATCCGCGTGTCGTCGGTGATGGCAAGCGAATCGTCCTGCGGAACATTGAGATCGGCACGGATGAAGACCCGCTTGCCGGCCAGATCAAGATCGGTGAGGCGCCTGAACTGCATGGTTCAGCGCGCGTTCATGAGTGCGACCGTGGTGTCGAGCATCCGGTTCGAGAAGCCCCACTCGTTGTCGTACCAGCTGCTGACTTTCACCAGGCGACCCGACACCTTGGTGAGGGTGGCATCGAAGGTGCTGGAGGCCGGGTTGTGGTTGAAGTCGACAGAAACCAGTTGTTCCTCGGTGTAGGCGAGCACGCCCTTCAGCGCCCCTTCCGCAGCCTCTTTCATGATGGCATTCACCTCGGCCACGGTCGTGTCGCGTGCCGCAACAAACGAGAGATCGACCACCGACACGTTGATGGTCGGCACGCGCATGGCATAGCCATCGAGCCGACCATTCAGTTCCGGCAGCACCAGCCCGACCGCGGCAGCGGCGCCGGTCTTGGTGGGGATCATCGACATGGTGGCCGAGCGCGCCCGGCGGAGATCCTCGTGGTAGACGTCGGTGAGCACCTGATCGTTGGTGTAGGCGTGAATGGTGGTCATGAGACCGTTCAGCAGGCCAATCCGGTCATGGAGGGGCTTGACCACCGGCGCGAGGCAGTTGGTGGTGCAGGAGGCATTGGAAATCACGGTGTGCGAGGCACGCAGCACATCATGATTGACGCCGTAGACCACGGTCGCGTCAACATCCTTGCCACCCGGCGCCGAGATCACGACTTTTTTCGCGCCACCGCTGAGGTGTGCCGACGCCTTTTCCTTGCTCGTGAAGAAGCCTGTGCACTCGAGCACCACGTCAACGCCCAGTTCGCCCCAGGGCAACGCCGCCGGGTTGCGATTGGAAAGCACCCGGATGCGGTCGCCATTGACCACGATGGAATCGCCATCCACCGTGACGGTGCCCGGGAACCGGCCGTGCGCCGTGTCGTACTGGGTGAGATGGGCGTTGATCTTTGCATCGCCCAGATCGTTGATCGCGACGATTTCGATGGGGTGCTTTTTTCCGCCCTCATAGTGGGCCCGGAGGATGTTGCGCCCGATTCGGCCATAGCCGTTGATCGCGACTCGAATGGTCATCGAAAATTCTCCCTGATGAGCAATGACATGGATGTGAAAGGATGAGGGCGCCTGACGTTCACCGGCGCTGGGCTGCCCGCCGCCGCAGCACCTCGCGCACGGTGTTGGCCACATTGTCGGCAGTGAAGCCGAAGAGTTTGTTGAGCGCGCCTGCGGGTGCAGATTCGCCGAAGCTGTCGATACCCACCACGGCATCTACGCCGTATTTCCACCAGAAGTCGGTCACGCCGGCCTCAACGGCAATGCGCGGCACACCGGCAGGCAACACGGCCGCGCGATAGGCAGTGCTCTGCCTGTCGAACACGGTGGTGGAGGGCATGGAAACAATGCGCACCTCGATGCCGTCGGCGGCGAGTTGATCACGCGCGGCAAGCGCAAGGCCCAGCTCGGAACCGGTTGCGATCAGCACCGCCTTCGCGCCAGCGGCGTCACGCAGCACGTAGGCACCGCGCGAAATCGCATCGACCTGAGTGCTTGAGCGGGTGACAAACGGCACCGCCTGCCTCGAAAACAGGAGCGAACTCGGCCCGTTGGCCCGCGCGATCGCCTCCGCCCACGCCACGGCCGACTCGACCGGATCGGCAGGCCGCCACACATCCATGAACGGAATGAGCCGAAGCGATGCGGCATGCTCGACCGGCTGGTGGGTAGGGCCGTCTTCGCCCAGGCCGATGGAATCATGGGTGAACACGAAAATGACGCGCTGCTTCATGAGCGCCGCCATGCGGAGCGCGTTCCGCGAGTAATCGGAGAACGTGAGGAAGGTGCCGCCGTAGGGAATGAAGCCGCCGTGCAGCGCGAGTCCGTTCATGATGGCGCTCATGCCGAATTCGCGTACGCCGTAGTTGATGTGCCGCCCGGGCGGGGTGCCCGCGGGCAGTTCCGCCCGCAGGGCGCCGCACCCGCGAAAATCGGTCAGGTTGCTGCCCGTGAGGTCGGCCGATCCCCCGATCAGTTCGCCCAGCGCAGGACCGAAGTGATTGAGCGCGTTTTGCGAGGCCTTGCGGGTGGCAATGGTTTCGGCCCGGGCGATGGCATCGGCGATGGCGGCGCTGCGCGCATCATCAAACGAATCGCCCAGTTCGCCCGCCATGCGCCGCTCGAATTCGGCGGCAAGCGCCGGATGAGCGCGGCGGTAGGCCTCAAACCGATGCTGCCAGTCTGCCTCGCGCGCCACCCCACCCGCGCGACCATCCCAGGCGACACGCACGGCGTCGGGAATCTCGAACGGCGCCGCGGTCCAGCCGATGGCGGCGCGCGTGGCCTCGATCTCGGCCGCTCCCAGCGGCTCGCCGTGCGCCTTGGCGCTGTTGGCCCGACCGGGCGAGCCCTTGCCGATGATGGTGCGACACTGAATCAGCGTGGGCGCGAAAACACCGTCGCGGCCCTCGCGTGCCCACAGCCGGGCCTGCTCGATCGCCGATTTCACGGCGGCCACATCATGCCCGTCCACCCCGCCGATCACGTGCCAGCCGTAGGCGCGGAACCGGGCCGCGGTGTCGTCGCTGAACCAGTGGCGCACTTCACCGTCGATGGAAATGCCATTGTCGTCATAAAGCACGATGAGGCGCGACAGCCGATGCGTGCCCGCAAGTGAACACGCTTCGTGCGAAATGCCTTCCATCAGGCAGCCATCGCCTGCGAACACCCAGGTGAGGTGATCGACGATCGTGTGACCGTCGCGATTGAATTCCGCGGCCAGCAGTTTTTCCGCAAGCGCCATACCCACGGCATTGGCGAGCCCCTGGCCCAGCGGGCCGGTGGTGGTTTCGATGCCAGGGGTGATGCCCACCTCGGGATGACCAGGTGTACGCGAATGAAGCTGACGGAAATTGCGCAGCTCGCTGACCGGGAGATCGTAGCCGGTGAGATGGAGGAGCGCATAGAGCAGCATGGAGCCGTGCCCGTTCGAGAGCACAAAGCGGTCACGGTCGGACCAGCGCGGGTTGGCGGGGTTGTGCGAGAGCACGCCCGACCACAACGCCACCGCAATTTCAGCCATGCCCATCGGCATGCCAGGGTGGCCCGAGTTGGCCTGCTGCACAGCATCCATGGCGAGCGCACGGATCGCTGCGGCCATGCGCGCCGACAACGGCCCGGAGGAGACAGCGGCTGGTGCTGCAGTGACTGGATCGCGCGTTTCGCCCATGCGGAAGACTCCCCGGACTCAAGCCTTGCGGCCGATGCGGTTGATCGGCGTCGTTTGACGGCTGGAGAAAACCCGAAATTCTAACAAAGCGGCGGGGCGAACCCGGGGGCCGGCAGCCCCCCGTTGCTATACTCGAAGGCTTTGCGGATTCCGGTCCGCGGGGTTCGAATGCAGGGACTTCACCTTACCGCCGACCTCTACGACTGCCGCTGCGACCCGTCACTTCTCATCAGCGCGGATCGTCTCGCAGCGCTCTGCCGACGGGCGGTTGAACAGTCTGCCCTCACCCTGGTCGATGAAAAATACGTGCAGTTTCCCGACCATGACGGCGAGCCGGGCGGGGTCACCGGCGCGGTACTGCTCGCAGAATCGCATCTGGCAATCCATTCATGGCCGGAGCGCCGCAGCGTCACGCTGGATGTCTATGTCTGCAATTTTTCAACCGACAACTCGGCCAAGGCCGAACAGGCGCTGGATCTGCTCCTCGAGGCATTCGATCCTGGTTCGCGGGTGATCGAGCGCCTGCTGCGAGGCATTGACGATCCGTTCGCGCAGCCTGCTGCCTCGCTCGCCGGCACGCCGGCCGACCGCACCGCTCCCAAAGCGCTCCCGAACGGTCAGGGGCTGCTGCTCGAATGGCTCAACAGCGACAGCGCATATGGGTTTCGCGCCTCGCAGCGGCTGGAATCGGTACGAACTCCCTGGCAAAAGCTCGAGGTGTTCGACACGCCGCAATGGGGGCGGCTGTTCCGCCTCGATGGCTGCTTCATGACCTCGGAGCGCGATGAGTTCTACTACCACGAGCCGATCATCCATCCTGCGGCAACCGCCCACCCGGCACCCGCCGCCGCGCTGATCGTGGGCGGCGGCGACGGTGGCTCGGCCGAAGAGCTTCTCAAGCACCCCAGCATGCGCGAGATCGTCATTGCGGAGCTGGATGCCGAGGTGATCCGGATGTCCCGCACGCACCTGCAGGCGGTGCATCAGGGTGCGCTCGATGATCCCCGGGTCACGATCAGTATCGGCGATGGCTGGGACACGACCGAGGCCCTGGCCCGCTCGGGAAAACGTTTCGACCTGGTGATTCTCGATCTCACCGACCCCGACACGCCCGCGCACCGGCTCTACACGCGCGACTACTTCGCGCTCGCGAAAAGCGTCCTGAACCCGGGCGGCGCGCTTTCGCTTCACGTTGGCGCACCCGCCTATCGTCCGGAGCGGGTTCGCGCACTTCTCGCCGACCTGCGGGCCGTGTTTGCAATCGTCCGACCACTGGGTGTGCATGTACCGCTCTATGGGGCCTACTGGGGCATGGCGGTGGCGTCCGATCACCTCGATCCCCTGGCCCTCGATGCGGCAGAAGCCGCTCACCGAATCGCGGCCCGTGGCCTTCAGCATCTGCGCTACTACAACGAACAGGTGCACAGCGGGCTCTTTGCCTTGCCCAATTTTTATCGGGCGCTACAGCCTTGATCCCGCGTGTGCTGGTCCGTGCGGCCGACCCCGCTCTGCCGTTTGCGAGCGGCCTCCGGGTTGCGCTCGACACCCGACAGCGACACTACCTCACGCGGGTATTGAGACTGGTCCAGGGCGCCGAGGTCGAGCTTTTCGATGGTCGCGGGGGCCGTTGGGCAGCGCGTCTGGACGGTGCAGCCGGGAGCGCCTGTCTGGTCATCCAGGCCGCCTTGCGCGCCACCCCGGAAAGCCCGCTCGCCATCCATCTGGGTCAGTGCCTGTCCAGCGCAGACAAAATGGACTGGACCATCGAGAAGGCCGTCGAGCTGGGTGCCACCACCATCACCCCGCTTTTTTCCAGCCGCAGCCAGGTCCGTCTCGATGAGGACCGCGCACGGCGCAAACTCGAGCACTGGCGCGCAGTCGCCGAGGCCGCCTGCATGCAGAGCGGGCGCGATGTGCTCCCGGACGTAGCCGAACCGAGCCCGATCGCACGCTGGATCGAGCAGGCGGCCGATTCCCTGCGGCTGGTACTCGACCCGCAGGCAGCCACCTCGCTGTCGGCGTGCGTCCGCGCCAACACGCCCGGTCGCACCCCGATCTGTCTGCTGGCGGGGCCCGAATCGGGTCTGGATGGGGAGGAACTGGCAGCGGCGCGTTCAGCGGGCTTTCAGGCTGTCAGCCTGGGCCCACGGGTGCTTCGCACCGAAACCGCAGGGCTCGCCGCAATCGCTGCACTGCAGGCGTTGGCCGGCGATTTTTGAGCCCGGTAGCGGGTCAGGCAGCCGGGCGCGAGGCCCGCGCGTCGGCCACCGAGTAAAACACGCGAAATGCGATGCCCTTGTCGAAAAAGAAATCGGCGGCATCACGGAACACATCGAGCAGCGCGTCGCGCTGGTCGCGATCGAAATGCGCGCCCGCGGGCAGGCGCTGAAGCACCACGACAAAACCGGGTTGGTCGGTATCGGCCGCCGGCTTGAGATCAGTCATGCAGTCGTAGAGGGCATCGAGGTTGCCACCAAAATGCCCTGGCAGCGTGAAGCCCTCGGCGATCCGACTCATCACGCCCGCTTTGTCGTCGACGCCATCGAAGTCGGCCCTGAGCACCGTCTGGCTGCTTCGCTTGGCGTTTCGCAGCAGTTCATCCAGATCGTACGCTGCCAGCGGCAGCATTGCCTGAGCCGGCATATTGCTGAGTGCAGTCATCGTTCCTGCCTCCCGTTTGGGGCTTCACGGATGCGCCGAAAACTCTTGTAGTGATCATCGGTGTAGAAATACTCGCCCGAGGTTCGCGGGTCGCCACCCGCCACGATCCGGCGCGCACCCCGCGTGCGCTCGCCTGGGGTGCGGACGGTGTACTCGGAGTAGTGATCCGGCGGCCGCTGCGGCAACACCCGCTCTCGGTTACCGAAACGGGTACCGTCTTTGTCGTACGGAAAGGGTCCACCCGCCTTGATCAGGCGCAGCGTTTCACGCGCTTCCGGCGGGAGCTCGGCAAGATCGACCCAGGCAATGCCCGCAGCCGCTTCGGGAGACGCGCGCTGTGCCTGTGCGGGCGCCGTGCCGCCGCCCAGCCAACCGGCCAGAATCAGCAGGGCGGTGCAAACAAAAATTGACAGCCATCGTGTAATCATTTCCGTACTAGGCCACAGCGCAAGCGGTTTGGCAAGCGCCAGCCTGGTCGGTCAGGCCGGCGAGAAAACGATATCGCAGCTGTCGGGCTGAACCCAGCGTGCGCACTCGCGGGTGCGGTCCAGGCAACCGCCGTGCTCGTACACCCCACGCGGGTCGCGCCAGCGCTGCATCAGCGCGAGCACACGCGCATGCTCTGCGGGGTCGGCCTCGGTCAACGCCACCCGGCGCGCGACTTCGTCTTCATCCACCCGGAGGCGGCCATCCTCACCCCGGTAGGTGGCATGGCGCCAGTGGTAGATCTCGACACATTTCCTCTCGAGGGTGAAGGGCGCATTGCGCTTCCAGAAATTGGAGAACAATCCGTCGCCGATATAAATCACCCAGGAGCCTTCAAAACCCTCGGCATCGGCCGAATGGGCATCGGGATTGCGAAACCAGATGCGGTCACCGGGAACAAACCAGCAAGCGGGCACGGGCTCGTCAAAGGTTCCCAGCTCGCGCAGCAGCACGTCGTGGAATTCGCGCGATTCGATCGGCCGGCGCGTCGAACGCTCCCGCAGGCGCTGCTTGAGTTCAGGGTGAACGCGCGCGGCCTCGCGCGCGATCGCGAGCAGCATCACATACTCGGAGGCGCGATAGCAGCCAAAGCCGTACGGGTCCTCGTCCGGACCGGGCTGCGTGGCGGCGGCAAGCGCACCGACCAGGCTGCAGCCCGGACGCAGGCTGAAGCTGCCGGTTTCCAGTCGGTCCCAATACGCCTCGGGACGGTACTGGTCGATATCGAAGCGGAGTGCGGTGGCGGCTCCCGCCTGGGCCGTGTCGACACGAATCCGCACCGCCGACTCAAACTCGTCAAAATCCGGGAAATCGAGCTCGAGCGGTGACAAGAGCAGGCTGGTGAGCACCTCTCGTTCGGTATGGCGTTCGTCGCGCCCACACTGATCGGCAAGCACCTCGCCCAAGGCAGTGGTGTCGAGCTGCGGCGCCCAGGTCACGCTGGACTCGGGCGCGAGGCCCGCGCACAGCGACGAGTGGTTCGCCTGGACCCGGACATGGGCAAGCAGACCAAGCTCGTCGAGCCACGCGCGCAGACGCTGCGTGTCCCGCCCCGGATCTGTGGCAACACCCGCTCCCCCGATCCGGATTCCCTTGTGCTCCCCCTGTCCGGACTCTTTTTGGATCCGGTTCATGCGCCGAAGTATTGATCACGCCATGCCGGAAAGGCAAGGGCCCGGACCGGTGTTGCGAAACAGGGCCCGCGCCTAGCGATCGCTGTTGGCGTCCACCACGGTCCAGGCAGTCATGTTCACGATCCGCCGCACCGTCGCCGACGGCGTGAGGATGTGAACCGGGCGCGCCGCCCCCAGCAGCACCGGGCCGATTGCGACATTGTTGCCGGCCGCCGTCTTCAACAGGTTGTAGGCGATGTTGGCCGCATCGATCCCCGGCATCACCAGCAGGTTCGCGCCGCCGGACAGCGCGCAATCGGCCACTGCCGCGCCACGAATCGACGGGTCGAGCGCTGCATCACCGTGCATTTCGCCGTCGACCTCGAGGGCGGGTGCGAGCTCGCGCAGCAGCGCGAGGGCCTCGCGCATCTTGAGCGCGGAGGGGTGATCCGAAGAGCCGAAGTTCGAGTGGGACAGCAGAGCCACCTTGGGCAGGATGCCAAAGCGACGCAGTTCATCGGCCGCCGCCACGGTGATCTCGGCAAGCTGCGCGGCATCCGGATCGATGTTGACGTGGGTATCGACCAGCGTGAGCTGCCGCCCGGGAAGCATCAGCGTGTTCATCGCTGCATAGACGCGGCTGCCTGGCTTCTTGCCGATCACCTGATCGATGTAGCGCAGATGCTCCAGGAAGGGCCCACCGGTGCCGCAGATCATGCCGTCGGCGGCGCCCAGGCGCACCAGCATTGCGCCGATCAGTGTGGGGCGGCGGCGCATCTCGAGCTTGGCATACGCTTCGGAGACGCCTTTGCGGGCGCTGAGACGAAGGTACTCGCTCCAGTATTCGCGATAGCGGTCGTCCTGATCGGGATTGATCAGGTCGAAATCGGCACCGGGCCTCACCCGCAGACCCAGCCGCTCGATCCGCTGCTCCACCACCATGGGCCGACCGATCACCACCGGCCGCGCGAGCTTCTCGTCGACCACCACCTGAACCGCGCGCAGCACGCGCTCATCTTCGCCCTCGGCATAGGCAATCCGCCGTGCCAGCGCCCGCCGAGCGCTGCTGAAGATCGGCTTCATGAAGTTGCCCGAGTGGTAGACGAACTGCTCGAGCTGCGACCGGTAGGCATCGAAATCGGTGATTGGACGGGTGGCCACACCGCTGTCCATGGCGGCCTTCGCAACCGCTGGCGCGATCATGACGATCAACCGGGGATCAAACGGCTTGGGGATGAGGTATTCGCGGCCGAAGCCGCCACCCGGCACACCATAGGCAGCGGCAACGATATCGGACATCTCGGCGCGCGCAAGCTCCGCCAGCGCCTGCACCGCCGCGATTTCCATCTCGCGCGTGATCGAGGTGGCGCCGACATCCAGTGCGCCGCGAAAAATGAACGGAAAGCACAGTACGTTGTTGACCTGATTGGAGTAGTCGGTCCGGCCGGTTGCGATGATCGCGTCATCGCGCACCGACTTGACCTCCTCGGGCATGATCTCCGGCGTGGGGTTGGCAAGCGCGAAGATGAGCGGATTGGGGGCCATCCGCGCCACCATCTCGGGCTTCAGCACGCCACCCGCCGACAGCCCCAGAAACACATCGGCGTCCTGAATGATTTCACCCAGCGTACGCGCCTCGGTCTTGCGGGCAAACTGCGCCTTGAGCGGGTCCATGAGCTCGACCCGGCCCTCGTAGACCACGCCCGCCAGATCGGATACCCAGACGTTTTCGCGCGGCAGCCCCAGGTCAACCAGGAGTTCCAGGCAGGCGAGCGCCGCCGCGCCTGCGCCGCTGCACACCACCTTGATGCCGGTGATGGGCTTGTTCACCACCCGAAGCGCGTTGCTGAGCGCTGCACCCACCACGATGGCGGTGCCGTGCTGGTCGTCGTGAAACACCGGAATCTTCATCCGGGCGCGAAGCTTCCGCTCAACCTCGAAGCAGTCGGGCGCCTTGATGTCTTCAAGGTTGATGCCGCCGAAGGTGGGCTCGAGCGCGGCCACCACTTCGACCAGGCGGTCGACATTGTTCTCGGCCACCTCGATGTCGAACACATCGATGCCGGCAAACTTCTTGAACAGCACCGCCTTGCCTTCCATCACCGGTTTGGCGGCAAGCGGCCCGATGTTGCCCAGGCCCAGCACCGCCGTACCGTTGGTGATCACCGCCACCAGATTGCCGCGACTGGTGTAGCGTGAAGCGTTGACCGGATCCTTGACGATTTCCTCGCATGCCGCCGCCACACCGGGCGAATAGGCGAGCGCGAGATCACGCTGGTTGGTGAGCTGCTTGGTGGCAGTGACCGAGATTTTTCCGGGGCGACCGAGTTCGTGATACTCGAGTGCCGCCTTGCGCAGTTGCGGATCCATTTTATGTCTCCCCGGAGCACGGGCCCCAGTCTGGCGAACAGGTCTTATCGATCATACAGGCAACGTTCCAGCACACGGGCAACATGCAAGGCTTCGCGGCCGGCGCCATCGAGGATCTGATGCCGGCAGCTTGTGCCGTCTGCGACGATGAGTGTGCCGTCGTCGGCGGCGCGCACCGCGGGCAGAAGCGACAGTTCAGCCATCCTGACCGAGGTATCAAAATGCTCGGCCTCATAGCCAAACGCTCCGGCCATGCCACAGCACGATGACTCGATCGTCTCGACGCTTGCGCCTGGAATCCGCTTGAGCACCGCGTGCACAGGCGGCATCAGATCGAAGGCCTTCTGGTGACAGTGGCCGTGCACCAGGAGCTTGAGGCCAGGCTGCGGCGCCACGGGCAAGTCAAGCGTACCCGCCGCCATCTGCGCGGCCAGGAACTCCTCAAAGAGCTGCGCGGATGCCGCCACCTTCTGTGCGAGGTCCCCCAGCCCAAGGACCAGTGCCTCATCGCGAAGCGTGAGGAGGCAGGAGGGCTCAAGGCCAATCACCGGTATGCCCCGTTCGACAAAGGGCGCGAGTGCCGCGAGCGTGCGCCGCAGCTCGGCGCGCGCCTCATCGAGCAGTCCCGCCGACAGCCAGGTCCGACCACAGCAGAGCGCGCGTTGCGGCGTTGCATCGCCCGCTGCGGGCATCGCCACATGCACGCGCCACCCCGCGGCATTCAGCACGCGTCGCGCGGCCGACAGCGTCTCGGCCTCGAAGTGGTTGTTGAAGGTGTCTGCAAACAGCACCACCTCGCGCACGGCAAGCGCGGGCGGGGGCGCCTCAGGCTGGTGGGTGAAGGGAACGGGCGCCCAGCGCGGGAGGCTGCGCCGGGCCGACAGCCCGAAGAGCTTTTCGCGCAGCCAGCCACTGCCGGGGGCGCGCGCCAGCGCATTGAGAACCGGCGCCATCTGCGAGGCAACCGAGGCGTAACGCGGCAGACTGGCGATCAGTTTCTCGCGCAGCGTCGGCGGCTTCACCTGGCGCAGCTGATGCTGGTATTCGAGCTTCATCTTCGCCATGTCGACGCCCGTCGGACACTCGCGACGACAGCCCTTGCAGCTCACGCACAAGGCCATGGTCTGGGCAAGCTCGTCGGAGCCGAGCGCGTCCTGACCCAGCTGCCCCGACAGCGCAAGGCGCAGGGTGTTGGCACGGCCCCGCGTGAGGTGCTGTTCGTCGGCAGTGACGCGCCAGCTGGGGCACATGGTGCCGGCATCAAATTTTCGGCAATGGCCATTGTTGTTGCACATCTCGATGGCTTTGCCGAATCCACCTGCCGGGTCGCCCCCGGTACCCGGCGCCGACAGGGTCTCGGTGAGCGGGTCGTTCTGAACATCCCAGGCCGACCAGTCAAGCCCCGTACGAAGCGGTTGCATTGCATAACCGGGACGGTAGCGAAACAGCGTCCGGTCATCCATCCTGGTCGCGCGAACGATTTTCCCCGGGTTCAGAAGATTCGTCGGATCGAACAGGTCTTTCACCTCTTCGAAGGCGCGTGTGAGACGCGGGCCATATTGCCAGGCCACCCATTCGCTGCGCACCAGACCGTCGCCGTGCTCCCCCGAAAACGCGCCTTTGTAGCGGCGCACCAGTTCGGCAGCCTCCTCGGCAATCGCGCGCATCCGGGCAGCGCCCCCCTGCGGACCATCGGCACGCATGTCGAGGATGGGGCGCACATGAAGCGTACCCACCGAGGCATGCGCATACCAGGTGCCACGCGTGCCGTGGCGGCGAAACACCTCGGTGAGCCGGTCGGTGTACTCCGCGAGATGCTCGAGCGGAACCGCGCAGTCCTCGATGAAGCTCACGGGCTTTCCGTCCCCGCGCAGCGACATCATGATGTTGAGACCGGCCTTCCGAACTTCCCAGAAAGCCTTCTGGGCACGCTCATCGGTCATCTGCACCACGGCACCGGGAAGGCCCAGCCGGTCGGCCACCAGTTCGACCAGCTCGGCAAGCCTGCGGCGGATCGCCGCGGCATCGTCGCCCGCGAATTCCACCAGCAGCACCGCCTGGGGCAGTTCGCCTTCGCGGCGGACCATTGCGGCATCGATCACCGGGCGGAACGCCGGGTTCTGCCGCGCGAGGTCGATCATGGTGCGGTCGACCAGTTCAACCGCGACCGGCCCCAGTTTGACGATGTGCTGGGCGCTCGCCATCGCCGCATGAAAATCCGGGAAATTCACCACCCCCAGCACGCGCGCGCCCGGGAGCGGCGAAAGCTTCAGTTGCAACCGCCGGAACACGGCGAGCGTGCCCTCCGAGCCCACCAGCAGGTGCGACAGATTCAACGACCCATCGGCCGTGTAGGGGCGCTCCGACTGCGGATGAAAGACATCGAGGTTGTAGCCGCCCACGCGCCGCATCACGCGCGGCCACACGCGCTCGATCTCATCACGCTCGCGGGCGCCGATTTCATGCAGGCGCGACACCAGGGCGCTCGAGCGCGCGCTCGACAGCGGTCGCGACGCCTGTGGGCCGAAGGGCCCGAAGTGCTCCCGGGTGCCGTCGGCGAGAATGGCGTCCAGCCCCAGCACGTTGTGCACCATGTTGCCGTAGGCGATGGAGCGCGAGCCGCAGGAGTTGTTTCCGGCCATCCCACCCAGGGTGGCCTGCGCCGAGGTGGACACATCGACCGGAAACCAGAGCCCCAGCGGCTTGAGTTGCGCGTTCAGGTGGTCCAGCACGATGCCGGGCTGGACTTCGGCCACGCGCGCTTGCGCGTCAATCGAGATCACACGATTCAAATGCCGGCTGAAATCCACCACCAGCGCCTCGCCCACCGTCTGCCCGCACTGACTGGTCCCCGCGCCCCGGGGCAGTATCGGCACCTTCATGTCGGCCGCAAGATCAATCGTGGCAGCGAGGTCTTCCTCATCGGCCGGCACCACAACCCCGACCGGAAACTGCTGGTAGATCGACGCGTCGGTCGAATAGCGCCCACGCGTGGCGGGGTCGAACTTCACCTCGCCCTTCAGCACATTGCGAAGACGCCGCGCGAGACGGCTGCGATCAAGCGAGGCCGACGGGGCAAAGCCGATCGGGGCAACGGAAACGGAGTCGGACATGGCAGGGGCTCTCTTGGGGCAAGGCCGACGCAGACGCCGGGACCCTCTACAATTCCGCGATTAGACACCAGCGACGCTCGCGCGCCGCGAGCATCCCCACTCGGCCCGCGCCGCCTTACCCGGGCCTGAACCAGACGGACAAGCGATGAAACTACCCAGCGGACTGCGGCTTGATCACCACCCGACCGGTCGGCATTTCCTGCAGATCCCGGGGCCCACCAATGTTCCCGACCGTATCCTGCGGGCCATCGACCATCCCACGATTGATCACCGGGGCCCTGAATTCGGCGAGCTTGGGCGCTATGTTCTCGACGGCATCCGGAAAATTTTCCAGACCACGCAGCCGGTCATCATTTATTCGGCTTCTGGGACGGGCGCCTGGGAGGCCGCACTGGTCAACACCTTGTCCGCTGGCGACCGCGTGCTGATGGTTGAAACCGGGCACTTCGCAGCGCTCTGGAAGCGCCTCGCCGAGCGCCTCGGTCTGATTGCAGACTACATCCCGGGCGATTGGCGAAGTGGCATCGACGCAGCCGAGATCGGACGCCGCCTCGCTGCCGATCATGCGCACAGCATTCGCGCCGTCTGCGTGGTCCATAACGAAACCTCATCGGGCATCACCTCCGATATCGCTGCCGTGCGTCGCGCGATCGATGCGGCGGGTCATCCGGCCCTGCTGATGGTCGACACGGTGTCCTCGATCGGGTCGATCGACTATCGTCACGATGAGTGGGGGGTGGATGTCACCATCGCCGGGTCACAGAAAGGCCTCATGCTGCCCCCCGGGCTGGGCTTCAACGCAATCAGTCCGAAGGCCCTGGCCGCGAGCCGGACCGCTGGCCTGCCGCGCGCGTTCTGGGCCTGGGACGACATGCTGGCCTCAAACGAGAAGGGCTATTGGCCCACCACTCCCTCCACCAATCTGCTGTATGGCCTTGCAGAGGCCATCGACATGCTTGCAAGCGAGGGGCTGGCCGCAGTCTTCGCCCGTCATGTGCGACACGGCGAGGCCACCCGTCGGGCGGTCCAGGCATGGGGGCTGGAGCTGTTGTGCCGCAACCCTGCCGAGGCGAGCCCGGTGGTCACCGCTGTCGTCATGCCAGAGGCCGCTCCCGGCAAGCGCCACGATGCCGATGCGCTCCGGCGTCTGGTGCTCGAGCGCTTCAACATGTCGCTGGGCACCGGCCTGGGGCGGCTTGCGGGCTGGGTGTTCCGGATCGGTCATCTGGGCGACTTCAACGACCTGTCCCTGGTCGGCACGCTGGGCGGGGTCGAAATGGGCCTGGTGGCAGCAGGCGTCCCCCACCGCCCCGGCGGTGTGCAGGCAGCAGTCGACTATCTCGCAGCCTGCGCACGGGAAGCACGGGCGTGAGCAGGTTGTCGCCGGACTCGGCGGAGCAGCGAAGCGCCGGGGGCCCGCGCCTTGCGAGGCGCGTTGATGCGATCGCGCCCTTCCGCGTGATGGAACTCGTCAAACGCGCGAGCGCCCTCGCAGCGGCGGGCCATCCCGTCATCCAGATGAATATCGGTGAGCCTGATTTCACCGCCCCGCCGCCGGTGCTCGCCGCCCTCGAGCGGGCCGCCGCCCAGGGGCTGTCGCAATACACGCCCGCCCTGGGTATCGAGCCGCTGCGCCGGGCGATCGCGCGCGACTACGGCGAGCGTCATGGGCTGGATATCTCGCCCTCACGGATCGTGGTGACGGCCGGCGCGTCGGCTGCGCTGCTCCTCGCCTGCTGCGCGCTGGTGGATGCTGGCGACCAGGTACTGATGACCGACCCCAGCTATCCGTGCAATCGCCATTTCGTGGCAGCCTTCGATGGCGTGCCGGCGCTGGTGCCGGTGGGCCCGGAGACCCGCTTCCAGATGACGCGCGCCCTGCTCGAGTCGCACTGGACCGGGGCAACCGCAGGTGCGCTTCTCGCCACGCCCGCCAACCCCACCGGGACCTCCATCCCGTTCAGCGAACTGGCCGGCATCGTCGATGCGATTCGTGCGCGCGGAGGCTTCAGCCTGATCGATGAAATCTATCTGGGCCTCAGCTACGAGGGCAGGCCCCGAAGCGCACTCGAACTGGGCGACGATGTGATCGTCTGCAACAGTTTTTCGAAAACCTTCAGCATGACAGGCTGGCGCCTGGGCTGGCTGGTGGTTCCCGAGTCGCTGGTGCCCGCCTTCGAAAAACTGGCCCAGAATCTTTTCATCTGTGCCTCGGCGCTCGCGCAGCACGCGGCGCTCGCCTGCTTCGAGCCCGAATCCATGGCGATTTTCGAGGCGCAGCGCGAATCATTTCGCAAGCGCCGTGACTTCATCGTGCCAGCGCTGCGTGAGGCAGGGCTCGACGTACCGGTCACACCAGACGGCGCGTTCTATGTCTGGATCGACTGCGCCCGCGTGTGCTCGAGCAGCATGAGCTTCGCCGAACGACTGCTGGAAGAAGCCTGGGTGTCGATCGTGCCGGGACACGACTTCGGCACGCACCAGGCCGATCGTTATCTCAGGCTGTCCTATGCCACCGCCCAGCCGCAGCTCGAAGAGGCGGTGCGCAGGATGTCACGACTGATCTAAGACCCCGAAGGGCTGACAACCTCGCGCGCACTGGCTCCGGGGAGCACGCGCATGACCAGGTCCTCGGGCGCCTCGGCCACGCCGCGAAGCACGTCCCGCGCACGCAGCACCCGGGCACCGTAGCCACTGTCGTGCGGCCGGCGCGCAGCACCGACATAGGCCTTGAGCGCGGCTTCGGTGCTGCCTTCACGGAGCAGATGAATTCGCAGCAGCTCGGCGCCCACGCGTATGTTCGCTTGCGGATCGAATACCGCCTCGCTACCGCCGAACGGTTCAAAGCGCTCGGCATGGACCTGGGTGCGGATCTGCATCAGCCCCTGTGCGCCGCGCGCGCTTTGCGCGAACGTGTTGAAGGACGACTCCACCGACATCACCGCCAGAAGCAGAAGCGGGTCGAGCTTCACTTCGCCGGCCACCTCGTAGGCGAGTGCAACCACCCGCGCTGCCTGAGCCGTATCGACCTGATAACGGTCGACGATGTGATCGGTCAGACGGCGCTGCGCGCGGGGGATCTCGACCACCGCGCGTTGCTCGGCAAGCGGCGGCACCTCGGCCGGCGCGGGTGCCGGCAGGTGGGCGGCCCAGCCTGGTGACTTTCGGAGCCATTCCCCCTGCGGGCCTGGGCGGGGCAGATCGGACTGGCTCAGCCCCTGGGCGGTCGGACGGATTGCCGGGCTGGCCACATTGACGGTGGCGAGGGCCCACAGCACACACGCGGCCACAACCGCTGCCAAGGCACACGCAAGGAGCACCTGGGAGGCATGTAAACGTTCGCCGCCCGCTTCAATATCCACAACTCTTCTCCAGCAGAAAGCCTCCCCAGCGCTGCCCTGTCCGCCGGCAAGGCGGAAAACCACCCACCGATCGCAGGAGCGGCGGGCAGACAGAGACTGGCAGGAACGATGCACCGGCCGGCGTGACCCAGCATCGGCGGCGCACCCTGGGCTGGACCGGAGGCGGTCGCGCCCGAACAAGGAGGCAGGTGTTTTTGAATCGAACGGGTATATTTTACGTCGCCCGCCCGGGTGGGCCAAAACAGCGACCGATTCGCCCTCTGGCCGGCATGCCGTCCATCGGGACGGTCCCCATTGTTGCCGCGGCAATCCCCTTCACGCGCTGAGGGATAGCCGGTTTGCCGCCGTATCCTGATCCCGATCAACACGAGCCCATCTTGAAATACACCGACCTGCGGGATTTCATCGCCCAACTTGAACGCACCGGCGAACTGCGCCGCATTGCCCAGCCGGTCTCGCCACAGTTCGACATGACCGAGATCGCCGACCGGGTATTGCGCGCGCAGGGGCCAGCGCTTCTTTTCGAGCGCCCCCAACAGGGCGAGCGCTCGTGGCGTATCCCGGTGCTCGCCAACCTGTTCGGCACACCCTACCGGGTCGCGCTCGGCATGGGCGAGTCGTCCACCGAAGCCCTGCGCGAGGTGGGCAAATTGCTGGCCGCGCTCAAGGAGCCCGAACCGCCAAAGGGCCTGCGCGATGCCTGGGAGAAGCTGCCGCTCCTGCGGCATGCGCTCACCATGAGCCCGCGCGAGGTCTCAAGCGCCCCCTGCCAGCAGCAGGTCTTTGAAGGGCGAGAGGTCGATCTCGAGTCGCTGCCCATCCAGACCTGCTGGCCTGGCGACGCCGCGCCGCTCATCACCTGGGGGCTGGTGGTCACACGCGGCCCGGGCAAACCGCGCCAGAACCTAGGCATCTATCGCCAGCAGGTGCTGTCGCGCAACCAGACCATCATGCGCTGGCTCGCGCATCGCGGCGGCGCGCTCGATTTCCGCGATCATGCGATCGCCCAGCCCGGTGTGCCTTTCCCGGTGGCGGTGGCGCTGGGCGCCGACCCGGCCACCATCCTGGGCGCGGTCACGCCAGTCCCCGACACGCTCTCCGAATATCAGTTTGCGGGGCTGCTGCGCGGCGGTCGCACCGAGATCGTCCGCTGCATGGGGAGCGATCTGCGGGTGCCCGCCACCGCCGAGATCGTCCTTGAAGGCAGTCTGCGGCCCGATCCTGACGGCGCGCTCACGCGCGCGCATGCCACCCGCCTCGGTTGGCGTGGCGAATTGCCCGCCGCCGCGCTGACCGGCTGGGAAATGGCGCTGGAGGGCCCGTTTGGCGATCACACCGGCTACTACAACGAACAGGACTGGTTCCCGGTCTTCACAATCGACCGAATCACCCAGCGACGCGAACCGATCTACCACAGCACCTACACCGGCAAGCCCCCCGATGAGCCAGCCATCCTCGGGGTGGCGCTGAACGAGGTGTTCGTGCCCATCCTGTGCCGGCAATTCACCGAGATCGTCGACTTCTATCTGCCGCCAGAGGGCTGTTCATACCGGCTCGCAGTGGTGTCGATGCGCAAGCAGTACCCGGGTCACGCCAAGCGCGTGATGTTTGGCATCTGGAGTTTTTTGCGTCAGTTCATGTACACCAAGACCATCATCGTGGTCGACGACGATGTGAACGTGCGCGACTGGAAGGAAGTGATCTGGGCGCTCACCACCCGCGTTGACCCGGCGCGCGACACCACGCTGGTCGAGAACACGCCGATCGATTATCTCGATTTCGCCTCGCCGGTCTCGGGGCTGGGCTCAAAGATGGGCATCGATGCCACCAACAAGTGGCCGGGCGAGACCACCCGGGAGTGGGGGCGGCCCATCGTGATGGATGCCGCGGTCAAAGCCCGGGTCGATGCGCTGTGGGGGCAACTCGGGCTCTGAGCAACGGGCGCCGACGGGCGCAGACGGGCACCCCGTCAGCCGTTGTCGTAGACCCAGCGCAGGAAGGTATCCTGCGCCGGCTGCGCGCCCAGAATCTTCTCGCCATTGATGATCATCACCACGGCATAGCGCCTGCCAGAGGCCGCATCCACATAGCCGGCAATCGACTTCACATCGCGCAGGCTCCCGGTCTTGATCCAGGCGCGGCCCGCGAGCGGGTGTCGCTGCAGTCGCGCTCGCATGGTGCCGTCGATGCCCACCTGCGGCAACGTGATCCGGAACAGGTCTGCATGCGTGTTGCCGGCCGCGTGAACCAGCAGCCGGGCGAGGCTCGCCGCGCTGATCCGCTCCTCGCGCGAGAGCCCCGAGCCATTGTCGATCACCAGCTCCGGAAAATGCAGGCCGCGGCTGTCGAGCCAGCGCTGCACCATCTCGCGCATGCGCAGCGGTGAAGCGGGCTGAGCGGGCGTTGCGCTGGCCCCGAGCAGCACCTGTCGGGTCATCACGTTGTTGCTGAACTTGTTGATGTCTTGCGAAATTTCCCAGAGCGCCTTCGGCGACTCCCAGCGCTGCCACACGGCGAGCCGAGCTGCCGCCCCGGTCTCGATCCGGGTCTTCCCCCGGATCACGCCACCCGAGGCCTGCCAAGCCGCCTTGAAAAAGCCGTGGATGAAGTCGCGGTGCGACAGCACCGCTGCGTAGATGCCCTGCTCGCCACACGAAGGAAAATACCGTCCCCCCACCCGGATCGAGGCCGCCCCCGAAGACCCCGTTTCGGTCTGCGCTGCAGCGTCGCGGACCCAGAGCGCAAGCGACCCGGGCTGGCAGGCTCCTGCCTGGACGCTCAGCTCATTGACAACCCGGACGTCCGCAAGCGGGGGATCAAGCGCGATTTTTGCCGCGCCCCCTGCCGGTTTCACCACCACCCGCACCGACTTGAAATTCATCAGCGCAGCGTGCGGCGCGACGTTGTAGGGCTGCGATGCGTCACCATCGATCGGCTGCCCGGGTTCGGCGCGCAAATCGAAGAGCGCATCATCGATCACCAGGTCGCCACGGATGTCGCGCAGCCCCGCCGCCCGCATGCGCCGGATGAATTCGGTCAGGTCTTCCACGACCAGCTTCGGGTCGCCGCCACCGCGCAGCACCAGGTCGCCTTCGAGCACGCCATCCGACAGGCGGCCGCCAAGGTGCGCAGTCGTGACCCAGCGGTACTCCGGGCCCAGTACGTTGAGCGCGACATAGGTGCTCAGCAGCTTGATGGTCGAGGCCGGATTCAACGCCCGCCCGACGTTCCATTCAAGGAGCGGCGGCCCGCCCGTCACGGGGACGGCGACCAGCCCGACCTGCGCGGGCGATGCGCCCGTCGCGGCAATCCAGTGCGAGACCGGCGGGGCGGGCTCGGCCCATCCGCGGGTGGCCAACGCCCCAAGGACCAGCACCACCGCCAGCGACTGCAGGCCAAGTCGCCCCGTCATGCGGCCCATCCATTCAATGATGTTCACGGAACTCCCGATCCACACTGCATCAATCGTCACACCGGACCACCGACGGCCGCGATGGTAACCGAAGCCGATCCTGGGTCAGGACAGCAACCGGCGCCCCTCTTGCCGGACCGGTCAACTTGACCCCCCCTTTCGGTCTGCCTAACATCCGGGCATGGAACAAGACGTACAACTTCTTGGCGACCAGATCGATCGTCTGCTCGCCAACATGCGCCGACTGGTTGATGAAAACGCCCGCCTCAAGGCGGCGCTCTCTGACAGCCAGGCCCTCAACGCCGATCTGCGAGAGCGGATGGCAGATGCCCGCGCCCGGGTCGAGTTCGCGCTCTCCCGCTTGCCGGCCGACATGGCCGACCCCTCCTGATCATCCCGCCGTGGGCCGCTGCCCCGTTTGAACCCCCTTACCGCCACCGAGCCCCAGATGGAACAGATCGACGTCAGGATCCTGGATCGCGAGTACCGGCTCTCGGTCACCCCAGAGGACAAAGACCGGCTGGTCCGGGCGGCGCAAATGGTCGACAGCAAGATGCGCGCAATCCGCGACTCGGGCCGCGTCACCAGCACCGACCGGATCGCAGTGCTGGCAGCACTGCAGTTCGCCCATCAGATTCTCGGCAACGGCAACGACACCCAGGCCCAGCAAGCCGCCGAGGTCAGCCGCCGGCTGCGCAAGATCAACGACACCCTCGAGACCGAGCTTCGGCAGCAGGAAAATCTTTTCTGACTGCGGGCCTGACTACCAAGGCGCGATACAATCAATGCGCCCTGCGGTGTTCGATTAGGCCATACATTCCTTGAACCAATAATGTGACTCAGGCCACGGCGATTCGCGTACCGCTGTTGTGATCGTCCCTCGTCGGATGAACCTGATGCGGTGCCTGCTGTGGCCGACCTGAACTTCACGGTTCAGGATGCTGGTCTGCCGGCACAGGCGGGGCCCCTTTTCTCGCTTCCGTTCGAGCGCAACCGGCGGGCTGCCGCTTGCCTGGGCATCATCCCTTCCCATGAACGCTCCCCGGCAGTATTGGCTGATGAAATCCGAGCCCGACGAGTGCTCGATCGATCACGCACTGGCCGCGCCAAACGGTACCGTGGCCTGGGTCGGCGTTCGCAACTACCAGGCGCGCAATTTCATGCGCGATGCCATGCGGATCGGCGACGGCGTGCTGTTCTATCACTCGGGCTGCGCGGAACCCGGCGTGGCGGGTCTTGCCGAGGTGGCCTCTGTGCCCTATCCGGATCCCACGCAATTCGACCACCGCTCGCCCTACTTTGATCCGGCGAGCAAACCCGCCCAGCCACGCTGGATGCTGGTCGATGTGAAAGCGGTTGAACGCATCCCGCTCGTATCGCTGGCCCGGATGCGCGCCGAGGCGGCGCTCGCCGACATGCAGGTGCTGCGGCGCGGCAACCGGCTGTCAATTACGCCGGTGACGCCGGATCAGTGGCGGGCGATGCTGCGGCTTGCTTCGCGGTGAGCCCGCGCGGCAACGGAAAGGTCACCTTTTCTTCTACCCCGGGCAGCGTGCTCACGCGCGCCGCCCCCAGCTCGCGCAGTCGCGCCACCACTTCAGTGACCAGGACCTCGGGTGCCGATGCACCAGCGGTCACACCCACGCGATACCGTCCTGTCACCCAGGCGGGGTCAAGCTGCGCGGCTGAGCCGATCAGCCGGGCTTCGCAGCCCATTTTCTCGGCAACCTCGCGAAGACGATTGCTGTTGGAGCTGCTCTGCGAACCAATGACCAGCACCAGGTCGCACTGCGGCGCCATAAATTTCACCGCGTCCTGACGATTCTGGGTGGCGTAGCAAATGTCCTGCTTCTTGGGCTCGGCGATCAGCGGGAAACGCTGCCTCAGCGCATCGATCACCGCCTGGCAGTCGTCGACCGACAAGGTCGTCTGGGTGACGTAGGCCAGCCGCGAAGGATCACCAATCCGGAGCTCGTCGACATCGGCCACCGTTTCCACCAGGTGGATGCCGTCATCGATCTGTCCCATCGTGCCCTCGACCTCGGGATGCCCGGCGTGTCCGATCATCACGATCTCGCGTCCTTCCTGCCGCATTTTCGAGACTTCGACATGCACCTTGGTCACCAGCGGACAGGTTGCATCGAACACCTGCAAGCCGCGCCCCTCGGCCTTCACGCGTACCGCACGCGATACGCCGTGCGCGGAAAAAATCAGCACGGCGCCATCGGGCACATCGTCGACCGAGTCGACAAAGACCGCACCCTTGCCGCGCAGTTCGCCCACCACATGATCGTTGTGGACGATTTCGTGCCGGACATAGACCGGCCCGCCGAAATTCTGCAGCGCGCGTTCAACGATCTCGATTGCACGGTCAACACCCGCACAAAACCCCCGAGGCTGAGCCAGGACGATATCCATCAGAGACTCCTTACAACACACCCAGGATCTCGACCTCGAAGTCGATGGCCTGGCCGGCAAGCGGATGATTGAAATCGAACAACACCGACTGATCGTTGATTTCCTTCACGACGCCGGCATACCGCCCGCCACCGGGAGCGGGCAGCTCCACCAGATCGCCGGGCTCATAGGTGGTGCCCGCGGTGGTGTGGGCGTCGAAGACTGATCGGGACAGTCGCTGCAGCAGTTCCGGATTGCGGGGACCAAACGCCTCGCCGGGGGCAAGCGCGAAGCGGCGATGCTCACCTTCGCGCAAATCCATCAGGCATCGCTCGAGGGGCTCAGCCAGTTGGCCGATCCCGATCTGGAGCGTGGCGGGCTTTCCGCCGAAAGTGCTGATGATGTCAGCGCCGCGTTCTGCAAGGGTCAATCGGTAGTGCAGCGTGAGGTGCGAATCGGCCCCGACCCGCGCACCCTCGCTGACCGACGCATTGGCGTCTGAGGAGTCGGTGGGCACGGCGCCTGGCATTGAAGAAGCGTTCATCAGCCCATTCTAAAGGAACACCCATGCCAGCCGAGACCCTTCGAACCACCCGGTCCCGGGCCACCGCAAACCCACTTGGGCCGCTTGCCACCCGCCTGCTGCGCGACGGCGCACACACGCTTGCCGATACCGAGCTGGTCGCGCTGCTCCTGGGCGACGACCCCGTGCGGCCCCGCTCGCAGCGCGCCCAGCCGACTGCCCGCGCAGCGCTCCGGCGGCTCAGCGCGTTCCGGGGCTCGCTAAGGGAACTCGCCCACATCCAGGAAGCGGCGGACGGGCGGGCCGGCATTGCCCCCCAGCCGGGTTCTGGCGCCTGCGAGGCGCACGAAAGCATGCCCGAGTCCGGCCAGGGCGGGCAATGCCGCGCCATCCTGCAGGCCGCTCTCGAGTTCAGCCGCCGATGTCTGGGCGAAGCCCTGCAGGCTCGACCGCCCATCAATTCGCCAGCCGAACTCCGTGCATTTCTCAAACTCTGGCTGCGTGAACGACCACGCGAGTGCTTTGTGGTGCTGTTTCTGGACAGCCAGAACCGGCTGATCTGCGCCGAAGAGATGTTCCAGGGCACCGTTGCGCAAACCATGGTCTACCCGCGGGAAATCGCCCGTCGCGCCATTGAAACCGGCGCCTGCGCGCTGATCGTCGCCCACAACCATCCATCCGGAACGCCCACCCCCAGCGCTGCCGATCAACAACTGACGCGGGCCCTGCGTCAAGCCCTCGCGTTGCTCGATCTCCCCATCCTCGACCATGTCATCGTGGCCGACCACCACTGCTTTTCCTTCGCGGAGGCCGGCCTTATGTAGCGGTGTGCGGCTCAATTTGCGGCCAGACGCTTTTCGCGATTACAATTGTCGGTTTCGCATTTTCCC
>JBMSQB010000008.1:0-70757 GCA_049423065.1 Burkholderiaceae bacterium
ATACCGGCCTGTCACGCCGGGGGTCGCGGGTTCGAGTCCCGTCCACTCCGCCAAGTCCCGAGGGCGAACGCAAGTTCGCCCTCTTTTTTTGTCTTACTTTCTTGTCGCCACCGGCGATCGGACGAAACCATGTTCGATTCGGTTCGCAAGCATCAGCGAATTCTGCTGTTCATCATCGTTGTCCTGATCTTCCCTGCGTTCGCGTTCTTCGGGATTCAGGGCTACGACCGGATGTTTTCCGATGGCGACAATCTGGCGCGTGTCAACGGAGAGCCTGTTACGCGCGCGGAGTTCGAACAGGCGCAGCGCGAACAGTTCGACCGTATCCGGCAAATGTTTGGCGCAGCGGTTGACCCCCAGATGTTTGATACGCCCGCTGCCCGGCGCGATATTCTCGAGGGGCTCATCGACCAGCGTGTCCTCGCTGTCCATGCGCGTGATCGCAAGATCGTGGTGAGCGACGAGCGGGTTCGCGAGGCGATTCTTGCGCTGCCCGGTCTCACGCGGCCTGATGGCAGCTTTGATATCGAGCGATACCGCGCTTATGTGAATGCTCGCGGCCGCAGCGAGCCCTTTTTTGAATCGGAGTTGCGCCGCGACGTTGCGATGCGGGAAATTCCCGATGCGTTGTCCCAGTCGGCGATCGTTCCGCTTGCGCTTCTCAATCGGCTCGCGAAGCTTTTGTCCGAGGTGCGCGAAGTGGCCGAACTTGCTTTCAAGCCCGAGGATTTTGCTGGCAAGGTGCTGCCCGATGATGCGCAACTGCGAAAGTATTACGGCGATCAGCCATCCGCATTCCAGATGCCCGAGGCCGCTACGGTCCAGTATGTGGTGCTCGATGCCGATGCGCTGGCCGCGCGCATCAACATTGCGGAGGCTGACATTGCCGCCTTCTACGAACAGAATCGCAAACGCTACAGCGTGCCCGAAGAGCGGCGCGCCCGGCACATATTGCTGCGGCTGACGCCGGATGCATCCAGGGCCGACCGCGACGCCGCCATGGCGCGTGCCGCCGACCTCCTCGCCCGCCTGAAGAAAGGCGCAAAATTCGAGGATCTCGCACGCGCGGAATCGCAGGACCCCGGTTCGGCGCGTCAGGGCGGCGACCTTGATTTCTTCACGCGCGAGATGATGACATCGGCCTTCGCCGACGCGGCTTTCAACGCGGAAAAGGGCGTGTTGATTGGCCCGGTGGAGACCGAGTTCGGCCTGCATCTCATCGAAATCACCGATATCCGCCCCTCCAGGGGCCGCTCGCTGGCCGAGGTTCGAGAGGAGATCCTCGCCGAAGTCCGGCGCACCCAAGCCGCACGCAAGCTCGCAGAGGACGCTGATTCGTTCGGCAATCTTGTCTACGAGCAGCCTGACACGCTCCAGCCTGCCGCCGAGCGCTTTGGACTCAAGCTCGAACAGGCCAAGGAGGTGGGTCGGGGCGGTCTCGCGTCGTTACCGCGCGAGCATCCGCTCAATCACCCGCGCCTGCTCGCGGCACTCTTCTCCCGCGATTCCATCGCTTCGCGCCGCAACACGGAAGCGGTCGATGCGGGTGCAGGCCGAATCATTGCTGCCCGCATTGTCGAGCACCAGCCTGCGCGGCAGAAGCCTTTTGACGAGGTCCGTGACGACGTTCGGCAGGCCATCGTTCGCGAGGAATCGAAGAAGCTTGCGGCAAGCGCGGGCGAAGAGCGGCTGAAGGCTTTGCGCGAGGGCGCAGGGCGCGAGGGTTTCTCGGGCCCGCGCGAGCTGACCCGCACCACGCAAGGTCCCGTTCCCGCGCCTGCCATGGATGCAATCTTCAAGGCCGGGGTGGCGAAGCTGCCATCGCTGGTTGGCGTCGATCTGGGGGAGCAGGGTTACGCCATTTATGAAATCCGAAAGGTCACCGAGGCGAGCGCCGAGGCGGTCGAAAAGCGCGCCACCGAGCTTCGTGCGCAGCTCGAGCAGCTGACTGCCCAGCAGGATGTGGCAGATTTCCTGGAGGCGCGCAAAGCGCGGTCGGATATTACGCGCTCGCTGTCACGACTGGGAGGCAACGCCAGTCAGCAGTGAGCTTGCCAGGTCGTCCAGCGCTCCCGGCTGGGTAGGGTCAAGCCTGAACACCGCCGCTTCGTTCAGGCGTGAGAAGTTCCGGCTCATTGAACGGTCATAGGTCGGGTCATAGTGCTCGCTCAGCAGGCACTGCACCAATTCATCGAAACGACCTGCCTTGAGCAGCGTGCGCCACGCGACGATGGTGTCGTGCCCGTGTACCTCGACAAGGCGACCCAATTGCGCATCTAGCGTCTCTGGCTGTTCGATAAAGTGTTGGTACTGGTTGATCAGCAGCTGGCTGCGGTGGTCGCGCTCTGCCTCCAGCACCACGCACGGCGCCTGTCGAATGGCGAGCGTCAGCGATTCGGACAGGTGACAGGTGCCAATGCGACGGCTCTCCGACTCCACGAACACCGGCCGATCCGGGGTGAATGTCGACAGTCGTTCCCAGATCAGCGTTTCGAAGTGACGCTGGCCAGGCTGTGGTTCGCCGGGCATGCGACCGAGCACTGAGCCACGGTGGCGCGCAATGGCTTCCAGATCGAGTACCTGCGCACCCCGCGCAGCAAGCGCGTCAAGCAGCAGGCTTTTGCCACAGCCGGTTCGCCCGGCGATGACCCTGAACTGAAGCGTGACCGGAAGCTTCTCCAGATCGTCGATCACGCGATGACGGAACGCCTTGTAGCCGCCCTCAAGCAGGCTCACACGCCAACCGATGCGGGACAGGACGGTGGCCAGTGCGCCGGAGCGGTTGCCGCCTCGCCAGCAGTAGATCAGGGGGCGCCACTCGCGGGGCTGCTCCGCGAATCGGGTCTCAAGGAGCTGGGCGATGTTGCGGGCAACCAGTGCGGCGCCGACGCGCTTTGCAACAAAACCTGATTGATTTCGATAGAGCGTGCCGACCTCGGCGCGTTCGGCATCGGTGAGTACCGGAGTGCTGACCGCGCGGGGCAGCCGGTCCAGTGAGTATTCGCCCGGGCTGCGCGCGTCAAGAACGTCGTGAAACTCGTGCATCCGGGACAGCGCCTCGTCTACAGTAAGGACGTCAGGCGATTTCATGGTGCAAACCCCTTACAATGAATCGCATGAAAGTCTTTGATCTCTGTTGCGAGGCCGACCACCGCTTCGAAGGCTGGTTCGCGTCGGAAGCCGAATACGAAAGGCAGATCGCCGAGTCGCTGGTGGAGTGCCCGTTCTGCGGCAGCCGTTCGCTTCGCAAGATGCTCTCTGCGCCACGCCTGAATTTGTCCCACAGCCAGGCTGAGCGCACGCCGGCTGATCCGGCGGCGCATCCATCGCAAATGGCCCGCGAGCAGATCCAGGCAATGTGGATGCAGATGGCGCGCCGAATCATGGAGAGCACTGAAGACGTCGGCCCGCGGTTCGCCGAAGAGGCGCGAAGGATCCATTACCGCGAAGCCGAAGAGCGCGCCATTCGCGGAACCGCCAGTGCAGACGAAACCGCCGCACTCGCCGATGAAGGCATCGAAGTGCTTGCGCTGCCTTTGCCCGCCGCGCTGAAGGGGCCGGTCCAGTAACCTGCGCCGGCTCGAGGAGACCGACGCCTTTGTGCCGGGCAATCCGATGTTCGCCTGGATATCCGTCATGAGCCTCGAGTAATCGGCATCTCAACCCGCTCCGCGTTGCCGGGAATGGGCGAGTGACGCGCGATTTCGAGTTTGGCGATCGCAGCACGATGCACCTCGTCTGGGCCATCGGCAAACCGCAGCGTGCGCGAATGCGCCCACATGCCAGCAAGCGGAAAATCGTCGCTCACGCCGCCACCGCCGTGGGCCTGAATGGCCCAATCGAGCACCTTGCCCGCAACATTGGGTGCAATGACCTTGATCATGGCGATTTCACGCCGGGCCACCTTGTTGCCGACGGTATCCATCATGTGTGCGGCCTGCAGGGTCATGAGGCGCGCCTGATCGATCATGCAGCGCGACTCGGCGATTCGCTCGTGCCAGACCGAGTGCTCGGAGATGCGCTTGCCGAAGGCAACGCGGGACATCAGCCGTTTGCACATGAGTTCGAGCCCGCGCTCGGCAACGCCGATCTGTCTCATGCAATGATGGATGCGACCCGGGCCCAGGCGGCCCTGCGCGATTTCAAAGCCGCGCCCCTCGCCGAGCAGCACGTTGTCGATGGGAACCCTGACATCCTTGAACACGACCTCAGCGTGCCCATGAGGGGCATCATCATAGCCATAGACGGTGAGCGGGCGAACAATGGTGATACCCGGGGTGTCGGCGGGAATGATGATCATGGACTGCTGCTGATGCCGCGGCGCGGAAGGGTCGGTCTTCCCCATGAAAATGAAAACCCGGCAGCGTGGATCCGGCGCACCGGACGTCCACCATTTTCGGCCGTTGATGCGGTAGTGGTCGCCCTCGCGAACGATGGTGGACTCGATGTTGGTGGCATCTGACGACGCCACGCCCGGTTCAGTCATCGCAAACGCCGATCGGATCTCGCCCCGCAGCAGTGGATCCAGCCACTGGCGCTTGAGCGGCTCGCTTGCGTAACGCTCGAAGGTTTCCATGTTGCCCGTGTCAGGCGCCGAGCAGTTGAAGACTTCGGGTGCCCAGTGAACCCGACCCATGATTTCGCACAAGGGCGCGTAGTCAAGGTTGGACAGGCCCTCGGGCACGCGCGCCGAACGTGGCAGAAACAGGTTCCAGAGGCCGGCTTCGCGGGCGGCCGGCTTCAACTCGTCAATCAGGCGGGTGGGAACCCAGACATTGCCCGCGCGGCGGTTCGCGGCGACCTCTTCCTCGAAGCGGTGTTCGTTTGGGTAAATATGCTGATCCATGAAGGCCTTGAGCCGGGCCTGCAGATCGAGGCTGCGCGGAGAAAACTGGAATGACATGAGGGCTCCGATATCGGTGCGTGACAAACGTCTAAGGGGATCGGACGAGGTGGCCGGGTTATCGTACGCCGCGCGCGATCTGCCAGCCCATTTCGGCAAGCGGCTTGACGCGCTCGATGGTGGCGGGTGCCTGGGTATTCGACGCGGTGCCGTCGACCACCCGCTTGACAATGCCCTGCAGGATCGCAGCCAGCCTGAACATGTTGTAGGCGAGGTAGAAATCCCAGTGCTGGAGCACGGATGCCGGGTCGCGCCCGGTGCGCTGGCAGTAGCTCGCGATGTAGTCGTTCTCGGACGGAATGCCCAAGGCTGCGAGATCGAGCCCGCCAATGCCTCGAAAGGTGCCGGGCGGAATGCGCCACGACATGCAGTGATAGGAAAAATCGGCCAGGGGATGCCCCAGCGTTGAGAGCTCCCAATCGAGTACCGCTTTAGCGCGGGTTGAATCAGTCTCGAAGATGAGGTTGTCCATTCGGTAATCACCATGCACGATGGCGATCTCATCGGACGCGGGGATATGCGCGGGCAGCCAATCGATCAGCCGGTGCATGGACTCGATATGCTCGGTTTCGGATGCCTGGTACTGCTTGCTCCACCGAGCAATCTGCCGCGAAAAATAGTTGCCGGGGCGGCCATAGTCGGCCAGACCGACAGACGCCGGGTCAATGGAATGAAGCGCTGCCATCACCCGGTTCATTTCGTCGTAAAGGGCAGCACGATCAGCCGTCGAGAAACCGGGGAGTGACTGGTCCCACAGCACGCGACCCTGGACGTGCTCCATCACGTAGAACGCGCGACCGATCACCGATTCATCTTCGCAGAGGCAATACACCCGAGCGACCGGAACTTCGGTGCCGGCAAGAGCGGAGAGCACGCGGAACTCGCGCTCGATGGCATGCGCGGAAGGCAGGAGCCTCGCGACCGGGCCCGGCTTGGCGCGCATCACCCAGGTGCCGGCGGGCGATGACAGCAGGTAGGTGGGGTTGGATTGACCGCCCTTGAAAATCTGCGCGCGCAGTTCGCCGGAAAAGCCTGGCAGATGGTCACGCAGCCACTGCCCCAATCGATGCGTGTCGATCTGATGACGCTCGGGTACCGGCATGGTGCCGTCGAATTCGGGCGTCTCCGATCCACTCGCGTGGGCGCCCGACATGGAGCGGTCTGTTGCGTTGGTCATGGATCAGTCTGGGTGAAGAAGCGAAAGGCCGAGTTTGGCACGGCGACGCAGCCACATACTGGGCCGGTAGCGCGGGTCGGCGGTGATCTGGTGGATCTCGTCAAGCAGGCGTGTGAGGCGCATCGCGCCGAGCTTGTCGCCCAGGGCGAGTGGTCCGGCGGGATAGCCAAGGCCCAACCGGACCGCGGTATCGATATCGGCGGGCGAAGCAATGCGCTGCTGGGCAATTTCACAGCCAATGGCGACAATCATCGCGAGAATGCGTGGCGCGACGAAACCCGCGCTATCCCGAATGACCGAAACGCGAACACCATCAGCGGCAAACAGCGCGTGCGCCGCATCGCGGTAGTGAGCGCGGGTGGCCGGCGTGGTCATGAGGGTTCTGCGCTGACATGCGCCCCTGGCGACCGGAAAAAATGTATCGATTGCAACGGCACGATCGGCGGGCCAGTCAAGACAGGCGTGCGTGGCGTCATGGCCAAGCGGCGCGAGCAGAATCAGTGACTCGGCACCTGGCGAAGCGCCGGTGTCCAGTTGTGCGCCGAGGTCGGTGACCAGCGCGGACAGCGTACCGTGCTGCGCGCCCGGAGCGACCCAGACCGGGGGTAGCGACCCCGTCGCGGGCACCGCAGGCTCTGGCGGGTTTTGCTGTTTTCCGTCAATGTGCTGATACCAGCCTTCGCCCCGCTTGCGGCCGTGAAGGCCGGCGACAGTACGTTGAGCCGCGATGACCGAAGGGCGGAAGCGGGGCTCGTCGAAATACTGGCGGTAGATGGATTCCATGACCGGATGCGACACGTCGAGTCCGGTGAGGTCCATCAGCTCGAATGGACCGAGCTTGAAGCCGCTGCCATCGATGCTCACCTGCTCGCGCATGATGCGGTCGATGGTGGCGGGGTCGGCCACGCCTTCGCCCAGCAGCCGCAGGGCCTCGGTGCCGAAACCGCGGCCGGCGTGATTGACGATGAAGCCCGGCGTGTCCTGTGCGCGCACCGCCTGGTGTCCGGCAAGCTCTGCCAGCGAGCAAAGCCTGTCGAGAATGCCGGGTTCGGTGCGCGGGCCGCCAATGACCTCAACGATTCGCATCAGCGGCACAGGGTTGAAAAAATGGTAGCCCGCCACCCGCTCCGGGTGACGGCTGCTTGCCGCGATGGCGGTGATGGAGAGCGAAGACGTATTGCTTGCGATGACCGCACTTGGGGCGAGCACTGCATCGAGGCTTGCGAGGAGTTCGCGCTTCGCGTCGAGCCGTTCGACGATTGCCTCGATCACCAGGTCGCAGTCGGCGAGGTCGGGCAGTGCCTGCGCGGGCAAGATCCGCTGGCGGGCGGCCTGCGCCTGTTCTGCGGTCAGTCGCCCCTTGTCCTGCAGCAGGCTGAACACGCCGGCAAGCGACTGGACTGCCGCTTCCAAAGCCGGCCCATGGCTGTCGAACAACCGCACAGGGATGCCGGCCTGCGCGAAAATCTGCGCAATGCCGCGCCCCATGACGCCGCTGCCGACGACCCCGATTCGCTGGAATGGTGTGGGTTTCATGAAGCGATTGTAACCGGCGGGCACGCTACACTCTGCTTCGGCGCTCGCCCGACCAGCCACGACAGCGACCCCTTTCTTTCACGCGGGAGACATGATGATGATCAGATTGCACGGATTTGCGGTAAGCAACTATTACAACAAGGTGAAGGTCGCGTTGCTTGAGAAAGGTCTTCCGTTCGAGGAGGTCTACAACCGGGCGAGCAAGGACGCAGCGACGCTTGCGCTCAGTCCGCTTGGCAAGATCCCGTTCATCGAGACCGAGCAGGGGCCGCTCTCGGAGTCCCAGGTGATCATCGAATACCTTGAAGATCTTCAACCCGAGCCCGCGCTCTTGCCCTCCGACCCCTGGCAACGGGCAAAAATTCGCGAGCTTGTGGCCTACCTGGAAACCCATGTCGAACTCACGGCCAGGCGCTTGTACGGCAAGGCGTTCTTTGGCGGCACGGCCACCGATGAACTCATCGAGCAAACCCGCGCTGATCTCGTGAAGGTGATCGACGCCTTCGGAAAGCTTGCGCGATTCGGGCCCTACCTCGCAGGTGACCGGTTCAGCTACGCGGACTGTGCCGGTCTGGTGCACCTGCCCCTGGTGTCGCTGGCGAGCAAAACGATTTATGGCGAAGACCTGATGGCGGCGTTTCCCGTGCGTGATTACCTCAAGCTGCTTGGGGAGCGCGCCTCGGTTCAGCGGGTCAATGCCGATCGCAAGGCTGCGCTTGCGCCCAAGAGCTAGGCTGCGTCAAATGCCGACACCTGCTCGTCGCGCCGGGTTTGTAGCTCCAGCCAGCGGGTTTCGGCCTCGTCTTTCTCGCGCGCGAGCGCAGCGCGCTGGCGGTTCAGTCCGGCAACTTTTGCGCCGTCCGAACCGGGACCGTACAACGCCGGGTCCTGCAGGGCGGCATCTGCACGACCCAGTTCGGATTCCAGCGTCCTGAGCCGGGTCTCGATCGCCTGGATGTCGGCATCGATGGCGCGCGTGAGCGTTGCGAGCGCAGCCCTTCTTTCCGCGGCGAGCCTGCGTTCGGTTCGACGGTCCACTGCCGATGCCGAATCGGGAGCAGCCGCTGGGCGCTCGGTGCCGTCGCCATTCGTCAACGGAGCCGCCGCGGTGGCCGCATCGCCGCGGCGCTGCGCGATCCAGGCATCGTAGTCGTCCAGATCGCCGTCATAATCGGTGAGGGTGCCATCGGCCACAATGACAAAGCGGTCCACGCTCGCTCTCAGCAGGTAGCGGTCATGCGATACCAGGAGGAGCGCGCCGTCAAACCTGGCGAGCGCGTCGGCGAGCGAGTCGCGCGTCTGCGCATCGAGGTGGTTGGTGGGCTCATCAAGGACCAGCAATTGAGGTCGCTGCCAGGCGAGCAGCGCGAACAGCAGACGGGCCTTTTCGCCACCCGACATGGGTCCGACAGGGCGGGTGGCGTCGTCGCCGCGAAAGCCGAAACGCCCGAGGAAGTCACGCAAGGCCTGTTCACGCTGATCGGGGGCCAGGCGCTGCAAGTGGCGCAGGGCTGACTCGTCGTCCCGGAGCGCGTCAACCCCCTGCTGGGCGAAATAACCGACCCGCAGCCCGCGCGCGATCGTGATCTCGCCAGATACCGGAGGGAGTTCCCCCACCAGCGTCCGGATGAGCGTGGTTTTGCCAGCGCCATTCCTGCCCAGCACGCCGATTCGCGCGCCCCGCTCAATCTGCAACTGCCGCACCTGCACGACCGGCGTTTGGTGATAGCCAGCGCCAAGACGCTCGACCAGCACCAGATGCTCCGGGCAGTCCTCGGCCGAGGCGAGCTCGATATCGACACCGCTCAGCGCCCGTACCGCTTCGACCTCGGCCATGCGCTCCAGTGCCTTGATGCGGCTTTGTACCTGACGCGCGCGCGTGGCCTGCGCACGGAACCGGCGGATGAACGACTCGAGATGGGCAGCACGCGCTGCAGACGATTCGCGCTCCCGTGCGGCCTGTGCGGCACGGGCGGCGCGCTGCCGTTCGAAATCGCTGTACCCCCCTGCGAAGCGCATCAGTCGGCCGTCATCGATATGCAGGCAGCACTTCACCACGCGATCGAGGAAATCGCGGTCGTGCGACACGATCACCATGGTGCACGCAGATCGCACCAGCCAGCGCTCAAGCCACAGCACGGCGTCGAGGTCGAGGTGATTGGTGGGTTCGTCAAGGAGCAGCAGGTCGGCCGGTGCAAACAGCGCGCGCGCCAGATTGAGCCGCATGCGCCATCCGCCCGATAGTGAATCAACGGGCGCTTCGCAAGCCTCGGCACTGAAGCCAAGCCCGTACAGGAGCGCACGGGCCCGCGAGGCCGCGTCTGCGCCGCCTGCCTCCTGCCACGCAGCGTGCGCCTGCGCGATGGCGATTCCAGCGGCATGATCGGTATCGGGTGACGTCTCGGAAAACTCGGACTCGGCCCGAAGAAGCGCCTGTTGCGCCTCGACCAGTGCGGTGTCGGCCGCCAGCAGATGCTGCCAGGCCGGAAGCGGACTCGACGGCAGGGCCTGTTCGAGTCGGATCACCCGCTCGAAAGGCTGCTCGATAGTGCCCGCGTCAGGCGATACCTCGCCGGTGAGGGCCGACAGCAGCGAGGTCTTGCCCGAGCCGTTCAGGCCGATCAGTGCGACCCGCTCGCCTGGCGCGATGGTGGCTTCCGCACTGCGCAGCAGATCACGCCCACCCCTCGAGAGCGTGAGTTGTCGGAGTCGAATCACGCGGCGGACCGACGACCAGGTTGACGGGCTGCGCTCACTGCACGGGTGCGGCGGGTGGTTCTGCCCCGGGGACTGAGCGCGCGCAAGGCCTGCGCATCAATCGCCACCACCATCTGTTCGCCTGCTTCGACTGGCAGGTAGGCGAATTCGAGCCTTGGAAACGCGCGCTCGAAGTGCGCAGCTTCATGGCCGATTTCCAGCACCAGCAGACCATTTTCAGTGAGGTGCTGCGCGGCCTCGCTCAGTATCCGGGCAACAAGCTGCATGCCGTCTGGCCCTCCCGCGAGTGCGATGCGCGGCTCGGCTCGAAATTCCTGCGGCAGCAGCGCCATGGACGCATCGCAGACATAGGGAGGGTTGCACACAATCAGATCGAAGGGTTCACCGGTGTGCGGGGCAAGCAGATCGCCCTGCAGCAATTCGATTCGCGTGGACAGCCCATGCAGACTGATGTTCTCGGTGGCCAGGGCAAGCGCGGGTTCGCTCAAATCGCTTGCGCAAATCTGAGCATCGGGAAATCGAAGCGCGCACAGCACGGCGAGGCTTCCTCCCCCTGTACATAAATCGAGGATGCGCCGTGGCCAGTCGCCCGGTCGCTGAAACGCCTCAAGGTATGCCGCGAGGCTGCTGTCCAGTGCTTCGGCAATCAGTGAGCGCGGAACCAGTGCGCGCGCGTCGCTTCGAAAGCACACGCCGCGAAGCCAGGTCTCGCCCGTGAGGTAGGCGGCCGGCACCCGCTCAGTGCAGCGCCGTTCAATGAGGGCGATGAGCGCCTCTCGTTCGCTGCGCGCAAGGCGCGCGTCAAGCCAGCGATCCAGGTCGTCGGGGGGCAGGTGCAGCGACCAGAGCGCCATGGCAACCGCCTCATCGAACAGCGAGGCTGTCCCGTGCCCGGTGCCGATCTGGGCAACCGCGAAGCGTGAGACCGCCCAGCGCAGGCAGTCACGAACGGTACGGAGTTCCTGCGCGGCATCGCCCGCCGATGCCACGCGCTCGGCCCGCCGATCGGGCTTCACGGGCGGGATTCGCCGTCTTGCGGCCCAAAAAACGCCCGGTAGAGCGGCTCCGAAAACCCGACCAGCGTTTTCTGGCCTTGCTGAAGCACGGGGCGCTTGACCAGGGTGGGCTCTGACAGCATCAGCTCTGCGGCGCTCAATTGGTCGGTGACGGCCAACCGCTTCGATTCCGGCAGTCGTCGCCAGGTGGTGCCCCGCCGATTGAGCAGCGAGTCCCAGGGGACATGACGAAGCCAGGTTGCGAGAAGCTCGGCCTGCAAGCCATCCGCCCTGAAATCATGAAACCGGTACTGATAGCCTGCAGCCTGCAGCCAGGCCCGCGCCTTGCGGACCTGATCGCAATTCGGGATGCCGAACACCGTGATGAGAGCGGGGGCGTCGATGACCGGCGCGCCGGCAGGCTTTGACACGGAGTCAGTCTCCGCGCAGGAGATCGTTGATGGCGGTTTTGGCGCGCGTCTGCGCGTCCACGCGCTTGACGATCACTGCGCAGTAAAGGCTCACCCGTCCGTCGCCCGAAGGCATGCTGCCCGGCACGACCACCGACCCCGACGGCACCCGACCGTAGAGAATCTCCCCGCTCTGGCGATCCACGATGCGGGTGCTTGCGCCGATGAACACACCCATCGAAATGACGGAGTTGGCTTCAACAACGACACCCTCGACGATCTCGGACCGTGCACCGATGAAGCAATTGTCTTCGATGATGGTGGGGTTGGCCTGAATCGGCTCCAGGACACCGCCGATGCCCACTCCACCCGACAGATGCACATTGGCGCCGATTTGCGCGCAAGAGCCCACCGTGGCCCAGGTATCGACCATGGTGCCTTCGCCGATCCAGGCACCGATGTTCACGTAGGAGGGCATCAGCACCACATTGCGGCTGATGTAGGCGCCGCGTCGTGCCACCGCTGGCGGAACCACGCGAAAGCCTGCCGACGCGAAATCGGCGGCCGACCAGTTTGCAAACTTGGTGGGCACCTTGTCATAGAAGCGCAGATCGCCCCCGGACACCGGCACGTTGTCTTCCAGGCGGAAGGAGAGCAACACCGCCTTCTTCACCCACTGGTGGGTGACCCAGTTGCCATCGACTTTTTCGGCGACCCGCAGCGTCCCGTCGTTGAGGCCGGCGATGACCTGGTCAACGGCCTGGCGGGTTTCAACCGGCGCGGCGCGCGGGCTCAGGTCGGTGCGGTGTTCCCAGGCGTGTTCGATCGTCTGCTGCAGTGCGTTCATCGGCGGATTCTGTAGGGTTAAGGACAATGGAAAACGGCCGCCCGCAACGACCCGCCTGACGCGAAGCGTCAGTGGGAGACCAGCTGGGCGATTCTGCGTGCTGCTTCAAGGCACTGCTCATGGCTGTCGACCAGCGCGAGCCTCACAAAGCCACTGCCTGGATTGACGCCCTGCTGCTCCCGGGCGAGGAAGCTTCCCGGCAGCACCAGAACATTATATTGCGCGAGGAGCTGCTGGCAGAACGCCTGATCGTCGCCGCCGGGTACTCGGGCCCAGAGGTAGAACCCCGCCTCTGGCCGCTCGACCTCAAGCGATTGCGCCACCAGTGGCGTGACGGAATCGAATTTTTCCTTGTACATCAGTCGGTTGGCGACAACATGCTGTTCGTCGTTCCAGGCTGCTATCGAGGCCGTCTGAACCGTTGGGCTCATGGCGCCGCCGTGATAGGTGCGGTAGAGCAGAAACGGTTTGATGAGGCCAGCGTCACCAGCCACAAACCCCGACCGAAGGCCGGGAGCGTTGGAACGCTTGGACAAGCTGGAAAACACCATCAGCCGTCGATAGTCGGTGCGACCGAGGCGGTGCGCTGCCTCAAGGGCTCCCAACGGCGGCCGTGTTTCGTCAAAGTAAATTTCGGAATAGCACTCGTCCGAGGCGATCACGAACCCATGGCGGTCGGAGAGTTCGAACAGTTCGCGCCAGTCTTCGAGGGTCATGACGGCGCCGGTGGGATTGCCGGGCGAACAGGTAAAGAGCAATTTGCATTGGCCCCAGACTTCCGCCGGTACCGCCTGATAGTTGCAGCGGAAGCCTTCCGAGGCGATCTGGTTGACGAACCAGGTGCGGCCACCGGCGAGCAGCGCCGCGCCTTCGTAGATCTGATAAAACGGGTTGGGGCAGACAACCCAGGCACCGGTGGCGGGATCAACGACCGTTTGCGTAAACGAGAACAGCGCCTCTCGAGAACCATTGACCGGCAACACCTGCGTGTCCGGGTTGGGCGCGGGAATGTTGTAACGTCGGCCAAGCCAGGCGGCGATCGCCTGCCTGAGCGCAGGGCTGCCCGCGGTGGGCGGATAGACCGCGAGGCCGCCCGTTGCCCCACGGAGGGCTTCGATAAGCAGCTCGGGCGTGGGATGCCTGGGCTCCCCGATCGAGAGGCTGATTGGCGCATGCTCGCGTGAAGGTGTCACGCCAGCGAGCAGCGCTCTCAGACGCTCAAAGGGATAGGGCTGCAGCGAATCCAGAAATCGGTTCAAATTATCTCTTTAACTCATTGATGATTAACGAAACGATGCGGGTGCGGTACCGGAGTCTGGCAGTTGAACGGCCGCAGCCGGCTTCCAGCCGCGTTTGCGATGCTCGACGACCACGGTGGTAAAAATACCGCCCCGAACATACCAGCGTGCGGTCAGCCGCATGAACCGGGGACGGATGGCACCTGCCAGGTCGTCGAGGATGCGGTTGGTCACCGCCTCATGGAACGCGCCCTCGTTACGGAACGACCACATGTAATTCTTCAGCGATTTGAGTTCGACATTGCTCCGGTCGGGCACGTAGTCGATGACCAGGAGCGCAAAATCGGGCTGGCCGGTGAGCGGGCACAGGCAGGTGAACTCTGGGACCTCGAAGTGGACCAGATAGTCTCGCCCCGGGCTTGGATTGGGGAAAATATCCAATATTTTTGAAGGTTTGGATGGCATTTATAAAGTGATCTGTTAATGAATCGGCGGGTGAATCCCGCGGGTCGGGTGATATTATAGGGGGGGTGTGCCGGTCGTTCCGGCTCGACCCTTCACGCTGGGAGTTCGGGTGCGCCTCAAACAGGTCAAGTTGTCTGGCTTCAAGTCATTCGTGGAGCCCACGTCGTTTGAAGTCCCCGGCAAGCTGGTCGGCATCGTTGGCCCGAACGGCTGCGGCAAGTCCAACATCATCGACGCGGTCCGGTGGGTGCTGGGCGAAACCAAGGCGTCGGAGCTGCGTGGGGAATCCATGCAGGACGTCATCTTCAGCGGCACAACGTCGCGCAAAGCATCGGCCCGCGCGTCGGTCGAACTGGTCTTCGACAACTCCCTGGGCCGCATCGGTGGCTCGTGGGGCCAGTTTGCCGAGTTGTCGGTGCGGCGTGTGCTGGGGCGTGACGGGCAGTCCATTTACTCCATCAACAACCAGGTCGTTCGACGCCGCGACGTCCACGATCTGTTCCTGGGAACGGGCCTCGGTCCGCGGGCGTACGCCATTATTGGACAGGGCACCATTTCCCGCATCATCGAGTCGCGCCCGGAAGAACTGCGGGTGTTCCTCGAAGAGGCGGCTGGCGTCTCCCGCTATCGGGAGCGGCGGCGCGAAACCGAAGGGCGGCTCGCCGACACCCGGGAGAACCTCACGCGGGTGGAAGACATTCTTCGCGAGCTGAACGACCAGATTGGCCGGCTCGAGCGGCAGGCCGAGCTGGCCGCCCGGTTTCGAGAGCTCGAGTCCGACCGGGACGCCAAGCAGCGCATGCTCTGGATTCTGCGACGCGATGATGCAGTGGCCGAGCAAAGCCGCATCGCGGGTCAGATCGCGGCGGCGTCCAACGCGATCGAGGAACGCCAGGCAGAGCTTCGTCGGCTGGAATCCGAGCTCGAGTCGGTGCGCGCGTCTCACTACGCTGCGGGAGACGAGGTTCACGCGGCACAGGGTCGGCTCTATGATGTCAACGCCGAGGTGGCGAGGCTCGAATCCGACATCCGGGTGGTTGCGCAAACTCAGGGACAGTTGAGGGAGCGCCTCGATTCGTTGGCGCAGCAGGCCCAGCGCGCGAAGGCGCTGCTCGATTCCACGGAGGCCGAGCGTGGCGATGCGGTTGCGCGGCTCGAAACCGACCGCGAGCAGGCCGAAACACTGGCCGCGGTCTGTGTGCAGCTGTCCGACGCCTATCCGGATGCCGAGGCGAGGGTGCGCGAGGCCAGGGTTTCGCTCGAGGCCGCCCGCGCGCTGGCGGCGCAATCCAGTCAGGCCATCGAACTGTCGGCGCTGCGACAACGAAACGCGCAGAACAGCCTCGAGTCGCTCCAGATCAGGCGTGACCGGTTGAAACTCGAGCTCGCGCAGCTCGCCAGCGTCGACCCGGGCGAGCTCGAGCATCAGCGGGAGTCGGTGGCTGCCGCGGAGGAACTCGAAGCGCAGCTGCAGCAATCTCTAGAAGACGCTGATCGGCACTGGCGGGAGCTGGACGCCGCGCGGGCGCCTGCCCAGCAGGCGCTGCGTGAGGCCGAGGCGTCGCTTGCGCGAATCGACGCGCGTCTGTCGGCGCTTCGCCAGCTGCAGCAGCGCCTTGAGAGCCAGTCCAAGATCCAGCCCTGGCTGGAGCGGCACGGCCTTGAGCGCCTCACGCGGCTGCATCCGCGGCTTCGCATCGAGCCGGGCTGGGAGGCTGCGTTTGAGGCAACGCTCCGAGAGCGCGTTCACGCGCTGGAGCTCACCGGTATCTCCATGCTTGCGGCGCTTGCCTCCGATCCGCCGCCGGCAAAAGTCGCGTTCTTTGCCGGCGATCATGTCGCGCCCCCGCCGGCTGCCCGATCCGCTGAACTCAAGCCGCTTTCGTCGCTTGCCAACTGTCCCGATGCCGGCGTTCAGGCGATGCTCCACGACATGCTCGCCCATTGCTTTGTTGCCGAGTCGCTCGAGGAGGCATTTTCCCGGCGAAGCTCATTGCCGGCCGGTGGACAATTTGTGGTTCGGGAAGGTCATCAGGTTGGCCGATTTTCCGCTTCGCTCCATGCGGCTGATACCGAGGCGGAGGGCCTGCTGGCGAGGCTTCATGAAATTGACAATCTCGCCCGCGAGCAACGCGCTCAGCAGATGCTGGTGGACGATGCGCGTGGAGTTGCGGTCCGCACCGAGGCGGGTGCTGCCGATGCACAGCGCCAGCTTGCCGTGTTGCGGGAAGATCATGCCCGCGCGCTTCGCGAACTGTCCACGCTCCGGCTGAATGCCCAGCGACTCGAACAGGAGTCCGCTCGATTGGCAGGCAGTCGCGAGCGTATCTCCAGCGAACTCGACGACATCGCCCGCCAGTCAACTGATTTTGAGACCACGCTTGAGGCGCTCGCTGGTGAGTTTGATTCGCTCGACGCGCAGCTGGGCGAAACCCAGCAACGTGCCGAAGAACAGCAATTCATGCTCGAAGAGGCCGAGTCTGCGCTCGACCGACAGCGCGAACAGGTTCGGCAGGCCGAAGCCGATGCGCGTGAGGCCGACTTTGCTGTGCGTTCCACCGAGGCCCTCATCGAGCGCCTGAATGCATCGGCAGACACAGCGCGCGCTCAGCTTCAGTCGGCGGGTGATGAACGCGCACTGCTTGAAGCGAGGCTGGGCGACATTTCCGACACCGAGGCGCGTGATGCGCTGCAGTCATCGCTCGCAAACCGGGTTCAGGCCGAGGCCGCACTGGGTGCAGCCCGTCAGCGACTCGACGACATCAGCCAGACGTTGCGCGCGGGCGACGAGGCAAGGCTGACGGCGGAGCGCGCGCAGGAGCCGCTTCGAGAGCGTCTGCACGCGCTCCAGCTGGACGAGCAGGCGGCCCGTATCAACGCCGAGCAGTTCGCGACCCAGCTTGTTGAGGCTCAGGTCGACGAGGCGGCCGAGGTGAGCCTCCGCGAGCGTTTCGCCGAGTCAAGCCCCAAGCCGAGCTGGCTGCAGGGCGAGGTCACGCGTCTGTCGAACGCCATTTCTGCCCTGGGGCCAGTCAATCTGGCCGCACTTGACGAGCTGAGCCAGGCAAGCGAGCGCCAAGGTTTCCTTCGGGCGCAGCTTGCCGACCTCAATGAAGCGATTACCACCCTTGAAGATGCCATCCGGAAAATCGATCGCGAGACCCGCACCCTGCTGCGCGAAACCTACGACACGGTGAACGGACATTTTGGCGAGTTGTTCCCGCGTCTGTTTGGTGGGGGCGAGGCGCGACTCATCCTCACCGGGGAAGAAATCCTTGACGCGGGTCTTCAGGTGATGGCGCAGCCGCCAGGCAAGCGCAACACCTCGATTCACTTGCTTTCGGGTGGCGAAAAGGCGCTCACCGCCATTGCTCTGGTATTTTCGCTTTTTCAGATCAATCCGGCGCCGTTCTGCCTGCTTGACGAGGTCGATGCGCCGCTTGACGACTCCAATACCGAACGCTACGCAGAAATGGTTCGTGCAATGTCGGCCCAGACCCAGTTCCTGTTCATCACGCACAACAAAATCGCCATGGAATTCGCCGAGCAGCTGATTGGCGTCACCATGCAGGAGAAGGGCGTGTCGCGCCTGGTGGCGGTCGACCTCGAGGCGGCGGCGAACTTCGCCAAGGCAGCATGATCGACAGCCTGACCGTCAGCATCCTGCTCTTTGTCGCCCTGGCTATCGGTGCGGTTGTGGCCTTCGATGCCTGGCGTGCATGGCGGCTGCGCAGGCTCTCGGTGCGCGACGAGGCACCCGGCGAGGCCAGGCGTCCGGCCCGGTCAGAGCCCAAACGGCCCGATCAAGCCGTAGCGGCGGTCGGGACCCCGTCCTCGGGAGCCAGCCCCAGCCGGGGAGAGCCCAGTCTGGGGCCGTCCTTGGCGCGCGGCGAGCCCAGCCTTGGTATGACCGACGTGCAGCCCGATGCCCCGGTGCGTGCCGAGCCGCAACTGGGCCTGATGGATGCCTCCTCCCCCCACTTGCCCGAAACATCCCGGCATCAGCGGTCCCGCGCGGACGTCTCGTCAACGCCTGCGGCGCCGTCTGGAGAGGCGTCGGCCGCGATGGAGCGCGTAGCTGCCACCGAGCATCCGGTGGCGCCTGCCTCACCCTTCGAATATGTCGACTCCCGGCCTGTATTCACCGCGCAGCCGCGCGCCGGAGCGAGCCCGCATGCAGCGGCGGTGTCCCCGACCGAGCCTCCCCCAGTCGGGCAAACGCGCGTCGAGACGCGTGCCGCCCCGCCGGTTTCGCCTGCGCAGCACGCGCAAGACGAATTTCGACGCGATCGCCCTGCTGCAGCGGTTCCTTCGGCCACGCGCCATGTAGCGACGGATGCAAGCCCGGTCGGCGCGCCTGAGGGGGCGAGCGGTATATTGTCCGACCGCACCGATTGCATTGCGCTGCTTCGGTTTGTTCAGCCGGTTCCCGCCGAGAAGCTGGTGTCGCTCGGTCAGTCATTCAGGCGCTCTGGCAGCAAGCCCGTCATGCTCGAAGTCCTGGGCGTATCACCTTCAATCGATGGATGGCATCTGCCGCGCGCGGGCGATTCCTGCAGCGCCGCACGATTCGGGTTGCTGCTCGCCAATCGGGCCGGTCCGCTCAATGCGCTCGAATACACCGATTTTGCCCAGCGTATTCGCGAGCTTGCCGCGTCGCTTGGCGTGGGCGTTGAAATTGGCGACATGGCGAATGTGCTGGCGCGTGCCCGTACGCTGGATTCCGAGAGTGCCCGTCTCGACGCCCAGGTGTGCATCAATGTCGATGCTGCCGAAACCCTGGGCCCGGCCCAGCTTGCGTCGTTGGCGGGCCCGCTTGCAGTCGTCGAGCGTGGCAACAACCGGTACGCGCGGCTGGGGCCCCGGGGTGAAACGATTTTTTCGGTTGCGCTGGGCGAACAATCCAATCGCCTCAGCTTCCTGCTGGATGTGCCGAGGGTCGCGCCAGATGCGCGGCCCTTTGCCGCCATGGTCGAATGTGTTCGCATCACTGCCCGCAGGCTGCCCGGCCGGATCATTGATGACAGCGGCAAACCGCTCACAGACCGCGGCATCGAGGCCATCATGACGCAGCTCGATGAGCGCTGCGCGGCGCTCGCTGCTGCCGGGCTTGCTCCCGGGTCGGCAACCGCGCTTCGGGTATTCAATTAGCAAGGCGAGAGCATGCTCGCGGTCATTGGTGGGAGCGGCCTCTATCAGCTCGAGGAACTGCGCCAGCCCGTCCGGCTCAGCATCGAAACCCCGTGGGGCGCGCCGTCCGACACCCTGACGCGCGGGGCCTGGGGGGCGCGAGAGGTGCTCTTCATTGCACGTCATGCGCGAGACCATCGCGTTCCGCCCCACCGCATCAACTATCGCGCGAATATCTGGGCGCTGCGCGAAGCCGGCGCGAGCCAGATCATCGCTGTCGCTGCGGTGGGCGGTATCGCGCCGGAGTGTTCGCCGGGCATGCTGGTGGTGCCAGACCAGCTCATCGACTACACGAGCGGGCGCGAGGCCACCTTTTTCGACGGCACCGAGAACAGCGTTGTGCATGTCGATTTCACCGAACCCTACGATGCCCGGCTCCGCGCAGCCCTGGCGAGCGGCGCCCGACGGCTGGGTTTGCCGCTGATTGAAGGGGGCGTCTACGGCTGCACCAACGGCCCCCGACTGGAAACTGCCGCCGAAATCGGCCGCATGGGGCGAGACGGCTGCACCCTGGTTGGCATGACCGGCATGCCCGAGGCGGCGCTCGCCCGCGAACTGGGGCTGCCTTACGCCTGCCTCGCTGTGGTGGCGAATGCCGCCGCGGGCCTGGCAGCCAGCAGCGAGAGTGTCTCGATTGACGCGATCATGGCCACGCTGGCCCAGTCGATGGGCGATGTCCGCCGACTGCTTGCGGCGCTTTGCGAAGCGCAGACAGCCCTATCGGGTTGATGCTCAGTTGAGCGCGGCAAGCAATTCGCTCTCGAACTCCAGCGTTCCTCGCGGCTGACTGAATACCGGTCCCTGCACCACCAGAACGTCTTCCACCCGCTCACCCAGCGTCATGATCCGGGCACTGACCAGGCTGACCTGATGCCGGCTCATGACGCGCGCCACGCTGTAGAGCAGACCGGTGCGGTCATTGGCGGTGATGGAAAGCAGATGGCGTCCGCCACGTTCGTCGGGCCGCAGGTCGACGGTGGGTGTGACCGGAAAATAGCGCGAGCGCCTGGACAGGCGACCGCGCACAGGAGCGGGCAGGGCGCCCGGGCCGCGCAGTGCATCCGCCAGCTCGCGCTCAACCAGGCTCAGTCTTTCGCGATAGCCCATTTGCGCATGCGGGTCGACCACCAGAAAGCTGTCGAGTGCGTCGCCGTCGGGGGTCGTGTGAATCTGTGCATCCAGCACCGACAGGTGGTGGCTGTCGAAATAGCCGCAGATCCGGGCAAAGAGATCGGTCTGGTCGCGGGTGTAGACCACCACCTGGAAGCCTTCGCCAATGGGCGCCATCCGCGCACGGACCATGGCGCCGTCCCGATGGGCGGCGCCCGCAAGCACCCGGGCGTGCCAGGCAATGTCAACCGGGTCGGTGCGCAGAAAATAGGAGATGCCCAGTCGGGTCCAGAAGCCGCTGTAGCGCTCGGGGTCGATGGCCTGCAGGTTGAGCAACCGAACGGCTTCGGCGCGACGGTTGTCGAGCATGGCTCCTGCGTTGGGGGCCTCACCGGCGAGGTGGCGACGGGCTGCGCGGTACAGGTCCTCGAGAAGCTTTGCTTTCCAGGCGTTCCAGACCTTCGGGCTGGTGCCTCGAATATCGGCAACCGTGAGCAGGTAGAGGCAGGTGAGGCGTTCCTCGCTCTTGACCAGATCGCTGAAACGGCTGATCACCTGGGGGTCAGAGAGGTCCTGTTTCTGCGCGATCGAGGACATGGTGAGGTGGTGCTCCACCAGAAACTCCACCAGCTCGCGGTCGGCATCGGTGATCCCGTGGGCATGGCAGAAACGGCGCGCATCGAGCCGCCCCAACGACGAATGGTCACCGCCGCGACCCTTTGCAATATCGTGAAACAGTGCAGCCACCACCAGCAGCCATGGGGACCGGACGCTGGACATCAGCTGACTGCAAAACGGATATTCGTGCGCATGCTCGGCCATCGCAAAGCGGCGAAGGTTCCGAACCACCATCAGGATGTGCTGGTCGACGGTGTACACATGAAACAGATCGTGCTGCATCTGGCCGACGATTCGCCGAAACACCGGCAGGTACCGTCCCAGCACCGACCACTGGTTCATCTGTCGCAGGCCGCGGGTGACACCATGTTCGGCCTTGAGAAATTCCAGGAACAGCAACCGGTTCTGAGGCGACTGGCGGAATGCAGCATCGATTCTCGTACGGGCACGCCAGATTGCGCGCAGCGTGAGGGCGCTCATGCCGTGCAGTTCCCGGTGGCGGGTGAGCACCAGGAACGCCCGCAGAATGGCCGACGGCTCGCGTTCAAACAGAGCGGGGTCGACAATGTCGAGCAGGCCGCCGCGATTGACGAACTCCGCATCAACGGGCTCAGGCTCGCCGGCGGCAGGCGGCGCGAGTCGTTCGCGAAGATCCTGGAGCAGGAGGCTGCTCAGCTGGACCACCGCCTTGGCCGCCCAGTAGTAGCGCTGCATCAGCGATTCGGATGCCTGTCGTGCATCGGCGCCGCCGAATCCGAGCGCGGTGCTGACCTGGGCCTGCAGGTCGAATACCAGCCGGTCTTCGCGCCGCCCAGAGATCACATGGAGCGACGCACGGATGCGCTTGAGCATCCGCTCGTTGTGGCGGATCTGACGGAGTTCGGTCTCGCTGATCAGGTTGCCGCGGGCCAGGTCGGCCCAGCTCGCACCGAGGCCAGCGGCTCGACTGATCCAGAGAATCAGTTGCAGATCGCGCAGGCCGCCTGGGCTTTCCTTGCTGTTGGGCTCCAGGCTGTAAGGCGTATCCTCGAAGCGCGTGTGGCGCTGGCGCATCTCGAGAAGTTTCCTGGAAAAGAACAGCGAAGGATCAAGCTCGCTTTCCAGCCGCTTTCCCAGCTGGTCGAATGCCTCCCGTTTGCCGGCGAGAAAACGTCGCTCGATCAGGCTGGTTTGTACGGTGATATCGCCGCGCGATTCGTCCAGGCATTCGTCCACGCTTCTGACGCTGTGGCCGATTTGAAGACCGAGGTCCCAGCATGCGCTGATGAACCGCTCGAGAATCGCAGCCTCGTCCGGCGCCGGATGGTCTGCGATGATCAGCAGGTCGACGTCGGAATGAGGAAAGAGTTCACCCCGCCCATAACCGCCAATTGCCGCGAGCGTAAAACGGGCGGGCACCGCACTGCTTTGCCAGAGCGTGCGAAGGAGCCGGTCTGTCGCCCGGCACAGTGAGGACAGCAGGCGGTCGGGGTTTCGCGATGATTTGAACTGCTCGACCGACGAGTCAACTGCGGCCCGATGCGACTGCCGCAGTTCGCCAAGCTCGGCCGCCGAAATCATGATCAGGCCACCGACTCGCTCGCCGGTTGGACAGGGCACTGTTCGGATACGGTAAGCACCTCAAAACCATGCTCGGTAACAAGTACCGTGTGCTCCCACTGGGCCGACAGGCTGTGGTCACGGGTGACGATTGTCCACCCATCTCCCAGCTCACGAACATCACGCTTGCCGGCATTGATCATCGGTTCAATCGTGAAGATCATGCCCGGCTCGAGCCGCTCGCCTGTGCCAGGGCGTCCGTAGTGAAGCACCTGGGGTTCCTCATGGAACCGGCGCCCGATGCCATGCCCGCAGAACTCGCGCACGATCGAATACCCGCATCCCTCGGCATAGCGCTGAATTGCATGGCCGATATCGCCAAGCGTTGCGCCGGGCTTGACCTGCTCAATGCCCAGCCACATGGCGCGGAAGGTGATGTCGCAGAGGCGGCGTGCGGCAATAGAAGGCTCGCCAACACAGAACATGCGGCTGGTGTCGCCATGAAAGCCGTCCTTGATCACCGTGATGTCGAGGTTGACGATATCGCCGCTCTTCAGCACCCGCGCACCGGGAATGCCGTGGCAGACCTGATGGTTGACCGAAGCGCAGATCGATTTGGGATAGGGCGAGTAGCCGGGCGGCGCGTAGTTGAGCGGCGCGGGAATCGTGCCCTGGACGTTCACCATGTAGTCGTGGCACATGCGGTCGAGCTCGCCAGTGGTGATGCCCGGCCGGACATGCGGGGTGATGAAATCAAGCACCTCGCTGGCCAGGCGTCCGGCCACGCGCATGGCGGCGATGTCTTCGGATGATTTGAGTTGGATAGTCATGCTAAGATTATAGGTTAGCTGTTACCCCCGCGCTTTCGGCGAACAGGGTGCTGCACAGGCTCTCATCACGGACACACGCTCGTTCAACGCGTGTCCTGAGTGGTCAGGGCTCTGCAGTTTTTCCGCTCCTTCCAGGGTGGATCGCCAGAAGCGTAAGACTCAACCCCCAAGGAGATGTTTATGTCCGCCACCATGCGGCAAATGCTCGAGGCTGGAGTTCACTTCGGCCACCAGACGCGGTTCTGGAACCCCCGGATGGCCCCTTACATCTACGGCCATCGCAACAAGATCCACATCGTCAATCTTGAGAAAACCCTCGGGCTTTATCAGGAAGCGATGAAGTATCTCAAACAGCTGTCCTCCAACCGCGGCACGGTGCTGTTCGTGGGCACCAAGCGCCAGGCCCGTGAAATCATGGCCGAAGAGGCGCAACGCGCCGGCATGCCCTATGTTGATCACCGCTGGCTGGGCGGAATGCTCACCAACTTCAAGACCGTCAAGACCTCGATCAAGCGGCTGAAGGACATGGAAGTGATGATCGCAGAGGGTGGCGTTGAGCGGTTGTCCAAGAAAGAATCTCTGCTTTTCCAGCGCGAGCTCGACAAGCTGAACCGCAGCCTGGGTGGCATCAAGGACATGGGCGGCCTGCCCGATGCACTTTTTGTGGTCGATGTCGGTTACCACAAAATTGCCGTCACCGAAGCTGCAAAGCTCGGCATTCCCGTGGTGGGGGTGGTCGATACCAACCACTCGCCCGAGGGGATTTCATACGTCATTCCGGGTAATGACGACTCGGGCAAGGCCATTCGCCTCTATGCACGTGGCGCGGCTGATGCCATTCTCGACGGGCGCAGCAGCGCACTCCAGGAGGTCGTGAAAGCGGCCAGCGAAGAGGAAGAATTCGTCGAGGTCGAGGGCGAGGAGGCCTGACGCCTCCGGCGGGCAGCCCCCAGGGCGCCCGTCATTTTCCTGTTGTCACTCTGCGCCGCCCGGCAGGATGCCGGCTCGGCCCAGCAGGGCTTTGAGGTATTCCACTGAATTCGGAGGACAAGGCGATGGCTGAAATCACCGCTGGCATGGTCAAGGAACTACGCGAAAAAACGGATGCACCCATGATGGAGTGCAAGAAGGCGCTTACCGAGGCAGGTGGCGATCTGGCAAAAGCCGAGGAAATTCTGCGCGTACGGCTGGGCAACAAGGCAAGCAAGGCTGCCTCGCGCGTCACTGCCGAGGGCGTGGTTGGCGTTCACATCAGCGGCGACGGACGTGAGGCTGCGATCGTCGAACTCAATTGCGAAACCGACTTCGTCGCCAAAAACGACGACTTTCTCGCTTTCTCGTCGCGGCTTGCGAAGCTGGTGGCAGAGTCGGCACCGGCCGATGTTGCCGCATTGTCCGCATTGCCGTTTGACGGCTCGACCGTTGAGGCGGTCCGCACCACGCTGATCGGCAAGATCGGCGAGAACATGTCGATCCGCCGCTTCCACCGCGTCTCGGCTGAGGGGCGCGTGGTGAGCTATGTCCACGGTGGCGCAAAGATCGGCGTGCTGCTCGATCTGGTGGGCGGTGATGAAACCCTTGCGCGCGACATCGCCATGCATATCGCGGCAGCCAAGCCCAAAGCGCTGTCGCGCGATGGCGTGTCGGCCGACCTCATCGATACCGAGCGCCGGATCGCCCGCGAAAAGGCGGCGGAGTCGGGCAAGCCCGCAGAGATCGTCGAGAAGATGGTCGAAGGCAGCGTTCAAAAGTTCCTCAAGGAAGTCACGCTCCTGGGCCAGCCTTTCGTCAAGGACGACAAGCAGACCATCGAGCAACTGCTGAAATCCCGGGGTGCCCGGGTGGCTTCGTTCACGCTCTATCTGGTGGGCGAGGGGATCGAGCGCAAGCAGACCGACTTTGCGGCCGAGGTGGCGGCACAGGCCGCTGCCGCAGCCGCGCGCTGATGCAACGGGCAGCGCGGACACCCGCCCGCCTGCCCGACTTCTCCCGCCGGAATGGCGCATAATGCTCGGGTTTGCCGACTGAAGGCATCGGCCCCGGGTCGGCGTGAACCGCGCTGAGGTCAAACCTTGGATCTGTCTTCGTCTCCCTCGAATCCGCCCACACTCGCCTACCGCAGGGTCTTGCTCAAGCTCTCGGGAGAAGCGCTCATGGGCGATGACGCTTTTGGCATCAACCGGCTTACCATTGAACGGATGTGCGCCGAGGTGGCGGGCGTCTCCCGGCTGGGTGTCGAACTGGCGGTGGTGATCGGCGGCGGCAACATTTTTCGCGGGGTGGCGGGCGGCGCTGCTGGCATGGACCGCGCCACGGCCGACTACATGGGCATGCTGGCCACCGTCATGAATGCGCTTGCGCTGCAGGATGCGCTGCGCCAGCAAGGGGTGGTGTCGAGGGTTCAGTCGGCGCTCAAGATCGAACAGGTGGTTGAGCCCTACATCCGCCCCAAGGCCTTGCGGTATCTGGAGGAAGGCAAGGTCGTGATCTTTGCGGCCGGCACCGGAAACCCGTTCTTCACCACCGACACCGCGGCTGCACTCAGGGGCGCTGAAATGGGCGCCGAAATTGTGCTGAAGGCGACCAAGGTCGACGGCGTCTACACCGCCGACCCCATGCTCGACCCCACCGCCACGCGTTACCAGCGCATCAGCTTCGACGAAGCCATCAGCCGCAACCTCAAGGTGATGGATGCCACCGCCTTTGCGCTCTGTCGCGACCAGCGTCTCCCGCTGAAGGTCTTTTCAATTTTCAAGGAAGGCGCCCTTCGCCGGATCGTGACCGGTGAAGACGAGGGGACGCTGGTCTACGCCTGACACGCTTCAGAGGAATCCGATGAGTCTGTCCAACGTGAAAAGCTCGACCGAGCAAAAGATGAACAAGTCGCTCGAGTCGTTGAAGGTTGCGCTCTCCAAGATCCGGACGGGCAGGGCCCATGCAGGCCTGCTCGATCACGTTCAGGTCGACTATTACGGCAGCCTCGTGCCGATCAACCAGGTTGCCAACGTGACCGTCATGGATGCCAGAACGCTGAGCGTTCAGGCCTGGGAAAAGAAGATGGTGCTTGTCATCGACAAGGCCATTCGTGAGGCCGATCTCGGACTGAATCCTGTCACGGTGGGTGAGCTCATCCGGGTGCCCATGCCTCCGTTGTCGGAGGAGCGGCGCAAGGAGCTGGCGAAGGTTGCGCGCGGGGAGGGCGAGCAGGCGAAGGTCGCGGTACGGAACCTTCGCCGCGATGGAAACGAGCAACTGAAGAAGCTCCTGAAGGACAAAGCCATTTCCGAGGATGATGACCGGCGCGGTCAGGATGAAGTGCAAAAGCTGACCGATCGTCACATCGCGGAGATCGACAAGCTGATCGCCGCGAAAGAGCAGGAAATCCTCACCGTCTGATCAGGCGTCTGTCGCGTGAAGCCGATTTTTCCAAGCTCAACTGTCAGTGTTCCGACAAGCGGTGCGGTGCCGCGCCATGTCGCCATCATCATGGACGGCAATGGCAGGTGGGCCACCAGCAGACGGCTGCCGAGGGTGGCAGGGCACGCGCGCGGTGTCGAAGCGGTTCGGACCATCCTGGAGGCCTGCGCCAAGGCGGGCGTGGAATTTCTTACCCTGTTTGCGTTCAGCTCTGAAAACTGGCGCCGCCCGGTCGAGGAGGTGTCGGTCCTTATGCGGCTGTTCATTTCCGCCCTGGAGCGCGAGGTCGATCAGCTCCATGCCAATGGAATCCGCCTTCGGGTGGTGGGCGAACTTGATGCATTCGAGCCGCGTCTGCGCACGTTGATTCGGCAGTCGGAGGCCCGCACGGCAGGCAACCAGCGGATGACGCTCACCATTGCCGCGAACTATGGCGGGCGCTGGGACATTCTCCAGGCGACACGCGCGGCGCTGGCGGATCACCCCCAGCTCGCGAGCCATCCCGAGCAACTGGACGAGGCGCTCCTGTCCCCCTATCTGGCCATGTCTTATGCGCCGGAGCCCGATCTGTTCATCCGTACCGGCGGCGAGCAGCGGGTGAGCAATTTCCTCTTGTGGCAGCTGGCCTACACCGAGTTGTATTTCACCGACCGTTACTGGCCTGATTTCGACGCTGCAGCCCTCGAGGAGGCCTTCGAGTGGTACCGACAGCGCGAGCGCCGCTTTGGCCAGACCAGTGGCCAGGTGGCGGCGCAGTCTGCCGGATGAATGCATGCTGATCCCCCGGATTCTGACCGCAGTGGTGTTGCTGGCGGTTCTGATTCCGGTTGTGACGGTGGGGCCGGTCTGGCTCTGGGGGCTCGCATCACTCCTGTTGCTTCTCGTCGCTTATGCGGAATGGAGCCGGCTGGTATCGGGCGCGCTTCCGGGCCTGTCGCAAGTCATCGCCATTTCGGTCTCGGGTCTGGCGATTGTCGCCATCCTGCCGTCGGGCAGGATTCCCCAGCCGCTGCTGATCGCAGCATGCTTTCCCGCGGCGCTCTTCTGGTTCCTTGAAGCGCCCAGGCGTCTGAGCGCACACCGGGCGGGTGCCGGACGATGTGTGCTGGCGCTCTGGTTGCTTGGCGCGTGCTGGCTCGCGCTCTACGACCTGCGCGCCGCCGGACCAGCAGTGCTGGTGACCGCGATGGCGGTTGTGTGGGTCGCCGACATTGCTGCGTATTTTGCTGGCCGGGCGTTTGGCCGTCGCAAGCTCGCGCCATCCATCAGCCCGGGCAAATCCTGGGAAGGTGCGATCGCGGGCATGCTGGCTGTCGCGATCCTGGGCATGGTGTCAGCGCAGTTTGCGCTGCTCTCGGGCGCACTGCCGGCCGTGCTGCTCGGACACTTCGGCGTTCCGGCCGCCGCGCTGATCCTCGCGCTGCTTGCGGGTCTCTCGGTCGTGGGTGATCTTTTCGAGTCGTTGCTCAAGCGCGAGGCGGGCGTCAAGGACAGCGGCAAGCTGTTGCCCGGGCACGGCGGAGCGCTCGATCGGATTGATGCACTGATCCCCACGATGCCGGTCGTGGCTCTGCTCCACCAACTGCTGCGATAATCCAGTGATGAAGGCAATCACAGTGCTGGGGGCCACGGGCTCCATCGGATTGAGCACGCTCGATGTCGTAGCCCGGCATCCCGACCGGTTCCGTCTGTACGCGCTCTCCGCCCATAGCCGGATCGATGCGCTGCTTGATCTTGCGCTCAAGCACCGACCGCAGTGCGTCGCGGTGTCCGATGCGGCCGCAGCCGAGCGCCTGCGCGTGCAGTTTGCCAGGCACGGCGCGGCAATCGAAGTCCACAGCGGCGCAGGGGCGCTGGAGGCTATTGCTTCGGCGCCTGAAGTTGACCTGGTGATGGCCGCGATCGTTGGGGCCGCTGGTCTGCCGTCTGCAATCGCGGCAGCGCGTGCCGGCAAGTGCATCCTGCTCGCGAACAAGGAAGCGCTGGTCATGGCTGGCGATGTGTTCCTGCGTGCGTGTCGCGCGGGTGGTGCGTCGGTCTTGCCCATCGACAGTGAACACAACGCGGTGTTTCAGTGTTTGCCTGCCGCGGGGGACCGGGGCGGGATCAGACGAATACTGCTGACCGCCTCTGGGGGGCCCTTTCGTCAGGCGAGTCTCGAGGCCATCGAGTCTGCCACGCCAGCCCAGGCGGTCGCGCATCCGCGCTGGAGCATGGGGCGGAAAATCTCGGTGGACTCCGCGACCATGATGAACAAGGGGCTGGAGCTTATCGAGGCACACTATCTGTTCGATGTGGCGTCCTCATCCATCGAGGTCGTGGTCCATCCCCAAAGCATCGTTCACTCAATGGTCGAATATGTCGACGGTTCGGTACTCGCGCAGCTCGGCAACCCCGACATGCGAACGCCGATTGCGCACGCGCTCGGCTACCCGGATCGCATCGAAAGTGGTGTCACACCGCTTGATCTCGCCGCAGCTGGCAAGCTCGAGTTCGAGCCGCCCGATCCGGTTCGCTTTCCTTGCCTGCGCCTCGCCCGCCAGGCGCTTGAGGCGGCAGGCGGCGCGCCGTGCGTCCTGAATGCGGCCAATGAAATCTCGGTCGAGGCCTTTCTGGATGGTCGGATCCGGTTTGGCGATATTGCGCGAATCAACGAAGCGGTCCTTGAACGGCTCGGCGGCGAGCGCGCCGCCAATGATGTCAGCGCGGTGATCGACCTCGACGGCAGGGCGCGCCTGGCGGCGCGGCAGGTGATGGAGCGACGTGCCTCATGACATTCGTTCAAACCGTGCTCGCGTTTCTGCTCGCCCTTACGTTGCTCATTTTCGTGCATGAGCTGGGTCATTTCCTGGCCGCCCGCTGGTGCGGCGTCAAGGTCCTCAGGTTTTCAATTGGTTTCGGGCCGGCGATCTGGTCGCGCGCCTTTGGTCCCGATCGAACCGAGTGGGTGATTGCCGCCATTCCGCTTGGCGGCTATGTGCAGATGCTCGATGAGCGTGACCGGGAGGCTTCTCAGCCGATCGCACGTGCAGACCTTCCGCGGGCATTCTCGCAGCGTCCGCTTCATCAGCGGGCATTCATCGTGGTGGCCGGGCCGCTCGCCAATTTTCTGCTCGCGGTGGTTCTCTACGCTGCGCTTGCCTGGGGGGGCACCGAGCAGCCTGTTCCGGTTCTTGACACGCCGCCTGCCGCGAGCGCAGCCGCCGACGCGGGTCTGGTTGCGGGTGACCGGATCGTTTCGGTGAACGGTGCGCCGCTGCAATCCTGGAATCAACTGCGGCTCAAGATCATCGATGCGTCACTGGGCGGGACCCCGGTCTCGCTTACTGTCGATCGCGGGGGGCAGCTGCGCCAGCAAACCCTGGGAACGCGCGGGGCCATGTCGTCCGAGGTCCCGGACCGTGACCCGCTTCAGGTACTCGGTCTCGCACTGGCACCCGGAGAGGTCTTGATCGGCAGCCTGATCGCCGGCGAACCAGCCATCGAGGCAGGGCTTCGGCCGGGCGACCGCGTGCTCACCGTAAACGGCGAGCCGGTCCGGCGGGCGCGTGATCTGATTGAACAGGTGCGTGAGAGCGCGGGTCGAGCCCTGGTCATCGTGGTTCAGCGTGGAGCCGACGAGATCACTGTGCGTGTTGTTCCCGCGGCACAAAGCGCAGCCAGTCCCGACTCGCGGCCACGCGGGCGAATCGGGGCGATGCTCCAGGACCGGGTCAAAACCGAGGTGGTTCAGGCTGACCCGCTCGACTCGGTCGTTCAGGGCGTGGCGCGCACCTGGGAAATGAGCGCATTTTCGTTACGAATGCTGGGCCGCATGCTTACCGGCGACCTGTCCGTTCGAAATCTGAGCGGTCCTGTCACCATCGCTGACATGGCGGGCCAGACTGCCCGCAGCGGTTTACAGTCCTATCTCGGGTTCATCGCGCTGATCAGCGTAAGCCTGGGGGTTCTGAATCTGCTTCCCATCCCGGTACTAGACGGGGGGCATTTGGTATATTACGCGGTTGAGGCGATCAGACGCCGTCCACTGTCCGATCAGGTGATGGCGATTACTCAAAAGGCCGGACTGCTTCTGGTGGTGTTCATGATGGCACTTGCACTCTTTAACGACTTCACCCGGCTGATCGGGCCCTGAGGCATGCGAAGCGTCGTTTCCCGTATTCGTGCGAACCGTCTAGCATCCGCTTCCCTTTGTCTTTTGCTGGCAGCCGCCGGGTTTCCAGGCGCAGCGCGGGCGTTCGACCCCTTTGTGGTGCGCGACATCAGAATCGAGGGCATCCAGCGGATCGAGCCGGGTACCGTGTTCGGTTATCTGCCGGTCAAGGTAGGCGAACGAATCACGCCCGATTCTGCGACGGCGGCAATTCAGGCGCTTTTTGCGAGCGGTTTCTTTCGCGACGTCAAGCTGCAGGCTGACGGTGATGTGCTGGTGGTTGTGCTCGAGGAGCGGCCAGCGATCGGCTCAATCGAAATTACCGGCGTCAAGGAATTCGATGCCGACACCTTGAAGCGTTCGCTCCGCGATATCGGACTCGCAGAGTCGCGAATTTTCGATCGAAGCCTTCTCGAGCGCGCCGAGCAGGAGCTGAAGCGCCAGTATCTGTCCCGCGGCAAGTACGCTGCGCGCGTCACGTCCACAGTCACGCCGCTCGAGCGCAATCGGGTGGGGGTTGCCATGACCGTCGAAGAAGGCGCCTCGGCGTCCATTTCGGCCATCCGGTTTGTGGGCAACAAGGCCTTCACAGAGAAGGCATTGCTCGACGAAATGAAGCTGTCGACGCCGACCTGGCTAAGCTGGTATACCAAGGCTGACCGCTATTCGCGCGAAAAACTGGCGGGCGATCTGGAAACCTTGCGGTCTTTTTATCTGGACCGGGGTTTCCTCGAATTCAATATTCGTTCAACCCAGGTTTCCATCAGCCCTGACCGCGAATCCATCGAACTGGTCGTCGTACTGGACGAGGGTGAGCAGTTCCGCGTCAAGGACATCACCTTCGCCGGTGAACTGCTCGGGCGAGGCGACGAATTCCGCGCCATGATGCGGCTCGCGCCGGGTGAGGTGTTCTCCGGCACCCGGCTGAACGACTCCACCAAGAGCGTGACCGAGCGTCTGGGCTCGCTCGGCTATGCCTTCGCACGGGTCGACGCCGTGCCCCAGGCCGACCGCGACAACCGGCAGGTGAGCTTCACGGTCATGGTTGAGCCGGGTCGCAGGGCCTACGTTCGCAGAATCGATATTGGCGGCAATGCCCGCACCCGCGACGAAGTCGTGCGCCGGGAGCTTCGCCAGTTTGAAGACGCCTGGTACGACGCCGACAAGATCAAGCTGTCGCGTGACCGCCTCAACCGACTCGGCTACTTTACCGACGTCAAGATTGAAACCGAACTGGTACCAGGCACGACCGACCAGGTCGATCTTCGGGTCACGGTCGTTGAGCGCGCCACCGGCGCGATTTCGCTTGGAATCGGGTTTTCAACCACCGAGAAGGTCATTCTTGCCGCATCGCTCAGCCAGAACAATTTCCTGGGGACGGGCAAGATCGTTGGCATCGAGGTGAATTCAAGCCGGCTCGCCCGTCAGGTGGTGCTCAGTCACACCGACCCCTATGTCACCGACGACGGCATCAGCCAGACGGTTGAACTCGCCTCGCGTTCATTCAATGCCTCGGCGCTGCTGCTGGGCGATTACAAGTTCGAAACGCTCTCCGCATCCACGCGCTTCGGCATTCCCTACACCGAAGTCGACCGGTTTTTCTTCGGTGTCGGCGCCGAGTCCACCTCGCTCTGGCTCGGTCCGCTTGCACCGCAGCGCTACACCAAGTGGGTCTCCGAATACGGTCTGTCGGCCTCCGCGTTTCTGGGCAACGTCGGCTGGGTGCGTGACACCCGAAACAGCGCGCTGGCGCCCACAACGGGTCGCCTCCAGCGTGTCAATTTCGAGGCTACCGTTCCGGCCGGCGATTTGCGTTTCTGGCGTACCAATGCGGTCCAGCAGCTTTACTGGCCGCTGTCCCGTGACTACACCATCGCACTGAATGGTGACGTTGCCTATGGCGCCGGTTTTGGCGGGCGCTCGTACCCGCTCTTCAAGAACTATTTCGCAGGCGGCATTGGCTCGGTTCGAGGCTTCTACCCAAGTTCACTGGGCCCGAAAGATATCGAGCCGCTGCAAACAGGGGGTACGCGCGAAGTGCCCATTGGTGGACAGCTCAAGGTGGTTGGAAGCGCAGAGTTTCTGTTCCCCCTTCCTGGTTCGGGCGCAGACCGCACCATCCGCACCTTTCTTTACACCGATGTCGGAAACGTGTTTGCCGACTCCAACATCGAGTTCTCCGAATTGCGCGCGGCCGCCGGCGTGGGCCTGAACTGGCTGTCGCCGATCGGTCCGATGAAGCTGAGCCTGGGTTGGCCGATTCGTTATGCACCGGCTGACCGCATGCAGCGCTTCCAGTTTCAGGTGGGCGCCGGTTTCTGATCAGGTGCGATTTTCTGTGCGGGAGATTTGTATGTCCGTGAGTCGACGTTTTGCGTGCTGGTCTGCAGCCGCAGCGCTTTTGCTTGGTGCAGGCGCAGCGCTCGCGCAGGTCACCCCCAAGATCGGGTTCGTCAACACCGAACGCATCTTGCGTGATGCAGCACCGGCCAAGGCAGCGCAGGCGAAGCTCGAGGCGGAATTCTCCAAGCGGGACCGGGAACTCCAGGAAGTTGGCACCCGTCTCAAGCAGCTTGCCGAGCGCCTTGATCGCGATGCCATGGTGATGTCCGAGGCCGAGCGCACGCGCCGGCAGCGTGAGGCGGCCGATCTCGACAAAGACTTCCAGCGTCGGCAGCGCGAGTTCCGCGAAGACCTCAACCAGCGGCGAAACGAGGAGCTTTCGCAGGTGGTGGAACGCGCCAATCGTGTCATCCGTCAGATCGCTGAACGGGAGAAATTCGACCTCATCCTTCAGGAGGCGGTCTACGCCAGTGGTCGCATCGACATCACCGACCTCGTCCTTCAGGCCCTCACTGACCCGGCGGCGAAGTAATCGGGCGCGTCCGAGCGCTGGAGAGCATCATGCTCCGTCTGCCGGACGCTGTGCCCCTGTCCGAGCTTGTGCGGCTGCTTGCGGGGCGCCTGGTGCGCGGACCGGAAGGGCTTCGAATCGATCGCCTGGCCACGCTTGAATCGGCGGACGGCTCTTCCATTGCGTTTCTCTCCAGCCGTTCCTATCGGGACCGGGCGAGGGTGACGTCGGCTGGCGTTGTGGTGACCTCGCCAGAGATGGCAGACGCGGTGCCTGCCCACGCGGCGCTGGTCGAGGTTCCCAACCCCTATCGGGCCTACGGACTCATCGCGCGTCAGTTCGATGTCTGGATCAACCCTCGAAGCAAGCCGTCGGTTCATCCCACCGCGGTCATCGCTTCGTCGGCAACGCTCGGTCAGGGTGTTGCAGTCGGTCCGGGCGTGGTGGTGGGTGAACGGGCGCATGTGGGGGCCGGCGCCATCATTGGCGCTGGCTGCATCATCGAAGACGATGCGGTGGTGGGTGTCGGGGCCGAGCTCCGCTCGCGGGTCACTCTCGGCCACCGGTGTGTGGTTGGTGATCGCAGCCTGATTCACGCCGGTACGGTGATCGGTTCGGATGGCTTCGGATTCGCCAGGTACCAGGGACAGTGGGAAAAAATTCCGCAGCTTGGCCGGGTTCAGATTGGTGCCGATGTGGAGATCGGCGCCAACTGCGCCATTGATCGCGGCGCACTGGACGACACGCTCATCGGCGATGGATGCAAACTCGACAATCTCATCCAGGTCGCACACAACGTGCAGATCGGCGAGCACACGGCGATTGCAGCGTGCGTGGGTATCGCGGGCAGCGCCCGAATTGGTCGTCGCTGCATGATCGGCGGCGCGGCGGGTATTCTGGGTCACCTCGACATCTGCGATGACGTGACCATTTCTGCCATGAGTCTGGTGTCGTCCTCGATCACCAAACCAGGCTTCTACTCCGGGATTTTCCCGCTTATGGACAATGCCGATTGGGAGCGTGCTGCGGTGGTGGTACGCAAGCTCCCCGAGCTTCGAGCCAGGCTTCGCCGCATCGAGTCGCACCTCAAGGAAAATTGATGCCTTCGTTAGACATTCGCGCGATTCTCGAACACCTGCCGCACCGCTATCCGTTCCTTCTCGTTGACCGGGTACTCGACATCGAGCCAGGCAAGCGAATCCGGGCACTGAAGAACGTCACCATCAACGAGCCGTTTTTTGTCGGGCACTTTCCGCATCTGCCGGTCATGCCCGGTGTATTGCAGATCGAAGCGCTTGCCCAGGCGGCCGGGATCCTGTCGTTTCAGACCATGGGCCGGGTGTCGGATGACCGCTCTGTCTACTATTTCGTTGGCATTGACGGGGCCCGGTTCAAGCGGCCCGTGGTGCCCGGTGATCAGCTGATTCTGGATGTCGAGATCACGCGCGTTGCACGCGGCATCTGGAAATACACGGGGCGAGCCTCGGTTGACGGGCAGACGGCAGCCGAGGCCGAATTGATGTGCACCCTGCGCGACATCGATCCGCCTGCGCGCCCGGGTGGCGACGCCGCGCCGACGCAGAGCTGACAGGCGCGACATGCCCAACATTCATTCGACGGCCGTGGTCGATCCGCGCGCCTGTCTCGACGATGACGTGGTCGTGGGCGCCTACAGCGTGATTGGTGAAGGGGTAAGCCTTGGCGCCGGATGTGTCGTGGGCCCCCATGTGGTGATCGAGGGGGATACAACGATCGGCCGACAGAACCGGTTTCATCCCTTCGCCTCGATCGGCGGCGCGCCCCAGGACAAGAAATATCGCGGCGAGCCCACCTCGCTCGTCATCGGTGATGGCAATACGTTTCGCGAATCGGTCACCGTCAATCGCGGCACGGCGCAGGACAAGGGTACAACCCGCATCGGTCACGACAATTGGATCATGGCCTATGTGCATGTCGCTCACGACTGCGTCGTGGGTGATCACACCATTTTTGCCAACTCCACCAATCTGGCCGGGCATGTTCAGGTGGGCGACTGGGCCATTCTGGGCGGTTGCACCCAGGTGCACCAGTTTTGCAAGATCGGTGCGCACGCCATGACCGGCGCAGGAACCGTGGTGCTGCATGACATTCCACCGTATGTGATGACCGCCGGCAATTCAGCGAGCGCGCACGGCCTGAACAGCGAAGGTCTGAAGAGGCGGGGCTTCAGTGCGCAACGTATTCAGGTGCTGCGAAACGCTTACAAGCTGTTGTACCGCAGCTCACTGACGCTTGAGCAGGCGCGTGCAGCCTTGAGCGATCTTCGGGCGACGGCTGACCCCGAAAGCGGCGCAGATCTTGCGCTGCTTTCCGAGTTTCTGGCGCGGGTCGAGCGGGGCATTGTGCGCTGATGGGCGAACCCCTTCGTACGCCGCTGGCGGACGATGCGCGTGGCGGGTTGGCGCTTGCGATGGTTGCCGCCGAGGCATCTGGCGATCTGCTCGCCTCGGCCATGCTGCAGGGCTTGCGCGGCGAAGTGCCCGGGCTTGCTGCGTATGGGGTGGGCGGGCGGGCCATGGGCGCGCAGGGGTTCGAGGCGTGGGCGGGGATCGAGGAACTGTCAGTGCGCGGCTATGTGGAGGTGCTGAGTGCGCTGCCGAGGTTGCTTGCGCTCCGCAGATCGCTCGCAAGGCGGATCCTCGCGCGTCGTCCGACGGCATTCGTTGGAATCGACGCTCCAGACTTCAACCTGGGGCTCGAGCGTCGCCTTCGTGATCATGGCGTGCCGACCGTTCATTTCATCGGTCCATCAATCTGGGCATGGCGCCCCGAACGGATCGAGGCGATCAGGCGCTCGGTCAACCATATGTTGCTGGTGTTCCCGTTTGAAAAGCCGATCTATGACGCAGCAGGCATTCCCGCCACCTATGTGGGGCATCCGCTCGCCGACGTGCTGAGCCCCTCGACGGACACCGCCACCGCGCGCGTGGCCCTCGAACTGCCGCTGGACCGGCCGGTTGTTGCGCTTCTGCCCGGCAGCCGCCCCGATGAGGTTCGCTACATGGGGCGAACGGTTCTGCAGACCGCCGCCTGGATTCATCGGCAGCGTCCAGATTGCCATTTCGTACTTCCTGCGGCCGCGCCTCCTCTGCTGGAGACGCTCAGGCGGCAGGCCGGCGCGCTCAGGCTGGATTCAAAGCTGCCGCTTACGCTCGTATCCGGACAGTCACACCGCGCCATGTTGGCTGCCGATACCGTGCTGGTTGCGAGCGGCACTGCCACGCTGGAAGCGGCGCTCCTGGGTCGTCCCATGGTGATTTTTTATCGCATGGCAACGCTCAGCTTTTTGCTGATGCGCAATCGCGGACTGTTACCCTGGATCGGACTGCCCAACATCTTGTGTCGGGAATCGCTGGTGCCTGAATTCATTCAGCATGAGGCGAGCCCCGAGGCGATGGGTGCGGCTTTGCTTGCGCAGCTCGACGACACGTCGCTTCGCGGCCGCTTGCATCAGCGCTTTACCGACCTGCACGGAACCCTTGCCCGCGGCTGCGCGAAACGGAGCGCCGAGGCGATTCTCGCGGTGTGTGAATCCGTGAAGGAATCGGCGTGAGTCGACAACATGCCGGTGATCATCAGCCACAACTTCCCGGTCTGACCGCTCCGGCGAGACGCGTTGCCGGCGTGGACGAAGCCGGTCGTGGCCCGCTGGCCGGCCCGGTGTTTGCCGCCGCCGTCATTCTGGATCCTGAGCGGCCAATTGCGGGCTTGCGCGACTCGAAAGTCCTGTCGCCGGTGCGGCGCGAGCAGCTCGCGGCTGTGATCCGCGAGCGGGCGCTCGCCTGGTCGGTCGCGAGCGCCAGTGTCGAGGAGATCGACGCGATCAACATCCTTCAGGCCACGCTTCTTGCCATGCGACGCGCGGTCGATGGGCTTGCTGTCGCCCCCGAGCTCGCCCGTATCGACGGCAATCGCGCACCGATCCTCCGCTGCGCGGTGGAAACGCTGGTCAAGGGCGATGCGCTCGACGCCGCGATTTCAGCGGCCTCCATTCTTGCCAAGACCGATAGAGATGCTGCGATGGAGCGCCTGCACATCAGCTATCCGCACTACGGCTTTGATCAGCACAAAGGCTATCCCAGCCCGCTGCATCTAGAGCTGCTTCGATCTCACGGCCCGTGCCCTGCCCATCGCCGAAGCTTTGCGCCGGTCCGACGGGCCCTCGAGCAGCGCGACCTCCGATGAGCGAGCGGCCGGTATTGCCCCGATTGGAGATCCGTTCGCCCTCGAGCGAACGATTTCGGCGCCTGCTTGCGCTGTCGCGGTCGTCTCGTGAGCGGGAGGCGCTGGGCCTCGCGATCATCGAGGGCGAGCATCTTCTCCAGGCCTGGCGCGATGCAGGCGGCGCGATGGCGCCCGAGGCCGTCATTCCGCGTCGATCAGGCAACAGGGAGACGATCCTTGCGCTTTGCGCGCATGCCGCACATCAAACGCTGGTGCTCGATGATGCGCTCTTCGACCGGCTGTCGCAGGTAGCCAATGGGCCAGGCCCGCTCGCGACGATTCGCATCCCGCAAGCATCGCTTCCGGAGGCGCTCGATCAGGATGCGGTGTACCTGGACGGCATTCAGGACCCGGGAAATGCCGGCACGCTTCTACGCAGTGCCGCGGCGTTCGGAGTAAGGCTCATCATGAGCTCGCCCGACAGCGTGAGCCTGTGGTCTCCCAAGGTCGTCCGGGCGGGCATGGGCGCGCACTTTGCGTTGCAGATCTGCGAATCAATCCCTGTGTCCGTGCTCATCAGTGTTCGGGGCGCCGCCCGCTGGACAGCGGCCGCTCCACGGTCGCCGCAGTCGATCGATGCGGCAGACCTGCGCGGGCCCCGGTTATGGATCTTCGGTGCGGAAGGCAAGGGGCTCTCGGCGGAGCTGAGCGCGGTGAATGCCATTGATCGTCTGGAGATCCGGCACCAGGTCGGCATCGAGTCGCTGAACGTGGGTGTGGCGGCTTCGATCTGTCTGTACGAGCAATTCACACAGCGGCAGGCGGCAGCGGGTCGTCAGCTTGGGCTTCGCGCTTCAATCCGCTGAAGCACGGTGGTTGCAATTTCCTCGATCGATTTTGTGGTGCTGGACAGCCACTCGATCCCCTCCCTTCGCATCATCGACTCGGCAGCGATCACCTCCTGCCTGCAGTTGTCGAGTGATGCATAACGACTGTTTGGTCGCCGCTCCTGACGCACTTCGGCCAAACGCTCTGGCGTGATGGTGAGCCCGAACAGCTTCTTTCTGTGCCGGTAGAGCACTTCTGGAAGTCGCTGCCGATCGAAATCTTCCGGAATCAACGGATAGTTGGCGGCCTTTACCCCGTGCTGCATGGCGAGGTAGAGGCTGGTGGGCGTCTTGCCGCTTCGCGAGACGCCGACCAGGATCACATCGGACTCTTCCAGATCCTTGTCGGTCTGACCGTCGTCGTGCGAGAGCGAATAGTTGATGGCTGCAATGCGTCGGCTGTAGGCCTCGAGATTCGATGCGGTATGCGACTGGCCGATTGCGTGGCTGGAGCGAACGCCCAGTTCCTGCTCGAGTGGTTCAAGAAAGCTTGCGAACAGATCGAAGAATCTGCAGGTGGCCTGCCGGACAATGTCGTTGATCGGTGCATTGACCAGCGTGCTGAACACGATGGGAGGCTGGCGATCGAGCTGCGCCTGGCGGTTGATGCGGCGCAGTGCCTCTTCAGCCTTTTCCATCGAATCCACGAAGGGCAGCCGCTGCTGCCTGAGGCGCACAGAACCGAACTGGGTAAGAAGAGAATGACCGAAGGTTTCGGCCGTGATACCGGTGCCGTCCGAAACATAAAAAACGGTTCGGTCGTAAGGCGTCTGATCGGTGGAATCGGGCACGTTTACCTCAACGGAATGGGCGGTCACGGGCGCCGTGGTGGGGCGGCCAGCGGGCGTTGGGCAGGTAAAATACCAGCATTGCGCCTTGCGCCACCGGTTTTCAACCATGCCAGGACCTCTCCATGAACCTCACAACCGAGCGCCGTGTCATCGCGTTCGAGTCGCTCCGCATGAGCGATGTCGACGCGGTCGGTGGCAAGAACGCCTCCCTGGGCGAAATGATCAGCCAGCTGGCGGCGGCTGGCGTACGCGTGCCGGGGGGCTACGCCACCACGGCGTCGGCCTTTCGCGAATTTCTCGCCCACGACGGGCTTGCCGAGCGGATCGCCAGGCGTCTGGACGCCCTCAACGTCGATGATGTCAAGGCGCTGACCGAGTGTGGCGCCGATATTCGCGCCTGGATCTGCTCGGCGCCGCTTCCCGCGGCACTCGAAGCCGACATTCGCGCGCATCACGCGCTGCTTACTGCCGAGTCCGGTCCTCTCCTGCCGGTCGCCGTGCGTTCGTCGGCAACGGCAGAAGACCTTCCCGATGCGTCCTTTGCAGGCCAGCAGGAAACCTACCTGAACGTCTGCGGAATCGAGGCTGTGCTCGATCGGGTGCGGCATGTGTTTGCATCGCTCTACAACGACCGTGCCATCGCCTACCGGGTGCACAAGGGCTTCACGCATGCCGAGGTGGCGCTTTCCGCCGGCATCCAGCGGATGGTCCGAAGCGACCTCGGCAGCTCCGGCGTCATGTTTACCCTCGACACTGAATCTGGCTTCCGCGATGTGGTGTTCATCACCAGCGCCTGGGGCCTGGGTGAAACGGTGGTGCAGGGCGCGGTCAACCCGGACGAGTTCTATGTCCACAAACCCATGATCGGGGTGGCACGGCAGCCCATCATCCGGCGCGAAATGGGGTCCAAGCTGATCCGCATGGAGTTCTCCGACCAGCCGGGCCAGAACGTCAGGACGGTCGACACGCCGGTTGATCTGCGTAACCGGTATTCCCTCACTGACGCCGAGGTGCTCGAACTCGCCCGATACGGCATCACGATCGAACGCCACTACGGTCGTCCCATGGACATCGAGTGGGGCCGCGACGGCAACGACGGCCGTCTCTACATCCTTCAGGCGCGTCCCGAAACAGTGAAGTCGCGGGAGCAGGGCGGGCGACAGCAGCGCTACCGTTTGAAGGGGTCTGCCGATGTGCTTGCGTCCGGGCGCGCAATCGGTCAAAAGGTGGGGGCTGGGCCGGTACGGGTCATTCTGGATGCTTCGCAGATGGACCAGGTCCGGCCTGGCGATGTGCTGGTCACCGACATGACCGACCCGAACTGGGAGCCGGTCATGAAGCGTGCGTCGGCGATCGTGACCAACCGCGGTGGGAGAACCTGCCATGCGGCCATCATCGCGCGCGAGCTGGGCATCCCGGCAGTGGTGGGATGCAACGACGCCACCGAGCGCCTCAAATCGGATTCGCTGGTCACTGTTTCTTGCGCTGAAGGCGACACCGGGTTCATCTACGACGGTCTGCTCGAGACCGAGGTGAGCGAAGTCGCCACTGGCGAGATGCCCGACATTCCCGTGAAGATCATGATGAATGTCGGCAACCCGCGACTCGCGTTCGAATTCGCGGCGCTGCCCAACGCGGGCGTCGGTCTGGCGAGGCTGGAATTCATCATCAACAACAATATCGGGATTCACCCGAAGGCGATTCTCGACTACCCCAATGTGGACGCCGACCTTCGCGTGGCGGTGGAAAGCGTTGCGCGCGGACACACCACGCCTCGCGAATTCTTCGTGCAGCGTCTGGCCGAAGGGGTGGCCACCATTGCCGCAGCGTTCTGGCCCAAGTCGGTCATCGTGCGCCTCTCCGATTTCAAGTCGAATGAATATCGCAAACTCATCGGCGGATCGCGTTACGAGCCGGAAGAAGAGAACCCGATGCTCGGTTTCCGTGGCGCCTCGCGCTACATTTCCGAGGGGTTCCGCGACTGCTTCGAACTCGAATGCGAGGCGCTCCGGCGGGTTCGAAACGACATGGGCCTCACCAATGTCGAGCTGATGGTGCCGTTTGTGCGCACGGTCAATGAGGCGCGCCGGGTGGTCGATCTGCTGGCGCGCCACGGACTCAAGCGGGGGGCGGCGCCCGAAGGAGGGGGCAGCGCGCTCAAGCTCATCATGATGTGCGAGCTTCCCTCCAACGCCATTCTTGCCGACGCATTCCTCGAGCATTTCGACGGCTTTTCGATTGGATCCAACGACCTCACCCAGCTGACGCTCGGCCTGGATCGCGACTCCGGCCTGGTCGCCGAAGCCTTCGACGAGCGCGATCCAGCGGTCAAGGCCTTGCTGGAATCTGCCATCGGCGCATGCCGCCGCGCTGGCAAGTATGTCGGCATCTGTGGCCAGGGGCCGTCTGACCACCCCGATCTCGCTGAATGGCTGATGGCGCAGGGCATCGCCTCGATTTCGCTCAATCCCGACACGGTGGTTGCCACCTGGCAGCGACTTGCATCGGGCGGTGCAGAGCGCCAGGCATAGTCGCGGCCGGACGCGATGACCGCCGAGTCGCTGGTTCGAGAGACGGTTGCGGCGCTCCGTGCGCACGCGCCGTTCTCGGAGATGGCGATCGAGGATGTCGATTTCGTTGCCCGGCACGCACGACTTCAATATTTCGGCGCCACCGAGCGAATCCTTGAACCGGGCGTCGATCATCCGCCTGGCTGTTTCATCATCCGGCAGGGCGGGGTAGAGGGTGTCCTGCCCGGCGAGAGCGGCGGTGTAGCGGCGTCGCCGCTCGTGCTTGGCCCAGGGGAACTGTTCCCGATGGGCTCCTTGATGGGGAAGCGCCCGCCGCGCACCCGGTATGCCGCTTTGTCGGATCTCTTCTGCTGGCTTTTGCCCACCGAGCATTTTGAACAACTGCTCGCGCGAAGCGGGGTGTTCACCGATTTTTGCAGGCGACGCATGGCAGTGCTCATGGAGCTTTCCATGCGCGCGGTGCAAGCGAACTACTCGGCCCAAAGCGCCCAGTGGCGCCTGATGAGTCAGCCGCTGCGCGCGATGGTCCGGCGCGAACCGGTGTGGTGTCGGCCCGATACGTCGCTGGGCGAGGCGCTGGCGACGATGGAGCGCGAGATGGTCGGTGCGATGCTGATCGTCGATGAATCCAGCGGCGAGCCAATCGGTATTTTCACCCGCCAGGATGTGATTGGGCGCATCGTGTTGCCCGAGCGATCGCTTGATTCGCCCATTTCAGCGGTGATGAGCGCACCGGTTTCTGCGCTGCCAGCCAGCGCAACGGTTGCCGACGCGACCACGCTGATGGCAGACCGGTCCATTCGGCATGTTCCCGTCGTTGACGGCGGCCGGGTCATCGGCATGGTGACCGAGCGCGACCTGTTCGCGCTCACCCGGCGCAACCTCAGACAGCTGAGCGATTCCATTGTTCGCGCGACGCATCCCGAACAGTTGATCTCTGTTGCAGCCGAGATCCGCGAGTGGTCGCGCTCGTTGGTGGCACAGGGGGTGGCCGCGCACCACCTCACGCATTTGATCAGCCGCATGAACGATCAGCTCACCCGGCGCCTTGTTGCGATGCTTGCCGAATCACGCGGCATTGACCTCGCGTCATTTTGCTGGCTTGCGTTCGGCAGTGAAGGGCGCGAGGAACAGACCATTGCAACCGACCAGGACAACGGAATTGTGTTCGACGACACATGCCCGCCTGAGTCGCGGACCGCACTGCTTGCGCTGGGGCAATCAGTCAACCAATGGCTGGACCGCAGCGGTTTTCCGCTCTGCAAGGGTGGAATCATGGCGGGCAATCCCGAGTGTTGCCTCAGCTTCTCGGCGTGGCAGACGCGCTTTGCCCGTTGGGTCGCTCACGGCAGCCCGCAAGATTTGCTGAACGCAAGCATTTTTTTCGACCTGCGGCCACTCGGAGGCAATATGGATCTGGGGCAACGACTGCAGGCGATGGTCGCGCCCAGCGTGCAACAGAGCGCGCGTTTTCAGAAGCTGATGAGCGATAACGCCCAGCGCAGCAACCCGCCGCGGTTTCTTGCGAGCGGTGTGCTGGGCATGCTGGCCCCGGAGTCGGGCTCGGTTGATCTCAAACTGCAAGGCACGATGCCCATGGTCGACGTGGCGCGACTTCTTTGTCTCGCGAACGGAATCATTCAATCCGGGACGGTGGGGAGGATCGAAGCCCTGATCCAGCACGCTGTGGTCGATGCCAACGAGGGACGAGGCTGGATCGATGGTTTCAATTTTTTGCAGGGTCTCCGGCTTCGGGTTCAGCACTTGCAGCCTGCTGGCGTCCCGCTGACTGCCAATCCCAACCTGATCGAACTCGACACGCTGTCCCCACTTGATCGACGAATATTGGTGGAAGCGCTGCGTCAGGTGCGCAAGGCGCTTCAGCGCCTGCATCTTGACTATCCATGAGCTGGCCTTCTCTTGAAGCGCTATGGCGTCCAGTTTCCCGCGCGTTGAAGGGCTCGGGGCAAGGCCCCGAGGCGCGCTGGGTGGTGATCGATGTCGAGACCACCGGGCTTGATACCGGGCATGACGCCTTGCTCGCGATCGGCGCAGTGGCCTTGTCGCCGGCGGGCATCGATGTTGGCGACAGTTTCGAGGTGGCGGTTCGCCCGCCTGCGATCTCGGAGCGAAGCAACATCCTGATCCATCGAATCGGCGCGGCGGCCCAGGCGGCGGGTGAGGCGCCCGAAGTCGCTTGTCGTCGCTTTCTCGACTATGCAGGGGATTCGCCGCTGGTAGGCTTTCACGTCGGGTTCGACCGAGCATTTCTCACGCGAGCCCTGCGTAATGCCGACCTTGCGGTGCCGCGTCGCTGGCTGGATCTTGCCGCACTGGCGCCTGCGCTGCATCCGGGGGTGGCGGCTCATGCGCTCGATGAGTGGCTCGCGATCGCCAACCTGTCTGCGCTCGCCCGACATGCGGCGACGAGCGACGCCATGGCAACCGCCATGCTGTTTCAGTGGCTGTTGGGCAAGGTGCCGCCTCCGGATCGACATTTCGGCAAGCTTCGCGGACTCGCGGGAAGCGCGCGCTGGGTGGCGCCCTCAAACCGCGTCTAGGGGTGGTTGGCGCTCAAGTGTCGCGTTTCCGGTTGGTCTGCTTCATGATCTGCGCGCGTTCGCGCTGCCAGTCGCGGTCGCGCTCGGCATCGCGCTTGTCATGCTGACGCTTGCCTTTCGCGAGTCCCAGCGCGAGTTTCACCCGGCCACGGCTGTAGTGGAAATCAAGCGGAACCAGTGTGTAGCCGGCGCGTTCGACCTTCCCGATGAGCTTGCGGATTTCTTCAGCGCGCATCAGTAGTTTTCGCGTCCGAACCGGATCGGGCTGGACGTGGGTGGATGCCTCGGGTAGCGCCGAAATATGCGCACCAATCAGGTAGAGCTCTGCCTGTCGAAGAATGACATAGGCTTCCTTGATCTGCGCCCGACCGGCGCGGATGGCTTTGACCTCCCAGCCCTCGAGCACCAGGCCAGCCTCGAATCGCTCTTCGATCGAGTAGTCGTGGTGGGCCTTTTTGTTCTGGATGATGCTCATGACAGAATCGCGATTCTTCTTGTGACGGGTATGTGGTTGGCGATGGGTGAGGTCAGGAAATCGGTACTGCTTTCGCATCCGTGCGAGCGGATGTTCGATCTGGTTGCCCGGGTTGAGGACTATCCGTCATTTTTGCCCTGGTGTGGCGGGGCGTCGGTTGCGCCGCAGCCAGACGGATCAAAGCTTGCCACGGTTCAGATTGCGTTCAAGGGCCTCAGGCAGTCATTCTCAACCATCAACCGGCACCTGCCTCCGGAATCCATTGTCATGCAGTTGCAACAGGGGCCGTTCAAGTCGCTGCATGGCACCTGGCGCTTTACGCGAATTCGCGACGACGCGTGTCGGGTGGAGTTGTCGCTTGAATATCAGTTTGGTGCCGGACTGCTGGGCCGGGCACTTGCGCCAGTGTTCGATCATATCGCAGCCACCATGGTGGATGCTTTTGTTGACCGCGCGGATCAGCTGTACGGCGAGGCCGGCAAATGAGCTCGCCTGCTGTTTCGCGAGCGGCCACCATCGAGGTGGAGCTGTGCTGGGTCGCAGAGGGCGGCGCCAAGGCTCCTCAGGTATGTATCGAGCGCCTCAGGCTTCCCGCGCGAGCCACGGTGGCGGATGCGCTGTCGGCCTCGAACCGGCCCGAGTTGGGCATCAGACTGGCAAACGGTTTGCTGGCAGCGGCGGTGTTCGGCGAAGCGGTCACTCGCGAGTCTCCTCTCCATCCGGGTGACCGGATCGAGCTTCTGGCGCCGCTCGTGGTCGACCCCAAGCACTCGCGTGCGCGGCGTGCGGAGGTGCAACGACATCGCCGTGGTGACGCTCGCTGGCAACGTCGATGACCCCGGATCGCCTCGCCAAAGGCGGGCGATGAGTCCGGGCAGTGAGCCCCCATCGGTATAATTGCCTTTTGCCAGGTGAGGCCTCCATGCGACTAGCCAAGAAGGCACTGACGTTTGACGACGTCCTGCTGGTTCCGGCTTACTCCGACATCCTGCCGCGCGACACCTCGTTGCGCACGCGCTTCAGCCGCGACATCACCCTCAACATTCCGCTGGTATCCGCCGCGATGGACACGGTCACCGAGTCCAGGCTCGCGATCGCCATCGCCCAGGAAGGCGGGATCGGGGTCGTGCACAAAAACCTGTCGCCCGCCCGTCAAGCCGAGGAGGTTGCCCGGGTCAAGCGCTATGAGACTGGCGTCCTGTCCGACCCGATCACCATCGACCCTGACATGAAGGTGCTCGATGTCATCAAGCTGACGCAACAGCATCGTATCTCAGGGCTTCCAGTGGTACGCGGGGGCCAGGTGGTGGGCATCGTCACCAATCGCGACCTGCGGTTCGAAACCCGGCTGGATGAACCGGTTCGGAACATCATGACCCCCCGTGAGCGCCTGGTTACGGTGCCGGAAGGTGCCAGCCTCGACCATGCGCAGCGACTCATGCACGAGCACCGACTCGAGCGTGTGCTGGTGGTTGGCGGGCAGTTCGAGCTGAAAGGGCTCATCACCGTCAAAGACATCCTGAAGGCAACCGAACACCCCAACGCCAGTAAAGATGCACAGGGCAAGCTCCGCGTTGCGGCGGCCGTGGGAGTAGGGGGCGACGCCGACGAGCGCATCGCCCTGCTGGTGCGTGCGGGCGTGGATGCCATCGTGGTGGATACCGCGCACGGTCACACCCGCGGTGTTCTCGACCGAGTCTCCGCCATCAAGCGCGCCCATCCGTCATTGCAGGTGATCGGCGGCAACATTGCCACGGGCGATGCAGCCCGGGCACTGCTTGACGCAGGCGCCGATGGGGTCAAGGTCGGTATCGGCCCCGGGTCGATCTGCACCACGCGGATCGTGGCGGGGGTGGGCGTCCCGCAGATCAGCGCAATCAGCGATGTTGCCGCAGCGCTGGAAGGCACGGGCGTACCCCTCATTGCTGACGGAGGGGTGCGCTACTCTGGCGATGTGGCAAAGGCGATCGCAGCGGGCGCCTGGACGGTCATGATGGGCTCCGTGTTTGCCGGAACCGAAGAGGCGCCCGGCGAGGTCATTCTCTACCAGGGACGCTCCTACAAAAGCTACCGCGGCATGGGCTCTCTGGGTGCCATGGCCGAGGGAGCGGCCGACCGGTACTTCCAGGATCCCGCGTCCAACGCAGACAAACTGGTGCCCGAAGGAATCGAGGGGCGCGTCCCTTACAAGGGAGCCGTAGGCACAATCCTCTACCAGATGTGCGGCGGATTGCGGGCGAGCATGGGCTATTGCGGTTGCGCCACCATCGAGCAGATGCGTGAACGCCCACAGTTTGTCGAAATCAGTTCCGCCGGCATGCGCGAGTCCCATGTTCACGATGTGCAGATCACCAAAGAAGCGCCCAACTACCAGGCTGAGTAGTCATGCATGACCGGATTCTTATCCTCGACTTCGGGTCGCAGGTAACGCAGCTGATCGCGCGTCGCGTTCGCGAGGCGCATGTTTACTGCGAGATTCATCCCTGTGATGTTTCCGATGAATTCGTTCGTCGGTTTGCGCCGCGCGGGATCATCCTCTCAGGCAGTCACATGTCTGCGCACCATGAGTCCACCGACCGCGCTCCGCACGCCGTTTTTGAGCTTGGCGTTCCCGTACTGGGTATCTGCTACGGCATGCAGACCATGGCGCAGCAGCTCGGCGGCAGGGTTGAGAGCGGCCAGACCCGGGAGTTCGGATATGCCGAGGTGCGTGCTCGCGGCCATACGCGGTTGCTTGACGGTATCCAGGACTTCGCAACCGCCGAGGGGCACGGCATCCTGAAGGTGTGGATGAGTCACGGCGACAAGGTCACCGAGATGCCACCCGGGTTCAAGCTCATGGCCTCCACGCCAGGCTGCCCGATTGCCGGCATGGCCGATGAGACGCGCGGACTGTATGCCGTCCAGTTTCACCCGGAAGTCACGCACACGATCCAGGGCGCCGCAATACTGCAACGGTTCGTCCTCGATCTCTGCAAAGCCCGGCCCGACTGGGTCATGGGCGACTACATTGGCGAGGCGGTCGAGCGTATTCGTGCGGCAGTTGGCAATGAGGAAGTTATTCTCGGCTTGTCGGGCGGGGTCGACTCGAGCGTGGCAGCCGCCCTTATCCACCGGGCCATAGGCGACCAGCTCACCTGCGTGTTCGTCGATAACGGATTACTTCGACTGGGCGAGGGGGATCAGGTGATGAGCACCTTCGCGCGGCACATGGGATTACGGATCGTTCATGCCGATGCGTCGAAGCGCTTCATGAGCGAGTTGTCAGGCGTGACCGACCCCGAGACAAAGCGCCGCATCATCGGGCGTGAATTCGTTGAAGTGTTCCAGGCCGAGGCGGCCAAGCTTCCTCGCGCGCGATGGCTGGCGCAGGGAACCATCTATCCCGACGTGATCGAATCAGCGGGGGCCAAGACAAAAAAGGCCACCACGATCAAGTCGCATCACAATGTCGGCGGACTCCCGGACACGCTCCACCTGAAGCTCCTTGAACCTCTGCGCGAGCTGTTCAAGGATGAGGTTCGGGAGCTGGGTGTGGCCCTGGGTCTGCCCAGGGAGATGGTCTATCGTCATCCGTTTCCAGGGCCGGGGCTGGGGGTGCGAATTCTCGGCGAGGTTCGGGCCGAGTACGCAGACCTGCTTCGCAGAGCCGATGCGATCTTCATCGAGGAACTTCGCTCGACGGTCGATGCCAGCGACGGCCGTAATTGGTACGACAAGACGTCACAAGCCTTTGCAGTGTTTCTTCCGGTGAAGTCGGTCGGTGTGATGGGCGATGGCCGCACTTATGAGTATGTGGTTGCGCTGCGTGCTGTGCAAACCCAGGATTTCATGACGGCGCACTGGGCTCACCTGCCCCATGATTTGCTGGGGCGAGTATCCAATCGGATCATCAATGAGGTGCGCGGCATCAACAGGGTGGTGTATGACATCAGCGGAAAGCCGCCGGCTACGATTGAGTGGGAATAGGAAGTTTATTGTAGGGGCAGGGCTTTAATCGCTGATTTTTTGAACGTATAACTGACAAAGAGGTGCGCTGATCAACTGGATTTTTCGGCAATAAATATTGGTGAATGCATCAATGGCTGGTTTGGGGCAGCGAATTGGATCAGTCCCGTATGGGAGATGCTCTTGCCATAAATAGTCATCAAAGGCTATTACACCATTGTTTTTCAACAATCTGAAGCTTAGAAGTGCGTCACACAATACATCAGGCGCCTGATGCGAACCATCAACATATATAAAGTCAAAATATCCTTGCTTGCCTTCTGCAATCAATTTCGATAAGGAAAAATCACTGAATCCTTTGTGAAGAACAAGCCGGACAGGGTTTTCAACCTTGCTGACAGCTATTTTTGTGTTGTGGTGAAATCTTTTCTCAACGTCGGACATGTTTATTTCGGCGACGCCTCCTTTCTTATGCTCTACTCCGCCTTCCCATGTATCAACACAATGAACCTCTATTTCTTTTGTCGCGGCAAGTTTTTCAATAAGATAGCAAGTGCTTGCGCCTTCGTAAGAGCCAATCTCCAGTATTCGAGTTGGATTAATTTGAGGAATGAGCGAGTCCCATACGCTTTTCGCGGTTATGCCAAACCAGTTGTTGGTGTATTCATATGTTTGGCTGTTCATCGCTTTACTCGTTGTCGAAATTGATCTTGACGGTACCCGGGATCGATCTCATCCTGGGTGAGCACGGGTTCGCTGGGGTAAAGGTTTGTTTCCTGCCCGGCAACGCCGGCGCCCACTATACTGACCGAAAAAGGGGAACAGGATGATGCGTCGTATTGTCGAATTCGTCTTCGCGGTGGCTTGCTCGTGCGCCATTCCTTTATCAGGCGCCTGGGCGCAGACCTTTCCGTCTGGGCCGATTCGAGTGGTGGTGCCGTTCGCACCCGGAGGTGCCATCGACATTCTCACCCGGGTCACCAGCGAGCGTGTGGCGGTTGCGCTGGGGCAAGCTATCACGGTCGAAAATCGCACCGGTGCCGGGGGTAACGTCGGCGCAGCAATGGTCGCAAGAGCCGACCCGGACGGGCTCACGCTGCTCGGAATCATCGATTCAGTGCTCACCATCAATCCTCATGTGATCGCTGATACGCCATTCAACGCCATCGAGGGGTTTTCGCCGGTCGCCAAGCTGGTGGATGTGCCACTTTATCTGGCCGCGCACCGGAGCTTCCCCGCCACCACGCTACCTGATGCGATTGCGTTGGCGCGCGCCAACCCGGACAAATTCGCCATTGGCTCCTCCGGGCAGGGATCGCCTCATCACATCGCCATTGAACTGCTCAACCGCAGTGCCAACGTTCGCTTTGGACATGTGCCGTATCGCGGCGCGGCGCAGTCGGTTGCCGACCTTGGGGGCGGCCACATACCGCTCGCAGTCGGTGCCTTCACCGCGCTACGCCCGTTTGTCGAATCCGGCGCGGTGACGCTGCTTGCCACCACGGGCCCCAAACGCACGCCTTCACGCCCCGAAGTGCCAGCGGTGTCTGAAACACTGCCGGGCTATGCGGTGACCTCGTGGCTCGGACTTCTCGCTCCGGCAAAGACGCCTCCGGCGATCAGAACGCGGCTTGCCGCCGAGTATGAAAAAGCACTCAAAATTCCCGAGGTGATTGAACGGCTTCGTCAAGCGGGAATGGATATCAACTTTGTCGCCCTCGATGACTTCGGGGCGCTGCTCAAGTCCGACTATGATCGAATGGGAGCAGTCGTTCGGTCCGCGTCCATCAAGGCCAACTGAGACGACCCTTACCATGAGCACTCATTCGCTCACCATGACAGCAGCTGTCGTCGTCGAATCTGGTGACAGGAAGCAAATCGAACTGCAAACCGTATCGCGACCAGCGGCAGGTCCGGAGGAGGTCGTGGTTCGCGTTCGCGCGGCGGGCCTCAACCGCGCAGACCTCGCGCTCAACGTGGGGCACTTCAAGAACTCCGGCTCGGCCCTCGGCGCGGCGATCCCCGGCGTGGAGTTTGCGGGCGAGGTGGTTGAATCGGGGTCAGGCGTTTCCGGGTTTGCGTCTGGCGATCGGGTCATGGCAATGGGTCAGGGCGCGTTTGCCGAGTTCTCAAAGATCCATCACCGCCTGCTGATCAGGATTCCTGACGGGCTTGACTTCACCCAGGCTGCAACCGCACCCGTCACACTGATGACGGCGCATGACGCGCTGGTGACGCGCGCGGGCTTATGCGCAGGGGAAACCGTTCTGATTCAGGCAGTAACCTCTGGCGTTGGCATTGTCGCCTGCCAGATCGCAAGAATGCGAGGTGCCCGCCTCGTGATCGGAACCTCCGGATCGGCTCAAAAAGTTGCGCAACTGCAGGCTCTCGGCATGGGTCCCGATATCGTCATCAATCCGCGTTCCGAGAACACGGTTGATCGGGTCATGCAGGTCACGGACGGGCTTGGGGCTGATGTCGTCATCGACATGCTGGGTGGCTCATGCTTGAACGACAATCTTCATGCAGCAGCGCTTCGAGGTCGCATCGTGATGGTCGGTCGCATGGGCGGTGCTCGCGGCGAACTCGATCTCGATCGCGTGGCACTGCGTCGACTGACGCTGATTGGCGTCACCTTTCGCACGCGATCCATCGATGAAATCGCTGAAGTCGCCCGTTCCATGGCGCTCGAACTGTCTCCAGCGCTCGCCTCAGGGGAAATCAGCTGGCCTGTGGATCGAATCTTCCCGCTCGCGGATGTTGCGAGTGCGTATGCGCACATGCGATCGAACGCTCACGCAGGCAAGATTGCAATACGCTTGTAACGCCGCGGCTAGCCTAGCCCGCCGGGTCATGCCGGCTCGGGACAATAGCGAATCACCATCAGGGTGATGTCGTCATATTGCGGCGTGCCGCCAGCGAATTCGTCAACCGACGATATCACCCGATCAACGAGGTTCTGTACGGGCGAAATGGGTGCTTCCCGGCAGACAGTCTCCAGCCGGTCGAGGCCGTACATCTGCTGTTGCGGGTCATGCGCCTCGGTGATGCCGTCGGTGTAGAGCACCAGCGCGTCACCTGGCAGCATTGTCAGGTGTGCCTCTTCATACACGGCGTCTTCGATAACACCCAGCACAAGCCCGGTGGCCTCGCCAAGCTGCTCCACGGTGCCAGAGGCTCGCCGCAGGAGGGGCGGGTTGTGTCCCGCGCTGCTGTAGGTGAGCTGGCCTGTCTCCAGGTCCAACAGTCCGATGAAAAGCGTTGTAAACGAGAGGGCGTCGTTCGAGCGCGCAAGCGCCACATTGGCTGCGGCGAGCCCGGCTGCCAGTCCACCAAAGGTCTCGCTAGCCGCGGTGACCAGCGTCTTGCTCGTCAAGACAAACATTGCTGCGGGAATCCCTTTGCCGGAAGAATCGCAGACCAGAAACATGAGCCGTCTGCCGGAATCGAACAGCTGGAAGTCGTAGCTGTCGCCCCCAACCTCCTTGGCTGGGCGGGTGAGGGCTTCGAGCTCGACCCGGTCACGAACCGGAGCCAGCCTGCTCTGGTTGGGCAGCATGCTCAGTTGCAGCGAGCGGGCGATCGCGACCTCCTCTCGCAGTCGGAAGAGATCGGATCGCTCGGCCAAAGCCTGTCTGACGGTGTCAAGGTCTGCAGTGCGCTCTGCGAGCAGCGCTGTCAACCGGCCCTGTTGTGCCTTCACCCGGTCGCTCATGAACTGAAAAGCGCGGGCGAGTGGTGTATCGGTCGGTGCATTCGCTGGTCCCGCTGGCGAGGCCTCGGCAACCGCCACAGTCGACAGCATGTTCAGCACCGCGACGCGCTCGGTGTCGTCGAGCATTTCCGCCAGCCGCCGCAGCTCGTCCTCAATCATCAGCCTCTCACGACTGTGCGTTGCCGTGGTTGCGAAGGCGAGTCGGTCACGTTCGACCGCTGCTTCGCGCAGCAATTCAACCGCCTTATTGATTCGACCGAGTTCATCCGGGCGTGAGGTGCCGACCGCCGGCGCATGCAGGTCGTGTCGGGACAGTGAGCGCGTGAGTCGCTCCACGTCAGCCAGCGGTGCGAGCTCGCGTCGAAGCACGGCGAGCACAAGCCCTGCGAAGAGTGCAAATCCGACAAACACGACAAGCGTGACCGCATAGTCGAGCAGATTCTCCGAGGCGAGCTGCCCGCTGTCGGCCCGCACCAGAAGAAGATTTCCCAAGCGCCGCCCTGTCAGGTCATCCAGCGGCGTACGGGCAACTTCATACAGCGAGCCTTCGAACGATACGGTTTGATAGCGGGGGCCTTGAAGGGCGGTACCGATCAGCCCGTTCAGCGCATCTGGGGGGCGTCCGATGAGGCTGCGACCGTCAAAATCAACCACCAGCACCTGCCCGGAATACATCGATTCGATCCGTCGTGCGAGCAAACGAAAATCGACACTGGCAAGCAGGACTGAGTCGGGCGCCAGGGTAACCCCCGCGGCCAGACGAAGCCTGTGCTCGTTGAGCGCCGCGCCCTCGCTCGCGAGCAGCCCGGCGCCCGATCCGAGCTTGTGAACAAAGGGGACCGCGGTGGCAACACTGATGGCGCTACCCGAGGCTGGCCGGTCCTCGATGGACCGCAGTATCTGTCCGGTGGGCGTGTAGAGTGCAATATGCAGGGCGGCATCCGGATGCTGCATCCGGCCCGCCAAGGCGATATTGTCTGGCGAAAAACCGTCAGAGGTGGAGACCGACTGACGCTGGATGCTCCGGAGGACTGTCAGGAGTTCCTCGCCATGTGACTTGACGATCTCTGCAGCGTTTGCAGCGAAGGTCTGAGCCACATAGCTGCTCAAGCGCTCCACGCGTGTCGTGCTGTGCGCGGCCAAGAGCAACGTCCAGATTGCACCACCCGTGAGCGCTGCAAGCACGACCGTCAGCAGAAGTCGACGGGTAAGCGAGCCGGTGATCATTTCAATCATCATTTCAATCGGGTGTCGAAGACGGTCCCGCGGGCGTGCGCGAAGCCTGGCAGCCTCGCGCCGGTCACCGTACAACCCCTGGCCGCATTCGCAAGCGCGAAGCGATCACTGCGAAGGCGGATACAAGGATTGCAGCGACCGCCGGAAAGTGGTTCGATGTGGTAACCGCCGTCATCCCTGCCAATGCGGAAACGATCAGGCTCAGCGCGACGCTGCGTATCAGGAACTGCGGACGGGGATACCGCGGAATCGTGTCCCCCTGGCGCATCGGATCTGCGTTGCCACGCGAAGGAACCGTTAGCGCCGTTCGTGCCACGCAGCATCCAGCGATGACGGCAATAGCGGGGCTCAACATGATGCAGACCAGGCTTGCGTCTTCCGATTGGATCACGTAGTAAAAAACAAGGCTGGGCGCCGCACAGATTGCTCCCGATGCGAGCGCTACGCCAATCGCCCTGGCACCCAGTGAAAACGGCAGACTGATGCCCGCTGCGAGGCCAACGAGGAACATTGAAAGACTCAGGTAGCGCCCGGAGTCATCGAGCTCGATCATCAGGATCGCAACAAAGTAAACAAGTGCAATCGCCAACACGGAAACGGCTATTGACCACTGAATGAGGTGGGGCGACGACGCCCGGGGCATTTCCTGCGGCGCGGCGAAGGAAGGGGATTCCGGGTCGGGAAGGAGTGCCTGCAGTCCTGTGGCGGCAATGACAAGCGTGAGGACCGACGCGACGGTAATCATCTCGACAGACGAGTGAGTCATCAGCACATACACGATGGCAGGCGAGCCAGCCGCGAACAGGGTAATGAACACTGCACGAGTCAGGGCGATTCGCTGGTCCAGGGCTGCGGTTGCGCCTGTTGATGCAGCCTGGACCATCCACAGATTGAGCGCGACAGCGATGCTGAAGCCGCTTGCAACACGTGGCAACAACACTCCCGCAATACTGGTGATGAAACTGGCGCACAGGAAATGCGCAGCGGCGCAGGCGAGACTCAGTGCCGCGAATTTGATCAGGTACTCACGACGGCCCGGTATCCGGATCGACACCTTGCTTCCCAGCCAAAGGCCCAACCCGGTGCATGCCAGCAGTGAGGCCATACGCCAGGAGAACGGCACGGCCAACCAGGTTGCTGCTTCGCTCAGTGCACACATCAGCTCGAAAAGCACTGCAAATTCGATGAGGACAAGGAGTGCGGTCGGGGCGAAGTTAACGCTGGGTGAGGCCGATGCAGTGGCGGAGCGCTGCGGGGCGAAACGGTACCCACGCTCGAGGCTCGCGGTGACGCCCGCCGCTTCGGCAGATTTTTCCGCTGTGTGGTGTTCCAGATGCCGACGCCGCCAGGTGATGGTGTCCCAGAGCCGAGCGGCACGGTCAAGCGCCGAGTTGTGACGCGCCGCATAGCGCTGGAGTTCCAGGCTTCCGCCGATGTCAACGCGGCTGATCCAGTCTCCGCGACGCGCACCGTTCTGAATACGCCGGATCTTCAGAAGCGGGCCGAATACCAGCCGCGACAGCAACTGGTCCAGTGTCAGCCAGATCAGCAGCGCGAGTAGCGCCGTACCACTCAAGGCAAACAGCAGCACCCGGGTGGTTTGAGCCTGATCGCCACTCGAAAAAGCGAGAATCAGCAAGGGGCCCTCGCGCCCCGGACCCTCAAGAATCCTTCCCGCGGTGATGGTTCGTCCCGACGCCGAGACGGTCGCAATGTCATCGCCTCTGGGCGGAAACTGGTCTGAAGGCAACGCCCGCAAGGCCTCAATCTGCCGAACAGAGTCCCCCGGTTCGATGCCTGCTGCGGCGATCAGTTCGCCACCACTGCTTGCCACGGTGATCGATGCGAGCTGACGGTAGGTCTTGAGCACCGCGCCGAGCTCTGCCGGGCCGGCAACGACGAGCCCATCGGATCGCTGGCTGCCAGAAGGGTTCTGACCGGGCGAAATGAGACTCGCAGCGAGATTTTCTGTGATGACCGTGGCCTGTCGATGGTAAGTGCGCTCGCGATCCGCCTTCAGGCGAGATTCAGGAGCCATGGCGATCACCGCAAGCAGGGCCATGACCAGCGCCGCCATGGCGGCGGCGTAACAGGCAACAATCAACCGTATCCGGATTCGTTCGGCCCGCAGTACCGGGCGCGCGGCGGGCTTTGTCATCGCGCAGCGAGATCCTGCAAGCGGCGCGCGGCGTCTTCGAGTTGCCCGATCACCCTGTTCATCTCGTCGGAGGGCCCGCGATCAGTCCCGCGGTCAGGCCCGCCATGTGAAGGCATGCCGAACCCGTATGCGGTGTCGGTAAGGGTTCGGCCAAACACTCGCCGAGACAGCCAGATACCCGACACCGCAATCGCACACAACAGAAGCAGCAGTACCGGAATCGCCATCCTGAGTGTGGACTCGATGAGCAGATAGAAATCAGCCATGACGGCGCTGGTGCTCACATAAATGACGAGCAGGCATAACTCGTCACGAGCGTCGGTTTGTACCGGAAAGATGAACATTCGCGCAGCAGCCGATTCGGCAGTCTCACGGAATACCACCGAAGCAGCGGCCTGCCTGGAGCTCTGTCTGGCGCGTGTGCCGATCAGCCTGGTATCGGTATCGGCGATGATGGTCTGGTCGGGCAGTTGCACGCTGATTCTGACGATGTCGGGGTCTCTCACCCATCGGGCGTGGATCAACTGCTGAATCGAATCAGCGGCGAGAAGCTGTCCACTTTGCTGAAAGCCGGATTGGATGACACGCGTGGCTTCACTGGCGATCAGGGTCACTGCGGCCCGTTGCTGGATTTCGACGCGACGCTCGACCCAGAGTGCGGTGCCAAGGGCGCACGCCGACAGCATTCCGAACACGATCGCACCGACGGCCAACGACACGTTTGCTGCAAGGGAGAGGTGTCTAATCATGATGCGATGCCGGACGAAATATCGCGGTGGTGCGGTTCATGCCGTGCTCCCGGACATAATGAAGCTCGTCCGAAAGCGAGCGCGCGAGAAACAGTCCCAATCCGCCGATCTGCCGATCGTCGAGCGGCGTATCGGGATCAGGCGATGGTGTCACTGTCGGGTCAAACGGCAGACCGTCATCTTCGATCACCAGAGCGATGCTGTCATGGAGCAGTGTGAACCGCACCGAAAAGCAGCCCGTGCCGCCTGGCTGCCGACCGTGCGTCACGATGTTGATGATCAGTTCTTCGAGCACCAATCGCAACGAATGGGCCAGTCGATTGCTCCACGCACTGGCCGCCGACAGGCGATCGAACTCGGATAGCGCTTGCGCGAGCCCCTCGGTGCTCGACGCGTAGGTGGCCTCCAGGGGGATGACTGCGGCACTGCTATGCATGCAGGAATTCGCGCTTTGCCTAGGCCGGGTCATTGTTGCACAATCAGCCGACTCAATCAGCCAGGCGGAAATCGTTCCATGAGCACTGCACCAGCCATCTTTTCACCTGTAGGGCGTATAGACGGGACGAATGCCGGCGCAGCCGAGGTGGAACTCAAGGCTGTTCTCGAAAGCGCGGGGCCGAACCTGATCATGGATCTGTCCGGCGTTGACTATCTGAGCAGCGCAGGGCTGAGGGTGGTGCTGGTCGCAGCGAAGTCCACTCGCGCGTCTGGCGGCAAGCTGGTGCTGGCCGGGCCGCGACCCGCCATCTCGGAAATCCTGGCGATGAGCGGTTTCAACCGCATCATTGAGACCGCGCCGGATGTCGGAGCTGCCACCGCACTGTTCGGCAAACCCTGAGCGGATCGGCACGCGCGTCAGTTGCCCGGTCGAGCGGGTGAACCCTGACGCGATGATGGTTGCGGCGGTGGACTGACGCTGCGCGCAGGCGCGGACACGGGCGCCGATGACGCACCTGCAGAAGAGGCTGCCGGCTGGCGCGGCGCCTGGGCTGGCGTTGCGGGCGTCGCGGTCTGCGGCAGCGGCGCGGCCGGGGCAGCCGTCGCTGCAGGGCCAGCACGTGCGGAATCCTCCAGCACAGTCGGGCGAATCAGAAACAATCGCTCGCGCCGCTGTACCTGGGTGCTGGTATTGGAAAACAGTGCGCCGATCAGAGGCAGATCGCCCAACAGGGGCACCTTGTCGACGCCGCTGATGGTCTGAACCGAGTTGTAGCCACCAATCAGCAGACTCTCGTCGCGCATGACGCTCGCCTCGGTGCTGACGGTGCCGCGTCTGACGGTGGGAATATTTCCGACCGGATTCTGCTGCTGGATCTGACCGTCTTCGATATCGACGCTGAGCCTTACCTTTTGTGAGGCGCCTTCGCCTATGAGCCGGGGTGTCACACGCAGGGTGGTGCCGGCGGTGACCGGGGTTACCAGAGCGGCGCGCTCCGACGTGGTCTGGATGTAAAACGTTTCCGAGAGATCGATGACCGCGCCGATATTTTCCGTGGTGAGAATCGACGGCCTTGCCTGGATGCTCGCGTCCCCCTGCTGCTCAAGGAGCCTCAGGCGGGCAACGAAGTATTCGGCCGAATTCGCAACGATGGTGCTGCTGGGATTGATGCCCGCCCCACGAGCGGCCTGAATGATGGAAATGGCGCCAGTGGTCTGGCTGGTATTGCCGTATCCAACAGCGGTGCCGCCCCCGCGACCCACGCTGCTCCAGCTGATTCCGAGCTCTTCCAGCCGATTGGTGTTGACGTCGATGATCAGCGCCTCGATCTCGATCAGTGGCGTAGGCACATCGAGCTGCGCGATCAGTTCCGCATAAATGGGAATCCTGTCTGGCGTGTCCTGCACGATGAGCGCGTTGATACGCGGATCAGCCTGAATGGAGGGGCGCAACCGACCCAGACCAATGTTTGGGAGCGTGCCTGCGTCAGCTGCGCCTGGCGGGCGTCCGGCAGCCGCTGGCGCGGTGGCCCCCGCCGGCAGGCCTTCACCCGGACCGCCGGGGGCGACCGCAAGCCGGCTTGCCAGGGCGGTGACCACAGCGTTCTGCTGCGCATCGGTTGCCGTGGCGCTCTCTCCACCCGGGCCACGTTGCCCGATCGAATTGTTGGTGCCCAGCACGAGGTTGCGCAGTATCTGGGCGACCCCGGGGGTGACGATCTGGCGATCACGAAAGGTGATGGCGCGATCTTCGACCGAGGCATGCTTCAGCCGAAAGACAGCAACCTGTTGTCCGCCCGGAGTGCGGGGCAGGGCCTTGATGGTTGATTCAACGAGCTGTACGTAGGCGGGCGGACCCGAGACGATCACAATGCCCTGATCGGGCAAGTCGCCCCAGCCGAACCGGGGATCCAGCACCTTCAGATCGGTGAGCACCTGCTTGAGTTTGTTGCCGGCACCGGTGGCTCCGCCCGCGATGGACCTGACAACCATGTCCTGCGTGCGGGAAATGAACAGGGTGCCAGCGTGGGTGAACCAGACAAACCCGTAAGTGCTGCCCAGCCGGTCGATGAATTCGGTGGGACTCGCCGTGGTGAAGCGTCCGTTCACCGATCCGGAGAGATCGTCTGGCATCTGAACCGACAGACTGAAGGCGGCAGCGAATTCGCGCAGCACCGTACGCAGCGGCTTGCGCTCGGCATAAAGCGTGAAAGCGGCATCCTGCCAGGGCGGGGGGCCGGCAAGCGATACCGGAGAGGTCAGAGCCGCTGTGGCGGCAAGCAGTGCTGCGAAGCAGACGGGTTGAAGGCGCAGGGTGCGTAATCGGCGCACGCTCAAAGCACTCCCCGCCAGAATTCCACTTCATTGACAATCACGGATACCGCCTTGTCGAGTTCTTCGGTGCTGGATTGAGGCGGCACCCGCGCCTGAAGCTTGAGCAATGAGCACGCGGGATCGATCACCGGTCCGGCAGCCACCTCAGCCATCCGGGCTGTGGAGAGTGCAAGCGCTTTTCGCAGCAGCGCATCTTGCTCGACCGGACCCGACGGCAGATCCCTCACCCTTGCTTCCACCAGGATTTCTCCAGAGCGAAAGGTTACCAGATGAACCCTGACCCGGTCGATAGTGAGCGACAGTTGATCAGGCGGCGCGGTCGGTGGCAGTTCGAGGCCGTTGGCCGCAGCCCACTGCTGGATCAGCGCTGACATTGATGAAGCCCCCTCAGATACCTTCGGAATTTGCCGATTGTGAACCCGATTGCGAACCGACACGCCTCACGAGACGCAGCACTGCGGCAACCGGTTCGATAAGATCACTCGGAATGTACTGGTCAACGTCGGCCTGTTCGAAAAGCGCCCGCGCAACGGGGATGTCCTGCATGACCGGGACCCCGGCTTGTCGCGCAGCCGTCACCATGCGCTCGGCAAGCACCCCTTCACCCTTGGCAACGACCATGGGAAGCGGCGTTGATTTCTCATCATAGAGAAGCGCAACTGCAAGATGCGTTGGGTTGGTGATGATCACCGATGCGCTTCGGCTGCGCTGCACGGCGCCCTCCGAGACCATTTCCTGATACAGCTGACGACGATGGCCCTTCACATGAGGGTCTCCTTCCATCGTCTTGTACTCCTGCTTGACCTCATCCTTGCTCATCATCAGCTGCTTGGTGTGGAGCTTTCGCTGCCAGATGAGGTCTGCAAGCGACAATGCGACGTAGGTGAGCCCGACATAAATGATCATCTGCTTGATCAGTTGACCGACCAGCACGCCCAACTCTTCCACACCGCGATCAGGCACGAACATCAGCAAGGGCAGACTGTCGCGAACCAGGACCCAGACCACGACACAGAGCACCGCCACCTTCAAGTTGTTCTTGAGAAACTCAACCAGATTCTTTTTCGAGAACATGTTCTTCGCGTTTTCGACCACATTGAGCTTCTTGGCCGAAGGCTTGAGCGCTTCAAACGCAAACAGAACGCCGGTCTGGATGGTCTCCGCGAAAATTCCCACCACCAGCACGATGACCACGAACGGCCACATCAGGCTGATGGTTTCGCGCATGAACTGTCCCAGCAATATCTCGGAGGTGGAACGGAATTCTCCGCCCATCATGTCGATCGGCAACACCAGGAGCTTGGCCAGATCGGCAACGATGCTCTCCGAGTTTCCAACCGTGTAGCCGAACAGGGCAACGATCAGCAGCGTCTGGGTGAAGTCCTTGCTCTTGGCCACCTCGCCGCGATCACGCGCCTCGCGAAGCTTCTTGTCGGTGGGCTGTTCGGTTTTTTCGCTCATCGCCCCCCCAGCCTGAGCAAGGGGTCAAGGCGGTCGACCCAGGTCGTGAGTTCCCGGATGGGGGCGAGCGAATAGTCAAACAGGGTCGAGGAATAGATCACCAGTACGAACAGGGCCAGCGCGCTCTTGATTGGCATCGCCAGAAAGAACACTTGCAGCTGCGGCGCAAATCGGCTGACCAGGGCCAGTCCGAGCTCGCTCATCAGCATGGCGATCAGCACCGGGGCCGCCAGCAGCAGCGCGAGCATCACCAGCCGGTTGAGCTGGACCATCAGAAGTGCCGCCGCCTCTGGCCCAATGGCGGGCCAGAACTCGAGCGGCGACCACAGCCGATAGCTGTCGTAGATGAGGCCCAGGAACAGGTGAATACCGCCGCCGAGTAAAAAGAACGTGATGAATGCGAAGTTGAAAGCGATGCCAAGGGGTGAGCTGTCATGCCCGGTCATCGGGTTGAGCGTGGCGGCCATGCTGGCACCGCGCTGGTTGTCAATCACGAACCCGATGGCCTCGAACGCCCAGAAGGGGATCGCGATGACGAAGCCCAGCAACACACCGATGACCGCCTCCTTGAAGACGAGCGCGAGAAGGGGCGCGCCCGAGGGCCAGGCATCGGTGCCCGCCGGGAGCACAGGAATGAGCACAAAGCCAATGCCCGCGCTCATCGCAAATCGGACCATCCGGGGAACCAGCGCCCGGTTCATGAATGGCATCAGGATGAACAGAGGCGAAACGCGCGCCGCGACGATGAAAAGGGAGAAGAGCATCCCCTTGAGTGATTCATAGCTGGGGATCTCGGAGGCCGGCACGCTGACGTTACCTTGTGAGGCGTGGGAACGAGTCAAATACGGAGAGGGTGTAATTGAGCAACTCGCCCCCAACCCATCCGGCGGTAAGAAAAAGCGTGACCCCCACAGCGATCAACTTGACCGCAAAGGAAAGCGTCTGTTCCTGAATCTGCGTGAGCGCCTGCAGAAGAGAAAAAAGCGTGCCGACGATGGCTGCGACCATGATTGCGGGAAGCGACAGCAGCATGGTGAGATAGAGCGCCCGCACGAGCGCGACAACGACTTCTGGCGCTCCCATGGCTTCCTCAGGTGTAGGTCAGAACCAGACCGCGAATCAGCCGCGACCAGCCATCGACCATGACGAACAAGAACAGCTTGAGTGGTAGCGAGATCATGACCGGCGATACCATCATCATGCCCATGGCGAGCAAAATGTTGGAGACGATCAGATCAATCACGACAAAGGGCAGGAACAGCAAAAACCCGATCTCGAATGCGGCGGTCAGCTCGCTCACCATGAAGGCAGGCACCAGCACCACAAAGTCACGCGGGCTCACCTCGGCAGCAAGTTCGGCGCCCCAGAGTTTCCTCGCGGTCTGCACGAAGAAGTCGGTGTGCTCGGAGGCGGTGTGGCGCACCATGAATTCTCTGAGCGGCTCGGCGCCCTTTTTCACCGCGCCGTACAGTCCTTCAACCGATCGGGTGGCGGCAGGGTCAGCCGCCACCTCGTCAAAGATGCGCTGGCCAACCGGGGCCATGATGTAAAAGGTCAGGATCAGCGCAAGCCCGTAAAGCGCGAGGTTGGGCGGAATTTGCTGAATTCCCAGGGCGTTTCTCACCAGCGACATCACCACCGCGATTTTCAGGAACGTGGTCGAAATCACCACAATGGTGGGCACGAGCGCGAGGAGCGCGAGTGCGAGCGCCAGGGTGATTGGATCGAATGCGTTCAGCTGCATGGGAGCAATGAGCGGATCAGGGGCGGCCGCCGGGTGCAGTGATTCGCGACACCGAAACGCCGAGCCGGCCATCAATTTCCACCAGTTGACCGCTGCCGATCACGGCGCCGTTGGCCCGGATCGTGAGGTACTCCCTGGCGGGCCGGTCCAGGGCAAATGTTGCTCCTGGCTGCAGCGACTGCAACTCGGCAAGGGTCAGCGTCTTGGTCCCTACATCAAAGCTCAGGCGGATCGGCAGTTGGTCGAGGGAAAGCGGCTCGTCACCGCTGGTATCGGAATCAGACATGTCGGTAGGTGTCCTTGCGACGGGCGCGGCGGTGACGGTGATCAGGTCGGCGTCGAGACGGGCAGCAATGAGGAACTGGGTCTGCCTGTCGCTATCGCCACAAACCAGGGTGATCGAGCCGTCGGCGCCGAGGAGCGGCTCGGTGATGAGAATGACATCGCCCTGTCTGATCGATTCAAGCCGGGAGAAGGGGAGCAGGGTCTCACCGATCGACAGTCGAAAGGGAATCGGCAGGTTGGGCGCCACGACCGGATTGGCGGTTGAATCTGACCCCGCCGGTATCAGGCTCGCGCAGACCAGCAAGCCGAGTGTATCTGCGCGCAACATTCCCAATACCACAGCGCCCGACTCCGGCCACATGAGTCGCACGATCATTCGGTGGGGCCCTGCCGCTGGGGGGGACCCCTCCGGCAAAACGCCGATGATGGACGCGCGGCCGCGGCCAAGGTCAGACAATCCTTCACAGAGCCACTGTGACGCCTGCGCGAGCGCAGCATCACGCCAGGCGGCCGGCAGTTCCGCGAGGTCGCTGCCCAGCGACTCTGCAGCCCAATAATCCAGCGCGCGCCTGGGAAGCTCCAGCACAAACTGGGCGCCTGACCATTCAAGCTGGACCGCAACCGCATCAAAGATGTCGGGCGCACTGGCGTCGGGCGCCATGGTCATCAACGCAAGAAGCACCGTGCCTGACTCGCCAGGACCGGGGATGGACAATTCGCCCAGCCCGGACGCGATGGCGTTCAACGCCTGCGACTCGCTTGCCGACAATCGGGGCAGTACCAGGGTGCTCATTCGGTCAGCGTCCTTCCGGGCAAGGCCCGCGCCTCGACGGGATCAACGTCGGGCGGATTCATGGCGACCAGCCAGCAGGCAGGTGCGCGAAGCATGTCGGCAAGTTGCTGGGCCATGCTGCCCGCCTCGCCCGCAAGCACTTGAAACGAGGTCTGCACGGTACAGGTGAAGTCGGCGATCCATTCCCCGTGCGCGAGATACACCGATACCGTGACACCCGGCAGGGCGCTGTCGGTGAGCTCGACCCTGACTGCACGCTCGCCATTGCGTCCATCGCCGACCGCCATTCGGTCAGCCATGTCGGTCAGCGTCTGCAGCAGTTGCTCGCGGTGACCGCGATCGGATGGGGGCTGGTCACCAGTCCCTGTTTCGCCCGAGGCAGCAGGCGGTGCAATCAGGGGCAGGGCAGCGGGAAGGATCTCGACGGGGCGCGCAGCCTGCTCGCCCCGCGCATCGACCTCGAATGACCTTTGGCCATCACCCGGCGAGGCGGGGTCGGCCGACGCGGATTCGCCCAGCGTGCGCAACAGGCTGAACGGAGTGTCCACCCGCGTCTCCGATGCCGACTCCGATTCTGTGCCTGCACCAAGCAGCGCAGCGGCGAACCGCTCTGCGAGCGCCTGATCGAACTCGCTGGGTGCCTCGCGCGCAGGTTGGCGGTGGCCCGGAAGGGTGCCACCGTCTCCGGCAAGCGTTCGGAGATCGAGCGAAACCGCGCGGTCAGACATCGGGCTCCTCCGACCACTGTTCACGCTCGCGCACGATTCCCGCCAGCTCCTCGAATTCAAGCTCCTCGCGTCGTTCGGCCTCTTTCGCAACGCCGGCGTGATGGCGGGTGACGAGTTCGGTGAATTTTTCACGCGTGGTGCGGGCTTCCCGGGCGGTGCCCTGCGCCTCGATGTGCCGCTTCTGCGCGTCCTCGCGAATGGACTTTGCCTTCTGAAGATCGGCCTCGTGTCGGGCTTCGGCGGCGCGCAGGATCGCGAGGTCTTCATGCAGCCTGAAAATATCGTTGACCTTGACCGGGCGGTTGATGACCTGGCGATAGAGCGTATCTTCCTCGATACGGGCATAGTCCCGGAACTCTGCAAGCGCGTGTTCACGCTGCTGCTCACCGCGATGGGCTTCCGACAACACCCCGCGCGCAACCTGCAGCCCAGCATCCGCCTGCTGCTCCCGAAAGCGCTTGATCGACAGGAGTTCGTCGAGCGGCTGCATCAGCCGACCCCCAACTCGGTGGCTGGAATCTGAACGCCGGTAAGCTCGCTCAAGCCCGCCTGAGCCGACGAAAATGGTGACCGGTCATCGGTGCGCTGCTTTAGAAAGTCACGGATGACCTCGATCTTGTCGATCGCCTCATCGGTGGTTGCATCACCGCCGCGTTTGTATTCGCCGATTTTCACCAGAAGCTCAACCTCGGCGTATTTCGCCATCAGCTCGCGAAGGCGTCCCGCGGCAGCACGATGCTCCCGGCCGACCACTGCATTCTGTACACGGCTGGTTGAGGCCAGGATGTCGATCGCCGGATAGTGATTGGCCGCAGCCAGATTCCGCGAAAGAATGATGTGCCCGTCGAGAATCGACCGGGTCTCGTCTGCAATCGGCTCGGTCATGTCGTCACCCTCCACCAGGACGGTGTAGAGGGCAGTGATTGAACCTCGGTCATTCATGCCGACGCGTTCCATAAGCTTGGGCAGCGTTGCAAACACCGAGGGTGGAAAGCCACGGCGGGTTGGCGGCTCGCCCGCTGCCAGCCCGATCTCGCGCTGCGCGCGGGCGAACCGCGTGACCGAGTCCATCAGAAACAGAACCTTACGGCCCTGGTCGCGGAAATATTCTGCGATGGCCGTGGCCACGTACGCAGCCTTGGCGCGTTCCATCGACGATTTGTCCGAGGTGGCGCATACAATTACCGAGCGGCGGCATCCCTCTTCACCCAGTTCGTTCTCAATGAACTCGCGAACCTCGCGGCCGCGCTCGCCGATCAGCGCGATGACGATGACATCAGCGGCGGCGCCCTTTACCAGCATGCCAAGCAGCGTGGATTTGCCGCCGCCTGCCGCTGCAAAAATTCCCATGCGCTGGCCTTCTCCGCAAGTGAGAAGGCCGTCGATTGCACGCACCCCAAGCGGCATCGGATCCTTGATGATGCGGCGTCTCATCGGGTCAGGCGCGTCGGCAAACACCGGGTAGAAGCGATCGGCTTGCAGCGGACCCGCGGTGTCAGCATCGAGAGGGCGCCCCAGCCCGTCGAGCACCCGCCCCAGGAGTCCGTCGCCGACCGGGACCATATGCGCACGCCCGGTGGGCGTCACCTCGGTGTAGGCCGAGATGCCGTACATGTCGCCCAACGGTGTGAGAAGCGCCGCATCACGGGAAAAACCCACGACTTCCGCCTTCATTTCGAAGTCTTCGCCCGGATTGCGAAGAATGCAGACTTCGCCCACCTTCACCGCGGGAACGACGGCCTTGATGATGGTTCCCACCACCTGGATAACCCGTCCCTTGATCATGAGCGTGGGCGTGTCGTCGAGCGCCATTCGCATCATGTCGGTGAGGTAGTCAAAGCTCTTCACGGTTGGCCTGAATTGATTACGCTCAGACTCTGCTGCCCAGAACCTTCTGGAAGCCCTGCTCGATCGCCTGCAGTTGCGACTCGATGCTGGCCTCGACCAGGCCGATCTCGCTCTCGAGAATGGTGGCGTCATGCTTCAGACGGGGGTCGGCAACAATGTCGAGGATGCCCACACCGGGGAACTGCTCCAGGAGCTCCGAGGCACGCGCACGGACGTGCTCAACATGATCAGGGGCGATCCGGAGCGTAAGCTGACGCTGGGTGCGAAGCACCGAGAGGGCGCTTCGAACCACTGCCATGACCCGCTCGGTATCGGAAAAATCTGCCATCAGTCGGCGCACGGCGTCCATGACCAGGCTCACCATGCGCTGCTCGATTGAAGCGAAGAGTTCGACTGTGCGCGACGCGGTTTCTATCATCCGTTCGGTGAGCTCAAGTCTTGCCTCGTCCAGCCCCTGCTGATAGCCACGGGCCCGCTCGGCCTCGAGCTGTTGACGGGCCGAGCCCAGCAACTGCGCCGCCTCTTCGCGTGCGTGGTCGAGGAGCTGGGTGGCGTCGAACCAGGCGGCCGCCTCGGCCGCAGGCAGTACCGGGTCCGACGGATCAACCGATCCGAGCGATTTCGAATTTGTCAGGCGGATAAACGTCATTGCATCCTCAGCCGCGTGTCGGCGCCGCCAACCCGGTGAGTGCGCTGTCCCAGCCGGGGAGCGCGGATTCGATCCAGGTGGAGTAACTCCGTATGACCAGGTTGACTTCGTCGGGATCGCCGGACTCGGGGGCCGAGCCTGTCGCCTCATCGAACAGCGGACATTTGAGCAGCAGCCGCAGACCCAACGCGCGCGGCAGCGCCTCGCTTGCACGCTCGATCAGGCGCCAGCCGCGCTGCTGCAACGCCTCGACCAGCGCGTCAATATCACCAACCTGACGCCGGTCAGTGACCGGATAGGCGAGCGGCGAATGGTAGATGCGGTGCCAGTCATCCGGAGTCACCCACTCGTCGAGCTTTGCCAGCTCGGTACTGCGAACCACCCGGCGCAAGGCCCACTCAAGCACATCGATCGCAATGCGCCGGGCCAGGCCTGCAAGCTGGGGCTGCGGCAGCAGCGCCAGCCGATGCAGTGGCTGGGCCGGGTTGAGCTCAGCGTCTGCGGCCCCGAGCAATCCCGCAAGCGTGCGCGCGGGCCCTGGTTGTGAGGGATCGATCCCGGCAGGCACCCAGCGGGACAATCTGTCGGCGCTTGCGCCTCGAGCAGGGCTGTACAGGAAGTCGGTCACGCTCCGGGCCACGTCTGCCGGCAGCTGACCTAACACCTGTGAGGGGTTCATGGGGCGGGCGGCGCGCGATCGTCCGGCGCGGCTCCAATTCGTCCCGAGCGGCGCAGGAACCAGTACACCCCTGCGCCAGCGGCTGCGGCCGCGATCAGCACCAATACGATCAGGAGAGCAACCAGACTCCAGATGGAGCCCGCTTCCACGCGCACGCCCAGCACATTGGAGGGGCTATCAGACGGCTCGGGCAGTGCCACCGCGGAGGGCACCAGCACGGTTGAAACACGATCGCTGGTCAGTCCGGGAATGCTGTTGGTGACAAGGCGGCGGACCTGTGGCTGCAAGGCCTCGAGGTTGGCCTCGGATCGATGCTTGATGAACACGGCGGCCGATGCGGGCATTGGCGGTTCGCCCCCCGAACCCCGCTCAGGCAGCACCAGATGGACGCGCGCAAACAGCACGCCGTCGATGCGTGAGAGCGTCGCCGACAGGTCCTGCGACAAGGCATAAAGGTATCGTGCACGCTCTTCGACGGGCGATGAAATGAGACCGTCCTTGCGGAAGACCTCGCCCATGCCTGCGAAACGCTCGCGCGGCAGGCCCATGACGCGAAGGGTATCCACCGCGCGCGCTGACTGGTTTGCGGGCACGCGAACCCCGACCATTCCCTCCTTGCCGGAGACCTTGCTGGCGTCAATTCCCTGATTGATGAGCGCAGCAATCACCTCGTTGGCATCGGCTTCGGGCACCGAGGCAAGGAGCTCAACCCGCCCCGAACAGCCCGCGAGGACCAAACCAAGCAGAAGCGCTCCGAGCAGCCGCCGGAGCGCATTCAGAGCGGGAAAAGAGAGGGTCTTCACTGGGTCTTCAGAATATTTTCAAGGCTTTGGGTGGACTTGCTGACCGCCTTGCCGACCAGTTCATACTGAACCGCCGACTGCAGCAACATGGTCTGCACGCGCAGCATGTCCGAAACCGTGATGTCGGGCTTGTTCAAGACTTCGCCGGTCGCGCGCCAGGCGTTGGTGATGTCGTTTGAAGCCGACTGCAGTCCCTGAAGGATGGCGTCGCCCAGCGTTCGCGGCGCCGATGGGTCAGCCTGCGTGGATGCTGGCTGCGTGCCGACCACCACCGACGCGGGATCCTGCGACACAGCGCCAACGTCACCGGCCCCAGCCCCGGGGACGTCTGCGAGGGCGAGCTGAAAGCGCGTAACGTCTGGGGCGTTGGCGGTTGGAGAAACTGCAGGGAGGTCAACAGGCACTGCCTTCGCAAAAGCGCCAACGAGGTTCGCTGGATCGATCATTTTCAAGCCTCCTGCTGGTCGGGCAGCCCTAGCATACGCCGGGCGATGCGACCTGCATGGTCATCAGCAGGACGCTCGGTCAAGCCACGAAGTATCCTAAAACTTTCGGATGTTCGCCCGGATAGCTTCAGCGCCACGCCATGAAACGCGCGAATCAGCGCGGAATCGTCGCGCGGATCGGACATTTGCAGGGCGGTGTTTGCCGAATGCGGCGCAGAAACCAGCCCCTCTGCACGCTCGAGCACACGAATCGCTTCTTCAGGGCGACTGCTGTTCAGCAGAGCAAGCGCAAGCCCGATATGGGGCAATGAACTGGCAGGGGAAAGCTCGATCAGCGCGTTGAAGATTCTTGAAGCCTGGTCGAGCCAGCCCCGTCCCGCAGCCACCAGACCAATTTCGGCCATCATGCGGAACTCGTGCGGGGTGAGCGGGTCTGCCCATGATGCGGTGTCCAGCGTTGCCCCGCTTTCCATCAACTACCCTGGCTCAGCAACTCGCGAAGCGCCCGCGCGCGGGCCGCGATGGCGGCGTGCTGAGGATCGGCCGCCAGCGTTTCGGCCGCCTGAAGAAGGTCGGCTGCCATGGGGGCCTCCATGGCAATCAGGTCTTCGGCCATCGCCAGCACATGCGCAGGATTTTCCGGCTCGGCTGCGTAGGCGAGAGAGTGCATCATGGCGGCCTGCCCAACGTCGCCCAGCCCGAGCAGACTGTGGCCAAACCCTGACAACACCCGCGGCTCGGTGGGGCGCTGCGCAAACAGGAATGCGAATACCGAAAGCGCCTGCTCGAACTGTTCGGCGGCGAGCAACCGGAACCCGAATCCATACAGTCGCTCGAATGCGGCGGCGTTCAAAGCCGGACCGGTTTGTGCGGGCTGCTGCAGGTTGCGGAGGTTTCCGGCGAGGAGTTCGTTGCTCTGGCGAACCAGTTCTTCGAAGGGCATGTCCATCGTGGTGAGACTCCTCTGGGATTCAGATCCGGGCGATTGATTTGTTGGTCTCGGAACGCGAACGGTCGATCTCGGCGACCATGTCGAGCACCTTGTTGAACGCTTCGCGGGCGGTCTGTGCCTCTTCGTTCGAGGCCGAGTAGGCCGCTTCGGCCTTCTTGGCGTTGGCTTCGTGCTCCTGGGATTCAGCCTGAGTGCGGCTTGCTGCGCGGCTCGCGACCGCGCCAACTACCTTGGCGGTTCCGTCGATAAACTTTTCGCTGGTCTGGCTGAGCGTGTTCAGGAGTTGGCTGCGGGTGGTGAGGTATTGAAACTTCATTTCGTCTTGCTTGTCGATCGGCGCCCG
>JBMSQB010000009.1:0-70511 GCA_049423065.1 Burkholderiaceae bacterium
GCTTAGCGCGACGGGTTCATGGGGGAAGGTCCGGTCTCAGTCTGCGGTGGCGCCCCGTCTTTAACCCAGCGTGATGCCGGTACGCCGGATGATCGGGCCCCAACGCGCCGCTTCGTCGGCCATCAGCCGGGCGAGCACCTGCGGGCTGCCGCCCGTGGGGGTCATACCCTGACCGATCAGCCGCTCTGCGATGGCCGGGTCCTGGAGGGCGTCGTTCCATTCCCGGTTCAGGCGTTCAACCACCGGTGCGGGGGTGCTGGCCGGCCCCACGATTGCATTCCATGCAATGGCCTCGAAGTCTTTCAGCTCCGGCAGTCCCGACTCCGCGATGGTGGGGAGATTGGGGAGCGGTTGATACCGCGTGCGGCTGGTCACGGCGAGCAGTCGGACCCGGCCCGCCTGGACATGGGGAAGAAGCGCTGGTGCCACCGTCATGATCATCTGCGTTTCACCCGTCGCCACGGACAGGGCCGAGGGAGGCGAGCCGTTGTAGGGAATGTGCAGCGCGAAGGTGCCGGTTGCGACCTTGAGCAACTCCATTGACAGGTGCGAGGAACTGCCGTTGCCGATCGACGCAAACGAGGCCTTGCCGACGTTGGCCCGCAGCCACTGCACCAGTTCGGCGACCGACTGCACCGGCAGCCCGGCATTGACCGCCAGCACATTGGGTTGGCTGGTGGTCATGACGATGGGCGCGAAGTCGTCGGGCAGGCGATAAGGCATTTTTTGATAGAGAAATGGCGCGAAGGCCAGGGGGCCGTTGAAGCTGATGCCAAAGGTGTGGCCGTCAGTGGCCTTGGCAACGGCATCGGTACCGATCAGTCCGGCCGCACCGGGCTTGTTGTCGACCACGATGGGTTGGCCCAGCCGCGCAGACAGGCGATCGCTGGTGGCCCGAACAATGAGGTCAAGCGAACTGCCCGGGCCGGTGGGAACCACCATGCGGACCGGGCGTGAGGGCCAGGCGCCCTGCGCCCGAGCGACACGCGAGCCAAGCGACAGTGAGGCAATACCCAGGGCCAAAAGGGAGCGACGCTGCACGGCGATATCTCCTTGATCTGAACAGATTTGACGCTATCACATCAGGGCGGCAGCGGGTATCCGGCAGGGCAGTTGCGCGCGGCCGCGAAACGGGCGCTATCGTTTCCCGCAGACGAGGGCTAGACTCAACCGGACTGGCCCCCGCATCTGGGCGGCCCTGTTTGCGAGCACTGCAAGGAGCGCCCCATGACCTTTTCCCGGACCCGTCTGCCCCGTCTGCTTGGCCCGCTTGGTGTGGTGCTGGCCAGCATGTTGCTGAGCGCGGCCCCTCAGGCGCAGGAAGCATTTCCGTCCAGACCGGTTCGAATGGTCGTGCCCTATCCGCCTGGCGGGATCGGCGACTTCGTGGCCCGACTGATCGCACCCCGGTGGAGCGAGGCGCTCAAGCAGCAGATCGTGGTTGAGAACCGGCCGGGCGCGGGCAGCAACATCGGCATTGATCACGTTGCCAAGGCTGCGCCCGATGGCTACACCGTGCTGCTGTTCGACAGCGCGCTGGTGGTCAATGCCTCGCTCTATGCGCGATTGAGTTATGACGCGCGCCGTGACCTCGCCCCGATCATGATCGTGGGTCGCACCCCGCTCGTCCTGGCGGTTCATCCCACGCTGCCCGCAGCCAATGTGACCGAATTGATTGCGCTTGCACGCGCCCGTCCCGGTGGGCTGACCTATGCCTCGGCAGGCAGCGGCACCCTGGTGCATCTGGCCGCTGAAATGCTGAAGACTGCCGCAAGTATCGATCTGGTCCATGTGCCCTACAAGGGCGCAGGGCAGGCGATTCTGGATGTGATCGGTGGGCAGGTGCCGATGATGTTTGCGGTTCCCGGCACGGCGCGGGCACATATCGCCTCGGGCAAACTCCGGCCGCTTGCGCTCACCGGTGAGAAGCGGTTCGATGGCTTGCCTTCGGTTCCCACGTTTGCGGAGGCGGGTATGCGTGGCATGGACGCAAGCCTGATCGTGGGCTTGATGGTGCCCGCGCGAACGCCAGCAGCTGTGCTGGCCACGCTTCACGACACGCTTGCGAGCGTGACGGCGCACCCCGAGATCATCGGCAAGCTCGGGGAATCCGGGATGGACATGGTGAGGTCTGCCCCTCAGCCTTCAGAGGCCATTCTGGCCAACGAGTTCGCGCTGTGGGAACGCGTGGTGCGAAGCTCCGGCGCGAAAGTGGAGTGACCCGGGTCTTTGGGTTGGGTGGGCGTACCGGGGTGACCGCGGGCCGGTTGATGGTCAGTGCGCGCCGTTTCAGATCAATTTGCGTCGCGGTCGGAGAACAATACCCCGCCCTTGGCCTTTGAGGTCTTGGGCGTCTCCATGATCTGAATCATCACGGTTGAGGGGTCCACCTGAAAATTGCGGACCACCGAGTCGGTGATCTCGCGGATCAGTGCGCGTTTCTGATCCATCGATCGGCCTTCAATGGCGTAGATGTAAATCTCGGGCATGGGTGGGCGTCCGGGTGGTGAAGAAATCCGATCGGGCGACGGGTTCGCGGGCCTACAGACCGGGCCTGCGCTTCATCGCCATTCGAGGGGCGTGATGCTGCTGAAGTTGTCCGTCCAAAGCCCCACGCCGGGAATGTCGTTCTGAGCCGTTCCAATGATGCGGCCTTGGGCGTCCCGAATCGGACGGTCGACCGAAGGATGCGTACGCAAAAACTCGGCGTCTCGGGTCAGGATCATGTAGTGGTTCTCACGGATGAAGCGCCGAGGGTCGCTCTCCTGAAAGCGGCTGCGCACCTCAAGACCCAGTGCCTCGGCCTGCCGCTTCACCACCGGATACAGGTTGAGGTAGGCGTTGGTGATATTCACCACCAGGAAGCCATCGGGTTTCAGATGGGCAGCATAGGCGCTGAAGGCCTCGCGGGTGAGAAGGTGCACCGGCACCGATCCGCCGCTGAAGGCTGCGAGCAGGATCATGTCGTAGCGCTGGTTTTCTGGGAGTTGCGCAAAGGTGAGGCGGGCGTCGCCAATCAGCACCTGGAGCTTTTGCGCCCGGGAGTCGCCCAGGAATGTGAACCAGTTGCGCGCAATCCGCTCGGCCTCCGGATTGATCTCGAAAAAATCATAGCGGTCGGTGGGGCGCGCGTAGAGCGCGACCGTGCCTGCGCCCAGCCCCGTGATGGCGACATCGACCCTGTCCTGTCTCGCGTTGAGATATTGCAGGGCCAGTCCGATACCGCTGTCGAGGTTGTAATAGCTCACAGGCTTTTTCATGAGCTCGGGCGAGAGCGGCTGGATACCATGCGTGACCTGCCCGCTGTAGAACACGCGGTGGTCACGTGCGGGTTCGGCTGGAAAGCGGCGCTCGACCACTGCCACGACCCCGTAAAAATTCCTTGATTGATCGAGCGTGGCTTCGACCGCGCCGGGCACCGTGGTGGCGCGTCCGCGGATGGGGCTGTCCCACCAGAAGGCAAGGCCCGCGCACACCGCCACCGCAACCCAACGGACGGGTTGCAGAGGTGCCTGGCCCGGTTGCGCGGTGTCGGGCGCCGCCTGGCGACGCGCGCGCCATTGCCGATCGATGACCAGTACCGAGAGCGCTGCCGCCGCAGCAAGTCCGATCGGCCACTCATGGAAGTCGTTGAAGGCATGCGTGGCCACCAGCGCGACGAACAGCCCACCGCAGGCGCCGCCAAACGACATCCAGAGGTAGTAGCCGGTCAGGCGCGCGGGGTCGGCCGGGCGCCGTCGATAAAGCTCGCCGTGGCAGAGCAGGCACACCAGAAACAGCATCAGAGAAAACAGATAGCGCAGTTCAGTGGCGCCATACCCCCAGTGCACGCCGAACCATTCGGGGATGGCGTGCCGGCCAGCAACGAAGAGCACCGCCAGCAGCGTGAGCGTCGCCACCAGACCCGGGCGATACCAGCGCGAGTGGTCGAAGCTCACGATGAAGGAGAGCAGGTAGATGGACAGGGTCAGAATCCACAAACGGGGCTCGGGCGCGATGTTGTGGCTTGCCTGATCGGTGGTCGCGATGAAGAGCATCGAGGCAAGCGCAGGCAGCAGTACCCAGGCGGCGATGTCGCGCCATTGTCTGGAAGGTTTGACCGGTGCGGAGCGCGTTGCTGCGGCTGGGGCTTGCGCAGGCGCAGCGGCAAGCGGCTGGGCCTCTGCAGCGCGCGCCTGGGTCCAGGCCACGACCGCGCAGGCCACCGCGAAGACCCAGAATCCCCAGGTCCAGCCGCGACCGATCACGGGCAGTTCGAACCACGGCTCGAACAGGTAAGGAAATGACAGGAGCGCGAGCAGCGAGCCAAGATTGGACAGCGCAAAAAGTCGATAAACCGATCCTGCGACGCCCGCCCGGGCGAACCAGTGCTGAAGGAGGGGCCCGGTGCTTGCGAGGCAGAAGTAGGGGAGCCCCACGCACAGGGTGAGAATCCAGAGAATCTGCGGTACCGGCGATTGGGCACCCTGCGGGCGCAATGCGGGATCGGGGATGACCGCCTGGGCAAGCAGGGCGGCCGTCGCAAGCAGCACGATATGAATGATGGCCTGATGGCGGACCGACTTGAGCGAGGCGAGTCCGTGTGCATACAGGTAGCCGCCAAAGAGCGCGCACTGGAAAAACAGCATGGCGGCTGTCCAGACCGCTGGCCCCCCGCCGAACCACGGCAGGATGGCCTTGCTCACCATCGGTTGAACCTGGAACAGCAGAAATGCGCTCACGAAGATGGTGAGCGCGAAGAGCGCGATGCGCAGCATGTCCGAAACCTTGATGAAACGTCGCCGACTATTCGGCCTTGATGCCGGCGCGACGAACCAGATCCTGGTATTTGCGAACCTCGGCTGCCTTGAAGGCGGCGAACTGATCGGGACTGATCGAGGACGCGGTGCGCGAGGTGTCGGCAAACAGTTTGGTCATGGCTGGCGTTGCGAGGGCTTTCTGGACGGCCCCATGAATCTGGTCAATCACGGCGCGCGGTGTGCCGGTCGGCGCATCAAGGCCAGTCCAGACGGTGAACTGAAACCCGGGAAGGGTTTCTGCGATGGTCGGCAGGTCGGGGAAAGCCGGCAGGCGCGAGATGGAGGTGACCGCCAGCGCGCGAACCTTGCCGGCCCGGATCTGACCTACCGCAGAGGTATCGGCAAACAGATGGTCGACATGTCCGCCCAGGAGCGCGGTCAGTGCGGGAGATGTGCCCGCGAACGGGACATGGGTGGCCTGAGTGGCCGTCATCTGGTTCAGAAATTCGCCCGCCAGATGCGGCAGGCCCGCGATACCCGAGGACGAATAGTTCATCGATGCACTCGACTCTTTCAGGCGTGCGATCAGATCGGCGAGCGTTTGAATGCCCCGGTCTGGGCGCACGACCAGAAACAGCGGACTCTCGGATACCACCGCAATGGACTGCAGGTCGGTGACGATGTCATAGGGCAGGTTCCTGAAGAGCGCCGGTGCGATGGCGTGCTGGCTGGTGGACAGCAGCAGGGTGTAGCCATCGGCGGGCGCGCGGGCCACGAAGCCCGCTGCGATTGTGGTGCCTGCGCCAGGCTTGCTTTCGACCAGCACAGGCTGGCGCCAGATTTCGAAAAGCTCGCGGGCAAGTGCGCGGGCCACCACATCAGCGCCGCCGCCCGGTGGGTAGGGATTGATGAGGGTGACGGCGCGACTGGGGAAGGTTTGCGCGTTCGCGGCCGCAGCGAGGGCAAGCGGGGCGAGCAGGGCAATGAGCGCGCAGATGGCGAAGCGGATTCGATGGATCATGGTGGTTCCTTCTGCATGGTCCGGTGGCAGCCGTTGGTGGGCGCTGAGTATCACCGCCCCGGGGGTGGTTGCACGGTGAATTGCTTGAAGAAGCGAAACGATGCGCCGCACGATGACCGACGGGCGGCACTGCCTGCAGCCTGAACCGGCGGCCGCAGTCGATTGCAGACAGCAAATCTCGGTCGCGCTATAGTCCTTCGCGCTGTTGAACGCTCGGCGCTTCGACCGAACATCTGGAGACGACAATGCGCAATCGGATTCTGTCGCGATGGATTTGCACGGTAGTGGTTCCGTTGTCATTGGCGCTGCCATCGGTCGGCGCTGCGCAGTCGGCGGCAGCCCCCACGCTGCCTATCGTGGTGCCGTCCGGGCCTGGGAGTGCGCCCGATATCGTTGCGCGGCTGCTGGGCGATGAACTGCGTGCCAGGCTGGGCGCGGCAGTGGTCATCGAGAACCGTGGCGGTGGTGGCGGTATCGTGGCGGTAAATGCCGCGCGCTCACACGCATCGGCGGACGCGTTGCTGCTCGCGCAGGCGGCCGTTGTCACGACCACGCCCGTCACCTACAAAGCGGCCAACTATGATCTGGCTCGCGACATGGCCCCCGTCGCGGTGGTTGCGGAAACGCCGATGTTCTTTGTGGCGCATCCCGGAAAAGGGCCGAAGTCGCTCGCCGATGCGCTCGCAGCCGCGCGGGCGCAGCCCGACAGCATCCTGCTCTCCAGTCCGGCGCGTGGTTCGATTCCGCATCTGGCGGCGGAACTTCTCATGATTGCAAGTGGCGTCCGGTTCCACATGGTGCCAATGGGCTCGAGCGCGCAGGCCATTCAGGCGATTGTCAGTGGAGACTCGCAGGTCTCGGTTGACGGCATTTCACCGCTGTTGCCGCTGGTCCGATCCGGGCGGCTCACCGCACTGGGGGTTGCCGCTTCACGTGTGCTTCCCGGGTTTGAAGGATTACCTCTCGTGCGCGACACGGTGCCCGGGTTCGAGGCCACCGGTTGGTTCATGCTGTTCGCAAAGCGGGGCACCTCGGCTGAACGGGTTCAGGCGCTGAACGCAGCCGTCAATTCGGCGCTTGCCTCCGAGGACATGCAGAAAAAATTGCAGACCTCGGCCGCCTACCCGGTGGGCGGGTCGGTTGATGACGCGATCGCTTTCCTGAATCGGGAAAAGGCCCGCTGGGCCGAAGCGGTTCAGCGCGCTGGCATCCAGCCTGAATAATTGAATCGACGCCCAAGGATCTCGCATCATGCAATCCGGCAACAGAATCGATACGCATCTGCATGTGGTGCCGCCCGACTACGCGCAATGGCTGCGCTCCCAGGGCATCGATGCGGGCGGGCGCGAGATCCCCGATTGGACCCGCGAGGGAGCCTTCTCGATGATGGAGCGGCTGGGCATTGCGGCGGGCGTTTTGTCGGTGTCCACGCCAGGTGTTCATCTGGGCGATTCAGCCAAAGCGCGTGCCATGGCCCGCTCGGTCAATGAGTTCGCCGCTGCCCAGGTTGCGGCTGCTCCAAAGCGGTTCGGCTTTTTCGCGACGCTGACGCTGCCCGATATTGACGGCGCGCTCGCTGAGCTCGCGCATGCCTTCGATGTACTGCACGCCGATGGTGTCGTGCTGCTTGCGAATGTGAACGGGGTTTACCTGGGCGACCCGTCGATCGAACCGCTGTTTGAGGAACTCGATCGTCGGCATGCGGTGGTGTTTGTTCACCCTTCACAGCTGCCCGCTCCGCCTGTTCCCGGCATCCCCCCGTTCGCCGCCGACTTTTTGCTCGACACCACACGCGCTGCCATCAATATCGCCCGGTCGGGATGGCTTGAGCGGTTCCCGAATGTCCGCATCATTCTGTCGCATGCGGGGGGCTTCGTACCCTTTGCGGCAGAGCGGATTGCGCGAACCTGTTCAGCACACAACGACTATGCCCATGGCATTGAACGTCTGCGCCGCTTCTACTATGACACTGCACTCAGCAGCAGCCACTATGCGCTGCCTGCGCTACTCGCGTTTGCCCAACCTGATCATGTGTTCTTCGGCAGCGACTATCCCTATGCGCCTGTCGAGCGCGGTGCGCACTTTGCCGATTTGCTCGATCGCTACGCCCTGGGTCCGACCGAACGGGCGGCGATCGACCGGAACAATGCCCTCAAGCTGTTTCCCAGGCTGGCCTGACCCCGCAACCGTGGGCGCCGTGCGCAGGCCTGACGCGCGTGCCCCTGAAATTGTTCAAAAACGGCACTCGATGCTGCAACGCATCAAGACTGATCAGGCGTCGGTTCTTACACTGCCTCGCTTCACTCACCTCAGCGCAGTGGCGGCCCTGACAAGCCGGGAGAGGCAATATGGCAGTCGATCTGGCAATTCGCGGTGGTCTGGTCGTTGACGGAACAGGGGCACCCGGACGCCATGTGGACATTGGCATCAAGGCGGGACAGATCGTCAGTATCGGAAAGCTGCAGGAAGGCGCTTCGCGGGTGATCGACGCAAACGGGTTGGTGGTTGCGCCCGGCTTCATCGATCCCCACACCCATTACGACGCCCAGGTCTGCTGGGATACCTCGCTCAGCCCCTCGCCTTGGCATGGTGTGACCACGGTCCTGATGGGCAATTGCGGTGTAGGGATCGCGCCCACACGAGCCGACGGAAGGATTCCTGCCATGCAGGACCTGGTCAATGTTGAGGGCATGCCCTACGACGTGATGGATGCAGGCATCACCTGGGATTGGCAAAGCTTTCCGGAGTTCATGCGTGCAACCGCCCAGCGGCGACCTGCCGCCAACGTCGCGTTTCTTGCGCCCCTCACCCCGTTTCGTTACTACGTCATGGGTGAGGCTGCCATTGAGCGGGCGGCCAACGATGACGAACGGGCGAGGATCAGAGATCTGCTCAGGGAGGCGGTCGCCGCTGGCGCCTTCGGATTCTCAACGACGCAGCTGCCCAATCACATGGGGCATCGCGGGCGACCCATTGCCTGCAGGCAGGCCGATCGTGCCGAGCTGCGCGATTACGCACAGGTGCTTCGCGATGCGGGTCGCGGGTTCATTGAAGTGGCCCTGACCGAGCAGATGTCGGTGCTCTCGGACAGCAATCTTGAGATGCTCGAATTTTTGCTCCGTGAAAGCGGCCGCCCGGTTACCTGGCTCGCCTTGCTCCACCGCGATGACATTCCCCAGGCGTGTTCGGCGAGCCTGGCCAAGGCAGCGCATCTGACCTCGCTCGGGTCGGTGCCTCAGATCTGTGCCCGACCGCTGACGCGCGACATGGATCTGCGGACCCCGCACTCGTTCATGAGTTTCAAGTCGTGGCACCGCGCGCTCAACCTGTCGGTCGAGGAGCAAAAGCGTGTCTATGCCGACCCTGCCTTTCGTAACCAGTTTCGACAGGAATTGAAAGGGCCTGCGCAATTCACCGGCAATTGGGAACTGATGGCGGTTGCAGAGGCGAAGTCGCCGCACCTGGAACATTTCACCGGCCAGACCATTGCCGCCGTTGGGCGGCAACAGGGGAAAGATGGGGTGGATGCGCTGCTTGATCTGGCCATCGAGGACAATCTTCAGACCGAGTTTGCGCTCGCGTTTCTCAATACCAATCAGGAGGGTGTGGCGAGCTTGCTCCGAACCCCTGGCACGGTCCTGGGGCTCTCCGATGGCGGCGCCCATCTGGGGGTGCTGTGCGATGCAGGGTATCCCACGTATCTGTTGGGACACTGGGTGCGCGAGCGTCGCGCGCTCTCGATCGAGCATGCGGTGATGCGCCTGACTTCCGAGCCAGCCCGGCTGTTGGGGCTTCGCGATCGGGGGCAGATCGCTGAAGGAATGGCGGCCGACCTGGCGATCTTCGATCCCGACACCGTCGGCTCCGACGAGCGCGCTCACAAGCGGTTTGATCTGCCCGGCGGCGCGAAACGGTTCGTGATGCCTTCGCGGGGCATGCACTACACGATTGTGGCGGGCGAGTCGGTATTTGAAAACGGGGCGGACACGGGTGCCCGCCCCGGTGTGCATCTGCGCAGCTGAGCGCAGGCAGGGTTTCAGCGACTGCGATTGGCGAGCGTGCAGCGGCAACTTCCCGCTTGATGGAGTTCGATCATGTTCCCGCGGGGGTCATTGACGAACAACTGCTCGAGCTCGGGGTTGGCTGCGCGGGTGGTCCAGTAGGGAATCCCCAGACGCTCGAGCTCGGCCTTGGTTTCGGGAACGCTTTCGACGCCAAGCGCAACATGCGGCGCAGCAGGGTCTTGTTCGGGGCTGCGGGCGAGCGGCGACGGAACGCTGCCGCCGATGAGATGCAGTTGCCCCACGTCGCCCACGTTGATCCAGAAGCCTGGAATGCCCGGAATGGTCGGGCGGCCCTTGTCAGCCTCCATGCCCAGCACCTTCGTGTAGAAATCGAGTACCGCCTGCTCCGAAACGCCGTCGATACGAATGGCGTGATGATGGATTTCAAGCACCTTGATAGCCATGGGAGGTCTCCTTTGCGGTTGGGATCGGTTAACGCTAACGCACGACAACGAGCGCCTGGCCAGGATATGGGCTTGCCATGACGCCGGTTGACTCAGAGCAATGGGTTGGCAACGTCTCCGCCAAGCGCGCTCAACCCCCAATTGGTGAACTGCAGGTCGCTGCCCAGAAGGAAATGGCTTGAACCGGAGTGGGCGTCGCGAAAAATTCTTTGAATCGGATAAGCATCGTAAATGCCATTTGCGCCTGCCATTGCATGAAGCATGTCGACAGCCTCGGTGCAAAGGCCGACTGCATAGGCGACATCGCGCTTGCAACGCAGCTTGGTCTCCAGGTCGGGCACCTGATGACGGTTGGCGAGCTCCTGGGCCTCCATGAATTCGCCGCGAATGATCCGACGCGCGGCATCGATACGGGCGGCTGCAGCAGCGATCTTGATCTGGATCGGCTGAACGTCACGCAGCTTCACGCCGGTATAACTCCCGCTTCGCTCCTTGATGAATGCGATGGTTTGCTCGAGCGCGGCCTGGGCATTGCCCACCAGCACAGATCCCACGATGTGGCCCGCCATCATCGGCAGTGCAACCCGGTATACCGCGGCGGGGTTGGCGCGCGCGCCAGGATGATCGCCGCCGCGGGTGTTGTACATGCATGACGCACGGTAAGTGGGAACGAATACGTCCTTGGCGACAACGGTCATGCTTCCGGTTGAACGCATGCCCAGGACACGCCAGTCATCGACCACCTCGTACTCGGATTTGTGCAGCAGGCAAAGACGATGGTCGATCACCTTGTTGTTGTCGTCGCGAATGGTGGCCGCGAGCATGTTCCAGTCCGAGACGTTCACACCACTTGAAAAATTCCAGCGGCCGCTGATGACGAACCCGCCTTCCACTGCGCGGCCCTGACCTTGAGCGGCTGCGACGCCCGACGCAATACACGCCTCGCGGTCCTGACCCCAGATCCACTCCTGGCCGCCCTCTTCGTACAGGGCGAGCATCCAGTGATGAATGAGCAGGTTGACGGCCGTCCAGGAAGTGGACGCACAACCGCGAGCCAGCTCGTGACCGATGTCGAAGGTGGCGACGATGTCGAGCTCCATCCCGCCCCATCGCTTGGGCTGCAGGGCCCGAAGCAGGCCGCTGCGGTGAAGCTCGTCCATGGTTTCCGGCGGGATGATCCGTCCGCGCTCAGCCTCCTGGGCCCGCTCCCGGAGCACCGGGATCATTGCAGTGGCACGGCCGATTGCCTCATCGTAGGTCACATCGGCGAAAGACCGGGAGTCATGCATCCGTCATCTCCTTCGGAATTCTTGGTGAGCGTTGTGGCCGCAATCCTGGTGACCGCGATGGGGTTGATTGGTTCGAAATGCTTGAGAGTCAGACAACCAGACTGAAGGGATTCTCGAGCAGCGCTTTGAGCGTTGCAAGGAAGCGGGCGGCCTGTGCGCCGTCGATCACCCGGTGGTCCGAAGTGAGCGTCAGTCGCATGACCCCGCGTTCACGGGGCACCCCGGCATCAAGCCAGACCTCCCGGCTGATTCCACCCACAGCGAGGATGGCGGCCTGCGGCGGATTGAGGATGGCGGTAAACGACTCGACACCGAACATGCCCAGGTTCGATACCGTGAATGTGCCACCCTGGTATTCATTGACCAGCAGTTGCCCGCGTTGCGCCTTGTCGGCGAGCGCTCTGATTTCTGTGGCTGCGGCAATCAGCCCTTTCTGGTCGGCGTTGCGCAGGACAGGGGTGATCAGGCCGTCGTCGATTGCCACTGCAATGGAGATATCGATGTCCTCGAAGATCCTGATGGCTTCGCCCGTGAAGCTCGCGTTGATCCCGGGATGCTCCCGGAGCGCAAGCGCGCAGGCGCGGACCAGCACATCATTGACGCTCACCTGTACAGACCGTGCGCGGGCCAGCTGCGAACGGAATTCGGTGAGCGGGTCGGTGAGGACCTTGACGGTCGTGAAGAACACCGGTGCGCCCTGCGCGGACTCCATCATCCTGCGCGCAATGGACCGACGCACGGCGGACAGCGGCAGGTCACGGAATTGCCCGGATCGTTTCAACGTGGCGGGCTGCGCGGTCGCGCCTGATGTGCCTGCGACTGCCTGAGCGACAAAGGCGGTGATGTCTCTCTCGACGATTCGACCGCCTGGGCCACTGCCCTGAAGTTGGTCAATGGGAACGCCAGACTCGCGCGCGAGTCGCCTCGCACGGGGCGAAGCGTGCGACTTGCCAGTCGGGGCGGTCTCTGAAAAACGCTCGGCTGACGCGCCCGATATCGCAACGGCGTCCTGCGTCGGCGCTTTTCCCGACTCGGCAAAGGCGGTCGCCATCGGTGCTGGCGATGCGACCGCTTCAGGAGGCGCTGCAGGCGGCGGAGCGGACGCCTGCGTCACAGCACCTTGGGCGGGGTGCTCGTCAAGGAGCGCGAGCTCCTGATCAACCCGTATGGTGGACCCTTCCGCCGCCTTGATTTCGATCAGATAGCCGTCATCCGTACTTTCAATGTCGGTGAGCGTCTTGTCGGTTTCAACGCTGAACAGCGGATCGCCGCGACGCACGAAAGACCCGAGCGGAACAAGCCACGTTACCAGCGTTGCTTCCTCGATCGCCGGTCCCAGGGTCGGCAGGATCACGGGTATGGGCATGGATGGTCCTCTGACAGGTGAGACACTGGCGCGGCGCTGACGCCCGGAGCGGAGCCTATCCGCCGAGATAGGCCTTGACGAGCTTCTCGTCAGCCAGGAAGCCGGCCCATTCTCCGGGGCCGACGGTGTGAACAATTTTCCCTACGGACATGACGTAACCTCGATCGGCGATTTCGGACACCAGCGCCACGTTTTGCTCGACCAGCAGCAGGCTGATTCCGCGTTCCCGCAAACCGGCCAAAATCCGCAGGATGTCCTTCACGATCTTCGGCGCGAGGCCGGTTGAGGGTTCGTCCATGATCAGCAGATCGGGTTGCATCAGGAGTGCCCGGGCGATGGCGACCATCTGCTGCTCGCCGCCGCTTAACAGTTCAACCGGACTGGCGTGGCGCTCTGCGATGATTGGGAATAGCTTGGCCGTGTCTTCGAAGGTGATCCGGGGCGACGTGGTGGATCGGGCGTTGACTTCTGCGAGCCTGAGGTTTTCGCGTACTGTCAACTCGCCCCAGAGACGCCGGTTTTCAAGCACGACTGCGATTCCGTGCCGCATCCGCTTGTGGGTGGGTACATGGGTGAGGTCGGTGCCGTTCTTGACGATCTTTCCCGAACTGGGGGCGATCAGACCGCAGATTGTTCGCACCAGCGTGGTTTTGCCAGCACCATTGGCGCCAACGATCGCCACGACCTCACCATCACCGACGCGGATCCCGATATCGCGAAGGATCGTCATCTTGCCGTAGCCGCTTGCCAGCTGATGCGTCTCAAGCATGGCTGCCCCTGGGCGATTGCGTGTTACGCGCCAAGGTAGACCTCGCGCACTTTCGGGTTTCGCTGGATGTCGTCCATGGTGCCGGTGGCCACGATCTCGCCAAAATAAAGCACATGCACCATGCTCGCCACGTTCATGAGCTGCATGTCGTGCGAGACGAGCAGCAGCGTCATGCCTTCATCATTCAGTGTCTTGAGCCACCCACCGAGTTGCGAAACCTCTTCGGCAGTCAGACCCGACGAGGGTTCGTCGAGGAGCAGCAGCTGGGGCTTGCCGGCATAGGTTCGAGCGAGCTCAAGCATTCGCCGCTGTCCGCTGGTGAGGAGGCCGGCTGCAGTTGCATGCAGGCGCTCAAGACCGAAGCGTCGGCACAGCTCATGCGCCTGATCTCGCATCGCTGCGACATCGCGTCGCGCGCCTGGCAGGCGCAGCATGTCCGAGAGCACCCCCGAGCGCGTGAGCTTGTAGGCACCTGCCATCAGGTTTTCGATCACGGTCATGTGCTCGAAGACCTTGGGGGTCTGGAAGGTTCGAACGAGTCCCGCCCGACTGCGTGCCTCGACGCTCATGGTGGAAAGATCGGAGCCGTTCAGCAAGACCTTGCCCGCCCGGGGAACCAGAAATCCGTTGATGATGTTGAAAAGCGTGCTTTTGCCAGACCCATTGGGACCGATCAGCCCAACGATCTTCCCGGCCGGCACCTCGAAGCTGACATTGGTCAGAACATTCAGGCCGCCGAAGCTGTGGCCGATTTCGCGAACGTCGAGCAAGGTCATCGCCGGGCCTCTGCCGTCGAAGCGTCGCCCGAGCGCCGGTTGTGCCACCAGCGTTCGATGGTACCGACGATACCGTGCGGCGCCGCGATCACGACAACCACCAGGGCAAGGCCGAATACGATGCCGTGGAAGTCTCCGATCTTCGAGAGCACCTCTGGAACAAAGGTGATAAAGAGTGCGCCAACGATGATGCCCGCGATGGACCCCGCACCGCCGATGACTGGAATCAACAGGAAGAGGATCGCCTTGTCGATCGAAAAACTCGCAACGCTGACGTAGCCGGTGTAGTGGGCAAACAGACTTCCAGACAGGCTGCCCAGCATCGCGCAGAGCACGAACATCTGGACCCGCAGACTGTGGATATCGATGGCCAGCACACGGGCTGCATCGATGGCGTCACGCATGCCCCGCATGGCAAGACCAGTACGGCCGCTTACCAGGTTGTGCACCAGAAGCATGGCGAGCGCTGCGGTGATCCAGGCGGCGTAGTAGAACGACTGCGGCGTATCGAGCACCACGCCGAAGGCGCCCAGCTTGGGGATTCCGCCCAGTCCGATGGTGCCGCCCGTGAGCCAGTCCCATTCAAAAAACAGTGCGCTTGCAATCATGGCGAGCGCGAGCGTGGCGACCGCCAGAAAGTATCCGCGGAGCCTGAGAACAGGCCAGCCCAGCGCGAGCGCAATGACAGCGCTGGTGAAGAGTCCGGCAGCCACGCCAACGATCATGGGCAGCTTCAGATTCACCGTGACAATCGCCGACGCATAGGCGCCGATCGCGTAAAACGCAGACTGCGCGAGGGTCACGATGCCGCAGTGCCCAAGCAGCAGTCCCACGCCCAGGCCAGCGACCGAATAAATGGCGGCAAAGACCAGCAGATCGGTGAAATGTCTGGGCAGTACCCATGGCAGCACTGCCCAGGCCACGATTGCGATTGCAAGCAGTGCACGCCGATTCATGGTGTCAACCGCCCGCCCGACCGGCGCGACCGAGGATGCCGTGGGGCACAAGAATCATGATGACAATCAGTACAGTGAGAGCGACCACATCCTTGTATGCCGAGGCGATAAAGACGATGGCAAGAGATTCGAGCAGTCCGAGCATGAGCCCGCCCACGATTGCACCCATCGGATTGGTGAGCCCCCCGATCATGGCGGCGCAAAAGCCCTTGAGAGTGAACACCAGCCCCATGTAAAAGCTGATGGGTACGAGCGGTGCAACCAGTAGCCCCGCCAGCGCGCCGAGCAAGCCACCCATGCCGTAGGTTGCCGTGCGCATGAGGTCGACGTTGATACCGGTGGTGGATGCGCCGTCGGCGTCGATGGAGGCAGCCATCATCGACAGGCCGATGCTGGTTTTACGATAGAACGCGCGTAGCGCAACGACGATCAGCGCAGTGATCACGATGACCCAGATCGCGTGGTAGCGGATGGTGGCGTCGAACAGTATCGCCACGCCGTCGGACCCGATCGAGGGCAGCGTGAAGTAATCGCGGCCCGCGAAGAACAGCACTGCAGCCGAGATGGCGAAGGCAATTCCGATGGTGAGCAGCAGGAATGCGTCTTCCTGTGCGCGACGCCGCACCATGGGCCGGACCAGAAGGAGGTCGATCAGGACACCCGTTGCAGCGCCAGCCAGTGCACCCACAGCAAATGCCGCGGGATATGAGAAACCCGCCGCCTTCATGGCAAACACGCTGGCGACCGCACCGATCAGCGAGAACTCTCCCTGAGCAGCATTGATGGCGCGGCTACCCTTGAAGATGACGGCGAGCCCCATGCCGATCAAGGCATAGATCACGCCGTTGGTGACCCCGGACAGTACGGCCTGAGCGACGAGACTGAGCGTCATGATGCGCTCAATCTCGTCCCGGCCCCAGGGCAAGCCCCTGGGTCGTCATCACTTTGCGACGCGGAACGGCAGGCGGGTGTATTCGCCCTTGACCAGTTTCGAATAGACGTAGCTGGGAAGCTTCATGCCGGTCAGGTCGGGCTCGCGAAAGTCGTAGTCGGCAAGAATGCCCGAGTGCGGTCGGCGCAGCCACTCGCAGACTTCAGCCGGCTTCGCCTCTGGGCCGACCGCACGCAGGGCGGCGACCATGAACTGCACCATGTCCCAACCCGCTGCCTCGAAGTTTTTGGGTGTTTCCTTGTACTCCTTTCGGTACATGTCGACGAACGCCTTCTGGTGCGGCAGGGGGTCTTCGCCAACCAGGAACTCGGGGATGACCACGTTGTCGGCACCTTCGCCCATGGCCTTTACGTAGGAGTATGACGATGAGCCGATGGCTGCGATGACCGGTGCCTCGAGCCGAACCTGCTTGACTGCGCGGAACGGTACGCCCGAGGTGGCGATGACCATCACCGCGTCGGGATTGGCCGCACGGACCTTGGCAGCCTGGGTGGTGACGTCGGTGGCGCCGATTTCGAATTTCTCGACGGTGACGAATTCCACACCTGGGTAGGAGGAAGAGATTGCCTTGAGCGCACCCATCACGGCGTTGCCGTAGCCCGAGTCATGCAGCACGCCGACCCGTTTTGCCTTGAGCGCGGTGGCCGCGTATTCCATGAGCGCGCGGGCATTCAGTTCCTGGGACGGGAGTACGTGATAGATGCACTTGCGCTCGCGTTCGATCGGGACCGACAGGCCGGCTGGAACAATCTGCGGCAGCTTCAGCGGGTCGGTGATCGCACCGGTGGAAAGCGCCTGGGCAATCTGTGACGGCCCGAGAAGACCCACCACTTTTTCGTTGTGCACCAGCGCATTCGCCTTGGTGCGCGCGTTGTCGGGATTGCTCGCGTCGTCTTCGATGATTACCCGGATCGGACGACCCCGGACACCGCCCGATGCATTGACCGCTTTTTCAGCGAGCAGGATGCCGTTGCGGGTGGGGCCGCCAAGGCCGGCACCCGGACCCGTGATGGCGAGAATGGCGCCGATCTTGATGGGCTCGCCGGTGGCCTGCTGAGCGTGCGCGGTACCCGGTGTTGCAAAGGCTGTGACCACCGCCGCGGCAAACGCCGACACGCACATCAGGGCGCGAAGGCTCTGAGGATTGACACCCTTTTTGATCATTTGAAACTCCTCCTTATATTTTGAAATTGATGACTCTCGGTCTTCTGAAACCCATGTTATACGATTAAGTCAACGTACAGCGTACTGGTCGCGCGTCCCAAGTTTCGAATATCAATCAAGTAAAGCAATCCCGTCACCAGCAAGGGCAAATTCGCGTTGGCTGTCTACGGGAAAAGGGGAGACAGCATGAAGCCAACCATTGGCATATTGGGGCTCGGCAAAATCGGCCGCGCGGCGGGCGAAAACCTCATCAAGGATGGGTATACCGTTGTTGCGGTGCGGCGCCCGAGCACAGAAGACTTTGCTGGTGTCGGGGGACAGCTGGTGGAGTCGGCCGCCGAGCTCGCCCGCAGGAGCGATCTGCTCATCACCTGTCTGCCCACCGAAGAGTCGATGGTGGAGGGCTTCACGGGCGCGAACGGCATCGTTTCCGGTGCGCATCCTGGTCTTACCATTCTCGAAATGGGCACCTTTGCCGCGGCGCTCAAGGCCGAGCTTGCGGAGGCGCTCAAGCCCACCGGTGCGGTCATGCTGGACAGCCCGATCAGCGGCACGCCCTCAATGGTTGCGAACAAGGCCTGTGTGCTGTTCGTGAGCGGCGACAAGGCGGTCGCGGAGCGCTGGTCCGAGGTGATCAATGCGTTCTCCCCCAAGAACTACTACGTTGGAGAATTCGGCAGCGGAATGGCGATCAAGCTGGTCACCAATTTCATCGTGGGCGCCAACAGTCTGGTGGTTGCCGAGGCCTTTGTGTTTGGCGTTGCGGCGGGCCTGGATCCCGACCTGATGATCAAGGTGATCGGACCAAGCGCCGCACAGTCGCGTGTATTCGATTTTCGCGCGCCCATGATCGCGCAGCGCAAGTTCAAGCCTGCGCCGGGTCCGGCCCACATCTTGTGGAAAGACCTGCAGTTCATTCGAGACGAGAGTGACCGGATGGGGCTCGCAGCCCCGGTGCTCAAGGCGCAGCTCGAGTGGTTCGGAAAAATGATGTCCCAGGGCAAACAGGATGACGAGGTTGCGGCGGTGTTCGAAATGCTCGAATCCGCCACCCGAAATTCAAAGCCGCAGTAGCCTTCACCCCAGAAAAGAGGAGATCACCATGGAAAGCAAGCACTACACGCCTGAAGATATGGAAGAGAAGTGCATCGTCCGGTTCAAGAAGCTGAAATACATGGGAGCCGGGGAAAAGCGCAAGGAAGGCCCGATACCTGCGGGCGTCTACAAGATGCTGGCCGCGCCGGCTTTCGCAATCACCGCACCCGAATTCGACAACGGACCGTGGGGTGAGGCTCGGGTCAAGGTCCCAGACTACGTGAACATCATCGCCGAACTTCCGCCCGGCGGTGGTGTGCCGCTGCACATGCATGCCAAGACGATCGAAACCTTCATGGCGCTGACCGGCAAGTGGAAGCTGCAATGGGGCGATAAAGGCGAGTACGAAACCATACTCGAGCCGTTTGACACGTTTGCGGTACCGGCAGCGGTCAGTCGTCGCTTCGAGAATGTTGGCGATGAAACCGCGTACCTGCTGGTGCTGATCTCGGGTGGCACGCATGACATGAATGACCTGATTTATGCGCCAAGCGTTGGGCACGACATCGAGGCGAAATTCGGCTCGGCTGCGCTCGAGCACGTCAAGAAGGTCGGCTTCCAGTTCACCGCCGGGATCTCGGGCCAACACGCGAAAATGACATGAACATGTCAACCAGCCGGGCGACGCTCATGCCTGCCGAGACGCTCGCTCGGCTCTATTCGGTGATGGTTCGGATCCGATTGTTCGAGGAGAAGGTGCTCGAGCTGTTCCAGGCAGGCGTGGTGAAGGGAACAGCTCACAGCTATGCGGGCGAGGAAGCTATCGCGGCCGGCGTGTGCTTTCACCTTCGCCCCGACGATTACATCGGCAGCTATCACCGGGGCCACGGACACTGCATTGCCAAGGGCGCCAGGATGGACCGGATGCTGGCCGAGCTGATGGGTAAGGCCAGTGGCTACTGTGGCGGCATGGGCGGTTCAATGCATGTGGCCGACATGGCGCTCAATATTCTGGGCGCCAATGGCATCGTCGGCGCAACCATGCCGCTGGGAGCGGGCGCAGCGCTTGCCTCCCAGATCCGCAACACCGATCAGGTGACGGTGGCGTTCTTCGGCGATGGCGCGTCGAATCAGGGCGTTTTTCACGAGGCGCTCAATCTGGCGGCGGTCTGGAAGCTGCCGATGATCTTCGTTTGCGAGAACAACCAGTGGGCGCTCAATACCTCGATTCTGAAGACGTCATCGGTTGAGCGAATTTCCGCGCGGGCAGCGGCTTACGACATTCCGGGTGTGACGATCGACGGCAACGATGCGCTTGCGGTTCATGAGGCGGCAGGCGAAGCGGTGGCGCGCGCACGGGCGGGTCAAGGTCCTTCGCTCATTGAAGCAATGACATGGCGCCATACTCAACACAGTCTGCGCGTCAACCTGCCGGATCCGAGGTCCAAGGATGCGATGGACGAGTGGTTGGCCCGCGACCCGATTCATCGGTTCGAGCGATGGGCGGACGACAACACCGGGTTTGCAGGGCAACGCGCAGCCATTCGGGAAGCCGCCGAGAAGGAGATTGCCGACGCGGTGGCGTTTGGCCTTGCAAGCGACGAGCCCACCGTGAGCCAGATGTTTGCTGCAGTGGTTGGCCCGCACCTTGCCCATCATGAGCCCGGACCCACGGGTTCGCGAACACTGACCGTCAGCGAGGCGCTCAACGAAGCGCTGCATCAGGAAATGGCGCGGGACGAATCGGTATTCGTCATGGGTGAAGATGTGGCCGAGACCGGCGGGTTGTTCCAGGTTTCAAAAGGGCTGTCGGAAAAATTCGGCGAGTCCAGGGTTCGCGACACGCCCATCTCGGAGGCCACCTTCAGCGGAGCGGGTGTTGGTGCAGCCATTGCCGGCATGCGCCCGGTCATCGAGGTGCAGATCTTCGACTTCGTCACCCAGATGATGGACATGATCGTCAATCAGGCGGCGAAGTTCCGGTTCATGCTGGGCGGCAAGCCCAGCGTACCCGTGGTGATCCGGGGGCCGCAGGGCGGCGGGATCCGCCTGGCCGCACAGCACAGCCAGAGCCTGGAGGCCTGGTTTGCTCACATTCCTGGCCTGGTGGTGCTTGCACCGTCAACGCCTTATGACGCAAAGGGGCTCCTCACGGCTGCGATTCGTGACGACAATCCGGTGATCTTTCTCGAGCACAAGTTGCTCTACCATGGGCCAGGCGGGCCTGTCCCGGTTGAGCCGTATGCGATCCCGATCGGCAAGGCGAGCATCAAGCGAGAAGGTACCGATGTCACCGTGGTGGCAACGCTTGCCATGGTGGCGCGCGCGCTGGCAGCGGCCAGCGCACTCGAGCGTGAAGGCATCAGCGTCGAGGTGATTGATCCGCGGACCATCCGACCGCTTGATGAAGAAACGATCCTGGCCTCGGTACGCAAGACCGGTCGCCTGGTGGTGGTGCACGAGGCGGTCAAAACCGGTGGCTTTGGGGCGGAGGTGGCGGCCATGGTGATGGAGAAAGCCTTTGATTGGCTCGATGCACCTGTGATGCGGATCGGTGCGCCCGACGTGCCCATGCCGTTCAACCCGGATCTCGAGCTTGCAGTCATTCCTTCGCAGAAGGTGATCGAGGATGCCATCCGAAAAATCGTTTGACAGTACCGGGCCTTGCCGGGGCGCCGAGGAGCGCTGATGCCAAACCAGGTTGTGCTCATTACCGGTGGTGGACGGGGCATTGGCGCGGCGATCGCCCGGGGCGTTGCGCGTGAGGGGCGCGTTCCGGTGGTGGTCTATCAAAGCAGGCATCGTGATGCCGAAACCCTGGTCAGTGAAATCCGGCGCGATGGCGGCCACGCTGTTGCGGTGTGTGCCGATGTGGGCCGAGAAGACGACATTCTTCGATGCTTCGAGGCAGCGGACCGCGAGGGTCAGCTGGCTGGATTGGTCAACAATGCAGGCATGACGGGCGGGCAAAGCACGGTCATGAACGTGAGTGCCGACCAGCTCGGCGCGGTGTTCAATCTGAATATCGTTGGTGCGTTCATCTGCGCGCGCGAGGCGGTTCGCCGCATGGCGCACTCGCGCGGGGGAGGCGGTGGCAGCATTGTCAACGTGTCTTCCGCTGCGGCCCGCAGCGGGTCGCCGAATTTTTGGGTGCATTACGCCGCCTCCAAGGCGGCCCTGGATACGATGACCCTCGGACTGGCCAAGGAAGTGGCGGCCGACGGCATTCGGGTCAATGCGGTTCGTCCCGGCGTGATCGATACCGAGATTCATGCGGCGAATCCGCCGGAGCTCATGGAGCGGATGAAGCAGGTGATCCCGATGCGGCGGATGGGGCGTCCCGACGAAGTGGCGGAAGCCGTCATCTGGCTATTGTCCGGGGCGGCGTCCTATGTCACCGGGTCGATCATTGATGCGGGCGGGGGCTACTAGGCGATTACAGTCTGCCGGGTCTGGCGACGATCGCTTTGCCGAGGCCCACCGATTGACCCTCCTTGCAGAGGATGTTTGACGAGCTCGCGGCCAGCGGCCCGCGTTATCCTCCTCGCCATGCGTCCAACTCTGAGCGTTTTTTTCGACGGGTCCTGCCCGATGTGCGTGCGCGAGGTGGCGGTCTATCGCAGACAGTCCCCCGCCGACATTCTCTGGAACAACCTGGCGCAGCCCGGGCTCAGCATTCCGTGCGATCGGTCGGGTTACCAGCCCGACCCTGCAACGCTCATGCAGCGTTTCCATGTGTTCAGCAGCGAAGGGCGCTGGCTTCACGGGGCGCCGGCTTTCGCGCTGCTCTGGGCGCGACTCGGGCGGTCATGGCGCACACTCGCGCTGATCGGCAGGATGCCCGGCGGCCTGTGGGTGATGGATGCCGTGTATGCGCTGTTTCTGCGGGCACGGCCTCGCCTGCAACAGCTTGTTCGCCATCTGGTCCGTGAGCAGACACTGCCGGCCCAGATGATTCCGGCGCTCCGTTCGGACCATGCCGGCGAAACCGGCGCGGTGTGGATCTACCGGATGATGCTTGCCCTGCAACGCGATCCCGGGCTGCGCCCGCTTCTTGAGGAGCATGCTGCGCAGGAACGCCAGCATCTGGACGCTTTCAATGCGTTGCTGCCCTGGCGTCATCGCAGTCGGCTGCTGGTGCTATGGCGGATTGCGGGCGCGGTCACCGGCGCAGTTGCGGCACTGGGTGGTCGGCGTTGGACGCTTGCGACGATCGCAGCGGTGGAGCGGTTTGTCGACCGTCATTACCTCGAGCAGATCGAGACCCTGCAGCAACTGATCGACGCCCGGATCAACGATCCGACCACCCGCCAGACAGCAAACAGCGACTGCAGCACCGGATGGTGCGCACCCGGAAGCCCTGATTCACGGGCAGACCGGCTTCAAGAGCTGCTGTCGCTTCTGGTGTCCTTTCGTAATGACGAATGCCGGCACCGCGATGACGCAACCCGCGCGCTCGACGATCACACGGCTCCCGGCCTGACCGATCTGTCATCACAACCCGCAACGCCGGGCGAACGTACGCTTCGCACATGGTGCACGCTGGTTGAGCGCGGCTCGGCGATTGCCGTGCGGGCTGCCAAGCTGATCTGACCGATACTGGCAGTGCGCCTGCTTGTGCGCGGCTACAGCCGGTACACCTCGGCTGCCGTGCCGCTGAAGATCCGGGCGCGATCGGCAGGCGAAAGGTCTCGGGTGATTGCGAACATTGCATTCAGGATGTCGGCGTAGCCCGCGACCAACCCGTCAACGGGAAAGTTGCTCGCCCACATGCAGCGGTCGGCGCCAAACAGGCTGATGGCTTCGCGCACGATCCAGCCATTCAGTTCCGGTGTCCACTGGGCTCCCGGCACGCAGATGCCCGAGAGCTTGACCCGCACGTTCGGCGCCTGGGCAAGCCGCGACATGGCTGCGTGCCAGGTCTTCAACGCTGCCGGGCTTCGATCGGCGGGCAGGCCCAGGTGGTTGAGGATGATGAGCGTGTCTGGAAAGTCGGCGGCAAGCTCGCACGCGTCATCCAGATGCCACCAGGGGGTTTGCAGTTCGAAGTGAAGGCCGCTGTCGACCAGATGACGGTAGCCCGCTCGCCAGCGCGGACAGCGCATCGATCCTGCGATCTGGTGCCCTGGGCTGTAGTCCTGTGGGCGGGCCACCCCGCGCGGCTTGTGACGGATGCTTCGCACTAGAGGCATGGCGGCCTGGGCGAAGATGATGTCGCGTGCGTCATCGCGATCGAAAAAAGCGGCTGCGGCCATTGCCTGGGGCAGCCCGTCACGTTCGGCGATCTGATGCACCCAGCGCGTTTCCCGAAGCGGGTCGGCAGGGTCGTGTTCGGCTTCCATGTAGACGGTTGCCACGATGTTGAACCCGGCCGCATCGGCACGGTAGTGCGCAGGCAGATAGTTGCGCCGCAGCGGCCGGCTGTCCCCATAGCGAAAGGGCGGGGGCGGCTCATCGCGAAGCCAGGGGTGGACGTTGGCATCCAGATCCCAGATGTGATGGTGCGCATCGATGACCGCGATCATTCGTGCTCCCTCAACCCTGGCCGGATGCAAGCGGGCGGGATGAACGCCGCAGTCGCCTGGTCACCCACCGCGCGAGCGGCAGCAGCCATACAACCAGCGTGAACACCGCAAGCGCAGTGGCAATCGGCCGCTCGAAAAACCGGGTGAGATCGCCCTGAACCTTGATGAGCGATGTCATCAGATGTTCTTCGACCAGACGTCCCATCACCATGCCCAGCACCACCGGGCCGACCGGATAGCCGTGGTGCTCCATCCAGTAGCCCACCAGACCGCAGACCAGCATCACGCCGATTCCGAACACATTGTTGTCGACCGCATAAGCCCCCACGCAGGCAAAAAGGAGGAGCGGCGCCATCAGCACCTGACGCGGCATTTTGAGAATGGGAATCGCCACCCGGATCGCCAGCCAGCCAAGCGGAATCATGAGCAGGTTGGCGATGAAGAAGGTGGTGAACACCGCGTAGAGCACATGCGCGTTCTCAAGAAAAATCGAGGGCCCGGGCGTGACGTTCTTCAGGTAGAGAACGGCGATGGCGATGGCCGTGATGGTGTCGCCCGGTATGGCAAAGACCAGCGCCGGAATCCAGGCTCCGGACAGCGCGGCATTGTTGGCGCTGGTGGAATCCACGATGCCCTCCACGCTGTCCCGCTCCCAGGCCTTGGGATCCCGCGTGAGCTTTTTCGATACCGCATAGGCGGTCCAGGCGGCGGTATCGGCACCCGCACCGGGCAGCGCGCCCACCGCGGTACCGAGCGCGCTCGAGCGCAGGAAATTCCAGCGCCAGTGCCAGACCGCGCGAAGCATCCCGGAAAAGATGCTGCCAGCCTGGGTGATGGGCTGGCCGCGCGCTGCGGCATCGCCCAGCATGGTCCGGAGGATTTCCGGCAGCGCGAAAAAGCCGATCAGTGCAGGAACGAACGGAATGCCATCCAGGAGGTCGGCCTCGTCGAAATTGAAGCGCGGAAAGCCCGAGGTGTAGTCGCGCCCGACGGTGGCGAGCAGCAACCCGAAGGCGAGTGCAGCGAGGCCCTTCGCCACGTTGTCGCCCACCACGAACACCGCGCAGGACAGACCCAGGACGGCAAGCCAGAAAAACTCGAAGGAAGACAGTTGCAGCGCATAGTCGGCAAGGAGCGGCGCGGAGGTCACCAGCACGATCGTGCCGAAGATGCCACCCAGCGCCGAGAACACGACATTGATGCCGAGGATTTCGCCCGCGCGTCCAGCCATCGCCAGCCGATAGGACTGATCGACGTAGGCGGCCGATGCAGGCGTGCCAGGAAGTCGCAGCAGCGTGCCGGGAATATCGCCCGCGAAGATCGCCATGGCGGTGGCGGCAACGATGGATGCAATCGCCGAGACCGGATCGAGAAACATGGCAAAGGGCACGAGGAGGGCGGTTGCCATCGTGGCCGTGAGACCCGGGATGAAGCCCACCACCAGGCCGAAGATCGATGAAACAACGATGGTGAGCAGCACCTCGGGTTGCCCGACCATCGTGAAGGCACGCAGCAAGGCGTCCATGCGTAGCCTCGCGGAATCAGTAGGGGATGAAAGGCAGCGGCCCGCGCGGCAGTGGCACGCGAAGCAGCATGGGAAAGAGTACCCAGGTGAGCACGGCGATCAGTGCACCGCCCGCGAGGCAACGCCACCACCGTACCCGACCCACGGCGAGGAGTATGGTGCCGAGCGCAAACGACAGGACAGGCCAGCCGACGGATTCCCAGCCCAGCAGCAGCACGGCGGGTGCGAGCGCGTAGATCACCGCAGCGAGGCGACCCCGGGGCGTCGCAGCGGTGGCGGGCGCACCCGCTGGTTGAAGTGCTACCCCCACGGCACAGGCGGTGAGCACCCAGCCGAGCAGGGTCGGAAACAACCCGGGCCCGTACGTCTGTCCGGGCACCGGGGGAAAGTCTCGCGACAGCCAGATCGCCGCAATACCCAGCGCCGCCACGGGCAGCGCCGTGCCCAGGCGCCGGGCGAGGTCAGCCACGCGCGAGGCCGGCGTCGCGCAGCAGGCGCCCGTAAGCGTTCAATTGCTGCTCGAGGATCGCTTCCCAGGCGTCGGGCTTGCGGTTGATGGCGCGGATCGTGCGCTGTTTCAAAGCCGCCTGGAAATCGGCGTTGGCGTGCGCTTTGGCGAGCGCCTCGCTCAGGCGGGCGGTGATCTCGGCGGGCAATCCCTTCGGGCCGCCCATGCCGTGCACCACGGCGAAGGTCCAGTCAGAGCCGGTGGCCTCTTTGAGGGTGGGAATGTCGGGGAACTGTTCGGCGCGCGCATCGCCCATGAGGCAGAGCGTGCGTACCTTCTTCGCTTCAAGGAGCGCGCGCGCCTCGGCAAGCGACGAGGTTGAAAACTCTGAGCCGCCGGCTGCGACGTCCTGATGGCCCAGCGTGCCGCCCTGCGCGGGCACCCACACCACCGAGCGTGGGTCCATCTTGAGGCTGTCCATCATGCCAAGGAAACCGACGTGCCAGTTGACCCCGGGTGCAGCCCCCGTGCCGCGCAATTTGCCGGGCTGCGCCTTGATGGCGGCGAGCAGTTCGCCGACGGTGTTCCAGGGCGCGCCCTCCCTGACCGTGACGCTGCCCAGGATCTCGTTGGTTTGGCCGATCTTGGTGAAGTCGCGATGGGTGAGCTTTGACTGACCCAGGTGGGTGTAGAACGACAGGTCGTTGGTGATCATGCCGATCGTGTAGCCGTCGGGCTGCGCACGGGCGATTGCGTCATGGCCGGTGACGCCGCCACCGCCCGCCCGGTTCACCACATTGATGGTGGCCTTGAGTTCGCGCTCCATGATGGGCGCCAGCGTGCGCGCAACAATGTCGGTGCCGCCCCCTGCGGGATAGGGAACGATCAGCGTGATGGGACGATCGGGCCAGGCGGCCATGGCCTTGCCGCCAATGGCAAAGGTGGCGATACCGGCACTTGCGCGAAGCGCATCGCGACGTGAAAACGACGAACTCATGGGGCTCCTCCTCGGACGTTGTCTGCGCACGGTGCGCTTGTTCTCGAACTGCGGGTTCGTTTCGCGCGAACCCGTTCAGGCGAATCGAGGGTAGTGGATTCGGCGGGCGACGTCCAGCATCTGCGTCAGGATTCGGGAGGGGGCAAGGGCGTGCGGCCCGGCGCGGCCGCCAGGGTGACGGCGGCGTCGCGGCAGCAACGCCCGGGGTACCGGCCTAAAGCGCCATCGGGTTGGTCTGCGCCTGTGCGATCGCGGCCTGATGCTGCCAGGGCAGAAGCGGCATCACCTCGAACGTGGCCGGCACACATTCCTGCCACTGGTTGACCAGCGCGTGAACCCGCTCGAGCGAGTCGACCTCGAAGATGATGACCGCGCCCCGTCCCAGCTTGGTGTAGACATGCTTGGCCGTGCCGTTAGCGATCAAAGGGTTCAGCCAGGTCCACCACGCTTTCTGGTTGGCACGGGCCTCGGACGGTTTTTCGGGACGTGGTGTGCTGATGACGAGGAAATGCATGGGGATGTCCTTCAGATTTGAAACTGCTTGAGGCCGGCCTGGGGCCAGTCGATCTCGACCAGTCGACCTGCGTACGATTGGGTGACGTAGGCCTTGCGAAGGCCTTCTCCACCGAAGCAGACATTGGTGATGTGCGTATCACCCGGCACGGGGATGAAGTCTGCACTCCCGTCGGCAGGGTGGCAGCGGGTGATCCCTCCGCGGTCGAGGGTGGCAACCGCAATGTGCCCGTCGGCCTCGACCGCGAGCGAGTCAAAGCGCGCGTAGCCCGGCCATTGATATACCAGGCGGCTGCCATGCGGCGAGTCGGGCGATGCCGTGGCTGGCTGCGCCAGTTCGCCCGGTCCCTTGAGTGCCCACGCCCACAGGCGGGCAGATTCAGTCTCGGCAACGTAGAGCGTTCTGCCATCAGGCGAGAGGCCCACCCCATTCGGTTTATGGATCGGGAAAATCAGTTCACGCACTGACGAGCCATCCGCCTTGGCGTAGCAGACGCTGCCGCGGTCCCAGTCGCGGTGTCGGGTCTTGCCCGGGTCGGTAAACCAGAAGCCGCCGTGCGCATCAAAGCAGAGGTCGTTGGGCCCTCGAATCTTGCCGTCGCCCACCCGATCATAAAGACGCTCGACCTTGCCGGTGGCGAGGTTCACCCGTTCGATTCGACCGGTGTCGTAGTCATCAGGTGTGCCATGGGTGACCCAACGGCCGTCTGGCCGCTGACGAAAGGCAAAGCCTCCGTTGTTGCAGACGTAGGCGTGGCCGTCGGGACCGATGGCGGCGCCATTGGGTCCGCCGCCCAGTTCAGCCACGATTCGCTTGCGCCCGTCCAGCCAGATCTGGGTGAGCGTGCGCCGCCGGATCTCAACCACCAGCATGCTGCCATCGCCCACCCAGACGGGGCCCTCCGGGAACCACAGATCTTCTGCAATGACACGCATCAATTCGACTCCTGGTTGGTGGGTGACGATGCTTCCGGGTCGAGTTCGCGCAGCAGCGCCGCGCGCTGGCGAGCTGCACTGATCAGGAATGCCCAGTCGTTACCTGCGGTGATGAACCGGATGCCCTGGCCGATTGCCGCCCGCGCGACCTCGGGTGATCCGCCCAGTCCACCGGCGCCAGGCGTCTTGCCGTGACGCTGGCAGGCAGCAACCACGGTGTCGTAGGCGCGGGCCAGACGGGGATGCTCGAACTGCCCGGGAATGCCCATCGCATCGCAAAGATCATTGGACCCGATGTGCAGTACATCGACACCGGGGACCGCGGCGATTTCGTCGGCACGTTCCACGGCTGTCGGCGTCTCGAGCATGCAGACCACCATCGTGTTGGCATTGAGGAGGCTTCGGACCTGCGAGGCAGGTAGCGACTGGTAGTGAAAGTGCGGCCAGCTGCCTGCCACCGAACGCTCGCCCAGGGGGGCAAACCGGGCCGCAGCGACCACCGCGCGAGCCTCCTCGGCGGACTCGATATGTGGTGCCACGATGCCCAGTGCGCCCGCGTCGAGGATGCGAGTGATGGCCGAGGCCGACAGCCCGGGGACACGAACCAGCGGTGTGACGCCGATATTGGCGGCAGTGATGCAGATCTGTGCGGCTTCAGACTCCGAGATCACCGCATGCTCCAGATCGACATAGACGGCGTCGTAGCCGCACGTGGCTGCGGCAAGTGCAATGTCGACCGACCGCATCTGCTTGACGATCATGGCCAGGCCGAGTCCACCGCGCTGCAAGCGCTCGCGCAGCCGATTTCGAACGCCAGGAGGTGTAGCGCCAGGCGGTGTTTGGCCGGGAGGGGAAGTCATGATTGCCTCGTCGATTGAAAAGCTGCAGCCTGTGCTGGCCAGATGATCAGATCAGCTGGCGCGATGGGCGCACCGGACAGAAATCGCAGGATGTTGCCGATCGCATGACGCGCAACATTTTCAACGTTGTCGAATACGCCACCGCCGATATGTGGGGTCGCCACCACCTGGTCGAGTTGCAGCAGCGGATGGTCAGCCGGCGGCGGTTCCTGCGCGAACGTATCCAGACCGGCCCCGCGCAGGTGCCCGCTTGTGAGCGCACGCACGAGCGCCGCTTCGTCGATCAGCTCGCCGCGGGCGGTGTTGATCAGAATTGCACCGCGCTTCATTGCGGCAAGGGTGTCGGCGTTGATGAGATGTTCGGTGGCGGGCGTGGCCGGCGCATGCAGGCTCACGATATCGCTTTGCTCGATCAGTTGGGCGAAGTCGACATGGCGCACGCCCAGCTCCGCCTCAAGCGCGGGGGGCGCACGGAGCGTGTCGTGATAAATCACCTCACATTCAAACCCGCGAAGCCGTCTTGCCAGCATTTTTCCAATGTTGCCAAAACCGATCAGGCCTACCGTCTTGCCACTGATCTGAAAGCAGACCTCGCGCATCTCCGCCTTCAGCCAACGACCCTCCCGCATGGCGCGGTCAACCTGTGCGATTCGTCTGTAAACCCCCAGCATGAGCGCAATGGCCAGCTCGGCAACCGGGGCGGCGTTGGACCCTGCAGTGATGGCGAGCGGGATGCCTCGCGCCCTCACAGCGTTCACGTCGATGCGGTCTACACCAATGCCCCACTTCTGAATGAAACGAAGCCGATGGGCCCGATCAAGCATGGGGCCAGTGATGGCCGCCCAACCGGGTAGTGCGATCTCGGCGCGCTCAATCAGTCCATATTGCTCGGCCTCGTCGTAGGAGTCGGCAAAGCAGAGTTCGAGCGCTTGCTCGGTCTGGTGGCGGACAACCGCGCGCACCACCTCGCGAACTGCAGGCGCCCAGTTATCCAGGCAGGCAACCACAACGGACACGCCACTCTCCCCCAGGGGTCAGGATCAGATATCAATGCTCATCATGAGGCTGCTCAGCGATTTACCGTGAGCGTCTTGTGCGAGCGAGCGGGTTACCCCGCCACCAAGCGCGCCCTCGATCACGAAATTGAGCGCCTTGAGGCGCGGCAACTCATAGCGTCGAACCGGTCCGGTAGCGATATGTGCGAACGCCTGCTGCACCCGTTGGGCAGTCAGCCGGTCGCGGATGAGCGACCATCCGGCCGCGTCGAATGCAATCACCGAGATGTTGGAGGTATTGCCCTTGTCGCCCGCGCGTCCGTGGGCAATCTGATGAAGCGCTGTCATGAGCGAAGCTCCGTGATCCGGACCTGGGGATCCACCTGCTCGCGCGGAATCAGGACCGATTGAACAGCAAGCACCTCTTTCACGATGGGGTCGGAGCCACCACCGCCACCACCCGGACCGTTGACGTGCAGGGCGCGGGTTTCGAAGCCGACCGCTTCTGCAGCCTTTCTCGAGTCGCAGCGCATCGCGATGCGAAGCCTCACCTCATAGGGCTCCACGCGCCCGCCACCCATGCCGTGCAGACTCGACATGCCGATGTAGTCGACACGCGTTTCCCGATAGGAGAATCCCCGATCGGCCAGACGCTCCCGAACGACTTCAGCCGCCCAGCGGGCACGATCGAGTGCATGCTCGCCGGCGTAGGAAATCTGGCCCTCGCCAATATAGCCATCGTCGTAGCCGACCGTGACCTTGTAGGTGGGCGTACGCGGACGCGCGCGCGCGCCGGTCATGCGGACCCGATCAGCGCCTGCCGAAAACAGGTCGAGCCCGGTGATGTCAAGAACGCAGTCGGGGGTGATGTAGTCGGCCGGGTCGTGGATTTCGTAGAGGAGCTGCTCGGTACAAGTGGCGACGTCCACTCGACCGCCCGTGCCATCGAGTTTGCCGATGACCACGCTGCCGTCGGCATCGATGTCGGCAAACGGAAACCCCAGTCGGGCGAGATCGGGCACATCCTTGCCTCCGAGACGGTCACCGAAACAACCGCCACTGACCTGCGCGCAGCATTCGAGCAGATGCCCGGCAGCGGTACCGGCGGCCAGGCGTTGCAGGTCGTCATAGGACCAGCCGAAGTGGTGCATCGCAGGCGCGAGAAAGAGCGAGGGGTCGGCCACCCGGCCGGTGAGGACCAGGCGGGCGCCGGTGGCGATGGCGCGGCACACCGCGTCAGCACCCAGATACGCGTTGGCCGACACCATGGCTGGAAGCAGGGATTCGAGTGGCTCACCCGACTCCATGAGCCGCAGCTGAGGCTGGCGACGCAACAGTTCAGATACATCGTCGCCAGTGACCACCGCGCAGTGGATATCGCCTAGACCGCAGTCGCGGGCATGGGCGCGCGCGAGCTCGGCCGCGCCGATCGGATTGGCCGCGCCCATGTTGCTCACGATTTTCACATCGTTGCGCAGGCACGCCGGCAGCACAGCCTCCAGGCGGTCCAGCATGCGCGGGGTATAGCCCTTGGAGGGATCCTTTCGCCGGGTCTGGTTTTCGCGCGCCACGGTTCGCTCGGCCAGGCACTCGAACACCAGGTAGTCGATCGCGCCCCGCTCGGCGAGATCGGCCGCCGGGGCAATCCGGTCATCGGCAAAGCTCGAGCCAGCGCCAATACGAAGCGTTGCAGTCTTGGACATTCGCCTGCCCTTGAGGTTTGTCAGTCCATCCGGGCGCCTGAAGCGCGCGCCAGTCGTGACCACTTGTCGAGTTCGCCCGCGAGAAAACTCCTGAACGCCTCTGGGCCGCGGAAATCGGGCTCGAGCGCCTGCTTGCGCAGCCCTTCGACGAACTCCGGCATGCGTACCACGCTGTCGACATCGCTCAGAATGCGCGCCACCGCCTCATCCGGAGTGCGGGCGGGCGCGAGCAGGCCGTTCCAGGCCGACACGTCGAAGTCGGCGATGCCGGCCTCGCGCACTGTGGGTACCGACGGGAGCAGACTGGAGCGTTGCGCGGTGGTTACCGCCAGCGCCTTGATCCGCCCGCTCTGTATTGCACCGAGCGCGCTTGCGAGGGCGGGGCAGGCAAGCGGAATCTGGTTGCCGATCACGTCGGTCATCATCTGCGCGATCCCTTTGTAGGGCACGTGCGAAAGCGCGGCACCGGTCTGGCTCTTCAGCATTTCAAGGGCAAGGTGCGTGATGCTTCCGTTGCCGCCTGAGCCATAGAGGATGGGCTTGTCGCCCTGTCGGCTGAGGGCGACCAGTTCGGTGATCGTGGAAGCGGGCAGACTTGGGTTTGCAACGATGACCAGCGGTGCGACACCCACCAGCGCAATCGGGCGAAAATCGCGTTGCAGCTCATACTGCATGTCGCGATAAAGCGAGGGGTTGATGGCGAGATTGATGCCGCCCATCAAGAGCGTATAGCCATCGGCTGGCGCCTTCGCGACTGTCGCCGCGCCAATGTTGCCGCCTGCGCCCTGAACGTTTTCGATCAGCACCGACTGCCCCCACATGGCCGACAGTCGTGTGCCCAGTGCCCGCGCGACCAGATCGGCAGCGGTACCTGTCGAAAACGGTACGACCACGCGAACCGGTCTGGATGGCCATGGGGGCGGGCTCTGCGCGCGCACAGATCCGGCAGCGCCCAGCAGCGTGGCGCCCAACCCTTTCAATACAAGACGTCGCATGAATGACTCCCTGTCGCGTCGCCCGGCGAGTGGATCCACCGCGGCTGGAGATGGTGATGGCGGGGTTGGCTGATCAGTCGACGGTGACGCCCAGCGCCTTGATCAGACGCGCGCTCGCCTCGATCTGCCGACCCAGAAATTCGGCGAACTCTTCAGGCGAGGAGGCGTAGACCACATAGTTGCCGAGTCGCTCCATCACACCCGGATCGGCGAGCGCCTTGCGGATCTCGGTATTCAGGCGGGTGATGATGGCGGGTGGCGTTCCGCCGGGGGCAACAACGCCGAACCAGGATTGGAAATCGAACCCTGGATAGCCAGACTCGGCCACGGTCGGAACGTCGGGCAGCCCTGGAAAGCGTTTGAGCGTGGTGACGGCCAGCGCACGCAGGCGTCCGGCTTCAATGTGCTGACGCACGTTTGGCATGGCCGCAACGAGCGAATTCAGTTGTCCGCCGAGCAGGTCTGGCATCACCGACCCGCTTCCCTTGTACGGCACATGGAGGAGCTTCACCCCCGCCAGCATTGCCAATTGCTCGGCTGCCAGGTGATTGACGGTTCCGCTGCCAGCCGAGCCATAGGTGATCCGGTCCGGGCTTGCGCGGCCGAGTTCGAGGTAGTCCTTCAAGGTGCGGGCAGGAAGGGATGGCGTGACCACCAGCACATGCGGATTGCCTGCCACCAGCGATACCGGTACGAGGTCTCGCACGGTATCGAACCCTGCCTTGGCGCCGTAAAGCGTTGGGTTGGAGGCGAGGTTGTTGGTCTGCATCAATAGCGTATAGCCATCGGCGGGTGAGCGCGCAAGCACCTGGGTGGCGAGCAACGTGTTGCCGCCCGGGCGATTTTCCACCACCACCGACTGCTTCATGTTCTCGGACATTTTGGAGGCGAGAGCCCGGGCCAGGATGTCGGTTCCCCCGCCTGCCGTAAACGGCACCATCATCTTGATCGGGCGCGACGGGAAATCGCTCTGCGCTGCGGCTGGTTTGACGATGACTGCGGCGATACCGGCGGCGAGCGCTGCGGCGGCAGTCAAGGCGTTTCGTCGGCTGATCATGATGCGGTCCATGGGTCTCCTCACTTGGTTTCGGGGCGCCTGATGACTGGTGCCCTCGTTCAGACGCGCATCATGCAGCGGCCTGGAGCGGTGCGCCCTCAAGCATGATGCGATACAGGAAACGGTACTGGGCGGGGTCGTAGTCGGCGTTGGCCTGGTGCATGACGCTACGGTTATCCCAGATGACCATATCGCCTGCCCGCCAGCGGTGTCGGTATTCGTAGCGCGATTGGGTTGCGTGCTTGTAGAGCTGGTCGATCAGCGCCCAGCCGTCGTCGGCCGGCATTCCCTCTATGCCTTCCATCCGCCCGGTGTTGAGATAGAGCGCATGGCGGCCGCTGTCGGGGTGACGGATGACCAGGGGCTGGCTTGTCTGAGGAACCTTGGCGCGCTCCTCGGCAGACAGCGCCGTCATCTTGCGCGGGCTGTGGCTGCCCTCGTAGACATGAGGGGACCGGAGGGCAACGATGGTCTGCCGCAGCGACTGGGGCAGATCGTCGAAGGCTTTTCGAACATCGACAAACTGCGTGTCGCCGCCCGTATCGGGAAGGTTGATCGCGTGCAGTGTGGTGGCCTTGGGCGGCGCCGGATAGTTGGAGTGATCGGTGTGATAGTTCTCGCCCCGAACATGGAGCTTTCCGTCAACCAGCGGCAGGTCGCGGCTGGAGATGGTTCCCACCAGGGGGAGCTCGGGCAGGGTGAACTTGCGCAACTGCTGCTGCAGGGCCTTGCCGAAAATTTGCGCAGCGTCGAGAAACTCGGCGGGTTCGAGCTTCTGGTCTCGAATGACCAGCACCGCGTGCTCGACCCAGGCGTCGTAAAGTTTTTTACGGATATCGGCAGATTGCGGCTGGCGCAGGTCGATTCCGGTGACCTCGGCGCCAAGCGGCGCGGCGAGCGGTTTGATCGTCAGGGTCATGGCAGGATCAGTGCGTTGGATTGAAAAGGAATTCCTGCAGTCTGAGTCGATGCGTCTGGCGGGCGCAAATCACTTATCGCAACCCTGCCATAAGGTAAGCTTATGCCATGACACTCAAACAGCTTGAAACGCTTTACGCGGTCATGCGGGCCGGCAGTATCACGGGTGCCGCCCGTGCCCTGCATGTCACCCAGCCCGCCGTGAGCGCAATCATCAAGCATGCCGAGTTGCAGCTCGGCATGAATCTGTTCGAGCGTGCCGGCGGCCGGCTTCATCCCACGCCGGAAGCGCTTGCACTCGAGCCCGAGCTGAATGAGATCTTTGGTCGGGTGCAGACGGTCACGCAGCTCATGCGTCAGCTCCGTGATGTCCGATCCGGCCGACTGGTGGTGGCCGCGCCGCCCACCCTGGTCAGTGCGCTGCTGCCGCAGGCGCTCGCGGCGCTGCAGGTCGACAGCCCGAGGCTCGAGGTATCGGTTCATTCGCTACCCAATATGCTCGCCGTGGCACGGGTGGCGCGCCGTGAGGCCGACATCGGCGTGGTCTACGAACCGTTTACAGAAGCGTCACTCCAAAGCCGCCCGCTCCTGGAATCACAAATGGTGTGTGCGCTGCCGCGTGGCCATGCGCTTGCGCGCCGACGAGCCATTCCGCTTGAAGCGCTCGCCAGCCGGAACGTGATCTCAACCGGACCTTCAACCCCGCTCGGGCGTCTCATTGAACAGACTTTCACCGCTCACGGTCATGCGCCGCCGCATGTAGGCATCGAGGCGAGTTCATCGCTTGCCGCGTGTCTCATGGTGAGCCGGGGAATGGGGCTCGCGCTCGTCGACCGCGCAACCGAGCGCTGCGGTAAATTCGGCGAGTTGAGTTTTCGCCCGCTGTCGCCTTTCATTCCCATCAGTATTCGCGCCATCTTCCCTGAATCCGAGGTCCGGTCCCGCCCGGCGGCCAAACTGCTTGCGGTCCTGCAGCGGCAGGCGCAGGGATAAGCGGCGAGCTACCCGAGCAGGCCCATGCACTCCCTTCCCGATGGATACACCGCGCTGGTCATCGGCGCATCAGGCACGATCGGACGGGCGTTTTGCAACGCCATCGCCGCAGACCCAGCCTGCGCCAGCGTCTTCGAACTCGGTCGATCGACCCATCCGGGCTTCGATCTGGGTGACCCGGGCCGGCTCGCAGACAGCCTGTCCACTCTCCTCGCGGGTGAGCCGTTGTCGCTTGTCATTGATGCCACGGGCGTGCTGAGTGCCGACTCCACAGGTCCTGAGAAGTCGCTTGCGGCCGTGCGTCACGAGAACCTGCATCGCCTCATGCAGATCAATGCGGTGGGGCCACTCATGCTGCTGCGCGAGTTGGCGCCGCGGCTTGCCCGCGGGCGTTGCCTCTACGGCAAGCTGTCCGCGCGCGTGGGCAGCATCGCAGACAACCGGCTGGGTGGCTGGTACAGCTATCGCGCCTCCAAAGCGGCCTTGAACATGCTGCTGCAGACTGCAGCCATCGAGTTGCAGCGCCGTCTGCCCGGACTGGTGGTGGCGGCCATGCAGCCTGGAACCGTACGCTCGCCCCTGTCGCAGCGCTTCGTGTCGGCAGCCACCGAAACGGTATCGCCCGAGGAAGCGGCGCGCGGGCTGCTGGCAGCACTCGATGCCATCGAGCCTGGGCCTGGTGCGCGATTCGTCGACTATCGGGGCTTGACGATTCCCTGGTAGACCGTGGCTGCACGGAGCGCGTGCCCCGTCTGGCGATGGCGAAACCGGTCAGCTTCCCAGTCCACGCGCGGCTTGCGCGCCGGTCAGCAGCGCGATGATGGCGCCCGCTGTCAGATGGAGGCGGAGCCTTCGCCACGCTGCTGGTAATCCCAGCACAGAGAGGGTTCGCATGTCGACAACGAAAGCAAGCGCGGCGGTGGCGGCAAGCAACAGGCAACCGGCAGACGCCGACAGCAGGAAGCTCGCGCAACCAATCAGCGATGGCACAACGCTCCACAGAAAAAGCTGGCGCCGGAGCGTCTCGTGATGATCGCTTGCCATCAAGGCGATGCCCCACGATATGGCGCCCACGAAGCTGATGATCGAGAGGCCGTAAACCTGAAGCAGAAGCAGGCACTGCGCGCGCAAGGCCGGGTCGCGCAGCAGCAGGCCGCCCGCTGCCAGCGCGGCAAACGGAATCAGGCCGCCATAGCCCAGCCATCGAAGCAGCGGGAACAGGGAAGTGAGGCGGAGGTCGGTGGTCACGAAGCGCAATCCTGGGAGCGTTGGGCGGCGCGCGCTTAGCGATCGATGAGGCGACCGGCGCCGTGCATGTGCACCCTAGCACAATGGCGGGATCGGCTGGCGTGACGGCCCAGAATGGCCATGCGCCGGTCGGTTGCCTGCCTGGATCAGGCCCTTTCAAACACCAGATCGACGCCGTCATCACGGCGCTCGAACCGGCCCAGCACGGGCTCGCCCAGCACGGGGGTATCACCCACCCACCGGCCCAGCGTGCGCGGCCCTTCTTCCAGATCGATGGTGACCAGCGTGTAGGGCACCTCGGCGCGGAACGAGGGATGAAACGGATGATGGGCCACCGTCCAGCTATGGATCCGGCCTCGGCGGCTTGCCTCGCGCCACGAAACGGCCTCTGAATGGCAGTGGCTGCAGAGCAGGCGGGGATAGTGTCTGAGCACGCCGCAGTTTGCACACTGCTGAAGCACGAGCCTGCCCTCAAGTGCGGCTTCCCAGAATGGGCGCGACAGATCGGTGGGCAGCTGCGGCGGACGGGCTGCAATGTCATTCATGAATTTCACTCCCTGCGCAAAATGGCGAGCGCGCCATCGCCCAGATCGCCATAGCCGGTGACCAGCCCCACTTCCGCATCGGCGACCTGTGCGGCACCACCGTCGCCGCGCAACTGACGCGTGAGCTCCACCACATGGTTGAGGCCCCAGACATGCGCCTGCGAGAGGAGTCCGCCGTGGGTGTTGGTGGGCAGGGCGCCGCCCAGCCTCAGTCGGCCATCGGACACAAACGGGCCACCCTCGCCGCGCTTGCAAAAGCCCATGTCCTCGATCTGCCGAATGACCGCGTAGGTAAAGCAGTCGTAGATTTCGGCGACGTCAATGTCGTCGTGCGTGACACCGGCCATGGCAAACGCCCGCGGTGCGGCCTTGCCGATACCCAGACTGGTGATGTCGGGGCGCTGGGTGATGGACCCTGGTGAATCAGGATGCCCGGCGGCCACGCCCGATATGAACACGCGCCGGTGCCTGGCATCGAGCGCGGCTTGCGCGCTGCTGACCACCACAGCGGCGCCGCCATCGCTTTCCAGACTGCAGTCGAGGAGCCGAAAAGGATCGGCGATCATGCGCGAGGCGCGGTGGTCTTCAAGCGTGATCGGCTTGGTCATCAGGGCGTTGCCATTCAGGATGGCGTGCGCACGACAAGCCACGGCCACTTCGCCGAAGTGCTCGACCGTGGTGCCGTAGAGCGCCATATGCCGGCGGGCCATCGGCGCATAAAGCTGCGCGGGCGCGCTCGCCCCCATCGGATGCTCGAACTCGGTTACATAGTGGAACTGGGGCATGTTGTGAATCCGCGCCCCGGCCTTGTTGTTGCCGGCCATGGCGCTGATGTTGCGCCCGAAGGTGATCAGTACGTGGTGGCAGATGCCTGCGGCAATTGCCGCCGCGGCAGCCTGCAGCGCCATCACCGGGCTCGCGCCACCATGCGGAATGACAGCGGAAAAGCGCAGGTCCGGAATGCCGAAATTCTCGATGAAGTCATCGGCGGTGCCGCTCACGATACCGATTGGAATCACGCCGTCGATCGCCCTGGGACTGAGGCCTGCGTCGGCGATGGCCTTGAGCGAGGCCTCGATCTGAAGCTGAAAGGCGCTGCGCGTGGAGTTTCTGGTGTAGGCGGTTTCACCGATTCCGGTGATGCAGCTGCGATCGGACAGGCTCATGCGGGGGCTCTCTGGTCAGGAACCGGAACGGGCCTGGATCGCTCCGGCCGCGGTGAGTTGCAGATGCCCGGGCAGTCTCCCGGCAATGGTCAGCGTCATGCTGCCGGTGCCGTGGCTGACCACACCGGAAAAGTCGGCGCGCACGCTGACCGGCTGGATACGGTGCCAGTGTTCCTTCTGCGTGCCGTCCGGGTAGACGATGCGCGAAGGATGCGAAACATCCCAGACATCGGTTTCGATGACGTGTTCGCCGCGCCAGGCGCCCAGGCCCTTGCCATCCTGCCAGCCGCCGCTATAGCCCAGCCCCTGCATGGCGATGGCGGCGCCTTGCGCATCGAGCGCGAGCTTGAGTACACGCCCCTCGGAAAACACTGCAGTCACGGTGGCTGAACGAAAGCGCCGCGTCCCTTCATGCAGTTCCACAGCGAGGCTGATCGACTGTGCATGATGAACCGTTTCGGTGTGGCGCATGGTGACCGTGCCGGTTGTGTAGGGGGGATCATCGCCCCGCCCTGAAAAAAGCAGATGCCCGCTCATGGTGTCGGTGGAGAAAAACAGAAACGACATCACATGGCCCTTCTCGCTCAGCGGCGTTCGCGGACCCGTCACCGGCTCCGGAACGCCCATGCCCCGGCGCACGCCCCAGGAATGGTCGCGGCAGGACCACCAGCGATCAAAGCCGATACGTTCACCGCCCACCACCAGTTCGCCGCTCGCCACACCGATCTGATCAAAGCGACGATAGTCTTCCACCGTCCGCCCGTGGAGACGCTCGTAGTGCGGGTGCTCCTCGCGGGCGGGTTCCACGCACTCCCAGACAATCCGTCCGTGGGGCGAGTGATCGCCCGGCGCGATCTCGATCTCGAACGATTTCAGTGGTTCGATCGGGCGAATTCGAAGCGGGCCGCAGACGGTGTCAACGCTGCCGTTGAGTGACCGGGAGACCCGCAAGTTGGTCTGCCTGCCGCCCACCACAGCGACCACGCCGCCGTCGAGCACATTCATGTTGCGATATGCGCCCATCGTGACCTGGATGGCAACGCGGCCGTCGCCCGAATACATTGCAAACCAGTAGCGGTCGAAGAAACGTGGATCGCTGGTCCAGACATGGTCGAAAGTGGTGGGCAACTGATGCCAGAGCGTGTCGTCAAGTGGCGTGAGCATTGTGCGGTGAGGTGACGTTGGGGGCGTTGCCAGCAGGCTTTGCGGCAACCGTGGGGACATAGCGCATGGGCACCCTGGCGGCGCGTTCGCTCAGGTGACGGCGAATCGCCTGGTGGTGCGAGGGAGTAAGACCGGGTGAGCAGATCGCCTCGGAAAGCAGGGCGCGAAGCGCGGTGTTCCGGACATCGAGCGCCTTGCTGTCAGCGGCATCGGGCGCGGGTTTCGCGAGCGTATCCGCGACGCGCTGCGCGAGCTCGGGCGAGAGCGTTGCCTGCAGCGTGGCGAGCAGCGCTGCGCTTGCCTGATTGTCATCGCGCAGAAAGGCCGCCACCCCCGGCATGGCGCCAACAAGCATTCTGAGATTGGCGACGAGATTGTCGAGAATCGTTCGCGCGAACGGATCGTTCACACAGGGCGCCACCACCTGTTCAAGGATCCGGCAGGTGCCGTCCAGCTGCTCGCCCATATCGGGTCTCATGACGCGCGCTCCATCATCTGGAACATGGGGCGGTAGAGCCAGGAGGGTGTCTGGAAAACGCGGTCGTAGCGACCCGCCACGAATTCAGCGATGGCGGTGAGCTGAATCACCGCGAGCTTCCAGTTTGAAAACACGTTCCACCAGGTAAGGTGATGCTCATTGACCATCCGGCCGGTGAGGGCCCGATAGCCGGTAACGATCTGTTCGCGTTCCCAATGATCGGCGATCTGATGCTCGCGGCGCCGCACCGGATTGGTGATCCAGCCCAGATCTTCCAGCGGATCACCAAGGTGCGCGGTTTCCCAGTCAAGCTTGGCTGTGATGCGGCCGTTCTCCACCAGCGCGTTGCCTGGCTTGAAGTCGCCGTGTACCAGCACAACCGCCTCGGCCTCGGGCTCGCGCGCCGACAGCCAGGCATGGATGTAGTCGAGCTCCGGGTGAGGCTCGAGTCTCACCCGCTGATAGACCCTGGTCCAGTGCGCGAGTTCAACCGATGAGGGCTTGTCCTGCGGCTCGCCCAGACTTGCGCCCAGGCCCGCCGCGCGCCAGTCGAACGCGTGAATCCTGGTGAGCACTTCCAGAAACCGCTGGGCGAGTGCGAGTCGCGCCTCGATGGGCGCCGAGCCGTTCAGGACCAGGTAGTCGCACTGTCCTGGCATGCGATCCATCACGATCGAGGGGGCGCCCAGATAGCGGCCATCGGGATCGGCCCAGTGCACACGGGGCGTGGGCACATCGCTGTGCGCGAGCGCCGACAGCACGGCGAATTCCCGGTCGCGTTCCGTCTCGAGCAGGGTTCCCGAGGCGTCCCGCATCAGCATCAGCTCATGCGAGTGCGTGCCGCGTGCGTCGGTCCATGAAGCATCGAGACGCCAGTTCTCGCGCGACAGACCCCCGGCCGAACGGACGAGACGCTCAAGGCGGATATCGCGTGCCTGCGGGCTCTGGGCGCGGATCAGGGCAGTGAGCCCGCTGATGACCGCGCAGGAAAGTTGATCGGCGCCTGTCTGGTCAGACGTGACTGCACGATCGGTGGGCGCGTTCATGGCTTACCCGTCAGGATGGCTTTTTAACTCGCGGCAGGAGCGCGTTCCCGATGATCTGCTTCATCACCTCGGCGCTGCCGCCACCGATCCGGCACATCCGCGCGTCGGCATAGGCGCGCGCGATCGGGTACTCCCACATATAGCCCCATCCGCCGAAAAGCTGCAGGCAGCGGTCCATCACCCGTCCCTGCAGCTCGGTGGTGGTGAGCTTGGCTGCAGCCGCATCGGTGGCATCGAGCTCGCCCCGCAGGTGAAGCTCGATCGCGCGGTCGACGAAGACGCGCTGCGCGAGGACCTCGGCATGAAGCTCGGCAAGCTGAAAGCGGGTGTTCTGAAAGTCGGCCAGTGTTTGGCCGAACATCTCGCGGCCTACCGCGTAGTCGCGGGTCCAGACAATGGCCGCCTCGCTGCTGGCGACTGCGCGGATGGCCTGGATCAGCCGCTCCTGCGCAAGCTGCGTCATCAGCATGGCAAAGCCTTCGCCCTCGCCGCCCAGGCGGTTGCCGACCGGCACGCGCAGGTCGGAAAAAAACAGCTCCGCAGTGTCCTGCGCCTTGCAGCCGATTTTTTCCAGCCTTCTGCCGCGCGTGAAGCCGGCTCGATCGGTTTCCACCAGGATGAGGCTCACCCCCTTGGCCCTGGCCTTGGGATCGGTCTTGCAGGCGAGAAGGAGCAGATCGGCGCTGTGGCCGTTGGTGATGAATACCTTCTGACCATTGATCACGTAGTGATCGCCATCGCGGATCGCCTGTGTACGCATGGCCTGCACATCGCTGCCACCCGAGGGCTCGCTCATGCCGAGTGCGCACACCACTTCACCCGAGGCCATCCGCGGCAGCCAGGTGCGCTTCTGCTCCTCGGTGCCAAAGTCGACCAGGTAGGGCGCGACAATATCGGAGTGCAGGTAGAAGGTGGGACCGGTCGCGCCTGCGCGTGCGAATTCCTCGATCAGGATCGTGCTGTGCAGGAAATCGCCACCCATGCCGCCGTAGTCGGTGGAGACGTTGCAGCACAGAAGCCCTGCCTGAGCGGCTTCGCGCCAGAGCGTGCGCGGGACCTCGCCGTCTTTTTCCCACTGGGCGTGGTGAGGCGTGACGCGCTCCGCGATAAAGCGCTGGACGGTGGTCCGGAAGACCTCGTGATCGGCATCAAAGAGGGTGCGTGGAATCATGGTGGGCTGACTGGTTCGGCGGCACAGACGCCGCCCGGCTCGGTGAAACGCGCGATGGTGGCGGCATCAAAGCCGCATTCGCGCAGGATATCGGTGCTGTGTTCGCCCAGCCCCGGCGGCAGGCGGCGCACTGCGGGTGGGGAGGCGCTCAGCCGCAGCGGATTCATCGGCACGCGCAGCAACCCCTCTGTGGGATGCTCTTCGATGCTCCAGAAGCCGATGGCGTGCAGATGGGGGTCGGCCACCAGGTCCTCCAGGCTGTTCACAACCGAGAATGGAATGTCTTCGGGGGTGAGCAGTTGCAGCCATTCGGCATTGGTTTTCCTGGCAACCTGTTGCTCGACCTCGTCCCACACCTCGCGGAAATGCCGCTGACGCGCTGCAAAGGTCGCAAAGCGCGGGTCGGCCATCACTCCGGAGGCGCCTGCAAGCTCGAAGAAACGCCGCCAATGCGCATCGGTATAGGGAAGCAAGGCCAGATGTCCGTCCCGGGTTCGATAAGGTCTTCGAACCGCCTTTGCGACCGGTTCATAGCCCATTGGCGCAATCGGTGGCTCGAACGCATGGCCCCATTGATGTTCCATCATGTTGAAGGCGGCGAGCGTCTCGAACATGGACACATCAACCTGCTGGCCCTCGCCGGTGCGCAGCCGGTGCATCAGCGCAAGCACGATTGCATAGGCGGCATGCACGCCACTGATCTTGTCGGCCACGATGGTGGGAATGAAGCGGGGTTCACCCGCCACGACGCTTTGCAGACGGGCAAGCCCCGAGGCCGCCTGGATGATGTCGTCGTAGGCCGGACGTCCGCCGTAGGGGCCATGATCGGCGTAGCCCGTGACATGGCAGTACACCAGGGCGGGGTGGGCCCGCCCGAGCAGGTCGTAATCGAGCCCCAGGCGCCTGGCTGCGGGTGTGCGCATCGAGTGCAGCAGCACATCGCTCTGCGCGACCAGTCGGTCGAGAATCTGCCGGCCTTCCGGGCGCTTGAGATCGACCACAATGCTGCGCTTGTTGCGGTTCGAGGTCAGGAAAAACGAGCCCATCCTGGCTGACCGGCGCGGTCCGATCGCACGTGTCAGGTCGCCCTCGGGCGGCTCCAGTTTGATCACCTCGGCGCCCATGTCGCCCAGGTATTGCCCCGCCAGCGGGCCAAAGATCATCGAGGCGATTTCCAGCACGCGAATGCCATCGAGCGGGCGTTTGGCAGTGGCCATGACGGGTCTCAGAGAATCGCGACCGGCGACAAGGGCGAGCCTGTTGCCCCCACGATGGGTAGCGCGCTCGCCACGAACATGAAGGTATGACGACCGCTTTCCACGAGTGGGTCGAGCATCAGTCCTTCCAGAAGGGGAATGCCGTAGTCACGAATCAGGCACTGGTGCACCGGGAACACCGTGCCGTCGGCAAAGGGCAGCACTTCAACCGCAAAGTTGTCGGCGCCCACCATGGCAATGTCCTGATTGGCAAGCCACTGCGCTGCGTCGAGGTCGATGCCGGGTTCAGTGTTGAACGAGGGATGCGAAACCGTTTTCTGTGCCTCGAGCCAGCCGGTGCGAAGCAGCACCGCATCGCCCGGCTCGAGATGAACGCCGATTGCGCTTGCGGCGTCTTCCAGGTCGGCGCGCGTGATCACCTCGCCATCGTGCAGCAAACGCCCCCGCAGGCGCACCAGATCGAGCAGAACGCCGCGCGTGACCACCGGCGGCATCTTGTCCACGCCCAGTCTTGCCGCACCCGTGGTGCTGCGAAGGGTGCTGCCCAGGTAGCCGTTATAGAGGCGGTCGTCGTACCAGGCATGGCAGAGTGCATCGACGTGGGTACCGATGTGAAGGGGCATCACCACCGTGTCCTCGGCAAACTGAAAGCCGCCAGGACGCCTTGCCCCGGCAGCGTAGTCGCCCCCATCACGGCCCATGAAGTGCTGCAGCCCGCAGCGATGCGCGGGTACCGGTGTTTTTGGCGACAGGAGCTGCGCGAGCCTGAGTACCGTGCCGGTTCGCACCAGCGCGGTGGCGCGACGCACCTGCGCCGGTGTGATGGTGTTCAGTGCACCACGCTCGTCATCCGGACCCCAGCGTTGCCAGGCGCTGCCCGTGGCGAGCGCATCCTTCACTTCCGACATGTCAGTCTGCCTTGGCGCCCGAAAGGCGTATCAGTTCCTGGAACTTGATGCGTTCGCGCGCGGCGAAGGCAACGGTCTCCTGGGGGGTGGATGAGGTGAGACGCGCGCCCGCTGTCAGGAAGCGCTCCTGCACCGATTTGTCGGCGGCGATCTCGGCCACGGTGCGGGAGAGCTTCTCGACGATTGCCGCCGGTGTTCCGGCAGGCGCAACCAGCGCACCCCATGAAGTGATCACGAAATCGGGGATGCCGGCCTCGGCCATGGTGGGCAGATCGGGCAGCGTCGGCCAGCGCTCCGGGCAGGTCACCGCGAGGCCACGCACCTGACCGCCGGCGAGAAGCCCTGCGTAGCTTGCGATGTTGTCGATCGATGTGTCGAGTGCGCCTGAGAGCAGCATCGAGATGGTCTGGGGCGCCCCGCGCGCCGGTACGTGGGTGGCCGAGATGCCGGCGCGGACCCGGAACAGTTCGCCCGCGAGGTGCGGTGTGGTGCCCACGCCCGAGGATCCGAAGTTGATGCCCTTTGGTTGCGCCTTGGCCCAGGTGATGAAGTCATTGAGCGTGCGCGCCTGGTTGTGCTGGGGCGAAACCAGCACCACATTGCAGTTGGCCCAGAACGTTGAAATGTAGGAGAAGCCGCCCTCGGGATCGTAGGGCAGGCTCTTGAACAGATACTGGTTGATCGAGAGCGTTCCGATGGTGGCGCTGGTGAGCGTGTAGCCATCGGGCGCGGCCTTGGCACCGGCCTCCATGCCGATGTTGCCGCCCGCGCCGGTACGGTTCTCCACCACGAAGGTCTGGCCGAGTTTCAAGCGCAACTGATCAGCGAGGATTCTGGTGAGCACGTCGGATGCGCCGCCCGTCGGGAAAGGCATCACGATCCTCACCGGCTTTTCCGGCCAGTTGGTGGCCTGGGCCTGTGCGAGGGGCGCGGCGCTGGCGAGGGCAAGCGCCAGTGCCGCGGTGAGTGCATGGGTATGCGACTTCATGGGTGGGTCTCCTGTTGTCGAGCTTGTAATGGGAACTGCAGAACCAGGACGTCGGCGCCGCTTGGGCCAGCGGCGACCTCGCAGGACTCGTCGGGGTCGGCAAACGCGACCGACAGCGATTCAAGCCGCAGGTCATGGAAGTGCGCGACCCCTGCGGTGACGACATAGTGGCGGCCGCCATGTGGCGCATTGGGTTCAACCCGGGCCGACTGGTTCGGCGGCAGGCGCATGAGCCAGGCGCCCAAGCCGTCGGCGCGCGGGGTGATCAGCGCCTCGATGACGGGCGTCCCGAGTGACAGAAGGCTGGGCGTGCGGACCGCGTCCGACGGCATGCCGTGCTGCTGCTCACGCCTGAGGCCCGGACGCATCTTTTCGCGTACACCCGGTTTGTGCAGGTACCAGGCGCCGGTATCGCCTTCTGCGCGCAGCGTCAGGTAAGCGATGCCCTGGGGGCCGGCGGTGATGGGCCCATAGCCGGTTTCGGGGGCCGCATAGTGAACCGCGAAGGGCGCTGCGGGCGTGCGTCCCAGCGACCCGGAGCCTCCGACAATCACCTGGAACTGATGCTCCAGATGAAAATGGGTTGGCGTGACCCAGTTTGGGTTCTGCTCCACCAGAAAGGCCTGCGGCCCGGGCGCGCGCTTTTCGAAGGTGGCGATGAAATCGGTGATGTGGCCTTCGAACGTGTCGATCTGGCGGGCGACGCGCGAGGAGCGAACCTGGTCGAGTGTGGCGGCGCGGATCATGGCTCAGCGTCCTTTCCAGACGGGGGGGCGTTTCTCGGCAAACGCCGTCGCGCCCTCGCGGGCGTCCTCGGAAGTCAGCAGTTGCCCGGTAATGGCCTGCTGGCGGTTGAACATGTCGGCGATCGGCCAGTCGCGCTGCTCGACGATCACGCGTTTGGAGGCGGCCACGGCGAGCGGCGCGTTGGCGATGATGCGATGCGCCAGCCGGCGTGCCTCGGCGAGCGCCTCACCGGGCTCGGTGATGCGGTTGATGAGCCCGATCCGCAGCGCCTGTTCGGCATCGATCATGTCGCCGGTGAGCGCGAGTTCCATGGCCACGCGTTGCGGAATCAGGCGCGGCAGCCGCAGCAGGCCGCCCGCTGCGGCGGCGAGGCCGCGCTTGACCTCGGGGATGCCGAATCGGGCGTTTCGCGCCGCCACCGCCAGATCGCATGCAAGCATTGCCTCAAAGCCGCCAGCGAGCGCATAGCCCTCCACCGCCGCAATCAATGGCTTTCGGGGCGGCGTGAGCGCAATGCCCAGAATGCCGCGTCCTTCCACCCGTGTGACCTCGCCACGAAGAAAGGCCTTGAGGTCCATCCCCGAGCAGAATGTGCCGCCCGCGCCGGTCAGAATGCCCACGCGCAGATCGTCCCGGGCGTCGAGCTCGTCGACCGCTGCGCATACGCCGTAGGACACGGCGCGATTGACGGCATTTTTTGCCTCGGGACGGTTGATGGTGATGATCACCAATCCGTCTTCGTGCTCAACCAGCACCTCGGACACGGCTTACTCCTCGCGGTTGAGCGCGGTCAGGCGCTCGACCGCATCGAGATATTCGGTCTGCATGCGAGTCATGACGTCGCGAACCGACTGTTCCTCGTTCACATCGCACACGGCCTGACCGACCGGAAACGAATAGAGATCAGCCCGGCGCGCGCGCACCACGCGGGCGTGCGCCTCGTTGTAGAGCACGCCTTGTAGCGGTGTTGGCAGATAACCGGGCGCGCCCGGCTGCTCCCAGGCCTCCGAGAGCTTGCTGCGAATCATCCGAACGGTCTTGCCCGTGCGTGCCCGCCGTCGAACCGCGTCTTCGGAACGGGCAGCAAACACCGCCTGCTTTTCAAAGGGATCAAGCTCGCTCTCGCGCGTGCCCAGCCAGACGGTGCCGCACCACACGCCCTGCGCGCCCATGGCAAGCGCAGCGGCGATCTGGCTGCCGCGGGTGATGCCGCCCGCTGCCAGCACCGGCACATCGGGACCACAGGCCTCGACCACCTGGGGCAGCAGCACCATCGAGGCGATGTCGCCTGTGTGACCGCCGGCCTCGGTGCCCTGCGCGACGATGAGATCCACCCCCGCTTCGCGCTGACGCCGCGCGTGGGCCGCTTTGCCACACATGGCGCCGATCACCACGCCCTTCGAGCGGATGTGCGCGGTCACGTCGGCGGGCGGGGTGCCCAACGCGCTCACGATCATGCGCACCTGCGGATGACGCAAGGCCACCTCGACCAGCCGTCGGGCGCCGTCGGGGGTCATGCTGCCACGGCCTTCGACGATATCGCGCTGGATCCGTTCGCGTTCACCGGGCGGGAGCGGCGGGACGCCCTCGTCGGCGAGCAGCTTGTCCATGAAGGCCCGATGCTCCGGCGGGATCAGCCGATCGAGATCGCCCATCGCCCGCTCGGCCTCGGCATCGTAGGTGGAGGGAATGATCACATCGACGCCGTAGGGCTTGCCGCCTGTTTTCGAGTCGATCCACCGCAATTCGGTTTCGAGTTGCCCGGGGCTGAAGGTGGCCGCGCCCAGAACGCCGAAGCCGCCGGCACGCGTCACCTCGACCACCACATCGCGGCAGTGGGAGAACGCGAAAATTGGAACCTCGCAGCCGAGTCGGTGACAGATTGGTGTTCGCATCAGGCAATGATCCAGTGGGTCATAGCGGGTCGCTCCAGACGCACAACGCATCCAGAGCCTCGATATCGCTGCCATGCACCCGGAGCGGATTGATATCGAGCGCGAGGAGCTCGGGACCAAGCCGGGTGGCGGCTTGGGCAATGGCAAGTACCGCAGCAGCCAGCCCCTCGAGATCGGCGGCGGGCGTGCCGCGATAGCCTCGTAGCAGGCTTGCGCCCTTGAGCCCGGCGAGCATGTGCAGGATGTCAGGCTGCCCAACCGGCAGCACGCGAAGCGCCACGTCCTTGAGCGCCTCGACCCAGACGCCGCCCAGTCCAAGCGCCAGTACCCACCCCCACTCGGGGTCGCGTGCGATGCCTACGATCAGCTCGATTCCGCCCCGTCGCATGGGGGTGACCAGCACACCGTCGACCCTTGCCTCGGGGGCATGGCGGCGCGCCGCCTCGATGAGCTGCGCGTACCCGGCGGCGACCGCCGCATCGCCTGTCAGATTGAGCAGGACGCCGCCGATTTCGCTTTTGTGTGCGATATCGGGCGACGCGATTTTCAGCACCACGCTGCCGCCTGCCGCGCGCGCGGCGGCGACCGAGGCTTCGGCGCTTGTCGCCAGGGTGAAGGGGATGACGGGTACGCCTTCGCTCGCGAGCCAGGCGAGCGCGGCATGTTCGGACCGCGGGCGGACGACCGGGCTGGCAGCGGGGTGGAGCTTCGGGGCGGTATCGGCGTGGCCGGATGCAGCGGGGCCTGTCGCCTGATGGCCCGAACGGCGCAGGAAAGCCGACCACTTGCTGACACCCGCGAGCGCCTGAACGACGCGATCCAGCCCCAGGGCGCTGTAGGGCGCGTGGTGGCGAGCAAGCAGCGCCCGGGCGTGATCATTGATACGGGTGTGGGTGTAGGACACCATGAAGCCCGGCACTGCGATGTCATTGAGCGCGCGCGCAAGGTGCTGATGCAGCGCAGAGAGCCGCTCGCTCTCCTCGAAGGGCTCAAGCGGCACCGCATACCAGATGCAGAGCACCGCCGCGATGCCAGGCTGATCGGCGAGGTGTCGCACCGCGTCGGCGCAGCGCGCAGGCTCGACCCCACCCGTGAGGTCAAGCGGATTGTTGGGTGTGCCAAAGCCGGGGAGCGCTTCCCGCAGGCGGCTTGCGGTCTCGGGAGCAAGCGCTGGCACGGCCAGGTCGTGCGCCTCGGCGGTGTCGGCTGCGATTTCGCAGATGCCCCCCGAGTTCGACAAAATGGCGAGTCCGCCCTCGCGAAGCGGTCCTGCGCGTCCGGCGATGTCGGCGGTAGCGAGCAGCTGCTCGACCGAGCGCACACGGATCAGGCCATATTGCTCGCACAAGCCGTCGAACAGCCGGTCATCGCCCACCAGGGCGCCGGTGTGCGCCTGGGCTGAACGCGTGACCGCGTCGCTTGCGCCCACCTTCAGGACGACCACTGGTTTACGCGCTGCGGCGGCGCGGCGCGCAGCCGCCAGGAAGCGCGCAGGCTGTCTGACGGTTTCGATGAAGAGCGCAATGGCATGGCTTGCCGGATCGTCGATCGCATGCTCGATGAAAGCGCTTGCGTCCAGATCGGCTTCATTGCCGGTGGCGGCAACGAAGCTCACGCCCAGATCCTGCTGCCAGGCGAGTTCGGTGAGAAAAAAAGCCGTGGCGCCACTTTGCGAGATGATGGCAACGCCCTCGGCGCGTGAGGGCGCACGCACCGGCGTGGTCCAGGCGTGAACACCGCCCGCGAAGTTGATGAACCCCAGGCTGTTGGGGCCCACCAGCCGCAGGTTCGCGCGTCGCGCGCGAGCGGTGATCTCGGCCTGAAGCGCGCGGCCAGCCTCGCCTGTTTCGGCAAAACCTGAAGACAGCACGACCGCTGAACCCGCGCGAGCCGCGGCCAGATCGTCGATCGCATCGGGCACGGCGGCCGCCGGAACCATGATGATGCCGACATCGATCGGCGCTCCCACTGCCTGGCAACTGGTGTGGGACAAGCGTCCGTGCACCGCGCCGCCGTGACGGTTGATGAGGTGGAGTGCGCCGCGATAGCCACCGCGATCCAGGTTGTCACAGAGCGCCTCCGACCAGCGCGACCGCTCCGAGGCGCCAACGATCGCGATTGCCTGCGGCTGCAGCAGCCTGGCGATCGTGCCGCGGTCGGGGGAGGGGGGAAGCGCAGGAGCGGGCATGGATGCTGGGTGGCAGGCGGGCGGAGCTGTTAAATCTCGATACCGAGACGACGCGCCACCGGTGTCCAGCGGGCCACTTCCGAGGCAACGAACGCGCGGGCTGCGTCCGGGCTCACGTTGGCAAGCGGCTGCAGGCCGTCGGCAACCAGACGCTGCTGGAACTCGGGGTTACGCATGGCGTTTCCGAGTGCACGTGCAAGGGTGGCGGCCCGCTCGGGCGGCGCCCCCACCGGAAGCGCGAGCAGGTTGTAGGTGGAAGCGAGCACGTCAAAGCCCTGCTCGCGCGCAGTGGGAATGTCTGGCGCGGCGCCGAGTCGGGATTCACCCAGTACCGCCAGAATCCTGAGGCGCCCCGCGCGGTGCAGTTTGAGCGTTGTTTGAAGCGTCTCGAGCATGCAGGTGACATTGCCTGCGATGGTGTCGGTGATGGACGGCGCACTGCCCTTGTAGGGCACGTGCAGCATCTTCACGCCCGCCACATCAAAAAGGAGTTCGGCTGCAAGATGCGTGGACGCACCGATCCCTGCGCTGCCATACGGTTCGCCGGGCTTTGCGCGCAGATGATTGACGAAGGTACGCAGGTCGGTTGTGGGAAGCGACGGATTGGCCACAATCACAAGTGGCGCTACCGACATCAGCGCGACCCACTGAAAATCCTTCAGCGGGTCATATGGAGGCTTCTTGCGGATGAGCGGCGCGAAGACAGCCGACGACGCGGTGTGCATCATCGCCGTGTAGCCGTCGGCGGGCGCGCGCAAAAATGCCTCCGCAGCGGTAAGACCGCCTGCGCCCTCACGATTCTCGATCACGATATTGCCGAGTTCCGGGCGCAGCTGCTCGGCGATCAGCCGGGCAAACGTGTCCCCCGAACCGCCCGGTGGAAAGCCCACCATCAGCTTGAGGACCTGACCTTGCGAGGCGGCGAATCCGGGCAGGGCGAGTGCAGCCGCGCCAGCGGCTGCGTTGGTGAGGCACCGTCGTCGGTTCATGATTGTCTCCATGGATGTTGTTGTGTGGGGCGCTTTACGCCCCGAGTGCCGCGTTGACTCGCGGCATCACCTGCTCGCCCATCAGGATGATGGAATTGCGTCCAAGCTCGCGGTCCTGCCAGTCCATGCCGCCATAGAGCAGGGTGCCGAAGTCCCCGATCTGCTCGCGAAGCGCAAGGATGCCGTCGGCGACGCGGTCCGGTGAACCATAGATCACCAGGTTTTCCACCGTTGCCTCGAGCGTGACTTCGCTGTCGGGCTGGTTGGGATCGTTTTTGAACAGCGTGAGCGGCGCGCCGCGGCGCTTCAACTTGCCCATCAGCGAGCGGTAGTAGTAGTGATAGGGGCCGTTGGGGTCGGTGACGTAGCGTCTGGCGGTGGCGTCGTCTTTCGCCACGCAGATGCTCTTGGCGACACGCCAGTTGGCAGGATCGGCCTTGCGGCCAACCCGCTCGCAGCCCGTGACATATTGCCCCCAGTGGGTCTTCACCCATTTGGGCATGAGGAAGTTGGCCGAGATGGTGTCCCAGCCGCGGGCGGCAGACTCTTCCACGCCCTTTGAATGCGGACTGACTGCGGTGACCACGATGGGCGGGTGCGGCCGCTGCAGAGGCTTGGGCACGGAGCCCATGCCCGATTCGGGAATATGGGTGCGCTCGGTGGTGATGTTCCAGTACTTGCCCTGAAGCCGATAGGGGGGCTCGCTTTTCCACAGTTCGAGCACCTGGTTGATCGCCTCCAGAAACATGGCTGGACGATCCAGGTCGAAGTTGCCAAACGCTTCTGCATCAGAGGGGAGGGCGCCAGCGCTGATCCCGAAGATCAGGCGTCCGCCCAGCAGATGGTCGAGCATGGCGATGGTGCCTGCCGTTTCCACGGGATGATGGTTGGGCATGTTGATGGTGCCGGTACCCAGCCGGATATTTTTTGTGATGTCGGCGAGCGAGGCAATGAAGAGCGCCGACGAGGTAACGTTTTCCTCGGGATCGGTGGCATGTTCACCGCAATAGGCCTCGGCAAATCCCAGTTGATCGGCGAGCACGAAGGCTTCGCGATCTTCGGCCAGCGACAGGCGCCAGTCCTTGCCGCGGGGGTGCATGGGCATGGTGAAAAAACCGGCTTTCATCGAGCGTCTCCGGAGGCGTTTGGCGCGAGACTTGCCGCCATCTGTTTGAGTTCCCGGCGGAGCAGCTTGCCGGTGTTGGTAACGGGCAGCGCTTCGATGAATTCGAAGCGGTCGGGTGTCTTGTAAGCGGCAGCGAGCGCGCGGCAGTGGCTGCGCAGCGACTCCGGAGTGGCCTGCGCGTCGCGCGCGGGCACGATGTAGGCCACGATGATTTCGCCCTTCAGCGGGTCGGGGGCGCTGGTCACGCCGGCAGCCGCCACCGATGGATGCTGACGCAGCACATCCTCGATGTCGGCGGGCGCCACATTGATGCCGGCGCGTTTGATCATCTCGGAGGTGCGGGCCTTGAAGATGAGGTCGCCCTCGGGGGTGAGCGAGCCGAGGTCACCGGTTCGGAAATAGCGATCGGCGGTAAAGGCTTCGGCGTTCTGCGTGGCGCTCGCGCCGATGTAGCCTGGCGTGAGATAGCCGCTTACCTCGATTGCGCCCACCTCGCCTGCCGGGAGTTCCCGGCCGCTCTCCGGGTCAATCACTCGCAGCCTGACACCGGGTAGCGGCGGCCCCTGCACCGCCATGCGGCGCTCGAGTGGCCAGTGATGCCAGGTCACGCAGCAGTTGCCATACGACTCGGTTTGCCCGTAGACATTGCACACTTCGCGCGCACCGAGCACCTGTGCAACCGTGGCGACATCCTGCGGCGTGCCGATGGTCATTGCAGTGCGCAGACTCCGGGTGCGCGCGGGCGCGAAGTCGGGGTGGCTGATGAGGGCATGGGTGATGGCCGGGAGCGTATAGATGGAGGTGCAGCGATGGCGTTCGATCAGGTCGAGCGCAGGCCCGGGCTCAAAGCGGCCCTGGAGCACCAGGGTGGATCCATGCGAGAAGGTGGCGCACATGGCGTTGGCGGCGCCGTAGGACCAGAAGAGCGGTACCGGCAGCATCACGCGGTCAACCGGCGAGAGCCCCTGCCGTTCGCCGATGTGAAAGCCGTTTTCAATCACCGCACCATGGATGTTGGGCACCGCTTTCGGATGGGCGGTAGACCCCGAGGTGTAGAGAATGAACGCGGTATCGTCAGGGCGGGCGCGCTCGCCCGGCGGGGGCAATTCAAAGGCCGGTGCGCTCGCGAGCCAGGTCTCATAGGCCTTGCCGCCCGCCGGACAGGATTCGCCCACGACAACAAGCTGCTCGAGTGCAGGGGGGCGTCGGTCGGTATCTGCGAACAGGGAGGAGAACTCGGCAGCGTAATCACGCTCACCCAGGCGGTCCAGCGTGATCAGGATGCGGGCCGCGGAATCGCGCAGGAGAAAGTCGAGTTCCCGCGGCGTGGACCAGGTGGAAAACGGCGCGGCCACCGCGCCAAGCGCCGACACCGCTACGCAGATCTCTATCCATTCGGCCCGGTTGTTCACCAGCAGTCCCACCTGATCGCCACGGCCGATGCCTGCGGCCTGCAGCGCCGAGGCAAGCGCGAGACAGCGGTCGCGCAGCTGGGGGTAGGTCCATGAACCCCGCTCGTCGATCACCGCGGGCTGCCGCGGATAGCGCTCGGACTGCTCGCAGATCAGATCGATGAGGGTGCGGCTGAAGGGCGCGCGCATCAATCGAGTGCCAGCTTGATACGTTCGGCAACCGCTTTCCATCGCGCGACATCGCGAGCCATCAGCTCGCCCATCTGCCTGGCGTCAAGATACGCTGGCTCAAGGCCGCGCTGGCGCAGCCTCGCCTGGGTGTCGGTATCGGCCATCACGCGTCCAAGATCGGCCGCAACCTTCTGAACGATGTCTGCGGGGGTCTTCACGGGGAGCAGGAGTCCGTACCAGATGTCGGCATCAAAGCCAGGCATGCCTGCCTCAATTACGGTGGGCAGCTGCGGCATCTGCGGGCTTCGCTCGGCGGTGGTGACTGCGAGCGCACGCAGCCTTCCATCCTTGATGAAGGCGTCAAAGGCCGACAGCGCGCCAAACGACAGCTGTACCTCGTTGGCGACCAGCGCGGTGACTGACGGCCCCGACCCCTTGTAGGCAACATGGGTCATCGACAGGCCGGCGTTGATGGCAAAGAGTTCACCCGCCAGATGCGGTGCGGTGCCGCTGCCTGCCGAGCCGTAGTTGAGCTTGCCTGGATTGGCGCGCGCGTAATCGATGAGCTCTCGTACCGACTTCACCGGGAGATTCTGATTCACCACCACCACCAGCGGTGAGGCTGCGAAGCGACCGGCTGGTGCGAAGTCGCGAAGCAGATTCCAGCTGAGGTTGCGATAAGCCGTGGTGTTGATGGTGTAGGAGTTGACGCAGAGCAGGATGGTGTAGCCGTCGGCGGGCGCGCGGGCCACGACATCGGCGCCGATGTTGCCGGCTGCGCCCGGGCGGTTTTCAATGACCACGCCCTGGCCCCACAGGTCGGAAAGCTTTTGCGCGATGATGCGCGCCGAGATGTCGGAGCCCCCCGGCGCAAAGCCAACCACAATCCTGACTGGCCGGTCAGGGAAGGCGGCCTGGGCCGGGGCGCTTGCAAGCAGGCCGGCTGCCGTTGTGATGACAACAGCCGCGATTGCGGTGTCGAGAAAGCGCTTGAGCGCGAGTCGCCGCGGCACTGACGGGCGCGGCTGAGCGCGGTGTGATGCAGACATGGGTGTGATCCTCCTTACCGCATGATGCGTGGCCGGGACAGCGCATGGCTGCGTGCGTACCAATTGGCGAAACGGCAGACACGGCTACGCAGGCGCAGATTAGATGGGCTAAAACATAATTTCTACTGATATTTATTTATACTTTCATATAAGTTTTTAAAATAAATAGCATGCGACGCATCAGTCTCACCAATCTCGAAACCCTGTGCTGGATCGCGCGGCTCGGCTCGTTCACCGCGGCCGCCGAGCGCCTGAATGCCACGCAGCCTGCCATCTCGGGCCGTGTTCGCGAGCTCGAGGAGTCGCTCGAGGTGAAGCTCTTCCAGCGGCGCGGCCGTCGCATGGAGCTCACCATCCAGGGGCGCGAACTGGTCGAGCGGGCCCAGCCGCTCATCGCACGTATCGAGGAGGTGATCACCTCGCTCGACAATCCGGGTGCAATCACCGGCATCCTGCGGATCGGTGTGGGCGAAATGGTGGCGGTGGCCTGGTTTGGCGAACTGATGGCGCAGTTGCATGAACGCATGCCGCGCGTCACCTATCAGATCGAGGTCGATCTCACCATCAACATGCGCCAGAAGCTGGAGCTCGGGCAGCTCGATCTCGCCATCATGGCCGCCAGGCTGAACAGCGATCGTCTGGTGAGCACGCCGCTTGGGAGCCTGGACATGCTCTGGGTCACCTCACCGGCTGTGCGCAGAGCCATGAAGCGGGCCGGGCGCGAGCTTCGAGAGGTGCTGTCGTCCCATCCCATCTGGTGCCTCGCGCGGCCCTCGCACATGTATCCCATGGCGGTTGAAACGCTCAAGTCCCTCGGGCTTACCCAGGTGAGCATCAACACCTGCAACAGTCTTCAGACCATGGTGAGCATTGTGATGGCGGGCGGTGGCATCTCAATGCTGCCCGAAAACATGGTGGCCGAAGCACTCAAGCGCCGACAGCTGGTGCGCCTTTCGCCGGACATGCCCGCGCAGCAGCTCGATTTCGTGATTGCGCACGATCGCGATCAGGAGCAGCCGGTGGTGCGGCATATTGCGCAGCTGGCGGTGCAGGCGAGCACGTTTGTGCTGCCATCAGCGTCTTGAGCCTTCGCGGGAAAAGCACAAGCGTCCCGGGGTGGTGCGGCCAGCGGCTCAGCGATCGGGCGGCTCGTTGCGAGCGTTGACGCGAGGCAACCCGGTCAGGCAGCCGCTCCCTGAATGAACCAGGCGGAAAAGTCGTCAGCAATTTGGTCAACTGAGCGCCTGGACGGGCTATGCCACTGCTGTACCCAGGTGGCCGCGCCCAGCAGATAAAACGTCAAAAGTGTGCTTGGCGCATCAGAGCGGATCTGTCCGCGGCGCTGGCCCGATTCAATCAGGTCTTTCCAGAACAGACGGTAGCGGTCGACTGCTGCGCGATAGTCTTTCCAGACTTCGGGCGGTGACTTGCTCACCCGCTGATAGCGTATGGCCTTGTCAAAGGAATCGCCGTGTTGACGCATTGCGAGGATCTGAGCACGAATTCCCGCCCGTATTTCCTGCTGGACCGAGACCTTGGTCCCAAGGTTTGCGACAGCACGCCGGACTGCACTGTCAATCTGGTTGACGCCGTCGCAAAGCACGCAGGCCACGAACTCGTCTTTTGAAGAAAAATGGCGGTAGATGCCGCCCAGCGCGAGGCCGGCCTCCGCTGCAATATCGCGAACCGTCGTGGCGGAAAAGCCCTGGCGTTTGAATACACGGCCAGCCGCTTCAAGAAGATTGTCGCGACTCAGTTCGCCCTTGGCGGTTTTGGCGCGCCGAACCTTGGGCGAAGGACTGCCCGGGCCCGACGCAGTTGCGCGCCTCGCGGATCGCGTTGCGGCGAGTGGAGGGTCAGCGCCCTTTGAAGTTTGGGGTCCGCTTTTCGATGAAACTGCTCGTGGCCTCACGGACATCTTCAGTTGCCAGGACGATTTGAGTGAATTCCTTGAACATCATATTGGATTCGCCAAGCGTCTGAAAATGCGACTCCCAGATTTGTCGCTTTTGCAGCCGCAGCGCGACCGGCGCGCAGTTGGTTGCGATATCCCTTGCATAGGCGTAGGTGGCTTCGCGCAAGTCCTCGCGCGGGATGCTTCGGTTGATCAGGCCCAGTTCGCGCGCCTCGGGTGCCTTGATCTTTCGGCCCGAGAGAAGAAACTCGGTGGCATGGGCATGTCCCATCAGCTTGGGCAGAATCCATGCGCTACCCCACTCCGCTGCCAGCCCGCGCCTGACAAACGCTGCAGCAAAGACCGAATCGTCGGCGGAGAATCGAATGTCGCAAAACGCCGCGTAGACCAGTCCAAGCCCGGCGGTCGCGCCATTGATCATGCAGATGATCGGCTTGCCAATCATTGGAAAGTAGGTGTGTGTGCCCTGAAAGTCATGGCGTATTGCCGAGTCGAGTGGCCACTTGAGCGAGGCAAGACTTCTGGCCTGCGGCGGGGCGGCCCCCGCCGCAGCCTGTATGGCGGAAATATCTGCCCCGACGCAGAATGATTTGCCTGCGCCGGTGAGCACAATCACACGAACGCTCTCGTCGGCATCGGCCCGCAACATGGCCTCGCGTAGCGACTCGGCGAGTTCGTAGTTGACGGCGTTGTGCTGCTCGGGACGATTGAGAGTGATGGTGCCGATGCGCTCGGCAACGTCATAGAGAATGCAACGGTCGGTCATTTCGGATCCCCGATAACGGATGAGGCTTGATGCCGGTGCGCTCAGATGACACCCGAGGCGCGGAGCTCTTCGATTTCCGCCGCGTCAAGCCCCAGTGTCTGCGAAAGGATTTCTTCGGTATGTTCCCCAAGCGACGGTGGCCGCTGATACCGGGCAGGCGTTGCCGAACACTTGATCGGGCTTGCGATGAGTTGCAGGCGGTCCGATTGCGGGTGGGGCGCAGCGACCCTGAGCGCGCGCTCCTCGGTGTGTGGGTCGTCAAAAACCGCCTGATAGTTCCGGACCTGGGAGCACGGCACGCTCGCGGCCTCGAGCGCAGCGAGCAGATGCGCCGAGGAAATGCGGGCAATACGCGGCTGCAGCAGGGCGGTGAGCGCGTCCCGGTGCCGGAACCGTGACGCAACGTCGGCGAACCTTGGATCTGCAACCAGCTCCGGGCACTCGAGAATAGTGCAGAGCGCCCGGAACTGTGTGCTGATTCCGGCCATGATGAATACTGAACCGTCGGCAGTATCGAAGATTCGGGCGGGCGCCCCGCCGTAGTTTTCGGATCCGTGTCGGCCGATCAGATCGCCGTTCAGAAGATATTTCTGCACGTTGTCTGCCTGGAGTGCAACGCCGGTGTCGAACAGCGCAACGTCCAGGTGCTGACCCTGCCCTGTCGCGTCCCGATGCCTGAGCGCAACCATGATCGCGAAGGCAGCATTCATGCCGGTTGCGACATCGACCACCGAGGCGCCCACCCGTACCGGGCCAGCGCCTGGTGAATCTTCGCGTTGACCGGTCACGCTCATGAGTCCGCATGCAGCCTGCACAACCGAGTCAAAGCCCGGCAAACCCGCGCGCGGGCCGGTTTGTCCCCAACCGCTTACCGAGCAGTAAACCAGCGCAGGATTGATGCGGCTGAGACTTGGGTAGTCGAGACCGAATCGCGCCATCGTGCCCGGGATGAAGTTTTCGATCAGGACGTCGGATTGGGCGGCAAGTTGCTTCAGAATGGCCTGGCCGCGAGGCTGGTCGAGAGCGAGCGTGAGTGACCGCTTGTTTCGATTGGCGAGCAGAACCATCGACGTTTCGCCGGGAATCTTTTCGCCAGCAGCGTTCAGCAGGGCGCCCGTGCTCATGGCTCTGGCTTCGTCCCCGGTGCCCGGCCGTTCCACCTTGATCACCTGTGCGCCATAGTCGGCGAGCATCTGCGCAGCGTAGGGGCCAGCGATCACGCGCCCGAGATCCAGTACCCGGATTCCCGCGAGCGGCCCCGCAGGTGCTGGCGGGGTGTGGGTGGCGTCGCTCATGATGCGCTGGTACCGGTCTTCAGGGAATCAGCGAGCGCGTGCCAGTCGGATGGGTCCATGAAACGATCGCCACCGCGAAAGAGCGAGATCTGGTCAAGCACGCCGCCGTAATGCGCCTGCAGCTTGCGTCCCAGTTCTGCCGGCGAGTCGAGCAGCACCATCTCGTCGAGCAGGTCGTCAGGAATCAGTGCCGACATGGCGCTCCAGGCTTTGGCGCGGCTCAGTTCGCGCAGCCTTGGCATCAGATCGCCGAAGCCGACCGAGTCGAGAACCGGCTGGTAGGTGGGTGTTGACCCGTAGAACGCGATAATTCCGCGAAAATGGGCGCGCAGTGCCTGGTGCTGCTCGTCGTCATGAACCACGCCGGCGAGTACGCAGCAAGCGCTCCGAAATGGCGTGCTCACCCCCGCCTCGGCGCGCGATTGGGCAATCGCGGGGTGCAGTGTGTCGCGCAGGTACCGGGCGGTGGTGAATGCGTGAAAATGGACACCGTCGGCGGTACGCGCAGCAATCCGGAGCAGGGTGGGACCCACCGATGCGATCCAGACCGGGATCGGCCCTGCTCCCTCGGGCAGGGGGGCAGGTGTAAATTCCGGACTGCCCAGGGTTGCTCGCCAGTGCTGACCCTCGAATTTCGGGCTGTCGCCGTCTCGCCACGAGCGCCAGATTTCGCGGACACAGTCGATGTATTCGGCCAGGGCATGACCCGCTCCAGGCCAACTCATGCCAAAGCGTCGCTCGATATGCGCCTTCACCTGGGTGCCCAGGCCCAGCACCATCCGGCCGCCGCTTATCCGATGCAGATACCACGCGGATTGTGCGGTGACGTAAGGCGAGCGACCGAACGCCACTGCAATTGCGGTACCGAGCTCGAGCCGATGGCTTGCGCCGGCCACCGCCACCAGCGGCAGGAACGGGTCGCAACTTGCCTCGGCCGACCAGAGCGATCGGGCGCCCAACGCCTCCGCCATCCGTGCACACTCGCCCGCTGCTTCGGGATCGACACGATGGGTAAGCCTGATTTCAAGGTCCATGGCGAGTTGTCTTACGGTGGGTTGCGGGCCAACCATGGGTTGGTATGACCGCTAGGAAGCTGCCGGCATGAGACGACGCCCGTTGTCGTACATGATTCGGCGAATCTGATCCGGAGCGAGACCGCCGAGTGCCTCGGACGCAAAGTCGCGCGGTGTCGGGACACCCTCGGCATGCGGATAGTCGGAGCCCATCAGCAGGCATGAGTCAGTGCCGATTGCCTGAACAATGCTCGCCACCTTGTCTTCCGGATAAGCGACCACAAAGCAGTGCCGCTTGAAGATTTCACTGGGTCGATGTTTGAGCTGCCCACAGGGCCAGTGGCCATTTTTGGCCATGCCGCGCGACAGATCCATTTTCTCCAGGAAGGCGGGCAGCCACTTCGCACCGTTTTCGACGCTGCAAAGCCGGATATTGGGGAAGCGCTCGAAGAAGTTGTAAAAAATGAATGACGACAGGGTCATCTGCGCAGCCAGATCGCTGAAACCGAACATCCAGGTGAAAGCGGTCTGTCCGCGTCTGCGTGGCTGAAACTGCTGCTCGCCCCACAGTCGCAGCATTGGGTGCAGGAAGTTGCAGTCGGCGATGTGGAAGGTAATGGCGACCGACGCCTCGTTCAGTACGGCAAACACGCGATCGAATGCCGGATCGGCGGGTGCGCGGCCGGCATAGGGTCCCATCGGCATCACGACCGCGCGCGCGCCCTCACGCACCAGCCACTGCGCCTGTTGATGAGCATGGTCGATATCCCAGAGCGGAAGAAAGGGTGTGAGGTAAAGCCGGTCCTGGACATTGAATCCCCATCTTTCATGCATGTAGCGGTTGTAGGCGTGCAGCACTGCCTCGCCAGCCCGTTCATCGTCGAAGTAAGCAAGCGCGGCAAGAATTTCGCCGGGAAAGATCATGGCGCCCTCGACGCCGAACTCATCCAGCTTGGCGAGCCGTGCCTCACTGTCGTCCATGTCGGGAGTGGGCTGGATCCATCCGTCAAGCACGGGCTTGCCAGCTTTCATCGCCCGCAGCCAGTCTTTCAGGCGCCCGGGGGGCGGTACCAGCCCGTCGGGGTTGCTCTCGGAATTCTCGAGATAGCGGCTCCCGAGGTGAAGACCGAAGCGGCCATCAGGCCCGTACTTTCTTGCAAGCAGCCAGCGCTCGTGAAATTCCTGCGGCAGAAAACGCTGGAAGAAGGAAAAATCGCGCTCGTGAATATGGCTGTCGCAATCGAATATCGGGCCAGAGTAGCTCATGTTCAGTTGTGATCCGCACACTAATGTGAACAATTGTTCGCTAAAATCAGGACCGAAGCAAGCCCGGCATTGAGCGGCCCCCTGTCCATGTATGGGAAGACCTCACCGTGAATACCCAACACATTCGCTACGCAGTCGCAAACCGGATTGCGCGCATCACCCTGGCAACCCCGCACAATCGCAATGCGCTCAGTCTGGCGATGCGGGCCGAGCTGGTCCAGGCACTGAAGCGCGCCGAGCGCGACGATGAGGTCTCGGTGGTTCTGATCGATGCCGATGGGCCGGTGTTTTGCAGCGGGTACGACCTGGTCGCTGGCGGTAATGCACCTGAGGGCGGCTGGATATCCGAGCGCTACTTCGATGGCTGGAGTGATCAGTTCGCGCGCCACGCCATCCGGGATTGGCTCACGATCTGGGATCTCATGAAGCCGGTCGTCTGCAAGGTGCACGGTGCATGCCTGGCGGGTGGAACCGAGCTGATGTCGATGTGCGACATTGTCTTTGCCGCTGATGACGCGCGAATCGGGTATCCGGCGGTTCGTGCCCAGGCGTCGCCAGACACCGCGTTTTTTCCGTGGAAGATGACGATGGCTCAGGCCAAATACATGCAACTCACGGGCAACTCGATCTCTGGCCAGCAGGCAGCCAGATGGGGCTGGATTGCCAAGAGCTTTCCTGCGCAGGAGCTTGACCAGCAGGTCGAGAACGAAATCATCGCCCTGGCCTCGATTGCGCCGGACCTGCTTGCGGTCAACAAGGGTTGCATCAACGAAACTTATGAAAACCTTGGCTTCAAGAATGCACTCAACGCAGGCGTGCATTGGCACATGCTGAGTCTGCAGCGCGTACGGCCCAGTGCGGGCGAATTTCGGCGCCGGGTGAGCGAGGACGGGATGAAAGCTGCGCTTCGCTGGCGCGACCAGCCGTTTGATGCAGTCGATCTTCAGCGTCCTCGAAGCTGAATCCGGACACCGCCCTCCATGGAGCCTTCGTCATGAATTTTCAGGAATCCGAAGATATCGCTGCACTGCGCGACACGATCCGCCGCTTCATCGCAAAGGAGATCAGCGACGAGATGGTGGCCGCCTGGGACCGCGATGACGATTTGCCCCGCGAGATGATGCAAAGACTCGCGCAGCTTGGGCTATGCAGTCTTTGTGTGCCGGAGGCCTATGGCGGCATGGGACGTGAAGTCGTTGCAATGACCGTTGCCATCGAGGAGTTGTCACGCTGCAGCGTGGCGCTCGGGTCTTTCTTCAACATGAATGTCAATTATGGCGCGCTGAATTTTGCGGAGTCTGGTTCGGAAGCGCAGAAGCGGCGCTTCATGCCCGAGCTCCTCAAGGGGCAGATGCTGATCGCCTATGGACTGTCCGAGCCCGACGTAGGCGCCGATCTCGCGAGCGTAAAAACCCGGGCAGATCGGCACGGTGACACGCTGGTCATCCACGGCGCAAAGCGCTGGACGACCGGCGCACGGATTGCCGATTACATCTACACACTGGTTCGCACCGGGCCACCCGAAGCGCGACGCAGGAATCTGTCGTTCGTACTGATTCCTCCCAGCGCCAAGGGCGTGACGCTGGTTCCGATGCAGGCTCTTGGTACCAACGGGCTCGGCTTGTTTGATGTCATTTTGGACCAGGTTGAGGTTCCGATCGAAAATCTAATGGGCGGCGAGCCTGGCTGGAACAATGCCTGGTCCACGCTTGCGGGTCCGGCGCTCGAGGTGGAAAAGCTTGGGCCGATCGCAATTGCTGTGGGTATTGCCGAGGCTGCAGTGGCGGAGGCCTGGGCCTACAGCCAGCAGCGCGAGCAGGGCGGGGTCAAGATATGCGCGCATCAGGCGGTACGCCACACGCTCGCCGATGCCCAGACCCAGCTTCAGGCGTGCCGACTCATGATGCAGCATGCCGCCTGGCTGGTCGAGCAGCGCATGCCCAGCGCTGTCGCGACCTCAATGGCCAAGGTCTTTGTCGCCGAAACCACCCGCAATATCGTGATCAACTGTCAGCAGCATGTCATGGGCGCGTACGGATACGCGCGTGGCTTCGGCATGGAGCGTCATGTGCGCGATGTGCTCGGGGTCCCGATCTACGGCGGGTCTACGGCGATTCAGCGCAACAATATTGCCAACCTCATGAAATTGCCCAGGCAGTAACGGAGCGCTTCTCATGACTGCAGCGATGCCATTGACAGGCTACCGTGTTCTCGATCTTGGACGGGTCCTGGCTGCGCCCTGGGCCTGCCAGATGCTTGCCGATCTTGGCGCCGAGGTGATCAAGGTTGAACGTCCGGGGGAAGGCGACGGCGCGCGCGTCTATGGTCCCCCATTTCTGCGCACACGAAGCGGTGAACAGACGCGCAACTCGCCCATGTACCTGAGTGCCAACCGCAACAAGAAGGGTATTGCGGTCGATCTGTCGGTTCCGCAGGGCCAGAAGCTGATTCTCGATCTCGCGCGGCAGTGCGACGTCGTGGTTGAAAACTACAAGGTGGGTGACCTGAAGCGGTATGGACTCGACTATGAATCCGTCAAGGCGGTCAATCCGGATATTGTGTACTGCTCGATTACCGGCTTCGGGCAAACCGGCCCCTACGCACACCGCTTGGGTTACGACCCCATTTTTCAGGCGATGAGCGGGCTGATGGCGCTTACCGGGCATCCGGATGGCGCACCGGGGGCGGGGCCCATGAAGGCGGGGCCCAGCATTTCAGACATCATCGGCGGGCTGTTCGCCGATGTGGCAATCCTGGCGGCGCTGCTGCGCCGGGAGCGTCATGGCGCGGGCTCCGAACATATTGATCTGTCGCTGCTCGACGCCTCGGTGGCGGCGATGTCGCATGCAGCCATGCACTATCTCATCTCGGGCGAAGTACCGGTGCGGCGTGGTACGGGTGGCAACGGCGGCGTTCCGGCGCAAGCCTATGACTGTGCCGATGGCAGCCTGTTTATCTCCGCGGGGACTGATCAGCAGTTCTACCGGATGTGTGCGGCCATGAATGATCCCGAACTTGCGCTCGATCCCCGCTTTCGTACGCAGCTGGGCAGAATGCAGCATAGACAGGACATTGTGGGAAAGGTCGCGGAACTCGCCAAACGATTCAAGCGCGACGATCTGCTTGATCGGCTCGAGCGCGCCGATGTGCCGGCAGCGCCAATCTATGATCAGCAACAGGTATTTGATGACGCACAAATCCGGCATCGCGGCATGGTGGTCGAAACGCCTCACGACGAGGCTGGAAGCCTTCGGATGGTGGCAAATCCGATTCGATTCGCTGAGCATCCAATCGGGACCTATCGCGCGCCTCCAGCGATCGGGGAACACACGCGGGTCGTGCTGCGCGAGAGGCTTGCGCTCAGCAATGCGGAAATCGATGCACTGATTGCCGAGGGTGTCGTTTCTGAATCGGCTCGCACTGGATCTGCAGAATAGGTCCGCAGCGTTGGCCGCCCGGGTTCATTGTCCGACGCGCGGGCCTGCTCATGCGCCGGCGCGGGTTTTCTGCAAGTCGCGTAGCGCCACCTTGTTGATCTTGCCGCTTGCGATTCTGGGAAGTTCGGCCATGAACTCGATTTCTCGTGGGCACTTGTACCCTGCAATCAGCGTGCGGCAGTGCTTGATAAGCTCGTCCTGGCTCGTTTCCTGATTCGGTCTCAGCACAACGAACGCCTTGACGGTCTCACCCCATTTTGGGTCTGCCATGCCAATGACCGCCGACTCGAGCACCTTCGGATGCTGGTGCAGCGCTTCCTCAACCTCGCGGCTGTAGATGTTTTCCCCGCCAGAGATGATCATGTCTTTCTTGCGGTCAACCAGAAACACGAAGCCCTCCTGGTCGAGATAGCCAAGATCTCCAGTGTGGTACCACCCGTCGCGGATCGCCTCGATCGTGGCGGGATGGTTGTTCCAGTAGGCGGACATCATGCCTTCGGTCTTGAACAGCACTTCACCGACTGTGCCTGTGGGGCAGTCACGATCCTGTTCATCAACGATCCTGAGGCCGATCCCGGGTGCGACATGACCCACCGAGGCGAGACGGCGGATGTCGTCAGGCGAGCCGTCAGGGCGCACCATGTGGACGGGCAGGTTGCAGCCGTTACAAAACTCGGTTGCGCCATACTGAACCGAAAAAATCGGCCCCAGCACGCTGATGGCCTCTTTCAGCAGCGGCACCGGGATCGGCGCCGCAGCCGATACGATCCGCTTCATGCTCGACAGATCAAAGCTGCGCACCTCGGGGACGGCCAGCACTGCCTGAATCATTGCGGCGACCATGAAGGTGTAGGTGATCCGTTCGCGCTCAATTGTGGCAAGGACGGCGCGCGGCTCGAACGCCTGCATCAGTACGGTGGTGCCACCCATCCACCAGGCGCCATAGGGGTAGCAGAATCCGCCAATGTGGAAGAGGGGTGTGGTTTGCAGAACCCGACTCGCACCGTTCAGATCGGTGATCAATGCGATCGTGCTGGCCCAGGCACACACCGCCTTGTGAGTGTGGACCACGCCCTTGGGCTTGCCGGTGGTGCCGGAGGTGTAAAGCAGATGGGCGTAGTCATCAGGCTGCGACCGCAATGGCGGGCCGTTGGTGCTGCCGCTCGCAGCCAGGGCGTCATAGGATTTCGCCCAGGGCACAGGGGGCTCGGACTGGTCGGTGTCGATGCAGATGAAGTGCTCGATTCCGGGCAGATGAGGGCGAAGCGTGTCGATCAGCGCTGCGTATCGGGCCTCGAAGCACAGTACTTTGGGCGCTGCGTCGTTCAGGATGTAGCGTATCTCCGGAGCAGCCAGGCGAAAATTGACAGGCGCAGCAATGTAGCCCGCCAGGTAGCAGGCGAAGTAGATTTCGAAGACCTCGCTGCGGTTGGTGGCGAGAACCGCTACACGCTCCTGGCGCGCTAGGCCGAGCGAGTGCAGTGCGTCTGCGAGACCCAGCGCCCGCTCGTGCAGTTGCCGATGGGTGAATCGCCGGTTCTCGAAGATCAGCGCTTCGGCTCCAGGCAAGTAAAGGCTGTTGCGCTCGAGGAGCGCGCCCATTGTTTTCGTGCCAATGTGCATGTCGGGTGATCTCCGTGGCGGTGGGTGCGCAGCAGACTGGCGATCGCTCAACGGCAGGTCAGAGTCCGAGCAGCGCCTTGGCGATGTTGTTGCGCTGAATTTCCGGTGTTCCGCCTGCGAGCGTCGCTGCGCGGTGCGACAGGTAGTAGGGCATCGCCAGGACCGCATGCGCCGGGCCAACTGCCGGGGCGGGATCGACGACGGCGCGCGCGAGGGGTTGATGAACCAGGCCGTAGTGGCCGACAGCTTCCATACCGAGCTCTGTGATGCGCTGTCCCACTTCTCGCAAGCGGATGCGCAACAGTGCAAGCTCGGCCGGCGGCGCTTCTGATTTTCTGAGGGCGTTGAATGCCTGCAGCGCGGCAAACTCGATCGCCTCGACCCCGATGGCGAGCTCGGCGAGTTGCCGCGAAAAATCGGGATCGTCGATCAGGGCGCCACCCTGACCGTCGCTCTCCTGACTGGCGATTTCCGCTACCCATGCGAGGCGACGACGCATTTCCGCGCTAACCCTGGATCCACCAGCGTGCTCATATCGAAGGAGATGTCGGGCAACACGCCAGCCGTCATTCTCGTCGCCCAGCCGCCGGCTCTTCGGTACCCTGACCTCGGTGAAAAAAACCTGGTTGAACTCGTGCTCGCCAGCAATGTTGATGATCGGTCTTGTCTCGATTCCGGGGCTGTCCATATCAACCAGCAAGAACGAGATGCCCGCCTGCTTGCGTCCCTCTTGACTGGTTCTGACCAGGCAGAAGATGCGATTTGCGTGCTGCGCGAATGTGGTCCAGATTTTCGAGCCATTGAGCACATAGTGCTCACCGTCGCTCTGCGCGCGAAGCGATAAGGCCGCCAGGTCTGAGCCGCATCCCGGCTCGGAGTAGCCCTGCGCCCACCAGTCTTCACCCGCGATGATTCGCGGCAGGAACATGCTTTTCTGGGGTGCGGTTCCGAATGCCATGATGCACGGAGCGCAGAGCATCAGGCCCAGAAAATAGACGGTTGGCGGATTCGCGCGCACTGTCTCGATTTCAAACAGGTAGTGCTGCATGGGTGACCAGCCTGTTCCGCCGTACTCGACTGGCCAGGCGGGTGCACCCCAGCCGCGACGGTGCAAGATCCTCTGCCATTGCCTGCCATATTCGAATTCGGAAAAAGTCCAGCTAGTCATCTGTCCTGCGCGTCGAAGATCTGGCGTCAGGTTGTCTTCATAAAAACTTCTGACCTCATCGCGAAAGGCGGCCTCTTCCGGGCTCAACGCGCCGATGTCGAATTCGTTCACGCCTCAGCTCCCGATACTGCGCAGCCGGTTGCCCGAGTCACCGCGCTGTTGCCCCGCCAGAGGTTCCAGAAGCGCCTGAGATGGTGATCCGGGCTGCCCAGCAAAACACCGATCGCGGTGATTCGCTTGAAGTAGTGGCTGATATCGAGCTCATCGGTGATGCCGATTGCGCCGTGCAGCTGGATGGCGTTCTGGGCAACAAATCTGCTGTCGCGCCCTATCATGAATTTGGCTGCGGATACGGCGCGCTGACGCCGTTCGGCAGGGCCGATTACGGCCTGCGCGGCCATCAGTGCCATGGCCTGGGCGTATTCGCATGCCACCCGCATATCGACCAGGCGGTGCTGAATCACCTGAAAGCTGGCAACCGCCTGACCGAAAGCAGTCCGGGTTTTGGTGTATTCAAGCGTTTTTTCATTGAGCGCAAGCATGGCGCCCGTCGCCTCGGCGCAGAGCGCCGCGCAGGCTTCATCCATAACCTGCTCGATCACTGGCAAAGCGCGGTCAATTTCGCCCAGGTACGAATCCTGGGGAATGCGAACCTGTTGAAAAACCAGTTCGGCGGCGCGGGTTCCATCGACACAGGGATAGTCGGTGAGTGTCAGTCCTGGGGTCTTTCGCTCAACCATAAAAAGCGAAATGCCGTTTGGACTGAGCGTATTGCCCGACGTGCGCGCCGATACGATCAGGTGGTCGGCCTGCCCTGCGCCGAGCACGACCGATTTATGCCCGTTCAACTCCCAGGATGCGCCCTGGCGCACTGCGGTCGTGGCAACGTGGGCAAGGTGATAACGGCTTTGTGGTTCGGAGTGGGCGAAGGCGAGGCGTGTGTGTCCCGCCACGATCTGCGGAATCAGGCGCTGCCTGAGTTCAGCCGATCCGGCATGCCTCAAGGCTGCGCCCGCCAACACCACCGTTGGCAGGTAGGGTTCGACCACCAGGTGTCGGCCAAATGCCTTCATCACCACCATGGTTTCGATTGCGCCGGCACCAGACCCGCCGTGATCGGGGGAGAAAGGCATGCCAAGCAGTCCGAGCTGGGCGAAGGTCTGCCAGCGCTGTGCATCGCAGCCATCGCCCCGCTGCAGAATGCGTCGGCGCTCATCGAAGGTGTAGCAACCCTTGAGCATGCGCTCGACACTTTCGCCGAGCATCTGCTGCTCATCTGACAGAGCGCGATCGATCATGACAGGCGGGTCACTGCGCCTTGATCCCGGCCGACTGGATGATCTGGGTGGTCTGGGCGATGTCCTGCTTGAGGAGCGCTGCAAACTGCTCTGGCGTGCCGCCGCGCGGCACCATGCCCAGACCGCGCGCTACCGCTTCGGCAAACTCGGATGTCCGGGCGACTGCATTGATTTCCCGATTCCAGGTGTCCACGACCTCTCTGGGGGTGCCCGCTGGCAGGAAAAATCCGACCCAGGGCGCAATCGCGAAATCCTTGAAGCCAAGTTCGGCCATGGTGGGGACGTTTGGGATCTCGGCATTGCGTTGGGCGTTCATGACGGCAATGATTCTGAGCTTCCCGGCATTGACGTGCGGACGCAGCGTTGTGATGGCGTCGACCGCGATGGGAACGCGGCCGGTCAGCAGATCCGGAAGCAGCTGTGCCGAGCCCTTGTAGGGCACAGCAATGAGATCGATACCTGTTCGCGCCTTGATCAGCTCGCCCGCCAGGTGCATTGACGAGCCGTTGCCTGCAAAGCCGAAACTCAATTTCCCGGGATTTGCTTTCACATGGCTGATGAACTCGCTCATCGAGTTGACAGGCAGATCGGGATGGACGGCGAGCATGATGGTTGCTTCACCGAGATGAATGACCGGGACCAGTTCGCGCGCGACATCGAACCGTGCGCCAGTCAGGATGGGCGAGACGATCAGAGTCGATGATGCCCACAGGATGGTGTGGCCATCGGCGTCGGCCTTGGCGACTGCTTCGGCTGCAATCAGCTGGCCGCCGCCGGGCTTGGCCTCGATCACGATCGGTTGCTTCAGACGCGGCTGAATGCGATCGGTGAGCGCCCGGATGCTGGTGTCGGCTGCTCCACCAGCCGCAAACGGCATGACGACGCGAATGGGTTTGGAGGGTTGCCACTGGGCGTGCGAGAGGCCCGGGTAGACGGCTGCAATGAGCCCGACCGCGACTGCCGACGCACCGAAAGCGAGAATCCTGGACAAGCGCATGCTGATGTCTCCGTGCTGGGGTCATACCACCTTGCAATCAGGGCATGGTGGCCGGCCTTTCTTGTTTTTGTGAACGGACGTTCACCAATTCGAGACTGCGACAGGAACGCTGTTTTGTCAAGGCTCGCCGTACCGGGGAGCGGTCGGTGGCGCGTCAATCGAATGTTGACAGCGCAGGCCTTGCCACCGGGCAAACCGACTCGAACGCCCGCGCGACGCGCAGCA
>JBMSQB010000010.1:0-69729 GCA_049423065.1 Burkholderiaceae bacterium
ACCCGCACATGCACCCGCCCCTGACCCTGCGCGTACTCCCGCTCAGCCGCGGCTCAGCCCCCCCGCGCTCGCAAGGATGCTGCGCAATCCGCCCCGTACCTATTTCGAATCCACGCTGGGGGTTTTTCTGGGCGAGGACGACGCCGCCATCGCCGATGACGAACCGTTCACGCTTGATTCCCTTGACGCCTACCAGCTGCTCGATTCAATCATCCAGGGGGTGCTCGCCGATCTGCGCGACGGACCTGCGGACGGCAGCCTCCGCACCGATCCCGAGCGCCTGATCGAGGCACGCCTCCTGCGACTCGAACGCGAGGGCCGGCTGCCATTGGGCGGACCCGGCGTGGTGCACCGAAAGTCCCTGGCAGCGCTCGCGGCGCAGCCCATGCGCGCCTGGATCGCCGAGCGCGACCGGCACCCACATGCGCTTGAGCGACTGCCGCTCCGAATCGAGCTGGCCGGCACGCTGATCGAAGCGTTCACGCCCGGCCGGTTTGCTTCCACCGATGCAACGCAACCGGCGATTCAGCTCCATGCAAGCGCAAATACGCTGCTTGAATCCTCGGGCAAGCGCAAACCCATGCCGCATCGTTTTCTCGAGACCTGGGTGCAAGCGCTGCTTCTGGGCGTATTGGGCCTCTCCGATCAACTGGTCATCGTTGGGCGCGATGCAACGATTCGGGCCCGCCCCACTGCGCCTGACTACGCGCGCGAGCGCCTGCTCGAGCTGCTCGCGTTGCATCGCAAGGCATGCGTCGAACCGCTGCCGGTCGCTGCCAAAACCGCTATCGAATACTGCGATACGCAAAGCGAGGACGACGCCGCCGCAGTCTACGAAGGAAGCGAGCATGTTCGCGGTGAAGTCGCCGATCCGGTCCTCGCGCGGCTGTTCCCAGATTTCGAGGCACTCTCAGCCGATGGAAGGTTCGCAAGCCTCGCCGGCGGCTGTTATGCCGAGCTGGTCCGCTGGGTCGGTACCCATGTCACCGCCCTGCCCCACACCGGCGCCGAGCCCCAGGACGCGCCGGAACTGCACTCGGGACGGGCAGACGAATGACCCAGGTGCTCAACGCCTACCGCCTGCCCCTCTTTGGCAGCCGTCTGATTGAAGCGAGTGCCGGCACCGGCAAGACCTGGACCATCGCGGCGCTCTACCTGCGGCTGGTCCTCGGTCACGGCGAGGCCAGCCCCGAGCCCACGGCTTTCCGGGTAGCGCTGATGCCGGCCGAGATCCTGGTGATGACCTTCACCCGCGCGGCCACCCGCGAGTTGTCGAACCGCATCCGAAGCCGCCTGGTCGAGGCGGCGCGCTGCTTCCGGGGCCTGGCCTGCCCCGCCCCCGACGATCACTTTCTCCAGGCGCTCCTCGCGGGCTATCGCGAACAGGATGCGCGCGAGTGGGCCGCGTGGCGGCTCGCCACTGCGGCCGAGGCCATGGATGAATCGGCGGTCTTCACCATCGACGCCTGGTGCCAGCGAATGCTGGGCGAGTTCGCGTTCGATACCGGTCATCCGTTTGATGAAACGCTGATCGCAGACGAGCAGGCGCTGGTGCGCGAGGCGGTCCAGGATTACTGGCGACAGCAGTGCTATCCGCTCGAAGGGCCTGCGCTTGAAAGTCTCCTCGCGCAGTATCCAACCCCCGATGCGATGTTTGACGATGTATCGCGCCTCTTCGCGGAAAAGCGGGCCTGGCCGCCCCCGACGGAGTCGCTCGCAGAATGCATCGAGCGTGCCACCCGCGAGCATGCAAATGCGCTCGCCGCATTGAGCACAGGCTGGGCAGCGCGCGTGCAATCGATGCGCGACTGGATCGAACTGCAGATCGACCGGCATCCGGATCACTGGACACCCAAGGCGTTTCGTCGTGCCGACTTCAGGCGCTGGTTCGACGACATCAGCCGCTGGGCGCATGATCCGGTTGGCGCAACACCCCTGAAAAGCGAGACCGCAAGGTTGCGTCTGAGCCCCGCCGACCTGCTCTCGCGACGCGCCCCCGGAGCACCTGCGCTCGAGCTTCCCGATTCGTTTGCAGCACTGGCGCAACTCCTTGAGGCAATCGACCGGCTCTCCCGACCACACACCGCGATCCGTATCCATGCGGCAGCGTCGGTGGCCGACCGCCTCAAGACGCTCAAAACCCAGTCACGAACCTTCGGCTTCAGCGACATCGTCGAGCGTCTCGCCCAGGCGCTTGAGGGCGATCACGCAGGCGCCTTGCGCCGGGCTGTTCTCGCGCGCTATCCGGTCGCGCTGATCGACGAATTCCAGGACACCTCGCCCGCACAATATCGGCTCTTTGATGCGCTCTATCGTTGCGCCGACAATGATCCGCAGCATGCGCTGTTTCTCATCGGCGACCCGAAGCAGTCGATCTACCAGTTCCGAGGCGCCGACATTCACAGTTATCTGCGCGCGCGCGCCGCCACTGCCGGACGGCACTATGCGCTTGATACCAACTACCGCTCGACCCGCGCGCTCGTGGACGCGGTGAACAGCTGGTTCCTGCGCGCAGAAGAGCGCCGGGTGAGCGCAGCCAATGCCTGGTCAGGCGCATTCCTGTTCGGCTCCCCGAATGCTCAGCCAATCCCGTTTCAACCCGCTGCCGCCCGCGGCCGTGCCGAGACCTTCGTCACCGCCACGGGCCCCGCGGCAGCCATCACTCTTGAACACGACTGCACCATCCGCTCGCGCGAATCGAGTCGTCGCCTGTTTGCCGGGCGCTGCGCCGAGCGCATCGCCACCTGGCTCAACGATCCGTCTGCAGGTTTTCAGGATCCGGACCGGGGATGGACACGCCTGCGGTCGCGCCACATTGCAGTGCTGGTGCGAACCGGACGCGAGGCCGAGGCGGTCCGGCGCGAGCTGAGGCGCCGCAACATCGCATCGGTGTATTTGTCAGAGGGCGATTCGGTTTTCGCCACCGACGAAGCCAGCGACCTGCTCCGCTGGCTGCGCGCAGTCGCCGCCCCCACCGATCTGGCGCTGGTGCGGGCGGCGCTCGCCACGCGCACGGCAGGGCTCAGCCTGACCGAGCTCGAGCGCCTTGTGATTGATGACGAGGCCTTCGATGCGCAGTGCGACCGCTTGCGGCAGCTCCGCACCGTTTGGGCCGAGCGCGGCGGGCTCGCCATGATGCGCGAAAGCCTCCATGAGATTGGCCTTCCTGCTCGATGGCGGCCGCTTGCCGATGGCGAGCGGCGGCTCACCAACTGGCTGCACCTGGCAGAGTTGCTGCAGCACGCAAGTGTCGAGCTTGATGGTGAGCAGGCGCTCATCCGCTGGCTCGCGAGCCGTATCGCCGAGGCCGGCGAGGCTCGCGCCGAGGACCATCTGCTGCGCCTGGAAAGCGATGATGACCTGATACAGATCGTGACGGTCCACAAAAGCAAGGGCCTCGAATACCCGGTGGTGTGTCTGCCCTTCGCATGCAGCGCCCAGTCGGCAGGAAAGCGCGCCGCCCTTTTTGTGAACCGGATCGATGCGCAGGGCGAACGCGTGCTCCATCTCGAACCCGACGCGGACGACCGAGCCTGTGCCGAGCTCGAGCAGTTGCGCGAGGAATTGCGGCTCTTTTATGTCGCCATGACCCGCGCCCAGCATGCGATCTGGATGGGATTCGGACTGCAGAAGGGCGGCCGGAACACACGCGCTGGCACGCATCAGAGCGCGGCCGGGCGGCTGCTCGGCGGAGAACCCGAACGGACACCCGACGATTGGCTCGCGCAGCTGCAGGCGCTCGCCCGCGACGCCCAGTCGCGCTTTGATACGCAGATCGTGCTCGAAGCCGTACCCGCGCAAAGCGATTGTTCGCAGGTGAACGCGAGCCTTGCACGTCCGCCGCTCGCCGCGCGATCCGCCTATGCGGCGAATTTCGAGCGGCACTGGTCACCCGCCAGCTACTCGCTCCTCACTCGCGACCTTGATGATGCAACCTTCTCACCTGCCTGGGTGCGCGACCGCGCAGCCGACGAAGACGACGCGCCCCCCACGATCGGACCAATTCGTCCGATCCGCGGCGATCCCGCGCCGTGGCACCGGTTCCCGGGCGGACGCGCCTCGGGCGACTTCATGCACGGCCTGCTCGAGTGGCTGGACCGCGAGGGCTTCGCAATCGCCAACCGCCCCGCGCTTCAGGCGCAGCTCGCCGTCCGTTGCGAGCGTGCGAACCGCGGCGACTGGCGTGAAGCGGTGGAGCGCTGGCTCGGCGCACTGCTTGAGACCCGTCTGCCCAGCCTGGGCGCCCCGCTCTCCGAGCTGCGTGGGCGCCTGCCGGAGATGGAGTTCTGGATGCCGGCCGCGCATCTGCACGCAGGCGTGGTGGACACACTTTGCCGGCGTCATTTGCTGGGTGATCAGCCACGCCCGGCGCTCGCGAGCCGTCAGCTGAACGGCATGCTGATGGGCTTTGCCGATCTGGTGTTCGAGCATCAGGGCCGATTCTGGGTGCTTGACTACAAGACCAATCAGGTGGGGCGCGATGGCGCCGCTTATGACCGCGCAGCGCTCGAATCGGAGATGGCGCGCCACCGCTACGATGTGCAGGCCGCGCTCTATCTGCTTGCGCTCCACCGGCTGCTCCGATCAAGGCTGGGCGCGGTCTATCAACCCACGCACCACCTGGGCGGGGCGCTCTACTGGTTCGTGCGCGGCATCGACGGTCCGGTGCAGGGCGAATACGTCATGCCAGCCAATGCCCAGGTCCTCGCGCTGCTCGACGCACTCGACGGGCTGCTGCAGGCCGAGGTCTCGCCATGACGCGCGATGCGCTGGGCGACCTGATGCGCGCAGGGGGGCTGCGCCTGCTCGATCGGGCGTTTGCCAGATTCATCGCATCGCTCGACCCGCGGGCCGGGCCCGCGCTGGAGGCTGCCGCGGCCCTGCTCGCCCGCGTGGAGGCAATGGGCCACAGCTGCCTGCCAGTCGGTGCGCTCTGCGAGGCCGACGCACCGCTCTTTGACTGGACCCCGGAGACCCAGCCCATCGCCCTGCAACTCTGGCGGAGCCTGCCCGCCGACCTGACGGCCTGGCTCGAGGTGCTGCGCGCGAGCCGCACGGTCTGGGTGACCCACGCCGCGAGCGACCACGGCGAGCCGCTTGTCCTCGACTGCACAGGCCCTGTGGCGAGGCTCTATCTGCGCCGCTACTGGCACTACGAGCAAACCGTGGCGAGCGCGATCCGGGCGCGGAGCAGCATGCGCGATGCGGTCGATCCATCTGCACTGCGGCACTGGATCACGCTTCTGTTCGGACAGGCTGCAAGCGGACTGCAGGCACCGCCCGTCACGATGGCGCAGCCCGCCTCGCGGACGACCGCATCATCTGCCACCGTGCACCGCGCGCCTGACTGGCAACGAGTCGCCTGCGCAATCGCCGCCCGCGGGCGGCTGACGATCCTCACCGGCGGACCCGGCACAGGCAAGACGCATACGGCCGCACGGCTCATCGCGTTGCTCGCCGCACTGCACCCGGGTCCTGCACCGCTGCGGGTTGCGCTGGCCGCCCCCACCGGCAAGGCGGCGGCGCGGCTGCGACAGTCGATCGATCAGTCGCTCCAGGCACTGTCCGGTGTTCTGGGACCGGCGCTCGATGTCGCTGCGCTCAGCCATCGGATCGGTCCCGCACGCACGCTCCATGCCCTGCTCGGCGCTTCGCCGCACACGCGACGATTTCGCCACCACGCCGCGCATCCGGTCGCTGCCGATCTGGTGATCATCGACGAGGCCTCGATGGTTCACCTCGAAATGATGGCAGCCCTGCTGCAGGCGCTCCCCTCGTCGACACGCCTGGTCCTGATCGGCGACAAGGATCAGCTCGCCTCGGTGGAGGCCGGCGCTGTGTTGGGCGATCTCTGCGGCCCCCCGTTGGCGGCGCGCTATGACCGCGATACTGCCCGGTTCATCGAGGCCGCGACCGGGGAGACATTGCCACCCGAGAGCATCTGCCAGCCGGCTGCGTCGGCGGGCGCGCAAGCGAGCCTGAACCTCTTCGACGACGAGCGCGTACCCACCGCGCTGGCGGAGCAGACCATCGTTCTCGAGCAGAGCCACCGGTTTTCAGGCCCGATCGCTGCGCTTGCCCGCGCGGTCAATGACGCCGCCGGTCCCGAGCGTGTGGCCGCGCTCATCGGTACGGACGACACTTCGCCGGTGTTTGCCGCTGGCCGCGGCAGCCTGTCACAGATCGTATCGCTGGCGGTCAACGGGCGGGCTGGCGCGCGCGACTCGTATCGCGACTACCTCGTGCAGCTTCAGGCGCGTCCTGCCGACGGCGATATCGAAGCCCATCAGCGGTGGGTGCGAAGCATCCTTGAGGCCTTCGACCGGTTTCGTGTGCTGTGCGTGGTCCGCGAGGGCGACTGGGGGGTGAGCGGCCTCAACCGCGCGATCGAGCAGGCGCTTGCCTCGGCAGGACTGCTCAGCCCGGTCGGCGCCTGGTACGCGGGGCGACCGGTCATGGTGACCCGCAATGCGCCAGCAATCGGCATCTTCAATGGCGATGTCGGCATCGCGCTGCCCGGTGCCCATGGGGCCGATCGCCTGCGGGTGTATTTCCCCCACCCCGAGGGCGTGCGTGCCGTATCGCCCGGCCGGCTCGCGCAGGTGGAGACGGCCTTCGCTGCAACGGTTCACAAGAGCCAGGGCTCGGAATTCGACCACACGGCGCTGGTGCTGGCAGCGCACAGCGGCTCAGTGCTCACCCGCGAATTGCTCTACACCGGCATCACGCGTGCGCGGCGGGCATTCACACTGATCTCGGAGCAGCCCGGGCTTCTGGAGCAGGGGCTCGCCCGCGTGACCCGGCGCGAAAGCGGCCTCGCCGGCCTGTGAGTTCAGCCACGAGGCCGCCAGACCCGCTCCCAGATCAGTTCACGCTGCTGCAGCACACCGCCGTACTCGCGCAGCGGCGGCTTGAGCACCAGGCGATCGCCCACGAGTTGAGCTTCTCGAACCTGCGGTGCACCGAGCCAGTCCGGGCGTGCAGACAGATCGACGTCGGTGCTCAGATGCTCGCCGTCGAACGCGCAGGGCCCGCCATAGGAAACGAATTCACGGGACTGTCCGGGTGCGAGCGCCGGATCGCCGTTGCAAAGCGCCGCGAGCATCCGGCCGTTCTGGATCTGCACCATGCCAAGCGGCTCAAGCCCGTAAGGCGGCGGCAGCGGCTGGCCATGTTGATCGGTGGCGCGGGCCTGCACCAGGCGCCAGATTCCATCGAGCGGACTCATGTTCAATATCTGATCCTTTATCAGGGTGCGCGCGGCGCGATCTGCACCACGCTGCCGGCATCAAGCCGGAAAGCCATCAGGTCTTCGCCGATCAGCAGCGGTCCGTCATAGGTCTGCCGCGCCTGCTCGAAGACGTCTTTCTCATTGACCGGCGGCGTGCCGGGCATCCCCAGCAGAACGAAGTGGTAGAACACCGCGAGCCTGGGCTTCACGCGGCTGAACACCACGCCTGCCTCATCAGGTTTGGTGTGGTGCGCAAGAATCACCTTGATGACCGGGTTCTTGAGAAGCTCGGGCCTCACCGCTGCAACCTGATGAATGAGCAGATCGCTGCCAGCGGCTCGCGCGATCAGGTTCTCGCTGAACCGGGTGTCGCCCGATACCGTCACCGAGCGACCCGCGTAATCCACCCGGAAACCGAACGCTGGATTGAGAAGCTCGCCGTGATCGACCGTGATGGCGGTGACCTTCACGCCGTCGCGATCGTAGATCACGCCCTGCTGAAACTCGGTGACCTCGGCACGGATCACGTCGGGCTTGAGATTCTGATCGGCGATCCGGGCCTTGATATCCCAGTCGAACGCGCTGGTAAGGCCGTCCATGAGCTGACGCGTGCCGACCGGTCCGTAGACCACAAACGGCCCGGGACGCTGGGCGTATTCGGCCTCCAGCCAGCCAGTCAGCCAGAGGTCGGGGATGCCAACGATGTGATCGGAATGCAGGTGCGTGATGAAGAGGGCATCGACCTGCCCGAGCTTCAGTCCGGCCTGGCGCAGCCGCTGGGTGACGCCACGCCCGCAGTCGATCAGCAGCACCTTGCCACCGGCCTGCACCAGCACTCCGGGACCGAAGCGACGCATGTTGGGTGCAGGGCTGCCGGTGCCGAGCAGCGTGACCCGAAACTCGTCGCGGGCGGCCGGTGGCGGTGGCGCGGCCGGCTGGGCGATTGCGGTGTGGGCAAGGCCCAGGCCCAGCGCGCCGCCCAGAAGGATGGCGCCCGCTCCGCCTGTCGACGCACTCACCCCCAGCACGCAGGCGGCAGCCAGCGGCGCGATCGCGCACAGCAGTCGGCGCATGCGCGCCGTGAGGTCGTTCCGGCTCATCGGTAGTCTCTCCTTGATCGATTGTGTGTCACGCTGCCCGCGCCTGCCCTCGCGCCGCTCAGAGCTTCGCATCATTCCAGTCGGCCTGCGGCTCGGGCGGTTCGGCAGCAAAGCCCGCCGCCCGAATGGCGCCGATCGCGCAGAACTCGTCCTTGTCGGACGCATCACCGCTGATGCCCACCGAGCCGATTGCCTGGCCTTCCGCATCAATGATCAGCACGCCCCCGGGCGTAGGGATGAAGCGGCCATCGGAGGCGGCAGCGAGCGCCGACTGAAAGGTGGGACGATTGGCGAGCCGATCACGAATCTGCCGGGTGGACATGCCCATGCCGAGCGCACCCCACGCCTTGCCCATGGCGATATCGGCGCGCAACACCCCGCAACCGTCCTCGCGCCGAAAGCTGACCAGGTTGCCGCCCGCATCGAGCACCGCCACGGTGAGCGGCAAAAGACCGTTGGCCCGCCGCAGTTTGAGCGCCTCGATACAGATCCGGTCGGCGATCTCGAGTGCGAGCGTTGAACGGATGGAGATGAGATGTTCCGCCATGGTTTCAGCCTCGCGCCTGGTCGCCCAGTTGATCGACGATCGGTTTCCACTTGGCCACCTCCGCCCGGGCAAAGCGCTCGGCGTCGGCACCAAAATGCACATCTGCAAACATCGACTGCGCCTCGAGCTGCGACCGCAGCGCCGGGTCGGCCATCACGCGGCGGCTCGCCTCGGCGAGCGTTCGAACCAGTTCGGGCGGTGTTTCGCGCGGCACAGTGACCACATTCCAGAGCATGGCCTCAAAGGGCTCGGAGAGACCTGCCGATTCAGCCACCGTCGGAATGTCGGGCGCCGTGGCCGCACGACGGGCGCTTGCGATGCCGACAATACGCGCCTTGCCCGCCTGATGCTGCGGCAGCATCGGCCCGAGTGTGTCGATCGCCATCTGCAGCGTGCCGCCCAGCAGATCCTGCCTCGCCGGCGCGCTTCCCTTGTAGGGCACATGCGCGATCTGCGCGCCGGTGAGCTGCTTCAGGCGCTCGGCGGCAATATGCATCATGGTGCCGCTGCCTGGCGAACCGTAGCTGAGGGTTCCCGGCTGCGCGCGCGAGCGCGCCACCAGTTCCCGGAGCGTGGGAGGCATCTGCGGATGAACCGCAAACACCAGCGGCGCGCCGCCCAGAACGCCCACCCACGCAAAGTCGGCGAGCGCATCGAATTGCGGCTTTGACTGAATCAGGTTGTAGAGCACATGCGTGGAGGCCGTCCCAAACAGGAGGGTGTAGCCATCGGGGGCGCTTCGCCGGACCTCAAGCGCACCCACGGCACCCGACGCTCCGGCCTTGTTGTCGAGCACCACCGGCTGGCCAAGCTGCTGCCCCAGCGCAGTGGCGTAGAGCCGAGCGAACGCGTCAGTGGGCCCACCCGGGGGGAAAGGGATCACCATCCGCAGCGGCCGGGCGGGCCAGGCGCTCTGCGCCAACAAGGGTGAGGCCACCGGGCCGCACGCGAGCGCGGCGCCAACGGCGATCAGCTGACGACGGTTCATGAGGCTTGCTCCTTTCAGCGATGCACACCGGCAAGGCACAATGCCGGCAGTTGCGACTAACCTACCACCAACATCCTACCCTCGCCATGACGCGCACTCCGATCATCACCCGCATGCAGGTCATTCCGGTGGCCGGCCACGACAGCATGCTCCTCAATCTGAGCGGTGCGCATGCGCCTTTCTTCACCCGCAACCTGGTGGTGCTGACCGACTCGAGCGGCGCCACGGGCGTGGGCGAAGTGCCTGGCGGAGAGCGAATCCGGCAGACGCTCGAGGAAGCGCGGGCGCTGGTTGAGGGCCAGCCGCTTGGCGCATGGCGCGCCACGCTGAACGCAATGCGCACGCGCTTCGGGGAACGCGATGCAGGGGGGCGTGGCCAGCAGACCTTTGACCTGAGGGTGGCCATCCACGCGCTCACGGCCGTCGAGAGCGGGCTTCTGGATTTGCTGGGCCAGTTCGAAGGCGTGCCGCTATGCGATCTGCTGGGCGAAGGGCGGCAGCGCGATCGGGTGCAGGTGCTGGGCTATCTGTTTTATGTTGGCGACCGAACACGAACCGATCTGGGTTATCGAGCCGAGCCCGATGCGGCCGACGCCTGGGCACAGCTTCGCAACGAGCCCGCGCTCGATGCAAGGTCCATCGTGCTGCTCGCCGAAGCGGCGTGCGCGCGCTACGGCTTTACCGACTTCAAACTCAAGGGCGGCGTGCTCCGAGGTGAAGACGAGGTCGAGGCGATCATCGCGCTTTCCGAACGCTTTCCCGAGGCGCGCATCACGCTGGATCCCAACGGCGGCTGGCTGCTGTCGGATGCCGTACGGCTGCTTCGCGACCGGCACCGCGAGCTTGCTTACGCCGAGGATCCATGCGGCCCAGAGCGCGGCTTCTCTGGCCGCGAGGTCATGGCCGAGTTCCGCCGCGCCACGGGTCTGCCCACCGCGACCAACATGGTGGCCACCGACTGGCGCGAACTTGCTCACAGCCTCGCGCTTCAGTCGGTCGATATTCCCCTGGCCGATCCCCATTTCTGGACCCTTCAGGGATCGGTGCGCGTGGCCCAGATCTGCCAGATGTTCGGGCTCACCTGGGGGTCGCATTCGAACAACCACTTCGATGTGTCGCTCGCCATGTTTACCCATTGTGCGGCGGCCGCACCGGGCCGGGTCACCGCCATTGACACGCACTGGATCTGGCAGGACGGCGAACCGCTCACGCACAATCCGCTTGCAATCCGCGATGGCCACATTACCGTGCCAACCCGGCCGGGGCTTGGCGTGGAACTCAACCCGGAGGCGGTGGACCGCGCTCACGCGCTCTATCTGAAGCACGGGCTCGGTGCGCGCGATGACGCGCTCGCCATGCAGTATCTGATTCCCGGCTGGACCTTCGACCCCAAGCGGCCGTGCCTCGTGCGCTAGGCCACCCCGACCAAGGAGACCCCCCATGGAACTGCCGGTGAACCGCTTCAAGCAGGCCCTGCGCGAAGGCCGAACCCAGATCGGCCTGTGGTCGCATCTGTGCAGCCCGATCAGTATCGAGATCCTTGCGCACTGCGGCTATGACTGGCTGCTGATCGACATGGAGCATTCACCCAACGATCTGCAGCAGGTGCTCTCGCAACTGCAGGCGATGACGGGTGGCAGCGCCACGCCCATCGTGCGCCCGCCCTGGAACGACATGGTCACATTCAAGCGTCTGCTCGACATCGGCGCACAGAGCCTGCTCGTGCCTTATGTGCAGACCGAGGACGAAGCGCGGCAGGCGGTTGCGTACACCCGCTATCCGCCGATGGGCGTGCGCGGCTATGCGGGCGCGCCGCGCGCCAGTCACTATGGCAGGGTGCAGGGCTACGCGCAGCGCAATCACGAGGAAATCTGCGTGCTGGTTCAGGTTGAAACCCTGCAAGGGCTTGAGAATCTGGAGTCGATCGCACGCGTCGACGGCATCGATGGGGTCTTCATCGGCCCTGGCGATCTGTCCGCCGCCATGGGGCATCTTGCCAACCCCAAACATCCCGAGGTGCTTGCCACCATCGACCGTGCCATTGCACGAATCCGCGCCTGCGGCAAGGCAGCGGGCATTCTGACTGGCGACGAAGCGCTCGCCCGCCACTACGTCGGTCAGGGTTGTCTGTTCGTTGCAGTGGGGGCTGACCAGAATCTGCTGCGCGACAGCGCCACCGCGCTCGCAGCACGGATCCGTGCGTGACGCCGCCGGTTACCGCACGCGCTGCACTGCCCGCCCTTCACCGCCCGCCCTTCACTGCCCACTTTGCGCGACGCCCGCTTTCCGCTAAGCCCGCTTTCCGCTGTCAGCGCTTTCCGCAACACCCACTTAACAGCAGCGGGCCGGTCCGCTAGAGTCCGGCGTGATCCGCCCAAGGAGCCTCCGACCATGATCCGTCATCTGCTCGTCTTCGCCCTGTCAGTCTGCTGTCTGTCGGGCGCGCTTGCGCAAGGCTACCCGTCCCGCCCGGTGCGGATCGTGGTGCCGGCATCGGCCGGTGGCACGGTCGACCTCCTCACACGCGCCGTGGCGCTCAAGCTCGCCGACCATCTGGGCCAACCCACCGTGATCGAGAACCGCGCGGGCGCCACCACCAGCATTGCCGAGGAATACGTGGTGCGCCAGCCGGCCGACGGCTACACGCTCATGATGTCCGGCATCACACTTGCCACGCAGCCCTTCATGCGGGCGAACCTGCCTTACGACCCACAACGCGATCTCGCCATGATTTCGCTGGTGGCGGTGTCGGGCAATGTGATCGTGGTCAATCCCAGCCTGCCGGCCCAGACGGTGCCGGAACTGATCGCGCTCGCCAAGGCCAGCCCGCGACCGCTTCTCTACGGCACTGCTGCGTTCGGGGCCACCGGTCATCTTGCGGCCGAGATGTTCAACCTGATGGCGGGGACCAAACTCTCGCAGGTGCCGTACAAGGGAGCTGCGCCGGCACTCAATGATCTGATCGCCGGACAGATCGACATGACCTTCGACAACATTCCGGCGGCCATCAACCATATTCGCTCGGGCCGGATCCGCGCGATCGCCGTCACCTCCCCACGACGTGACCGGCAACTGCCTGATGTGCCCACCATTGCGGAGGCCGGTCTTGCCGGCTATGAGATCGTCGCCTGGTTCGGGCTGGTCGCCCCGGCAGGCACCCCGGCCGACATCATTGCCCGACTGAATGCCGACACCCTGAAAACCCTCAAGGATCCCACCGTGCTCGACCGGCTCGAAAAGCTGGGCTTCGAAGCGGTGGGCAATTCGCCGGCGGAATTTGCCGCCTATGTTCGCGCGCAGGCCGACACCCTTGGCAAGGTGATCCGGAACGCGGGCATCAAGCCACAGTAGTACGGCGGCCACCGACGTTGTGGCTGCGCCCCTTCTCAGGATCGATCGGTTGCGCGTGCGCTTTGGCGGCGTGCTCGCGATCGACGGGGTGAGCTTCGACCTCGCGGCAGGCGAGATCGTCGGACTGGTGGGCCCCAATGGCGCGGGCAAGACCACGCTCCTCAACTGCATCAGCCGGCTTCAGGCGCCCGAGGCGGGTGATCTCGTCTTCTGCGGCCAGTCACTCCTTGCAGTGCAGGCCCACGCGCTCGCCGGGCTTGGCATTGCGCGCACCTTTCAGAACCTTGCATTGTTCGGTTCGATGTCGGTACGCGACAACGTGCTCGCCGGCACCCAGCCCAGACATCGCGCAGGCCTGGTCGCACACGCACTGGCCCTGGCCACGGTGAGGCGCGAGGCGCAGGATGCAGAAGCCGAAGCCGACCGGCTGCTCGAGGCCTGCGCGCTCAGCCCGGTGGCGAAGCAACCGGTAAGCGAGCTTTCCCTGGGTATGCGAAGGCGGGTCGAGCTCGCCCGCGCGCTCGCCTCTGCACCCCGGCTTCTGCTGCTCGATGAGCCCGCAAGCGGACTCACGGTGGACGAGACCGATCAACTGGCCGCGAGCCTGCTTGCGCTTCGCGAACGCACCGGTCTGGCCGTGCTGATGATCGAGCACCGGATGCGGCTGGTGTCAGCGCTCTGCGATCGGGTGATCGCTCTCGATTTCGGCTCGATCATCGCCGACGGCCCGCCCGGGCATGTCCGGACCCATCCGGAGGTCATCGCTGCGTGGCTGGGCACGCGCCGATGAGCGAGCTCCTCGCCATTGAGAATCTCACCGCCGGCTATGGCGACATCACGGTACTGCGAGACATCACGCTGTCGATCGCTCCCGGACAGGTGGTGGCGCTCCTTGGCGCCAACGGCGCGGGCAAGACGACGCTGCTTCGCGCGGTGAGCGGACTGGTGGAAAGTGCCGGCGCGATCCGGTTTGCCGGGCGCCCGCTATCGGGTCTGCCACCGGAGTCGATCGCGCAGCGCGGCGTCGCGCATGTGCCCGAGGGGCGCGGCACCTTCGTTCACCTGACGGTGGACGAGAACCTTCAGCTGGGGGCGTGGCTGCGACGCGACCGCGCGGGTATCGCCGCGGATCGCGAGCGGATGTTTCAGCACTTTCCGCGCCTGAAAGAACGACTGCGTCAGCAGGCGGGCACCCTGTCGGGTGGCGAGCAGCAGATGCTCGCCATCGCCCGCGGGCTGATGTCGCGACCGAGGCTGCTGCTGCTCGATGAGCCCTCGTTCGGGCTCGCCCCGAAGCTGGTGAGCGAGCTTTTCGAGGCACTCGCCACCATTCGCGATCAGGAGCAGATGGCGATGCTGGTGGTGGAACAGAACGCGCAGGCGGCGCTCGAGCTCGCGGACAGCGCCTGTCTGCTCGAGGTCGGAAGACTCGTCACCCGCGGGTCGGCGCAAGCGCTGCGGGATGACCCCCGCGTGCAGCATGCCTATCTGGGCGATTGAGACCCATGACCCCCGAGGTTTTTCTTCATCAGCTGTTCGCCGGCCTCACCGCCGGTGCGATCTATGCCAGTCTGGCCGTTGCCCTGGTGATGGTGTGGCGAAGCACCCATCACCTGAATTTCGCGCAAGGCGAGATGGCGATGTTTTCAACCTATGTCGCGCTCGCACTGATCGAAGCGGGGCTCGGCTACTGGACTGCATTCGCGGCAACGCTGGTGGTGTCATTCATCGCCTCGGCCGCGATCGAACGCCTGATCGTCGCGCCCGTTGCGCGTTCGCAGCCACTGGCGACAGTCATTGTTTTTGTGGCGCTCCTCGCAATCTTTCACAGCCTCGCCTCCTGGCTGTTCACCCCGGTGCTGCGGGAGTTCCCAAGCCCGTTTCCGGCCGGCACCCTCCCCGGCTTTCCTTACCTGTCGGGCCACGCGGCGGGCGTGGTGGCCCTTGCGCTCATCGAGCTCGCCGCGGTCTGGCTTTTCTTCCGCTTCACGCGGCTCGGGCTTGCCATGCGCGCAGTCGCACAGAATCCGGTCTCAAGCCGGCTGGTGGGCATTTCTGCGGGCCGCATGCTTGCACTTGGCTGGGGGCTCGCCGGCGTGCTCGGCGCATGCGCCGGGATGATGATCGCCCCCATCGTTTATCTCGACCCGAACATGATGGCGGGCGTCCTTCTGTACGGGTTTGCTGCCACGCTGCTGGGTGGCATCGACAATCCCTGGGGGGCGGCAGCGGGTGGGCTGATCGTGGGTCTGCTCGACGCCCTGGTGGGCGCCTGGCTGATTGGTCCGGAACTCAAGCTGAGCTTTGCGCTTGCCCTCATCGTGGCGGTGCTGCTGGTCAGACCTGCCGGCCTCTTCGCCCGCACGCAGGTTTCGCGGGTATGAACGCATGACATCCGGTTTTCAAGCGGAGAGGCTGCGCCGGCTGTGGGCCATGATCGCGCTTGGGCTCGCCCTCGCCGCGCCCTGGCTGGTGTCGGACTACCGGCTCTTTCAGCTCACCCAGGTCTGCGTGCTCGCAATTGCCATGCTGGGGCTCAATCTCCTCACCGGCTGGTGCGGGCAGATCTCGCTTGGCCACGGCGCATTCTTCGCGCTCGGCGCCTATTTCAGCGCGTGGCTCATGCAACAGCTGGGTCTGCCCGACTGGCTCACCCTGCCTGGCAGTGCCGCCCTCTGTTTTGCCGCCGGCTGGCTGTTCGGACTGCCGGCGGCGCGGCTCGAGGGGCTCTATCTGGCCCTCGCAAGTTTTGCGCTCGCGGTCGCGGTGCCGCAGCTCTGCAAGCACCCGCTGCTCGCGCCCTGGACCGGTGGCAGCAACGGGCTCGTGCTCGATGCGGTGCAGGCGCCTGCGCTCTGGCCGCTGTCGGCTGAGCGCTGGGCTTACGCACTGGCTCTCGGCACGCTGCTCGCGGGCATGGTGCTCACCGACCGGCTGGTGCGCGGACAGCTCGGGCTTGCAATGCGCGCCCTTCGCGACCATCCGACCGCCGCCGCAACAATCGGCGTTCACGGCGCGCAACTCAAGGCCCAGCTGTTCGGAATCAGTGCAATGTTTGCCGGTATTGCCGGGGCGCTCAGCGCGATCACGGTGCGCTACGTGGGGCCCGACAGCTTCGACATGTTTCTGTCGATTTCACTTCTGGTGGGCATTGTGGTGGGCGGTCTGGCCTCGATCACAGGCAGCCTGGTGGGCGCGCTCTTCGTGCAGTTCGTTCCCCACAGCGCAGAACAGGTGTCGCGCGAAGCGGCGTGGGCAATCTATGGCGGGTGTCTGCTGATTGCCCTCTGGGTGGCGCCCGGCGGCGTGGCCGGGCTGCTGCGACGGATGACCGGCGGGCGGACTAAGGGTTGAGCGAAATACCGCCCTTCCTGATGATCGCTCCCCACTTCGCGATGTCGTCGGCCATGACACGTGCCATGTCCTCAGGCGAGGATTCCCGCGGCTCGGCGCCCAGATCGGAGAAGCGGCTGCGCACCGCCGGATCGCGAAGCGCCACATTGACATCGGCATTGAGCCGATCGACATAAGCCCGGGCAATGCCGCGCGGCGCAATCAGCGCAAACCAGGCTGCGGACTCATACTCGGGCAGACCCGCTTCGGCCGCCGTCGGCACATTGGGTAGCGCAGGCAGACGCGATTTGGCCGCCACGGCAAGCGGGCGAACCTTTGCGCCCTGAATGGAGCCCAGCACGTTGGGGAGCAGCTGAAAGCTCACCGGTACCCGGCCCGACACCAGATCGGTCACCAGGTTGCCGGTCACCCGATACGGCACATGCGTCATGCGGGCGCCGATCAGCTGCTCGAAGAAGGCTCCTGCGAGATGCTGGGAGCTTCCGGGACCCACCGAACCGTAGCCCACGTCCGGCGTCTTCTTCAGATAGTCGATCAGCCGGGTGAGCGAATCGATTGGCAGTTCAGCACTGACCACCACAATGTTGGGCAGCACGGCAACCACGCCGATCGGCTGCAGATCCTTCTCGGGGTCGTAGCCGAGCTCGGCGTTGAGGATCTTGTTCACCGCAAGCGGACCCGAGGTACTGAACCCGATCGTGAGTCCGTCGGGCTCAGCGCGCACCACCGAGAGCGTTCCCACATTGCCGCCTGCCGCCGGCCGGTTCAGATAGACAAAACTTCGGCCGCTGTTGGCGGCTACCTTGTCGAGCAGGAATCGGCCGATGACATCGCTCGCGCTCCCTGCGGAGAACGGAACGATGACGCTGATCGGTTTGGAGGCAGCCTGCTGAGCCTGGGCCTGGGCGGTATTGCCCACCCACGCGGCAGTCAGCAACATCCCGAGGGCACCGGCCGCGGTCCGCGCGCCCAGTTTGCGAAGAAGGTTCATCCTGGTCTCCTGTTGATGTTCGAATGATGGGGTCAGATGCGCCCGGGTGTCAGGCGATCAGGCCGCTGGCCGAGCCGAAGCGTGCTTCCATTACCTGCTCGAGCGACTGGCTGGCCGGTGTATGCGCGCCCCCCCCGCGAACGCGATACGCCTCGGCGCGTCCGGGTGCGGCAGGCGCCTGTCCGGCGGCAAGCGCGCGCGCCTCGCCGAGCAGAAGACGCCGGAAATGAACGATTGCGATGTCGGTGGCGGTCAGGTGCTCGCGCGTGCGATCGGCAATCACGCCCTGGCTCTCCTGCGCCATCTGGTCCTGTTCGGCAATGCCGCGTACACCGGTAAACGAGACGGTGCGCTGCTCTTCGCGAGACAGCAGGTAGTCGTTGCCGCGATTGCGAAGCGGCACATAGCCCGCACCGAGTTCCGCAAACTGGCCGTAGCCGCCCCTTGCGTAGCGTTCGCGCTCGGCCTCGCCAAGCGGCCGATCGGGATGCCAGGCATAGGTGTAGATCCAGCAACGGCTGTCATCGATCGGCGTCCAGGTATAGCCGTAGAGGGTTTCACCGGGCATGGCCGAGGGCGTGATCGAGTGGGTGGGCAACATGTACTGGGTGAGCCGCCAGTAGTGGTCTCCAGGGTCGGCGTGGCGGGCGCCGCCGATCAGGAACCCCACCTCATGGTCAATCAGCTTGAAGCGCGGCATGGGGTCGTTGCGCAGCCACCTGAGCCGCGCCACGTCGGCGGCCACCGCGGGATTGTCATCGCGCAGCTGCGCGGGCGCAGGCATGTGGAGAAACGAAAAATGCGCGGTATCGAGTGCGCCTTCCATGGAGTGCGTCCAGTTGCACTCGACCAGCCGCTTGGTGACGAAGCGGTGCGAGGCTGGCACGAGCCCCGCTTCGAGCTGCGGCACGCTTGCCGGACGCCCGTCCTCGGGGCCCAGATAGGCCCAGACCATGCCGGCAAACTCGGCGGTGGGGCAGGCCCGGATGCGCATCTTGCCGTGGAGTGCCGAGCCCGGCGGCACATTGGGCATATCGATGCAAGCGCCGTCGGTGGCGAACTTCCAGCCGTGATAGACGCAGCGCAGCCCCCCTTCCTCGTTCCGGCCGTAGAACAGATTCGCACCGCGGTGCGCGCACGCCGGATCGAGGAGACCGGTGCGACCAGCCGAATCGCGAAACAGCACCCAGTCTTCGCCAAGGACACGCACCCGGATCGGCGTGCAATCGGCGTCGGGCACTTCTTCGCTCAGCGCAACAGGATGCCAGTACCGCCGGAGATACTCGCCCATGACGGTGCCGGGGCCGCTTGCGATCAGAAGCGCGTTGTCCTGGGCGGAGAGCATCAGCGTGGTCCTTTCAGAAAAGTTCGGCAGGGCCCCGGTTCAACCCGGCACGCCCAAGTCTGGCCCATTGGCGCGGATGCGCCTGCCGTGTTTCGCGCGCCCGGCTCGTTACCCTGTCGGTGCCCTCGATTGTCAGTCGCTGCGCTGCGCCGATCAAGCCCGCCCGCCGAGCCAGGCGTTTCAGTGCCCGCCGCGCCACAAGTCTTTTAATATGATGCCGATACAACCGGTTCAGCCATCCACCCACCCAGGCCGCAAGGCCGCCGGGAGCCTGTTCATGAAAAAACTCGCCGCCCTGATCCTGTTTTTTACCGCCTGCGCGAGCGCCTCTGCGCAGGATACCTGCAGCCACCGTGGTGACCTCGACCCGCAGTACTGCGATGAAAACCGCGACATGGTTGCCGATCCCCCGAAGGATCCCAAGCGCTACAAGAACCCCAACACACTGGTCTTCACCTACACCCCGGTGGAAGACCCCGCCGTCTACGAAAAAGTCTTCAAGCCCTTCACCGACCATCTTGCGCAGTGCACCGCCAAGCGGGTGGTGTTCTTCCAGGTTCAGTCGAATGCCGCCGAGATCGAGGCCATGCGCTCGGGTCGCCTGCACGTGGGCGGCTTTTCAACCGGTCCGACCGCCTTTGCGGTCAACATCGCGGGCGCAGTGCCCTTCGCCGTCAAAGGCTACGAAAAAGAGTTCCAGGGCTACAACCTGATTGTGATCGTGCGAAAGGAGTCCGCATTCCAGAAGCTCGCCGATCTCAAGGGCCGGAAAGTCGCCCACACCTCGCCCTCGTCCAATTCGGGCCACATGGCACCGATGGCGCTGTTCCCGCGCGAGGGACTCAACCCGGGCAAGGACTACAACATTCTGTTCTCTGGCAAGCACGACCAGTCGGTGCTGGGTGTGCGCTCGGGTGATTACGAAGCCGCGGCGGTTGCCTCCGACGTGTTTCACCGCATGGCCACGCGCGGGCAAATCAAGGAGGACGACTTCCGCGTGATTTACCGCAGCGCCAAATTTCCAACCTCGTCATTTGCCTACGCCCATGATCTCGAACCGACGCTGCGCGACCGCATGCTCAAGTGCTTCTACGACTACCGCTTCACCGACGACATGAAGAAGGCATTCGACGGCGCCGACCGGTTCTTCCCGGTGACTTACCAGAAGGAGTGGGCGGTGGTTCGCGAAGTCGCCGAAGCCGGTGGCGAAAAGTTCAATGGTGCCGCCTATGAGCGCGAGGCCAGGCGCGAAGAGGAAGCACGCCGGAAGGCCGCCGAGGCGAAGGCCAAGGCCCAGGGCAAGTAGGCGTCTTGAGCGCCAGCGCCGCGCTCGCGATCCGCGGGCTCACCAAGGAATACCTCCCGGGCAAGCCCGTGCTGAGGGGTGTCTCGCTCGACATCGGTTCGGGCGGGCTCACGGCCATCATCGGCGCCTCCGGCACAGGCAAATCCACGCTGATCCGCTGCATCAACCGGCTGGTGGAACCCACCTCGGGCTCGATCGTGTTCGAGGGCCGCGACCTGGTCAAGCTCGACCGCAGGCAGTTGCGCATGGCGCGCCGCACGATAGGCATGGTGTTCCAGGAGTACAACCTGGTGGAGCGCCTGTCGGTGATGGAGAACCTGCTCTGCGGCAGGCTGGGCTATGTGCCTGCCTGGAAGGCGTGGCTTCGCCGCTATCCGGCCGCCGACATCGACCGCGCCTTCGAACTGCTTGATATCGTGGGCCTCACGGGCTTTGAGCACCGACGCGCAGACGGGCTCTCGGGCGGGCAGCGGCAGCGCGTGGGGATCGCCCGCGCGGTGATGCAAAACCCTCGGCTGCTGCTCGCCGATGAGCCCACCTCGTCGCTCGACCCCCGCACATCAGTCGACATCATGCAACTCCTCGCGCATCTGGGCGAGAGCCTGGGCGTGCCGGTCATTGTCAACATGCACGATGTCGATCTGGCTCGGCGCTTCGCAAGCCGCATCATCGGCATGGCCGAAGGTTCCATCATTTACGACGGTGGCCCAGACGGCCTCACCGACGAGCAGCTGCGCGCGATTTATGGTGGTGAGGGTTGGCTAGGCTAGCCTTTGCCCGCAGCCCGTGGGCCGCGCTCGGCTGGGTCGCGCTCGCGATCTATGTCGTGTTCGCCGCGCAGCGCCTTGACTTCAGCGTCGAGCGGTTCGTGGTCGGAATCGACAACGCGAGACGCTTTCTGGGGCGGATGTTCCCGCCTGAAATCCTGCAGGCCGACAGCATGGTGCGCGGCCTCACAGAAAGCCTGGAGATCGCAATTCTTGCCTCCTGCGCAGGCATTGTTTTCTCGCTCCCGCTGGGGGTGCTCGCCGCGCGCAATCTGATGCCGGCCTGGGTCAGCTGGCCCGCGCGAGCGGTGGTCGCGCTTTGCCGCTCCTTTCATCCGGTGATCGTGGCCATCCTGTTCGTCAAAGCGGTGGGCTTTGGCGCGCTGGCCGGCATTCTCACGCTCACCGTGGCATCGGTGGGCTTCATCGGCAAGCTCTTTGCCGAGGCGATCGAGGAAATTTCGCTCAAGCAGGTGGAGGCCGTGCGCGCCACCGGTGCGCCGTTTGCAAGCGTGCTCGCCTACGGTGTGCTGCCACAGGTCATGTCGCGTTTCGTGGGCTTTGCCACCTATCAGGTGGATTCAAACCTCCGTAACTCCACCATGGTGGGCATTGTCGGTGCGGGCGGCATCGGCAGCACACTCTTTGCGGCGTTCCAGCGCTTTGATTACAGCTTCGTCTGCGCGATCCTGATCGCCATCATCGCCATGATCATGGTCGGTGAGACGCTTGCCCGCGTGGTCCGGTCGATCCTGGGCATCGATGCACGGCGCAGCGATGCCTGAGCCTCGCGCGGGAGAGCGCCCCGTGCGCGCATGGCAGCGCCACTCGCGCAGCGAAAGGCTCGCGCGGCTGATGCTCACCCTCACCGTGGTCGCGGCGGTGCTCGCATCGGTCCGAAGCGTGGAAGTCATCCCCGAGTTTCTGATCGATGCCCCCGAGCAGGTTCAGGATCTGCTCGTCCGGATGTGGCCGATCAATGTCGGCTTTTATCCCTCGGGCGTTCACGATGCGCTCGTCGATACGCTGCACATCGCCACGCTCGGCACCCTCATCGCGGTGGCGCTTGCGCTTCCGGTGGGCGTGCTGTCCGCACGAAATCTGATCAGAAGCCGGCTCATCAATCTCGCCGCCCGCCTGATTCTGGTTGCCACCCGATCGGTCAATTCCCTCATCTGGGCGCTGCTCTTCGTGGCGATATTTGGTCCGGGTGCGCTGGCCGGTACGCTCGCCATTGCCTGCCGCTCGATCGGCTTTGTCGGCAAGCTCATCGGCGAGGCGCTCGAGGAGGCCGACCCAGGTCCGGTCGAGGCCCTGCATGCGGCAGGGGCGCCCTGGCTGTCGGTGCTGTCACAGGGCTACTGGCCGCAGCTTGCGCCCACTTTCTGGTCGGTATTGCTGCTTCGCTGGGACATCAACATCCGCGAATCATCGGTGCTGGGGCTGGTGGGCGCAGGTGGCGTGGGCATGGCGCTCGACACCGCGCTGAACCTCTTCCAGTGGACCCGGGTCTCGCTCATTCTCCTGTCGATTTTCGTGATCGTGATCCTGGCCGAAATCATCGTGACGCAGATCCGAAAGCGCATCCTCTGACCACGGGTCGATCGCCGAATGTCATCTCTCAATATCCCCCGCCCGCTGACCGACCTGCCCGCATCACCGCCGGTCCGCGGGGTGTTCTTCGACATCGACGACACCTTTACCACCGACGGTCGGATGCGCCCCGAGGCACTCGCAGCGCTCGATGCCTGGCAGCAGTCGGGTCGGTTGTCGGTGGCGGTCACCGGTCGCCCAGCGGGCTGGTGCGACCACATTGCACGGATGTGGCCGGTCGATGCAGTGATCGGCGAAAACGGCGCCTTCTGGTTCCGCTATGACCGCGCCCGCCACCGCATGACGCGCCACTTCCTGCAGGACGAGGCCACGCTCGCAGCCAACCGGGCACGTTTTGACGAGATCGCCAGGCGGGTGCTCTCCGCCGTGCCAGGCGTTGCGGTGAGCGCCGACCAACCCTATCGGGCGTGTGATCTGGCCATCGATTTCGCCGAAGATGTGCAGACCGACGGACTTCCCACCGCCGACCGGGTGGCGAGCCTGCTGCGTGAGGCCGGGATGCACGTGAAAATCAGCTCCATCCATGTCAATGCCTGGTTCGGCGAACACGACAAGCTCAGTACGGCGCTCAAGATGGCGGCTGATGAATTCGGCATCACTGCCCAGGTGCTCGCGCGCGATCATCTTTACCTGGGCGATTCGCCCAATGACGCGCCCATGTTCGGGTTTTTCGAGCGTTCGATCGGGGTGGCCAATGTGCTTGACTACGGCGGCCGTATCGATCCAATGCCCGCGTTTGTCAGCCGGGAGCGTTCGGCCGCGGGCTTTGCTGAAGCACTCGCCCACGCACGCAGCCCTCGGCCCGGCTGACGCGCGCGACCCGCCCGGCAGGGTTTGTCCGGGTATTGCCCACGCCCCTCCCGATCGTGCGACACTTCGGCCCTTCGTCAAGCCCTCACAGGAGATTCGACATGATCCGTCGTCTGCTCGGCGCCGCGCTGGCCATCGCGCTCGCAGTGCCCGCTTCAGTTTCGCTCGCCCAGGACAAACTCACCGCGCTGCATTCGTTTCCAGCCAACTGGGTGTACTCGCGAAGCTTCCTCAATTTCGTGAAAAAGGTGAATGACGAAGGCAAGGGCATCGTCGAGATCACCGTACGCGGCGGCCCCGAGGCCATGGGCATGTTCGAGCAGCCCAACGCGGTACGCAACGGCGTGGTCGACATGGTTTATACGCCGTGCGCGTTCTACGCTGCCGCCGTGCCTGAATGCGACGCTGTGTCGGCCTCCTCCATCGATGGCCCCACAGCACGCAAGAGCGGCGCCTACGACGCCTTGAATGACGCCCACATGAAGCGCATGGGCGTGCACTACCTGGGCTGGTTTGACAGCGGCATCCGCTTCCACCTCTGGTCAACCAAGGAAATGAAGACCGACGCGCAGGGCAACCTCGACGTGAAGGGCTTCAAGGTGCGCGGCAACCCCATCTACAACGCCTTCCTCACCAACTTCCTGGGTGCGCAGGTGCTGAACATGCCCTCCACCGACATCTACACCGCGCTCGAGCGCGGCACCATCGAAATCACCGGCTGGACCGAGATCGGCATCATGGATGCCAACTGGGACAAGCACCTCAAGTTCCGGCTCGACCCGAAGTTTTTCTCCACCGATCTGGGCGTGATCATCAACGCGAAGAAATGGGCGTCGCTGCAGCCAAAGACGCGCGAGTTCCTCACCAGGATGGCGATTGCGCATGAGGTGGCGAGCATTGCCGACATGCAGCAGATCCGGGATCGCGAGATCGCCGAACTCGACAAACGCGGCGTCAAAACCTTCGCGCTCGGCGCCGAGGCCGGCAAGCGCTTCATCGCCGGTGCAAGCGCCGCAGCGCACGCCCGCATGAAAGAGCGGATGGACAAGGCGGGCGTGCCCAACGATTACGACAAGGTCGTCAAGCTGTTTACACCCTGAGCGCAGCCGCTCCTGCCGGACGATGGCGCGTGACACGCAGCGCGCCGCCGTCGTCCGGGCAGCGACCTGAGCCCTGGTCAGGCCCTGAACCGGCCTGACCCTGCCCCCAACCGCGACCCGACCCGCGAAAACCGGCCGTGAACCTGATCGCCCGACTCCATACGCTTGTCATCCGGACCATGGCGGTCGCGGCCGCACTGCTCATGGTGGCGGTCATGATCACCATCTGCCTCGATGTCCTGATCCGCAATCTTGACCGTCAGCCCTCGGCCCACTTCTTTACCTTCAGCGAATACGCGCTGCTCCTCATTCCCTGCCTGGGGGCGCCCTGGCTGGTTCGCGAGAAGGGTCATGTGTACGTGGAACTGCTGCTGATGACCCTGAAGCGGCCCGCGCGAAAATGGTTCCTGCGCGCAATCGGTCTGCTCTGCGTGGCCATCTGCCTCACCATGGCCTGGTACGGGTTTGAGGTCACGATGCTCGACTGGGTTCAGAACAACAAGGACGTGCGTTCATTCGATGCGCCGCGCTGGGCCATCGTGATGTGGATCCCGATCTCGTTTCTCTTCATGGGGCTCGAGTTCGTGCGTTATCTGTGGCGCGACGAATCACCGCTCGCAGCCCTGGCAAGCGAAAGCGGCGGAGCCACTCACTGATGGACTGGATCTGGCCCGCCATCGTGCTGTTCGGCGCATCGGTTGCGCTGATGCTGGTTGGCATACCGGTGGCCATCGCGTTTTTCGCGACCAACATCATGGCCGCGGTGTTCTACATGGGCGGATCGGCTGCAATCGGCCAGGTGGTGAACAACGGCTTTGGCGCGATGACCACCTTCGCGCTGGTGCCCATCCCCATGTTCCTCCTGATGGGCGAACTGTTCTATCACACGGGTCTTGCCACGCGCTGCTTCAACGCCGCCGACAAGCTGTTGGGCAATGTCCGCGGTCGCCTTTCCTATGTCACGCTCATCGGCGGCACCGCGTTTGCCGGGCCTGCCGGTTCTTCCATGGGCGCGTGTGCGCTCCTCGGCTCGCTGATGGTCCCCGACATGATGAAGCGGGGCTACAACAAATACCTGTCGATCGGTCCGATCATGGGCGTGGGCGGGTTGGCGGTCATCATCCCGCCGTCGGCACTCACCGTGCTCCTCGCCACGCTGGGGCAAACCGACGTCACCGACTTGCTGCTTGCCGGCATCATCCCGGGCCTGGTGCTTGCGGTCATGTATGGCGTGCTGATCTGGGGCTGGACGGTCATCGATCCCAGCGCCGCGCCCTACTACGAAGTCAAGCCCGCGCCGTTTGCCGAGAAAATCCGGCTGATCGTTTTCGATGTGCTGCCGATGGTCGGACTGATCGTGTTTTCGGTGGTGCTGATGCTGGTGGGCTGGGCCACGCCCACCGAAGCGGCAGCGCTGGGCGCGCTGTCGGTCGCGGTGCTCGCCGCCTGCTACCGCACGCTCACCTGGCAGGCGATCGTCCGATCGGTGGAGGGCGCACTACGGGTCACGGTGATGTCGTTCCTGATCATTTTCGGCTCGGCCACGTTTGCCCAGGCGCTCGCCTTCACAGGCGCCTCGAGCGGACTCATGAACTGGGCGCTGTCATTCGAACTCGCACCGCTTGCCATGCTGCTCGCCATGATCGGCATTCTGCTGTTCCTGGGCTGTTTCATGGACCAGCTGTCCATGATGCTGCTCACCGCGCCCATCTTTTTCCCGCTGGCCAAGACGCTGGGCTTTGACCTCACGTGGTTCGGCCTCATCATGCTGCTCGCGCTCGAGATCGGCTACACCACGCCACCCTTCGGACTGCTGCTCTTTGTGATGAAGGGCGTGGCGCCCCCGGAAACCACCATGCGTGACATCTATCTCGCCGCCGCACCGTTCATCGCCTGCGTGCTGATTCTGATCGCGCTCATCATCATGTTCCCGCCGCTCGCCACCTGGGTGCCGGCACTGGCGAAATAGCGCAGGTCTCAGATCACGCCTTCCTCTGCGAGCCTGGCAATGTCCGAGGACGACATGCCGAGATAGGTGGAGAGGATGAACGCATTGTCTTCGCCATAGCAGGGCGCACCGCGATCGATCGGCCCGCCGCTCCAGGCGGGCGTTCGTGACAGCTTCACCGGAAATTCGCCCACCGGCCAGCGACCAATCTTGCTGCCCGTCACTTCGGACAGCCAGTCAAGCGCGCGCAGTTGCGGGTCGTGATCGCAGCGATCTTCGGCAGTCTGACAGACGCCCGCCGGCACCCCGGCGCGCTGCAGCCGCTGCATGCAGTCATAGTCGTTCTGCTGGAGCGTCCATGACTGCACAGCCTGGTCGAGCGCATCCTGGTTCGCGAGGCGGGCAGCAAGCGTTTCAAAACGCGGGTCCTGCGCCAGCGCAGTCATGCCGCTTTCGCGGATGAAGGCCTGCCATTGGGATTCATCGAAGCAGGCGATCGCAATCCAGCGGTCGTCGCCGCGAAGCCGATACGCGCCGTGCGGGGCCGCGGGCTTATACGGCGAGCGGTTGCCCGTTCGCTGCCACACGCGGCCATTGGCCGACCAGTCGAGCACTGCAACACCGGTCTGAAAGATTCCCGCTTCGCACTGCGAGGCATCGATCCACTGCCCTTCCCCCGTGCGCTCGCGGTGCCACAGCGCACCCAGCGCTGCGAGCGCAAACCCGTAGGCACCAATCCAGTCGAGATACGAATAGCCCCATCCGGCCGGCATCGCAGGCTCGGGCAGTCCGGACATGTCGGTGGAGCCCACCAGCGACGCTGCAATCGGACCCACGGTGCGAAATCGGCCGTACCGGCCTACCGACCCCATCCCTGACTGCTGCACATAGATGATGTCGGGCCGGATCGAGCGCATCACGTCATAGCCCAGGCCCAGGCGCTCAAGAACGCCGGGCGAAAAGCCCTCGGCCACAATGTCCGAGACCCGGATCAGTTCCTTCGCGATGGCGAGGCCCTTCGGATGCCGGATGTTGAGCGAGAGCCCGCGCTTGCCCGAGTTCTTGTTGTTGAACTGCCCGCCCATATCGGGGTCGGTGACGCCGATGAGTGGCGCGGTGGCGCGCTCGCGTGCCTCGCGGCCGCCAACCGGCGCCATGGCCGCAAGCCGGGTATCCGGGTTTTCCTTCCACTCAACCTTGAGGCTCTCTGCGCCGAGGGACGCGAGAATCCGTGTGCCCCCTGCCGACGCAAGGAACCAGGAGAAATCGAGGATGCGGACACCCTGCAGTGCAAACGGCATACCGCGCGCTGACTGCTGCGGGGCGGCGGAGTGCGGGCTGGCGGAGTGCGGTGCGGCCGGAGCCTGCCGGCCAGCCGCAGCGCACACCGGCGATTCAGCAGACGATTCGGACGCGCGCGCGGCAACGCCCGGCGCGCCCAGCCACCCGGCGAGCCTTGCCTGATGTTCGCCGAGCGCAGGCGCCGGCCCGCAGCTCTGCCACGCCGTCGCGGTGCTCAGCCACTTGCTCACCGGGTAACACAGCGACCGCCCAAGCTCGGGGTGTTCGATGTTGGAAAAGGTTGCACGCTGCTGCCAGTGCGGATCGGTCGCGTTTTCATGCGGCTTTCGCACCGGCGCCCACAGCAAACCCGCCTCCTGCGCGGCCTGCCAGGGCACGGTCTCATGGCGCCAGGCCCGCATGAAACGCTGCACAACGTCGAGCGTGTGCATGGTGGCCTCATCGGTACCCGCCGACCCCGGAATGGTGCGCGCCTTGAAGTCGGCCTCGGCGGCGGGCTGCTCGAGATCAGCAGCCATCTGCCATCGGTCGAGAAAGGGCACGAGCTTTGCCTTGTCGCGCGCCGATACCCCCCAGGTCATGACCCAGCGTCCATCCTTGGTGTGGCTCACATTGGGCGAGCGGCTGGGAAATTCGACTGCGTGGCGCGCGGTCTGACGGAAGACCGGGGCGCGCCGCATCACCCAGGACATCACGTCGATCTCGGTGTTTTTCGAAACCGCCTCATGCACCGCGCAGCAAAGATCCTGGCCCTCTCCGGTACGCGCTCGGTGAAGAAGCGCCGCCACGATGGCCGCCGCCAGCTGATCACCGGCAATGTGATACGCGTGCCAGCTCTGCGGGGCGATCGGCGGCGTGTCGTACTGGCCGCTGGGATCGGGGTCGTAACCGCAATTCATCATCACGCCGCCCAGCGCCAGATGCACCAGATCGCCCGCCTGAAAATCTTTCCACGGGCCGGTGTCACCGAATGGCGTCATGCGGGCATGAATCAGCCTCGGAAAGCGCTCTGAAAGCAGCTTGTCGGGCGAGAGACTTGTGGCAAGGCGCCCGTTGGTGCCGTCGACCAGGATGTCCGCGGACGCAATGAGCGCGAGCATCTGTTCGCGCTGCTGCGCGTCTGCGGCATCCAGCACCACCGACTGCTTGCCCCGGTTGTAGTTCATAAAGAACAGCGATCGGTCGGCACCCGGCTGATCGCCGACAAACGGCCCGATCGTGCGGGTGGGACTACCCGAGGGCGGCTCGATCTTGATCACCTCGGCACCGAGCCCGGCAAGCACAAGACCCACGTATTCGGCCGATTCGTCGGCCACTTCGACCACCCTGAGCCCGGCCAGCATGCCGGGCTTGCCGGCGGGCGACAGACGTTGTGCGAGGGATTCGGCCGGCGCTGAGGGCGTGGACATGGCAATCTCGAATTGGATTCAGTGAAACATCGGGTCGGCACGCCGCGCGATGTGGCCTACCATCGCAAGACCGCCTTGGAAGTTGCCGCGTGTGCGAGGCCTTCTCGATCGCATGCTCGGGCGCAAGGCATTCTAATCACCGGAGACATCCCCATGAAGCGCAGTTTCGTTGCGGCATTTCTGTTTACGCTTGCCAGCGCAGTCACCGCACAGCCCTGGCCCAATCAGTCGCTCCGGCTGGTGGTGCCGTTCGCGCCCGGCGGCGGCGTGGACACCATGGCACGCATCCTTGCGCAACCCCTTGCACAGCGCCTCGGGCAATCGGTGGCGGTCGACAACCGCGGCGGCGCGGGCGGCAACATCGGTACCGAAGTCGCCGCGCGCTCGAAACCCGATGGCTACACCATTCTGATGGCCTCGGTCAGTCCGAATGCCGTGAATGTTCATCTCTATTCCAAGCTGCCGTTTGATCCCATCCGCGATTTCGAGCCGGTCATCTATTTCTCGCAGGTGCCCAACATCCTGGTGGTCGCAGCTGGTTCGCCATACAACTCGGCGCGTGAACTGATCGATTTCGCGCGTGCCAACCCGAACAAGGTGAGCTACGGCTCGGCCGGTGTGGGCTCGTCACACCATCTGGCCGGACAGATGCTTGCAACCCATACCGGCGTGCAGCTGATGCATGTGCCGTATCGCGGTGCAGGCATGGCGCACTCCGACCTGCTTGCAGGCACGATCACGCTCATGATGGACACCACCGCGCCGGTTTCCTTCGTGGCAGCAGGCAAGATGAAGGCGCTCGCGGTGGCTGCCGACAAGCGTTCACCGGCGTTTCCGCAGCTCCCCACTTTCTCCGAGCTGGGTATCAAGGGGGTGTCGATGTCAGCCTGGTACGGTGTGATGGCGCCTGCCGGAACGCCGCGCGAGATTGTCGATCGGCTGAATACCGAGATCAATGCGGTGCTGAAGGATCCGGCAGTGGTGAAGCGGCTCAATGACCTGGGCGCCGATATCGGCGGCGGCAGCGCGCAAGACTTCGGCCGTTTCGTCGAGGCCGAAATCAAGCGTTATGCGGAAGTGGTGAAGGCCGCGGGAGCGAAACTCGACTGAGCGGCGAGCGAACCCCAGGCGCCCCCGCGCGAGCGACGGCGCCTGGCTTACGCGGGCACGAAACGCGGCAGGGTGAGCTCGGGCGATACATCATCGAACACCACCCGAAGCGGCATCCCGGCGCGAGCGCCTTCAGGAATGCCGCCCGCGAAATTGCTGATCAGAATCGGCCCTTCCTCGAGCTTCACGAGGCAGGCGTCGTAGGGTACGTCGTCGCGAAAGCTCACCCAGTAGGCGCGGTGAAACAGCACCCACGAAAGCAGCGTCGCGCGTCCGCTCACATCCTCCCACGACTGCCGATCGGACAGGCAAGCCGGGCACACCGGACCCGGTGGAAAGTGACGGTCACCGCAAGCATCGCAGCGCTGTACCGCGAGGCGATGCTCTCGCGCGCGCTGCCAGAACGGGCGGGCGTCGGGATCGTCGGACGGAAGCGGCTTATCGTAGTGTCCAAGCATGTCGGGTCTCCTCAGCCGCGGGCGTAGATGATCGAACGCGTGCAGGGAGCGGTCGCCACGTACTGCACGATCTCGCAGTCGGGCACCTGGCGCTCGCCGCACTCGCCACGCAGCTGCCGTACCGCCTCGACGTTGAGCGCCCAGCCCTGCATGTAGGAGTTGGACAGGTGACCGCCGTCAGTGTTGGTGGGCAGCCTGTTGCCCAGCTGAAGCGTGCCGCCCTCCACGAACGCGCCCGCCTCGCCCCGCTGGCAAAAACCCAGACCCTCAAGGCTAAACAGCACAGTGGGACTGAAGTTGTCATAGCACATGAGCGCATCGACATCAGACGGGCCAACGCCTGCCATGGCGTACGCCTGCTCGCCCGCATCCCGTGTTTCGGCATACCAGAAGTCGGGATCGAAGTTGGGAATGGCGCTTCGGCGAAACGCGTCGCGGGCACCAAAACCGGAGATCAGCACCGGGGGCTTCCTGAGGTCGCGCGCGCGATCGGCGGTGGTGAGGATGAGGCAGACCGCGCCGTCGTTGATGAGACAGTAATCAAAGAGCCGGAGCGGCTCAACGATCGGGCGCGACGCCTCGTGATCATCGATCGACATGGGCGTCTTCATCACCGCATCCGGCTGCAGCAGAGCGTGCCGACGAAATGCAACCGACACCTCGGCGAGCTGACGCGTGGTGGTGCCATAGCGCTCCATGTGCATGCGGAACATCATGGCGTGGGCGGCCCCCGGCGAGGTAAAACCCCAGGGATCCCAGAACGCGGCGCTTTCCTCCCCGCCGTAATTCACCCGGCGCGAGCGGCCGATGTTGGCGTAGATGAGCGCCACATACTTGGCTGCGCCCGTATGGAGCGCAAGCGCGGCCTCCACAATCGACATCCCCGACATCCGGCCGTGCGGCGGCATTTGCAGGGTCCAGCGCGGATCGAGGCCCAGGATCTCGCCCATCCGCGCGTAGTAGGGCACCCGGCAGCACACCAGACCGTCGATCTGGTTCTTGTCGAGCCCGCAGTCTTCGATCGCGGAGCGAAACGCCTGCGCGCCCAGCCCGTAGTCGCTCACATCGGGAAAACTGCCGTAGGCGGTATTGCCCACCCCGACCACGGCGATCTGGTTCCTGAGCGCATGTAGCGGACTGCTCATCCTGCGTTCTCCTGGTTGCTCAACGGCCGGCTGCGAGTGCTTCCAGCACTGCATCGCCCATCTCGCGCGTGCCCACCTGCTTCATGCCCGGTTGCATGATGTCGCCGGTGCGATAGCCGCTCGCGAGCGCCTGCCCGACCGCCCGCTCGATGCGATCTGCGAGATCGGCACGATCGAACGAGTGCCGCATCATCATCGCGGCCGACAGAATCGCGGCAAGCGGATTGGCGAGGTTGCGTCCGGCAATATCGGGCGCCGTGCCGTGCACCGGTTCGTAAAGTCCTTTGCGACCCAGCGCGAGCGAGGCCGAGGGCAACATGCCGATTGAGCCCGTGAGCATGGCGGCGGCATCCGAGACGATGTCACCAAACACATTGCCCATGACCATCACGTCGAACTGTCTGGGCGCACGCATGAGCTGCATCACCGCGGCATCGACAAACTGGTGCGTGAGCTCGACATCGGGATATTCCCGGCCCACGCGAGTCACCACCTTGCGCCAGAGCTGCATCACCTCCAGCACATTGGCCTTGTCGACCGAACACAGCTTGCGCCGACGGGTACGCGCGAGCTGAAACGCCACGTGAGCGATACGCTCGATCTCGGGCTCGGTGTACACCATGGTGTTCACCGCGCGCGCCACCCCATCGGCGGTGGTGTCAAAGCCGCGCGGTTCACCAAAATAAAGATCACCCGTCAGCTCGCGCAGGATCATGAGGTCCAGGCCTTCGACGACCTCGCGCTTGAGCGTGGAGGCGCCGATCAGCTCGGGAAACAGAAAGGCCGGACGGAAATTCGCAAACAGGTCGAGGTCCTTGCGAAGCCGCAACAGGCTCGCGCCGGGCCGTGTCTCGTAGGGAATGTCTTCATCACCGGGCACGCCCACGGCGCCGAACAGGATCGCCTCGGCCTTGCGGGCAAGCGCAAGCGTATGGGCCGGCAGCGGATCGCCGTGGGATGCGAGGGCGTCCGCGCCGATCGATCCGTGGGCAAGCTCGAAGCCCGCCACAGAACCCGCTGCCGCCTGCACCACGCGAACCGCCTGCTCGGTGACTTCGGCGCCGATGCCGTCACCAGCAAGAACCAGAATTTTCATGCGATGCGCTCCGAGAGTCAGAGTCCGTCGGCCGCGTGGCGGCGCTCGAATTCCTGCAACTGCGCCAGATGGCTCAGGGTGTAGTCGATTTCGTCCAGTCCTTCGAGAAGGCACCGGCGTGCAAACGGCGCAATGTCGAAGCTGTGCGCGCCCGAATCAGGCAGCACCACCTGTTGCGCCTCCAGATCAACCGCGATGCGGGCCCCCGGATGGGCTTCCAGATAGGCGAGCGTGGCCGCCACCACCGGCTCGGGCAGCACCACCGGCAGGAAGCCGTTCTTGAGTGAATTGCCGGCAAAAATATCGCCAAAGCTCGGCGCGATCGCAGCCCGGAAGCCATAGTCGTAGAGCGCCCAGACCGCGTGCTCCCGCGAGGAACCGCAGCCGAAATTGCGTCCCGCCACGATCACACGCGCATTGCGCCAGGCGGGCTGGTTGAGCGGGAAGTCGGGGTGGTCGGTGCCGTCCGCGCGCTGGCGCAAATCGCGAAACAGGTAGTTGCCGAAATCGTCGCTGCGGGGCTTCTGCAGGTAGCGCGCGGGCACCACCTGATCGGTATCGACATTGATCTGGGCGAGCGGCATCGCCACCGCATCAAGCCGGGTAAAGGGCCGCATGATCAGCGTCCTCCAGGCAAGGCGCGAACATCGGTGATGCGTCCGGTGACTGCAGCAGCCGCAGCCATCGCCGGGCTCATCAGGTGGGTGCGCGAACCCGGGCCCTGACGGCCCACAAAATTGCGGTTGGAGGTGGACGCGCAGCGCGCGCCCGACGCCACCAGATCACCGTTGGTACCGATACACATCGAGCAGCCTGCATAACGCCACTGAAAGCCTGCTTCGGTGAAGATGCGGTCAAGTCCCTCTGCCTCGGCCTGTGCCTTGACCAGGCCCGAGCCAGGCACCGCCCAGGCCTCGACCCCCGCCGCCACACGCCGCCCGCGCGCGACCGCCGCCGCCGCCCGCATATCTTCAATGCGGCCATTGGTGCAGGAGCCGATGAACACCCGATCGACCGGCAGTCCGGCGATCGTCTGGCCTGGGGCAAGGCCCATGTAATCGAGCGTGCGGCGGAGCGCCTCGCGACGCTCGCGATCGGGCTCGGCGGCAGGGTCCGGGATGCGCCCGTCCACGCCCAGGGCCTGCTCAGGGCTGTTGCCCCAGGTCACCATGGGCGGGATGTCGGCTGCATCGAGCGCCACCTCGCGATCAAACCGCGCATCGGCGTCGGTGGCAAGCGAGCGCCAGCGAGCGAGCGCCGCATCCCAGGCCGCACCCTGCGGGGCAAACGGCCGGCCGGCGAGGTATTCGAACGTGGTGTCATCAGGCGAGACCATGCCGGCACGCCCCCCGGCCTCGATCGACATGTTGCAAAGCGTGAGCCGCCCTTCGATCGAGAGGCCGCGAATTGCCGAGCCCGCATATTCGATGACATGGCCCACCGCGCCTGCCGTACCGATCCGGGCGATGATCGCGAGAATCACGTCCTTGGCGCTCACCTGCTCCCCCAGTTTCCCCTCCACCCGGATGCGCAGCGTGCGGGGCTTGCGCTGCCAGAGGGCCTGGGTGGCGAGCACATGCGCCACTTCGCTCGCGCCGATGCCAAACGCCAACGCGCCAAGCGCGCCGTGGGTCGAGGTGTGGCTGTCGCCGCAGACGAGCAGCATGCCGGGCTGGGTAATGCCCTGCTCCGGGCCCACCACATGAACAATGCCCTGGCGCGGATCGTCAAGACCGAAAAAGCGGATGCCGGCCGCCCGAGAGTCATTCTCGAGCGCCTGCGCCATGGCACGCTTTTCGGGGTCTGCAACCGAGGACAGGTCGCGGTTGTTGGTTGGCACGTAGTGGTCGGGGCTCGCAAATGCCCGCTCGGGCACGCGCGGCGCGCGACCGCTTGCCCGCAGCATCGCAAAGGCCGGCGCCGAGCCGTCCTGTACCAGATGCCGGTCGATGTAGAGGAGCGTCTGACCATCTTCGCGCTCCAGCACCGCGTGGCGCGCCCAGATGCGATCAAACAGAGTCTGCGGAGTAGGGGGCGTGTTCATGGCGGGGCAATGTGACAGAGCGGCGCGTGTCGCGCAAGCGCCCGACAGGCGAGCCGTTCCACAGACCGCGACCTGCCCGGCGGCTTACTTCAGGAGCCCGGGCAGCCAGAGCGAAAACGCCGGCACATAGGTCACCAGCAGGAGGCAAAGCCCAAGCGCGCCATAGAAAGGCCAGATGGTACGCATCACCGCACCCACCGACACCCCACCAATCGCGCAGCCCACGAACTGCACCGTACCGACCGGCGGCGTGTTGAGGCCGAGCGCGCAGTTGATCAGCATCAGGATCCCGAACTGCAACGGATCCATGCCGAACTGCTGCGCGATCGGCAGGAAAATGGGGGTGCAGATGAGGATGGTGGGCGCCATGTCGAGAAAGGTACCGAGCACAAACAGCAACACGTTGATCATGAGAAAGATCACCCACGGCTCGCTGCTCACCGCTTTCATCAGCTCGCCGGTGCGCTGGGGCACCTCATAGAGCGCAAGGAAATAGCCAAAGGCTGCCGAAATGCCGATGAGAAGCAGCACCACCCCGGTGGTCTTGCAGGCCTTGGCGCAGGCCGCGAGAAAGTGGTTCCAGGAAAGCGACCGATAGACGAGCACGGTGATCAGCAGCGCCCATGCCACGGCAATCGAGGCTGACTCGGTCGCGGTGAAGATGCCGGACAGGATGCCACCCAGGATGATGAGTACGATCAGAAGCCCCGGCGCGGCCGCCATGAAGGCCACGCCCACCGCGCGCCAGCCCGGGAAGACGCCGTGCACCGGATAGCCGCGCCGGCGCGCCACCCACCACGCGGCGGTGAGATTGCAGAGCGTGAGGATGAGGGCCGGCACCAGCCCCGCGAGAATCAGCCCGATCACGCTCACCGAGGCAATCCCCGAGGTGGCGAGTGTGAACAGGATGAGGTTGTGCGAGGTGGGCATCAGCGCACCGACCAGCGCGGCGTGGGTGGTGACGTTGACCGCATAGTCGGCGTCATAACCCTCGCGCTTCATGAGCGGAATCATCACGCTGCCCATCGCCGACACATCGGCCACGGGCGACCCCACGACGCCACCAAAGAGCGTGCAGCCGAGCACATTGCTCATCCCCAGGCCGCCCCGCACATGACCCACCAGCGAATTGGCAAACCGCACGATGCGCTCGGCAATGCCGCCGTAGAGCATCAGTTCGCCGGCAAAAATGAAAAAGGGAATGGCAAGAAAGCTGAACACCTGCATGCCGCCCACCATTTTCTGGAAGACGACGGCAATCGGCAGCCCGGCCGCAAGGATGGTGGCCACCGACGACAGTCCGATGGCAAACGCCACCGGCACCCCGAGAAGCAGCAGGATCGCAAAGCTCACACAGAGGACAGTGAGTTCCATGGGGCTCAGTGCCAGGCGGGCTTGATCTCGCGACCCTGCAGGTTCGCGACAATGTGCTCGATGGAAAACAGCACGATGAGGCTTCCGGCGATCACGAGCGGCACATAGTCAATGCCGTCGGGCACCGGCAGCATCGGCTTTTTTTCATTCCACTTGGCGCTCGCCCACATCCAGCCGCTTTGCACCATCAGCGCGCCAAATACCGCGATCAGCGCGTGAATCAGCAGCTCGATGCGGCGGCGCCAGTGATCGGGCAGGAGCGCGACCAGCGACTCGAGCCCGATATGGCCTGCATCCCGCACACCCACAGCGAGCCCGAACGCGGTCACAAACAGCACCAGCAACATGGCGAGCGCTTCGGCCCAGGTGGGCGTGTCGTTCAACACGTAACGGCCGAACACCTGCCACTGTACGCAAACCACCACCGCGAGCAGCCCCGCGATCGCGAGCACGAGGCTCGCGCGCGAGAGCAGCGCGCAGATGCGCGAATAGAGCACGACCGCGCCAGACGCGGGTCAGGCGGCCGCGATCAGCGGACGTCCTGAATCGCCTTCACCAGCCGCTTCATGTCGGCCGTGGTCATGAACTTGTCATAGACCGGGCCCATCACCGCCTGGAACGAGGCCTTGTCGACCTCGACGATCTCGGCGCCGAGTTTCTTCACGTTGGCGAGCGACTTGGCCTCCTGGTCATCCCAGGCACGGCGTTGCACCGCCACCGATGCGCGCGCTGCCTGCCGGACCATGTCCTGCTCGGCCTTGGGCAGCTTGTCCCATATGATTTTCGACATGACAAGAATCTCGGGCGCCATCGAGTGTTCGGTCCGCGAATACACCTTCACCGCCTCGGCATGCTTGGCCGTATCGAACGACGGGATGTTGTTTTCAGCAGCGTCGATCAGGCCGGTTTTCAGGGCGGTGAACACCTCGCCGTAGGGCATCGGCGTGGCGTTGGCGCCCATCGCACTCACCAGTGCCACCCACAGGTCGGACTGCTGCACGCGAATCTTGAGGCCCTTGGCGTCGGCCACGGTGCGGATCGGCTTCTTGGCATAAATGGAGCGCGCGCCGCTATCGTAGAAGGCAAGACCGATGAAACCCTGTGAGGCACAGCTGGCCAGGATTTCGTCACCCACCGGGCCGTCGAGCGCCTTTCTCATGTGATCGACCGAGCGGAACAGGAACGGCATGGTCGGCACCTGCGTGAGCGGGCAGATGGCATTCATGGGCGACACGTTGACGCGGGTGAGGTCGAGCGCGCCAATCTTCACCTGATCGATGGTCTCCTTCTCGCCGCCGAGCGCCCCCTTGTTGAACACCTTGATGCGGTGCTTGCCGCCGGAGAGTTTGGAGAGTTCGTCGCTCATCGCCCGCACAGCAACGACGGTCGGATAGTCGTCGGCATTGTGGATGTCGGCAGAGCGGAATTCGACGCCGACGGCGAAACCCGAGAGGCCTGCAGTCGCCAGCGCAGCAACCAGGGCGCGAAAGATTCTCATGGGATGTCTCCTCAATTGTCTTGGGGGTCAGAACCCGGGCCTGCCGGGTGGACTGGGCACGTAGAACGAACCGCCACTTTACCGCGCGCCCATCCGGGCTGCCAGCCCCGTGCGGGTCTTGATCGGGAACCGAGCAAAGGCGCTCGGCCGCGCGATAATTCGGGCAAGGCGCCCGTTCATCGTGTCGCACCCCTCAACACCGCTCCCGGAGTCCCCATGCAACGCCTCTTCACATCATCCGCTGCGAGCCGTCTCTGCCTGGTCGTGCTTACCGCCATGGCTGCTGCCAGCCCTTCCGCGGCAGCCGATGGCTCACAGGTCTATCAGAGCACCTGCGCGGTCTGTCACACGGCTGGCGTGGCAGGTGCACCAAAGCTTGGCGACCGCAAGGCCTGGACGCCGCTGATCGAGGAGGGCCAGGCGATCCTCACCGCGCACGGCTACGTCGGTGTGCGCGGCATGCCTGCCAAGGGTGGGAAACCCGACCTGTCCCTTGAAGACTTCGCCGCTGCGGTGGTCCACATGGTCAATGCCTCGGGCGGCAAGTGGAGCCAGCCCGACGCCAAGGGGTTCGCGGCGATTCGGTCAGAGATCGTCAAGCGCGAAAAAGAGCTGGCCGGGGCCAAGCCGAAATAATATTTCGCAGATGTCGGGGCTGAAGCGGCGAGGGCTACGCACCCGCCCCGCAACAGCCCCGCACTGGCTTTACAGCACGGGCAACGCTGGCACCGCCGGCAAAGCAGACTGCGGCAGGTTGGAAGCGAGCCAGACCGTCGGATCGGTTTCGTTTGCAGGCAGTGCTGCAACATTGAACAGACCCACGGTACCGCTCACCTCATTGGCCACCGCAAGCATTGGCAAACCGGTCGGGCTACCCGGCGCGGGAATCAGGAGCAGACCCTCTGGGCCAAGGTCTCCCCCGGAGATGGCCTTGGTGGTGGAATCCTGAGCCGGCGTCTTGGTGAAGTCACGCGTGTTCTCGTAACTCAGGAAACTGGGGCGATACGGGTCCGAGACATCGTAAACCGCCACGCCACCAATCCGCTCGAGTCCGACAAACGCAAGCACCTTGTCGCCGACCACTGCGGTCGTCACTCCCTCGGGCTCGGGGCCCTTGTCGTCGCTGCGGTTGTCAATCGAATTGCTGGTGTGGTTGGCGTTGAAGTTCGAAGGAAGCACTTCAGCAACCAGACGCTCGAGTTGGTCGCCACTGTCGTAGATCCGGTTTCCGTAAGCGTCCAGGATCGAGAATGAACGCCCCCCAAAGGCCACCAGCTTGTCGAGATCTCCGTCACCGTCAACATCAATCCCATTGGTGATGACCTTCAGATCGCCGTCCAGAAGTGCCGCACCGGCTGTCGCGTCGGCCACCGGCTTGCCGCTCCCTCCGAGATCCTTGATCTGTACCTCGTCCACCGTACGAGAATCGCCCTCGTTGGCCGTGATGTAGTAGGTCTTCCCATTCGTACTGAACGAGGCGATGGCATCCGGCATGTAGGCGCCGTAGAGCTTGGGGCTTGTCAGGCTGACAGCGGGGATCGTGCCGGCGCCAGACGGCTGACCGGTGGTGTCGTTGTCCGCGTCGATTTTGTTGGCGCCGTTGAAGCCAAAGATTCCGAGGCCGATCGTTTCCGTGCCAACGCCATTGACGCCAAAGTCGTTGTCGTTGATCACCGCGAGGCCACCATCAGGCAACAGGGCCAGTCCCTCAGCCTTGTCATTCGGTGTGTAACCCAGCGACGGCAGGTTGGCGACCCGTTCCTTGTAAACAGGGTTGATGCCTGCAGCGAGCATCTCATCGACGGTCAGCACCTCGAGCGTTGTCTTGCCCGTGGGCAGGGTTGGCGTGGCCGTGAGCAGGTTCGTCGCGCCGCGAAGATCGATCTCGTAGAGGACCTTCTTCGCTTCGGGCGCCACTGACGAATCACGCTCGAACACAAAGATTGTGCCGGTCGCGGGGTTGAACACGGCATCACCGATCTTGTCGAGCGCGCCCAGGTTGAGCGCGGGACGCTCCAGCAGGTAGGCGAACTCGGCAATCACCGTTCCCTTGGACGCGGCGGCCGCAAGCGTGCCACCCTGGGGGAGCGCCGTGCCGACAGCAAGATCGCGCATCGCCATCACTTCGATCCGCACCAGCGGCCCGCCCGTGTCGGTGGTGTTGCCCGACACACTATCAAGGGGGCTCTGCACGAATGCGAAGATCAGCCCCTGCGCCTCGTTGACCGCCAGCGCTTCGAAGCCGCGATTGGCCTGACGCTTGATTAGATGGGCGGGCAGCGTTTCGGTGCCGAAGGTATCGGTGGTGTCTGGCGTGAGTGCCGCCGTACCCGAGGGGACATAGCGCACCACCATCTTGCCGGTGGCGTCGAACTCGTAGATGGCCGGGCGATATTCATCGACCATCCACATATTGCCGGCAGCCGTGCGGTAGACACCCTCCAGATCGGCCCCCATGGGATCGTAGGAGAGCGTCTTGTAGCCCAGCGTGACGCCGCCCGACGTGAACGTTCCCGTGCGGGTGGCGTCGGTGGCGGGGACGATCTGAACCGGCTCCTCATCAGTGCCGGGGATGTTGGGCAGCCCGGTGAGCGGCGTGCCGTCAGCGCGAGTAAGCATCGTCGTGCCGGCAATCGAGACCTGCCTGGTCGCCGGATCGAATTCGAGCGTGGCAACGCGCGCCTGGTAGCTGGGCAACACGAAGGGCCGCTCGAGCGCAGCATCCGCATCAACATTCACCGGCTCTCCGTTGGGGCCGCGGTCGCTCACCGTCAGGAAGCGCCACTTGCCGTTGCTGGTCCCAATGTACTGCAGACCCGAAAAGCCACCGGACGGGACGGACTTGCCGAACGCATCCGTACCGATGGACGAAAGGTCGGAGCCCGTCATGGTGTCGTAGGCGGTCATCACCAGATCGCCCCGGGCGTGATTTTTGTAGCCCAGCGGGGCGATATCAACGATCTTTGCAGTCGCTGCGCTGAGGTCAAGTACAGCAAGCGCGTTGTTTTCCTGAAGCGTGACCATCGCCTGCTTGCCGTCGGGCGACACGGCGATGTACTCGGGTTCGATATCGTTCGATGCGCTGACACCCGCGGCAATCCGGACGCCACGCTCGCGAAGATAGCCCTCCTGCCCGTTGTAGGCGGTGAAATCGAGTTGCTGGACGGTGGCGTTGGCAATTGCTGTGGCGGGGTCGCTCCCCAGGGTCACCACGGTAATGCCGCCGTTCGCAACGAACGGGCTGCCACCGTTGTAGTACACATCGGTGGAGCCGCGCTCGTTGATCGACTCGGCCTCGTTGGCAACCAGCACCTTCTTGCCGTCGGGCGTAAAGGTCACCATATCCGGACCAACCCCGGCATCCAGGGCGCGCGCGCCGGCCGGCGCCGCCGCGGTGGATGACACCGCGACATCGGCTTTAAAGAGCACCAGCTTGCCCGCCGCCGTGGGGTTGGCATCGGCCAACGCCACAGCGACCATGCCGTTGGAAACCGCAACCGAGTTCACCTGCGGGGTGCTGCCCGCGGTCGTGGCATAACCCTTGAAGTCAAGCCTGCCCACCAGCACCGGATTCGCGGGATCCGACAGGTTCAGCACCTGGATCTCTGCTGCGACCGCGTTTACCATGAACATGCGCTTCGAGGTCGGGTCATAGCCGACGATCTCGGCACCACCTGCGTTGTACACATTGGTGCTGAAGGTGCCCACCTTGCTCAGCGCAAGCTGGGAGGGCTGAAGCACCGACTCGGCACGCATGTTCAAATTCTGGATTCGCTCGTCAAGCGCGGCTGGCGTGTCAGCCTGATCGAACGCGGTGGAAGCACCGCCAAACACGGCCTTCATGTAGGCCTGGAATACGCCCTGCTCAGCCGAGATCGGCGTGCTCGCCGTGGAGTACTGCTGGGTGGTGGCCGCAGCGCTGTAGTCAAGCGTCTCGGGTACCGGTTGGCTAAGCGTGTAGCCGCCACCCGCCTTGTCGAGCAGATACCGGAAATTCTCGCCGTTGGCCTTCGTGGGATAGCTGTCGCCGCCCTGCGCGAGGAAACTCAAGGTGACCATCGAAATTGCCGCCGGCGCGCCCGCCAGCTTGGTTCCGTTGTCGTACAGGCCGATTCGTGAACCGTCATCGGCCACCAGGGCAATATCCATCACCCGCGAGCCCGCAGCAAAGTCGGGATCCCAGGAAAAGCTCATGCCTCCCACCTGCGGAAACCGTCCCTGAAGCGTACCGGCCGCAACACCGTGCTCAAGAATCGCCTTGAGGCCTTCCGGCGTGGTGTCAAACATCATCAGCTGGTTGTTGAAGCGCAGCGAATTCTCCAGATCGAGCTGCGACACGCTGCCGTCGGACGGCGGAAGCTTGTCAACCGTACCGTCCGCCTTGGGATCAGAAATTGTGCCGATCTGAGCCCGGATGCCGCCACCGTTCTTGAGCGACACCACGCGGGTGCTTGATGCCGCAGTCCCGAGCGCGAGCTTGGCTGCATAGCTGTTCGCATCGGCCGACAGGTTGCCGAGATTGGTTTCCTCGGAGCGCACCAGCGTGCGTTCGCCCTCAAGGTAAACCGACGCGTATCCCGCGACATTTCCGTCTTTTACCGTGATGACGGACTGCACCGCATCGGTCAGTGTCTTCACTTTGCCGCCGCGGGTGGCGCTGGCAAATGCGGTGGTTGCAAGCGCGGACTCGGCCACGCCCCATGCCGCAGCGACATTGGCATCGGTCGCCGCGTAGGCACCATTGACCGCAGCATTGGCCGTGATGCTGGTTGCGATGAGTTTGCCGGCTTCGTCGAAGTCGACAACCATCCGGCCCAGATAGGTGTATTCGTTATCGGTACTCACGACCAGCGTCGTCGTGCCGTCCTTGTCTTTCGCGACGAACGGATAGGTCTCCGCAAAGGCGGCCGAATGCCCGCCCATCGCAACCGCCTTGTCGTTTGTATCGCCCATCCGGGTGTTGGAGCCCGCTGCAATGACGATGTCGACGCCGGAGAGTTTGGTTGCGAGCAGCTTTTCGTTGCCAACGATTTGAAGGTGCGACAGCAGCACGATCTTGTTGACGCCCTGCGCGGTAAGGTCATCGACCACCGGCTGGAGCTGCGCGGCGAGGAGCGTCATGTCGTCGGCTTCGCCATTCGCACCTGGGCCAGTGGGAAAGCCCTTCACCTCGGTTCCGGAAGGCGACGAGATCGCCTCCAGTATCTGCGTGGTCACGCCGACCAGTCCGATCTTCGCGCCGTTTTCGATCAGAATGGCTGAAGGAACGATCTTGCCCTTCTGCGCGGAAGCGAGTTCGAGTCCTGAGGTGGCCGTCGTATCGACGTAAATCGACTTCAGGTCGGTGTCGCCGGAAAAATCCAGATTGGCGCTGATGTGGGGAAATTGCGCGCCCAGCGCGCCGCTGGCCCCTTTGATCGCGTCGCTCAGTACACGCGAGCCCAGATCAAACTCGTGATTGCCGATCGCCGAGGCTTCAACGCCGATCGCGTTGTGAATCGCGATATCAACGGCTGCAATCGGCACGGTTGCGGTGGCTGCGAGTGCGCCGCCGCCGGCGCTATTGAGCGCAGCAATCACAGAAGCATCGGTTCCCGCAGCCAGGAAGGGCCCGGGGATGAAGTTGTCTCCACCCACCAGCGTAATGCTGTTCGGGTAAGCATCCTCAAACTTGTCGACCAGAGCTGCGAGTCGGGGCGCGGTCGTAGGCGCGAGCGTACCCGCTTCTCCGTCAGAAAAATGAAGCAGTTGCAGGGTAAAGGTCTTCTGCGTCAACGCGGTTTTCTGCCCCGCTGCAACGGAGTCCACTGATGTGGCTGCGTCGATTTTCGAGGACATCGCAGCCAGGTTTTCCAACGCGCTCACTGCAGCGGATTTCAGATTGGCGCTATTGACGCTAATGCCGGCAACCTTGGCCTGCGTGGCAACCGAGTTGATGAGCGTCTCAGCTGTGGCCGTAATCTTGTCGGCGGCAAGCGCGCCCGCCGTCATCGCCTTCGCAACTTCGGAAAAGATGCCTGCTGCGATCTCGTCGTGCTTGTCGGCGGCCACGCCTGCAACCTGCTGAACCTTGACGGTGAGGCTATTGACCATCGTGGCAACGATCACACCCGCCTTCTGCACCGCGAGCGCGCCGGCCTGTCCGGCGGCTGCCCCCGCAACAGGATCCAGCGTGGTCAGATTCACCGTACCCTTCAGCGCGGCAAGCCCCACTGCGTCAAGCACCTGCTCCTGGGCGGCTGCCAGGCTCAAGCCCTTGCTCTGCATCACCTCGGTCACCAGCGTGGTGAGCGGCGTGACTGCAGTGGATCCGGCCGGGGCCTTGAGAACGCCGGTGAAGTCCACACCGGTGGTGATGTCGCGTCCGCCGAACGCGACCACTGGGCCGTCGACCCCCTGGGGCAAAGTGAAATTCCCCTGAGCATCCGACTGCGTGATCGGCTCCCCGGCATCGGGCTGGCCGTTGCGGTTCGTATCGATGAAGACTGTTGCGCCAGCGATGTAGCCATCGACCACCTTGCCGGTATTGGTGGGTGGGCTGTTCTTGTCGCGGGTGGCGGCAATGAGTCCGAGTGCGCCCACGCCAACCAGCACGCCGCCGATCGCCGGCGTTGCACCGGCCGCCCCTGCGGCGGGTGCAGCAGCATCGGTCGCAGCGGCCGCGCTGGCAGCCTGCGCCTGCGCGAGATCAGCCACAGGCACTGCGGATACGGCAGCGCTCGCCTCGATGGCGGCGTCCTCCGTATAAATGTCCAGCTCTTCTGCAAGTCGGTCGGCGTCTTTGGACTTCGCACGCACGTTCACGGATGCCGCAACAGGCGCCGCTCCGGTGTCGACCGTGACCTCCAGCGCGTCAGCGTTCACAGGTACCGCTCGCGCAGCGGCGTTATTCGATGGGGCTTTCCTGGCGGCCGTCCGCGCCTGAGACGGGGCAGTGACAGTGGCGGGAGTGGTCGACGACGTGGACTTGGTCATGGCGGGCCTCAAACAATGGAAGCCCTGAACGCTAGTGACTGCTTATGACAATTTTGTGTCGGTGGAGTACTGGCGTGCGGACGATCTGCTGCGAGTAAGCCTCAGTCGCCGCCTGAGATCTCCATCCAGGTCGCAAATCTTGCACTGACCTGCACATCGCGGTCGCCATAGCCCCCTTCAAAGAGTGCGCAGTCGACGCCAGCGGCGAAGGCGCAGGCGACATCGATGTGGCTGTCGCCGGTGAAGAGCGCATCCACTGCATTGCCTCGCAGCCGCGAGATGGCGGCGAGGAGCGGCTCCGGGGCTGGCTTCCTGACGCCACAGGTATCAGCCCCGACTACCACATCGAAGTACCCGTCCAGGTTCTTCCTGGCCAGCAACTCCCGGGCCTCAGCCTCGGCCTTGTTGGAACAGATCGCGAGCCGGGCGCCCCGCGCACGAAGGGCAGCCAGTACCGACGGAACTCCCCGATACACGCGGGCGAATTTTCCCGATATCGAGCGATAGTGGACGCGGTAGGATTCGAGAAGTGGTTCGAACCTGTCTTCGGAGGCGCTCGCGGCAACGAGGGCCGCCCTGGCGCTCGCCTCGACTCCGCCATGAAGCGAAGCTCGTACTAGTTCACGTCCGATAGGTGGAAGCCGATGATCGTACAGTGCAAGGTTAAGCGCTACGGTCAGATCCACAATTGTATCGATCAGCGTTCCGTCCAGATCGAAGACCTGAAGTGGCCGTGCATAGAGCTCTGCGAGAGCACGGCTCTGTGGCTGCGCGTTCAAGCAACGTCACCATTGTGAGGGCGATAGAGCGCCGACTCCAGCGCTTCATCAAGATCGGCCACAGGCCGATCAAACATCACACGACCGCTGCGCAGACCCACCACCCGGTCGGCAAACTGTCTGGCCCACTCCACCTGATGCAAGCTGCAGAGCACCGCAAGCCCTTCATCGCGCGCAACCCGGCGCAAGTCCGAAAGTACGCCGCGCGCCGACTCGGGATCGAGACTCGCCACCGGCTCGTCCGCGAGCAGCACCCGGCAGTCCTGCGCGAGCACGCGCGCAATCGCAACCCGTTGCTGCTGCCCACCTGAGAGCAGATCGCTTCGCTGATATGCCTTGTCAAGGAGGCCAACACGATCAAGGCTTGCAAGCGCCGCCTGTCGGTCCACGCTCGCAAATCGGCGCACCAGCACCCGCCAAAGCGGCGTCGTTCCGAGGCGTCCGGTGAGCACGTTGTCGATCGCGCTCAGGCGCCCAACCAGATTGTGTTGCTGGAACACAAGGCCCACCGAGCGCCTGTGTTGCCGAAGCGCTTTACCCTCGAGCCGGTTGATCGCCGCACCCAGCAACCGGACCTCGCCGGAGTCAGGGCGGACCAAACCTGTCAGGCAACGGAACAGGGTGGACTTGCCAGCACCGCTCGGCCCGAGCAGCACCACCAACTCGCCAGGGGCCACCGAGATCGATACGTTGTCGAGCGCACAGACGTCGCCGTAGCGTTTGCTGAGCGTATCAACCCGTAGCGTGTCATTGCCAGCCATGTTCAGACCAGCCGCCGCCGCAACCATGCGCTCAACTGATCAATCAGCGTCACCATAATCAGCACCGCGACTGTCAGCGTCAAAAGACGCTGAAAATCCAGGAGATCGATCGCAGCCTTGATCTCGATTCCAATCCCCCCCGCGCCAACGATGCCCAGCACCGTTGACGTGCGAACGTTGGCTTCCCAGACATAAAGCGACACTGAACTCAGGTTGGGGAGTACAGCAGGAAAGACGATATGACCCATGATCGAACCGGTTCCGGCGCCGGTCATTGCAGCCGCCTCAAGCGGTGCCTTGGGGAGCGTTTCAATCGCCTCGGCGTTCAGCTTGGTGATCACCCCAATCGAGTGGATGAACATGCCCAGCACGCCAGCAAACGGCCCCAGGCCAACTGCTGCAACGAAGAGGATCGCAAAGACCACTGTGTCGATCCCCCTGCAACCGTTGGCAAAACCCCGGATCAGCCGCGATGCGAACGGACTGGGCGTCACATTAGCCGCTGCGAACATCGACAGCGGCGCCGATACGATGGCCGCAGCAAGCGTTCCGATGGTGGCAATTGCCACCGTTTCGGCAGCACGCAGCGCCACCGCATCCAGCTCGGACAGGTTGGGCGGCCAGGCGGTCGCCGCCCACTTCAGAAGCCGCGGCAAGCCCTCAATCAACTTGCCGGGCTCCACCTTCGCGATCCAGGCGCAGCCGACCACGAAAGCAAACGCGACAAGCACCGACGCGGCACGGATCAGTCCTGCTCGGGATCGCCAGGAGAATAGCTGCTCCGCATAGCCACCCGCGGCAAGCCGACGCGCCGGTGCACGCAGGGTCATGATGGTGTCCTGCTACTCAACCCTTGAGCACGCCGACTTCGCGACCCATGACCTCAAGCTTGGCGTAGGGCTCATGCCCCACCGCAACGAAGCCAGAGTACGGCCACGGCATCATCCTGGCGGCGTCATCCTTGGGTAGCGAAGCAAACGCGCTTTGCAAGCGTTTCGCAAGATCCGGATCAAAGCCACGCCGTACAACCACCGGCTCATTAGGCAAGGGCTCCGACTCCCAGACCACTCGGTTGGAGTCAGGCTTGATCTGCCCGTTTCGGATCATGGTGTTGCGGTGGGTGTCCCAGCCTGTCGCGAGGTCAACCTGCCCGCCAATGGTCGCCATCTGAGCGGCAGCGGCCGACGCACCTTCCGCGTAACGCCCGAAGTAGGTACGGGGGTTGATGCCGCGCGAGCGCAGGAAGTGGGTGGGAACCAGCCAGCCCGACGTGGACCCGACGTCCAGCATCTGCATCGACATCCCTTTGGCGTCATCTGGAAAACTCTTCACCTCGAGCCCGGGCCGGCCCACTACAATCGCCTTGTAGTAATCGCGACCTTCGATCAGCAGCATGGCAATTGCCTGCGCCTCGCCCTTTTGCTTGGCGAGCACGTATCCCCAGGGCCCCATCTGCGCGACATCGATCTGCTGGTTGGCAAGCGCAACCGCGATGCCTGCCCAGTCGTTGGCAACTGTCAGGTCAAGATCGCAGCCAACCTGATCGCACACGCTGCGATAGAGCGGCTCCCACACCCGGCGCGTATCGGCCTGTGTGGGCTGCTGCGGGCCCAAGCCTACCTTCAGGACCGGACGCTTCTGCGCATGCACAAAAGGGGCGGGCAGGGCTGACACCGTTGCCACAGCAAGCGGTGCGGAAATCAGTTGTCGACGCGTCGTCATTGCGCTCTCCAGGTTTGAGGGAAGAAGAATGCTGGAGAGGTTAAGCGGGGCAGATGACAGGGCCGTGAATCGCGCTCAAGATGAGGACACCGAATCCCTAGCTGACTACGAACGCAACCACCAGCGTGCCAAGCATGATCGCCAGAAGCGAAGGTAACGCCGCGCGCGCGGTCCAGAGAAGCGGCTTACCGAACATGGCCGAGGCAAAGTAGAGATTCATCCCCGCGGGCGGGCAGATGAATCCCACCTCCATCGCCGCCATGAACACCACGCCAAAGTGCACCGGGTCAATGCCATAGCTTTGCGCAAGCGGCAGGAGGAGCGGAACCAGCACCACGATCGCGGCGTAGATCTCGAGCAACGCGGCGGCCACAAACAGCGTGGCAAGTAGCGCGAGCATGAAAAGGTGCGGGCTGTCGACCCGCTCCCGGACCCAGTCAACCAACGCGGCTGGCGCCCCGACATCAGTCAGCCAATTCGTGAGCGCAAGCGCCATGCCAAGGATCAGCATCACCCCGCCGATGAGTCGCGCGCTGTCGGCGAGGCACAGCCCCAACCGCCCAGGGGTCAGTTCCCTGTGCACCAGACCTTGGGACAGCACGACAAATGCCGCCGTGAGTGCGGCACTTTCAGTGGGTGTGGCAATGCCCACCGCAATCGACCCGACGGCAATGACTGGAATCAACAGCTCCCACCCCGCCGCCTTCGCCGCGAGATAGATATCGGCCTTACGATCAGGCCTCTGCAGCGGCAGATCGGCTCCGCCGAGCATCGGCGCGGGCCGTGGCATCTTCCTGAAATAGCCACCAATGCCCAACAGGCAGACGATCATGATCGCGGCGGGCAGAAGCCCGGCAACGAACATCTCTTGAATCGGCACCCGGGCAATCACGGCATACAGCACCAGCGGAACCGATGGTGCGATCAATACGCCGAGGGCACTCGCACCGGTCAGCAGACCTATCGCCCGACGCTCTGGATAGCCGGCACGGGTGAGCATCGGATAGAGGAGCCCTCCCAGCGCAAGAATCGTTACGCCACTTCCGCCCGTGAGCGCAGTGAAGCCTGAACAGAGCAGTGCCGCGGCGATCGCAACGGCCCGCGGTCCGTCGCCAAATAGCGCCTGCAAGAGCCTCCCCACCCGCGCGGCTGCACCGGTTCGCGCCACCACAATACCGGCAAGCGTAAAGAGCGGTAGCGCGGGGAGCGACGGATTGACGGTGATCTGATAGTGAGAAAGCGGAACTGACGCAAGCGGCAGCCCTTCCCCCGCCATCAGCACCACAGCGAGCGCACCGAGACAGGCAAAGATCGGCGCGCCTGCAAGTAGCATGGCAACGATCATCGCTACCGCTACAACAGTTCCGATGGGGCTCGTGCCCTCAAAGGCCTCCGCGCCCAACCATCCTGCGCCAAGCAGTGCCAACGCAAGTGCCCAGCCCTGGGCGGCCCGTCGCGACAGGCGCCTGCCCAGAAAGACCGAAATCAGCGCAAATCCCGCGGGTAGCGCAAACTGGATCGCCCAGACCGGAATGCCATAGGCGAGCCGAGTGCCTGCGTCCATCTCGGTCATGACGAAGGTCCAGCTCGCCCGCGCAAGCACCGCGGCCGCGAACGCCGACCCGCTAAGCGCAACCGCATGCAGTACCCACAACGGATCGACCGGCAGCCCCAGCCCCTGATCTGCTCGCTCGGGCAGATGCAGCACAGTGCTCAACTCGTTTCGGCGCGCGGCCGCTACCGCACCGGCCATCGCCATCAATAGCCCGAGATGCTGGACTACCACCGAGGCGTTATCAATGCCTTGACCCATCAGGGGCCGGGCAGCGATCTCCACCACCGGAATCGCCACCATCAGCGCGAGCGCGAGCGCGGCCAACCAGCCGAACAGGTCAGTCCGCGATTCCGATGATGCGAGGGTACTCAACGCAGCCGGCCGCTCAACCGCCCCGGGTTGAACGATAAGCCTTAAGGTGCAAAAACACTTCATCGAAGGCGTCAGCAGGCACCAGGGTGCCGCGAAGCCTCGGATAAAGGCCCTGGGCGAGGTCCTCCCACGCCTTGCGTTGCAAGTCATCGGGTTGGTTAACGGTGAGTCCGCGCTTCTTCATGGCCTCGACCGCCTCGTCGACCTCAGCTCGGGCGCGATTCCGCATGGCGATGCCCGCTGATTCGCCCGCAGTGCGGAGCGATGCGCGAGCCGTATCCGACATCGAGTCCCAGGCTTTTTGGGTCACCACCAGAGCGCCAACCATCGGGGCCCAATTGATCTCGAGCATATGCGATGCGGCAGAGAAAATTTGTGCGGCCAACGCGAAATAGGGCGTCGACGGCACCACGCTGATCATCCCAGTTTGAATCGCCGCCAGCGCATCCCCCGTCTCAAGCGGAACCGGTGTGTAACCCAGGCTCTTCATGATGGACTGTTGCTCGGGCTCGGATCCCCAGGCGAAAAATCTCATCCGCTTGAAGTCATCCGGATGCACGGCCCGCTCGCGAGAGAAAAACCGAATCCAGCCCGCGTCGCCCCAGCCGAGTACCACAAAGCCACGCTCGCTGAATCGCCGTTCGATCGAGGGTCGCAGGCGCTCTCGGACATAGTCGATTTCCTCCCAGCTGCGAAAAAGCAGTGGCAAATTTTGCAGCGCCGAGATGGTGGGTTCGATTTCACGCAGACCCACGACCGACATCAGTGCGCCCTGAAGCTGGCCGATCCGCATGCGCCGGACCATCTCGGCTTCGCCGCCCTGCGAACCATCTGTAAACGCAGTAAAGCGTGCGTTGCCACCCTGAGCGGCCCGCCACGCCTCACCAAGCTTCATCAGTTCCTGGTGGTACACCGAGTTCCTCGGGACCACCGAGCCGATTCTCAGCTGCGCGGCGGGCTGTGCACTCGTCGTACCCGCAACGGTCAAGGTGTTCAAAGCGAGCACGCAGGCATTGACGCTAAAGTAGCGGCGGGACGATGACATGAGTTGATCTCTACAGGCCTGGAGAATCAGAAGCGGTCGTCGATCGTATCGAGCAGCCAGCGCGCCCGCTCGAGCATGATGCGGTTATCCGCTCCTGGGTTTTGGGTTGCGATCGTGATGGCCTCGCGCACGAGCCGGGTGAACTCATCGCGATCGCCAGCCGCAAGCGGCAGCGCTTCGGCGCGCGCAAGCGCTACCGCTGCCATGCGACCGCCCGATAGCCGCGCCGCTTCGTCAAACCAGCGTTGCGCGTCGCTCAAACGCCCGCCAGGTCGACCCGCTTCAAACGTACCCGCGAGCGAAGCCACAGCGCCGTCACCCCAGGTCACACAGCAGGCGGTGAGCAGACTGGTGAGGCGAACTGCAGCTGGGAGTTGCGCGATAGCTTCTGCATTACTTTTCGAGAGTGCGATCCGGGCCCCCCACGCGGCTGCCGCCCAATAGGCGACGCCCGCATGCCGAGGATCGAGCACCATGGGATCACCGCCAGGCAGAGGATTGGCAAGCCACCTTTCAAGGCCGGGGTAATGTTGCTCGAGCGCGCGCATGGCATGGCGCTCGGCCCGCGCATATAAGCGAACGGCTCGCTGTCGCAGGCGGGTGGCAGCGGCCGAATCCCGCGATTCGACCCGATCCGCTTCAAAGGCAACAAATGCCCACGCATAGCGAACGAACCCGGCCGCGATCACTTCGGCCAGCCCCTCGTGATCGGGCGTTCGGGCAAGCACTGACTCGCCAAATTTCAGAAAGAATGGTGCGGCGTCCCGCACCAGCTCCAGATCGTCATCTTGATCGTCAGCCTGCGCGGTAAGCTGATCAGCCACCGCGCGCGCAAGCATGCGGTTAATCGAACAGCCGGAGATCTGCGCCGCGACAACGGTCACGAACAGCAGGATGAGCGTCAAACGAATGAGCGAACCGCACTCGACTTGAGCGCGACCAGGCCGACCGGGGGCGAGAGTCTGAAAGGGCATGGCGGATGTGTTGCCTCAACCCGCGCAAATTGCCCGCCAATTATGACGCCCGCGTGACGGGCTCATGACGGGAACACCCGAAGGGCTCAGGGCACTCAACAGGGCAACCGCATGCCCACACGATCATCGCCTGCGGCTCTCCTCGCCCGCTACCTTTCTCGCCCGTCCTCCGTCACGCCCATGTCATCACGCCATGCGCCAATCAAGCCCTTTGCTGGAGTATCGATGGACCCCCGATCAACTTCTCTTCTCTCGCCCGCCCGCCGCGACCTCCTGCTTGGAAGCGCTGGCGCCTTGGCCTTTGCGATGCCCACTGCCGCAGCACGCGCGGACTCGTCCAATCTCTTTGCGCTAGGTGTTGCCTCCGGCCAGCCTCGGCCGGACAGCGTTGTGCTCTGGACTCGACTGATGGTCGAACCATCCCTTGGCCCCGTACGCGTGCGCTGGGAAGTCGCGGCCGATGAGGCGTTTCGAACGGTCGTGGCAAACGGAACGGAAATCGCTATCGCTCGCGACGCATTCTGCGTTCACGCCGAGCCGTCCGGTCTTGAGTCGGGGCGGCCTTACTGGTACCGGTTCGAAGCCCAGGGCGTGCTCAGCCCCACCGGCCGAACCCGAACCGCGCCAGGAGCAGATCAGTTGGCGCCGCTGCGTCTGGCGATCGCGAGTTGCCAACGCTTTGACACCGGGCACTACGCGGCCTGGGCAAACGTGGCTGAGCGACCACTTGATCTGGTGGTATTCCTGGGCGACTACATCTATGAATACGCCACGCGAGCCGGCGCCATCCGGGAGGTGGGGCCGCGCGTGGAGACACTCGAGGATTTCCGCGCGCGCTATGCGATACATCGCAGTGACCCAGCCCTTCAGGCCGCGCACGCCGCGCACCCGTGGCTCGTCGTCTGGGACGACCATGAGGTGGATAACGACTATGCTGGCCTTACGGGGCAGAGCCTTCAGCCCGATTTCGCGCGCTACCGCGCCGACGCTTACCAAGCCTGGTGGGAGCATATGCCAGTGCCCAAGGCCTGGCGTCCACGCGATGGCGTACTTCGAATCTACGATCGGTTTGATTGGGGGCGCCTCGCGCGGATTCATCTGCTCGACACCAGGCAGTATCGTGATGTCCAGGCCTGTCCCCGCCCGGGACGTGCCGGATCGAATTCGGTCACGCTCGCAGACTGCCCCGAATTGTCTGACCCGAATCGATCGCTGCTCGGCGCGCAGCAGGAGCGCTGGCTCGCCGCCGGACTGGCTTCCGATCACCGCTGGAATCTGATCGCGCAGAGCACCCTGATGGCAAAAGCGGCCTCTGGCCCTCCAGGTTCCGAGCGCCACTGGACCGACGGCTGGGACGGCTATCCTGCCGCGCGCAGGCGTCTGCTGGAATCTATCGCAGGACGTCCTGGCCCTCTGGTCCTGGGGGGCGACATACATACCCATGTAGCTGCGGACCTGCGGCTTGATTTCGAAGACCTCTCGAAACCAGTCGTAGCAAGCGAGTTCTGCTGCACATCGATAAGCAGCCTCGGACCACCGCAGTCACGGGTGGACGCGAGTCGCGCGGCCAACCCTCATATCCGGTATGCGCAGTCTGACCGAAGAGGCTACATCGAGCTCGCGATCGACGGTAATTTCACTCGCGCCGACCTGGTCACAGTCGATAACCCAGTCGACCCGAAGAGCGCGTGCCGGGTTGCCGCCGGGTTTGTGGTTGATGCCGAGCGGCCAGGTGTGCAGCCCGCCTGACCCCCAACCGGAACGGTCAGGTCACTTTCACGCTGTTGCCGATCGACGCGGTGAAGCTTGTCTTGGTGACATCACTTACAAAAACCCAATCCGCCTGCAATTCGGCCCGGGTGACCGTGAGCAGCAGGTAGCCGCGCTGCGACGCATCCATCCAGCGAAGATCGTCGACAACACCGCGGAAGATCTGGGTGATTTGTGCAGGCGGAATCGTCAGGTAAGACTCCAGCCCTGGCGAACTGACACCCGGAGTTGCCAATTCAACTCCGACTGCGGTGTTGGCCGCGAGTCCACCCTGTGCAGCAAGAAAACCTGCAGCGGTGATCTGTGCGTGCCAGGCATTGTGCGTATCGCCCGCAAGACTCACCAGCTTGCGGTCGCGACCGGCAAAGGCCTGCACGGCCGTATTTAGCAAGATTTCGCGCGCGACCGGATAGCCATCCCACGCATCGAGGTTATATCCAAGCTTGGGATTCTTGGTGGTGTCGAGCAGGTCGGTTTCCTGCGGCGTGAGCGGCTGATTGGCTGCCCGCTTGGCTTTCGCAGTGAGGTAAGCATTGATCGCGGCCTGCCCTGCAGCCTGCGCCGCCGCAGAGGTGTCGGTGGGGTTGAGCGCCTGAAGCACACTCACCGGAAACTCCATCCTGGCCATCAGCACCTGCTGCCCCAGGATCTGCCATCTCCCGGGAGAGGCCGCGAGCCGCCCCTGCAACCAGGTTGACTGCGTACCACCCAGCATCTGGCGGGTGGCCGAAGCAAGGGTCTGCTGCGCGGCAACCTGCGTAGCGGGATTGAGCAACTCAGTAAACCCCACCTGTTTGTCGCGGCCGATCAAGCGCGTGTCCAGCATGTGGAGCGAAGCGAGGTCACCGAAGTCGAAGCTACGATAAATGACCTCCCTCGAGGACCCTGTTCGAATCGGCATCCACTCGTGGTAGGCCTGGAGCGCCGCCGCCCTGCGCGCCTGCCAGGCGCCCTCGCGGGTCGGGTCATGGTTCTCGGCGCCGTCGCGCCACGCATCATTGGCTGTCTCGTGATCGTCCCAGACCGCGATCATCGGCATCGCCGCGTGCATCACCTTCGCATCAGGATCGGACTTGTACTGCGCGTGGCGCTTGCGATAGTCCTCGAGCGTGATCAACTCATTGACCGGATCTGACTGCCGACCCAGTGCAGCGGCCTGCGCCGAGGCGTAACCATTGGAAGCATATTCGTAGATGTAATCGCCCAGATGCAGCGCGACCTGCGCCCCGCGCGCGGCAGCATCCGAGTAGGCGTGAAAGCGCCCCGCCGGATAATTGGAGCACGAGAACACGGCGAGCTTCACCTGGGTCGCGCCGGCCTCCGGCAGCGTTCGCGTCCGCCCGACAGGCGAGCGGAAATTTTCCTGCCGGAAGCGGTACCAGTACTCGGTCCCGGCCCGCAACCCGGTTGCGTCCACCTTGGCGGTATACCCGGTGTCAGGCTCTGCGGTGACTTTGCCAGATGCAACGATCGACTGGAACCCCGCGTCGGTTGCCACCTCCCAGGTGAGGGGTACCGGTACCGCCGACATATCGGAGCGACGCGCATGCGTCCAGAGAATGACCGCGGTTGCGAGCGGGTCACCGCTTGCCACGCCGTATTCAAACTGCGGCCCCCAGTCGCGGTCCGACGCACACCCCGACATGCTGCCCCCGGCGGCGACGGTCGCAGTGACCGAGACGACTTTGATCAGGAAATCACGGCGACCATTCGTTGCGAGAGGATTCATTGCGTTGGCCTCGGTTCGTCACGGTTCGGGAAATCAATCTTCAATCCCAATTGCAACGATTCGATGACAGCGAGACCCTTAGCGTCGCATACAGCTACGAATCGACGCGACGAATTCCTCAAAGCCGGGCGCTGTCACCGCTGGATCTTTCGCGCATTCATCGATGCGCCGAAGCGCAACCGCGTCCTTCCACCCCGGTGTCATGCGAAAGGCAGCCACTTCCGTATCGGACATGCCCCCGCCCTGCAGGACAAGACTCTCCGCCGAGTCCGGCGAAAGGCCTTGAAAATACCCGGGCTCGACAGAGCAAAGGTATCGCTTGGCCTGCACGTGCAGCCGGATAGGTTCCGTCACCTCCTGGCCGAACCAGGGCTCGAGCCAATCGGCGCCGATGACCTCGTGGCGATCGTCAACACCGTGTGAGGCGGGATGCTCGCCCAGGCTGTGGACCATGTGGCCGATGTCGTGGAGGAGAGCAGCTACCACTATCGCCTCGCCCATTCCTGCCTTGCGCGCGAGATCAGCGGCCTGCAGGCCGTGGGCGCGCTGACTAATGGACGCGAGCCCATATCGCTTGCCCGCGCGAAGTTCGAACAGGGAAGCCAGCTCCTCAATGATTCGAGCGCCAGAAAGCTTCATGCTGCGGCCCCAAGCTGAATGCCCATCGCATCGAGCGCATCGCTGACCGCCACGACCGCACGCGAGATGTCGTTGACGGTGATGGCGCCGATACACCCGATTCTGAACGTGTCAATCTTTGTGAGCTTTCCCGGATAGAGAATGAAGCCCGAGTCGCGTACCCGCCGATAAAGTTCGGGAAAGCTATAGGCGGGATGATCGGGCGCCAGAAAGGTCACGATGATGGGTGACTGAACATCGTCGGGCAGCAGCGTCTTGAATCCCAGCCTGCGCATTCCACTGACCAGCTCCATGCACTGCATCCGGTACCGCCTGCCCCGAGCGGGCTGGCCGCCCTCTTCCACAAACTGGTCGATCGCACTTCGCAGCGCAGCAACAACATGAGTCGGCGGCGTATACCGCCACTGACCAGTGCGCTGCAGATAACTCCACTGGTCATGGAGATCGAGGGCAAGAGAATGACAGTTCCCCGAAGCGTGCGACAGGCTGGCTGTACTTGCGATGACAAAGCCCATGCCCGGGACGCCCTCCAGGCACTTCCCTGAGGCCGCAATAAGGACGTCGATCGGCGTGTTGGATACGTCGATGGCGAGCGCCGCGAATGAACTCATCGCGTCGACAACGAGCGCACGCCCGTGGTCGGCCACGACCCGCGCCAACTCGTCCAGCGAATTGAGCACACCGGTTCCGGTCTCGCAGTGCACCAGCGCAACATGGGTAATGTCAGGATCAGAGATCAGCGCAGCCGCCACCCTGCCCACGTCAACTGGCTCATCTTCGCGGTGCTCGATGACGCTGGCTTCACGATCCAAAGCCTGCAGTATCCGAATGATACGGTCGGCATAGGCGCCATTGCTGGGAACCAGCACCTTGCCGTCTCGCGGCACAAAGGTACCGAGCGCCGCCTCGACGGCAAAGGTACCGCTTCCCTGAAGCGGTACGCAGGCATGGGTTCTGCCGCCGCCTGCGATCTCTAGTAGGTCTGCGCAGACCGAAGCCGTCAGACGATTGAATTCACTGTCCCACGAACCCCAGTCGGACAGCATCGCGCTCCGCGTCCGCTCGCTGGTGGTGAGGGGGCCAGGCGTGAGAAGAATGGGCTGCACACCGCGCCTCGTCGATCAAGGAACGATCGCCGCGCGGAGAACGCGACGGGATGCCGCATCACGCATCGCTCGGGTCGCCTGCTCCAGGGGGTAGCGCGCATCGACCAGCTCGGAAAACGGGAAGCGCGACCGGTTGGCGACTACGAAATCGAGGGCCTCGATCAGGTGCCGCGGATGATAGTTGTGTATGCCGCGGATCGACACCATCTTGCGCACGATCTTGTGGGCATCGATGGTGGTGATCGCACCGGGGCTGACAAGCCCGGCCAGAACAAAGGTGCCACCGGTACGAACCAGATCAAGCCCCACAGCCACCGCTTCAGCGGCACCACACACCTCGATGACCGCATCAGGACCGGCCGGCAGGCAGTGCGAAGCAATCGCAGTCTGGAGCGCCTCGGTTTCGGTCGCTGCATCCAGCGCGACATCGACCCCGAAGCGCCCCGCAAGTTCGCGCCGCCCTGGATGCGCGTCGATGCCTACCACCAACCGCGCGCCGCGCGACTTGGCGAGCGCCGCACCATAAAGCCCGAGCAGGCCAAGCCCCTGAATCACCACCGTGCTGCCGAGTCGAATGTCGGCCGCCTCGGTCACCGCTACCATCGTGGCAACACCACAATTGAGTGGTGCAGCCTCGGCGTCGCTCAGCTCATCGGGAAGACGCAGGATCCATGACTTCGGCAGGATGTAGCAGTATTCGGCAAAGCCGCCGTGGTGATGCGGCGGAGTCGTGGCTGCCATGTGGCCGTATTTTTCGACCCCGCGCGATTTTTGCGGCATGCCGAGCACGTCGGAATAATAGTCATCCCCTGGGATGAAGTACTCGCTCCAGGTCACGCGATCGCCCGGCTTCAGCGGTTCGCCGCGCATGTCGTGGGTCAGGCCCTCGCCGAGGGCGGTAATGGCCCCCACGATTTCGTGGCCGGGCAGAGCCGGACAAGGGCTGGGACGGTGCCCTTCGTAGGAATGGATATCGGAGCGGCATATCGTTGACATGCTTACCCTGACCAGCGCTTCGCCCATCGCAAGCGGCCGCAACGGGTAGTAAGCGATTTCAAATTCGGCGTTGGGCGCGCTGTAGCTTGCCAAACGGGACGAAGCGGGGATCGACACGATCACGCCGTCCCGTTGATCGCAAAGTCGAAAATCATGTGGCTCTTGAGTGGCCAGCGGGCGGCGCGCTCACGGTATTCCCGATTTAGCGGACGGCTCAAAATGAACGGGACCCGGGCTTCGGCAACCGCGCCGTGGCTTCTTAGCCTGGCATCGACAAGCTGCGACAGATCATGGTCGGCACTGCTTGCTCCAATCACCGTGCCGGCATCGCCGATCACCACGACATCGGCTTCACGGTCTTCGGGCAACTCGAATCGGGCACAGGCCTGCTCGCGGGAAAGCGCCAGTTCGACGCCTGGAATCGCAGCAGCCGCCTCAATCACCGACTGCGCAGAGACCGCACCCGACCGCAGCCATACGCGCACAAACCCACCTAGCGCACCGTGATGCCGGACAAACGCATCGGTGATCGGGCAGATCACGCGGGTCGCCCCGCTGCCCAAGGCGCGATCAAGCACATCCTGTAGGAAAACAACATTCGGACTGCCATCGGCGCGCGACTTGTCGTTCATGCCGTGGTCAGCGGTGAGAGCGAGGGTAACCCCCTGGGCTTCAAGCCGCCCAAACGCGTTATCGATGCGGCGGTAAAACTCGTTGGCGACCAGATCGCCGGGCGCATGCTTGTGCTGAATGTAGTCGGTCAGGGACAGATACATGAGGTCGGGGCGCCTCTGCTGCAGCAATATGACCCCCGCCTCAAGCACGAAGAGTGACAGATCCATGGAGTACATGTCGGGCTGCGCCATGCCAACCAGATCCAGAACACGGTCAATCCCGTTTTCCTCAAGAGTGCAGCGGTCCGCCAGCTCAGACGAGAAGCTGATGTTGCCTCGGGTCACGTCGAGGTCCTTGCCGAGTTGCCGCCGAAGCTTGTCCTTGGCAGTGATGGACACCACCTTCGCGCCGGCGTCGGCAAAGGTCGCAAGGATCGTTCGGCTTCTGAGGAGCTCTGGCCCGGTCATCACCACCGCTTCGTCGTGCTCATTCAGGTAGAAATTTCCGGAAATTCCGTGAACTGAGGCGGGCGCACCCGTGATCAGCGACATGTTGTTCGGACAGGTGAAGCTCGGCACCGTACCGTCCGCGATCTGGTAATGCCCTTCATCGATGAAGCGGCTGATATGGGGGATGATTCCTTCGCGGCGCGCCTGATCGATGTAGGCGGGATCACCGCCGTCGATACACACCACAACGACCGGCCGATCGGGCCAGCGATATCGGATTCCGTTCAGTTCGATGGACATGTTCTGGCTTGTGCCGCCCTTGGTCATGAGTCTGTCGCGTGTAAGTCAAACCGCCCAGCGTCGAACGCTCGCCGAAGCAAGATCGATCAGGGTCACTGAAACAATGATGATCAACAAAATGGCAGACGTCTGCGCGTATTCGAATCCACGGATCGCTTCATGGAGAACGACTCCGATTCCGCCAGCACCCACCATGCCAACCACCGATGCCGAGCGGACATTCGACTCGAAGCGGTAAAGCGAATACGACACCCAGTGTGGCAATACCTGGGGAATCACCCCATACAAAATGCCTTCGAGCGCATTCGCGCCGGTCGACCGAACCCCTTCCACCGGGCGCGGATCGATCGCCTCCACCGCCTCGGCAAACAGTTTCGCCAGCACACCGGTCGTGTGCACCCACAACGCCAGCACACCGGCAAATGGCCCGAGACCGACCGCGACGATGAACAGCATCGCGAACACCATCTCGTTGATGGCGCGCGCGGCATCCATCAGGCGTCGGACGGGCTGATAGATCCAAACAGGCGAGATATTCTCGGCGCACAAGAGCCCAAGCGGTACGGCGCACACCACGGCCAGAAAAGTACCCCATACGGCGATGTGCACCGTGATGATCATTTCCTGCAGATAGATTGGCCACTCGTAGAAGTCAGGCGGAAAGAATTCCCGGCTGAAAACAGCCATGTTCGCCGAGTCTTCGATCAGCGCCATCGGCCGGATTTCTGCCCCCTGCCAGGACCAGATCAAAAGCATCAGAAATAGCCCCCACCCCAGCTGGGTGAGCAGCCCGGAAGAGGGGGGCTTGAGCGGCACTCGGTCGAGCGATACCCGGTCTGTCATGGTCGGCGTCTGGTCGCCTGGCGGATCACTTCTGGGAAGCGAGCGCAGCCAGCTGCGCATCAATGTCGGCGAGCTTGGCCTTCTTGTCGGCCGCGGGCATGCGCTCATCCGACTCGATCTTTGTGCGGTCCTTGAACAACTCCAGCTGGCGAATCGGAATCAGTTGCGCATCGGTCGACACCTTGAAGCCTGCAAGCCGGTACATGTTCTTCAGGATTTCCTTCTCGCGATCATCACGGCCGTAGCTCACGACGAAGTCCTGAACCTTTTTCTTCACATCTGCCGGCAGATCCTTGCGCCAGACCAGCGGATCGCGCGGAATCAGCGGGGAGGTCCAGAGAATCCGGATCTGCTCGAGCTTCTCGGGCGACTTCTCCTTCATCTTGTCGGTCATTTCGCTGTTGCTGGTCGCCAGATCCACCTGCTTGTTCAACACAGCAAGGAAATTGCCCTCGTGGTTCGAAGACCGCGTCACCCTGAAGTGAGTGCGGGGATCGAGCTTGTTGAGCGTGAATACATAATAAGTGGGCACCAGCGTGCCGGAAGTCGACGAGGGGTCACCAATCCCGAACGAGTAGCTCTTGCCATTCTTCAGCACATCGTCGAGGCTCTTGATCGGCGAATCCCGGTGCGTGATGAGATAGGAATAGTAGCCAGGCGTTCCGTCGAGATCGACAAACTGCGCGAACACCTCGCCGTTGGAGCGATCGACCGCTTCGATGGCCGACTTGTTGCCGTACCACGCGATCTGGACTTTGTTGAAGCGTTGCGCTTCGATAATTCCCGCATATTCCGTTGCATAGAAGCCATTGACCTTCATTCCGATGGCTTTGCTCATGTCGGTGAGGAAGGGCTCCCACATCTGGCGAAGCGCTCCAGCCTTCTCGGTTGCAATGACACCGAAGTTGATCTCCTTCAGCTCAGAGGCATGCGCCATGCAGGCCACAGACAGGGCGAATGCCCCGACAAGCGATTTGAGAGGGTTCTTCATGAATTCTCCATTCGGGTTGCTCGATTGGGACATCAGGAACGAAAAGCCGATGCGAGCGTCCGCTGCCGGAACGCCATCTCGGGCGCGCCTTCCGACCGGGGTGCGAACAGTTCCCACGCGCTGCTGCCATACAGGGTCGCCAGCAACTCCGGGGTGAGCGCCGAGGACGGCCCGTCAAAGACAACCTTCCCCGCATTGAGCGCGATGGTTCGCTCGCAGTAACGGATGGCGAAATCCACTTGGTGAAGGGACACCAAAACGGTGCAACCGTGCTGACGATTCAGGGACTGGAGCAACTCCATCACGCGTCGGGACGATTCCGGGTCGAGCGAGGCGATTGGCTCGTCGGCGAGAATGAGCCGCGCGCCCTGTACGAGGCAGCGGGCAAGCGCCGCGCGCTGCTGCTGACCTCCCGACAGGGTGCTGGCGCGACGCCAGGCGGTATCCTCGATTCCCATCGCTGCCAACGCCTCGATTGCCTGGCGCCGTTGCCCTGGCGTAAAGCGCATCAGCAGGCTTCGCCACCATGGCGTGCGGTGCAGCTGCCCGACCAGCACGTTGACGATCACCGGAAGTCGATTGACGAGATTGAACTGCTGGAAGACGAACCCCACACGACTTCGGACCTCGTTGGCCCTACAAACCAGTTCGCCGGCGACCTGCACCGGAGTGCCGAGGACCTCTACGTCACCACCTGTCGCAGTAATGAATCCAGGAATGTGTCTCAGCAGGGTCGATTTACCCGACCCAGACGCGCCCAGTAGCGCAACCATCTCGCCTTCGCGGACACGAATCGAAACGCCGTCCAGCGCCAGGCAGCCGTCGAAGGACTTGCTGAGGTCGCGTGTCACCAGGGCATCAGGCACAGTGGCTTCCATGTCACACGATTGCAATGAACGAGATCTAAAACGGCCGACAGACAAGCGTGGAATTTGTGTGGGGCGATGTACAACCTCGCCCGCTAAGCATCGTGTACCGACATGACGGTTTGTTTACGGCGCCGCGAACCGAGGGCGTCGGGTCAGATGAGCGCCGTCTCAACGGAGAACCATGAGAATTTTCGACGAAGCAATGAGAATCAATGGCGAGCGCCGGCGACGCTCATCCGTGATCGAGGTGTTCGATCCGTTCAGCGCTCGATGCATCGGTACCGTACCGCGAGCCGAAATCCGGGACGTCAGAGACGCCATCGATGCTGCAGCCGCGTATCGGCCGCATCTCAGCCGCTACCAGCGCTCGGAGATCCTCGGCCAGGCCGCCGCCGAAGTCGTGGCCAGAACCCGGGAAATCGCCGAGCTGATCACGCTTGAGTCGGGCCTGAGCCTTCAGGACAGCCTGTATGAGGCAGGCCGGGTGCGGGACGTGCTGCTATTTGGATCCCGCGCCGCGCTCGTCGATGACGGCGAGATCTTCTCTTGCGACATCACGCCACACGGCCGGGAGCGACGGGTCTACACGCAGCGCAGTCCGCTTCTTGGTGTGATCACCGCGATCACGCCCTTCAACCATCCGATGAATCAGGTCGCGCACAAAGTGGTTCCTTCGATCGCAACCAACAACCGGCTTGTGCTGAAGCCATCGGAGAAGGTACCGCTGTCGGCACTCCTCTTTGCGGACATTCTTTACGAGGCGGGCCTGCCACCGCCCATGTTCCAGGTGGTGACCGGCGAGCCCGCGGAAATCGCGCTCGAACTCCTCACCCACCCATCGGTTGAGTTGATCACCTTCACCGGCGGCGCATCAATTGGCAAGCAGATCGCTCAGGTAGCGGGCTATCGCCGCATGGTGCTTGAGCTTGGTGGCAACGATCCGCTGATCGTAATGGACGATGCCGATCTGGAGGAAGCAGCGACGCTCGCCGCTTCCGGGTCGTACAAGAACTCGGGTCAGCGCTGCACGGCGGTCAAGCGAATCCTTGCACACGAGTCGATCGCTGATGACTTTGTCGATCGCCTGGTGGCAAAGACGCGGGCATGGAGCTTTGGCAATCCCGGCGACCCGTCAATCGAGATGGGGACGGTCATCAGTGAACGGGCTGCGATGCTTTTCGAGTCACGCGTCAACACCGCTATGCGGCAAGGCGCAAAGCTTCTGGTCGGAAACGACAGGGATGGCGCCCTGTATTCACCGACCGTGCTCGATCATGTTCGACCCGAGATGGAACTGGTTCGCGAGGAGACCTTCGGCCCGGTCTCGCCAGTCATCCGCTTCAGCGACCTGGACGAAGCGATCCGGATTGCGAATGGAACCGCGTTCGGGCTGTCGTCGTCGGTGTGCACCAATAGACTGGATGTCGTCACGAAGCTCGTCAACGAACTGCACGTCGGCACGATCAATGTTCGCGAGGTTCCGGGCTTTCGCCTTGAGCTGACGCCCTTTGGCGGTATCAAGGACTCAGGCCTTGGCTACAAGGAGGGCGTTGTCGAAGCAATGAAGAGCTTCACAACGATCAAGACCTACTCGCTTCCGTGGCCGACCTGATCCGCGGGAGACAAGATTGAATTTCAGTGGCGAAGCACGCGACTATCTGAGTGTGATCCTTGCCCGGGCGCAACACAGTCCGGTTGATTCCTGGACGTCATGGTGGCTGGACGGATGTCCATTTCGCCTGGGCCGGCTGTCCGTCGAGCGCGCAGAGCGCCTGTCTGTCGCATTGCCGGCAGACGCACCCCTTGCAAGGGTGGGCGGGCACTACCTCTGGCACGCAGCTCACCTGTCGGCGAGCGAGCGAAGCGAAATGCTGCAATCGATTGCCGAGGAGCTCCGCAACCACGGACTTATCACGGGCTGGCGGGGGGAGGCGTTTTCAACCTGGGGTCACCGGCAGGATAGCTGGCCTTATGAACAGCCGGAGCTCTTCCGGCTCGAACGAGCTGCCTTCAGATATTTCGGCTTGCGCAGTCACGCTGTGCATGTCCACGGCCTCGGTCACGATGGCCGGATGTGGTGCGGACGACGCTCGCTCAGCAAGGCAATCGACCCAGACCGCCTGGACAACCTTGCCGCGGGCGGCATTCCCGCGGGAGAGGGTCTGGAGGAATGCGCCATCCGGGAGGTATTCGAAGAGGCGGGCCTCACACGAACGCCCTCCGATCTGATCGGTCCGCAGCGTGAAGTCCTGACCGAAAGGCTGGCGCCCGAGGGTTGGCACAGCGAACGACTGTTTGTGTTCTCGCTTGCGCTCGGACCCGACGACCACCCTGTCAATCAGGACGGCGAGGTGAGCCGGTTTCACGCGCTCGAGGCGGCAGAAGTAATCGATCTGATACGGACTGGCTCGTTTACCGAAGACGCGGCATGCGCCATCGCTGCAACTTTCTGCCGCTAGCGCCGCCAGCCACCGCCAGTGTTGTGCCGTTGATCACGCCGCTCGTCGGGATGCAACCTCAAGCGGTGTCAGAAGCAAACGTATTGAATCCTTCGACGGCCGATCTGCAGGATCATCCAAAGACGTTCAGCCAACCATTTTCGATGATGCACTGCTGAGGTGCGCTGATCAATCGAAAGCCTGATCCGTCATCAATTCTTCATGCAGCCCCCTGACACTGTTCGCAACACGTTGTCATCTCAGTCCGGAGGGGTTCATGAAGCGCAGAACATTTGTCAATGCGGCCGGCGCGGCTGCTGTCATCGGGCCCGCCCTGCCTGCGCGGGCGCAAGCCGCCCGGGCCATTTGCTACAACTGCCCGCCCGAATGGGCAGACTGGGGCGGCATGCTCAAGCTGATCGGACAGTCGACCAGCATCGTCGTTCCACCCGACAACAAGAACTCGGGCCAGTCGCTGGCTGCTCTCATCGCCGAGCGTGCCAAGCCGGTGGCCGACGTGGTCTACCTGGGCGGACAGGTCGGGCCACAGGCCCGCGCCGCCGACGTGCTGGCACCGTACAAACCAGCGCGTTGGGATCAGATTCCAGCTGGAATGAAGGACCCCGACGGCTACTGGTTCACGATCCACTCTGGAACGCTCGGTCTGTTCGTCAATCGTGCAGCGCTTCGCGGCAAGCCGGTTCCTGCGAGCTGGGCCGATCTTCTAAAACCCGACTACCGCGGTCTGGTTGGATACCTCAACCCCGCCAGCGCCGCGGTCGGGCAGGTTGGCGTGATCGCGGTAAACCTTGCGCTTGGCGGTGATTACGCGAACCTCGGACCCGGGATCGATTTCTTCCGGCGCCTGCAGGCCAACCAACCCGTTGTTCCGACCCAGACGTCCTATGCTCGTGTTCTGTCCGGCGAGATTCCCATTCTTCTCGACTACGACTTCAACGCCTATCGCGGCAAGTACGCAGACAAGGCGCCCGTAGAGTTTGTGATCCCCCGCGAGGGAACCCAGCAGCTCCCTTACGTAATGGGTCTTGTGGCGCGCGGCCCCAATCCGGACAATGCCCGAAGAGTGCTCGATTTCGTTCTGAGTGACCAGGGCCAGCGTCACTGGGCGGGCGCGTACCTGAGACCGGTCCTGTCATCGGCAATGAGCGATGAGGTGCGTTCACGGTTTCTCCCCGATGCGGACTACGCACGTGCCCGTCCGCTGGACGTGTTCCAGCTTGCCGCCGCCTCGCGCGCGATCGCGGATCGCTACCAGAAGGAAATCGGCTGAGTCGCGAGAACAAGCGGATGCGGGCGCGAGCAAACAGCATCCCTGCCCGTATTCCGCCCGGATGGGTTGAGTCACCGCTGCTGCTCCTGCCGGCAGCGGTGGTCTTTTGCGCGTTCTTCCTTTTTCCGATGGGTCGCTTGGCGCTGATCGGAGGTTCCGGCCCGCTAGGCTGGGGGGCTTATGGCGCCGCATTGAGTGACCCAAGGTACCTGGCGAGTCTTGCTTCGACGATCCTCCTTGCAGCCGCCACCACGCTGGTCACCTTGATCGTATCGACAGTCAGCGGCGTGTTTCTGACCCGTCACCGGTTTTCAGGGCGGAGCCTGGTTGTATCAATGCTGACCCTGCCCCTCGCCTTCCCCGGTGTGGTGATCGGCTTCATGGTGATCATGCTGGGCGGCAGGCAGGGGCTGATACCTTCGATGACCGACGCCCTGTTTGGTGAGCGCTGGGTGTTCGCCTATTCCATGACGGGTCTTTTTATTGGCTACCTCTATTTTTCGATTCCCCGAACGATTCTCACGATCATGGCAAGCGCCGAGAAGCTCGACCCGCGAATCGAAGAGGCCGCTCGTTCGCTGGGCGCCGGCCCGATGCGGGTCGCCCTCGATGTGATCGTCCCGGCGCTCAAGCCGGCGCTTGTTGCCGCGGGCGCTATCTGCTTTGCCACAGCGATGGGCGCATTCGGTACCGCCTTCACGCTCGCCACTCGAATCAACGTCCTCCCGATGGTGATCTACACCGAGTTCACCCTGCAGGCCAATATCGCAATGGCTGCGGCGCTGTCGTTCGTCCTTGGCGCGATCACGTGGGCCGCGCTTGCGCTGGCCCGAAGCGTATCGGGCACCAGCGTTGCCGCGGCGGGCTGAGACCATGACACAGGGACCGGCGGACCGGAGCATCCAGCGGGGGCCTGGACGTGGGATCACCTTTTGGCTGCAGCTCCTGATCACCGTGCTTCTGTGTGTCTTCCTGATTCTCCCGGTCATGATGTCGCTTCTTGCCGGATTCACCGCGAACTATCTTGAGGGCTGGTCGAGCGGGCTCACGACAGCCTGGCTGATCAAGGTTCTTGCTGAGTACCATGCCTCCATCGCACTGTCGCTGCAGGTTGCCTTTGCCTGCCTCGCCTGCAATCTGCTGATCGGGGTACCAGCCGCCTACGCCCTGTTCCGAAGTCCATCGCGCGCGAGCCGCGTGATCGAGGAATTGCTGGTCATGCCAGTCGCAGTGCCAGGGCTCGCTACCGCGCTTGCGCTCATCGTGACATTCGGCGGCTTGGGCGAGTGGCGACAGAGCTGGCTCTTCATCTTGATCGGTCATGTGCTGTTCACGCTGCCTTTCATGGTCCGGAGCGTGCTCGCCGTGATGAGTTCAATCGATCTGGCCGCGCTCGAGGAGGCCGCACGAAGCCTGGGCGCGAACTTCTGGCAGCGGATGGTTTATGTCGTGCTGCCCAACAGCGCAGGCGGCATCGTCGCTGGCTCGCTGATGGTGGTGACGCTATCGCTCGGCGAATTCAATATGACTCTGCTTCTGCACACCCCGCTCACGAAGACGCTACCCGTCGGCCTCGCCGATGCCTATGCATCGCTGCGACTAGAGGTCGGCAGCGCTTACACCGTGATTTTCTTCGTGCTGATCGTCCCGCTTCTGATCGCGCTTCAACGGGTCAATGGGAGATCCCGATGACCTCTGATGGTGTCTCCGTTCGCCTCGCAAACTGTGCCCGCACGTTTACCGACGGCACCCGGGCACTCAAGGGCTGCGATCTCGTCATTGAGTCAGGCGAGACGATCGTACTGCTGGGTCCCTCGGGCTGCGGCAAGACGACACTGCTCAGAATCATCGCTGGCCTGGATTTTCCAGATCCGGGCGGACACGTCTGCTTCGATGAACGCGACGTCACCGAACTCCCCGTCGAGAAGCGGGGCGTCGGAATGGTGTTCCAGAGCTACGCCCTGTTCCCGAACATGGATGTGGCACAGAACATTGCGTACGGACTCACGGTACGCCGAATCGCCGGCGCCGAGCGCGACCGCAGGGTGACCGAAATGCTCGCGATGATGCGGATCGAAGAGTTGCGACACCGGCGGATCGACCAGCTCTCCGGCGGGCAACGCCAGCGGGTGGCACTCGCGCGTGCAATCGCAGCCCGACCAAAGGTGTTGCTGCTCGATGAACCGCTCACTGCCCTCGATGCCAGGCTTCGTGATGAGCTTCGGCTCGAGATCGATCAGTTGCTTCGGACGCTCGGTATCACTGCAATATACGTCACGCACGATCAGACCGAGGCGATGGCACTTGCCGACCGGGTAGTGGTCATGAACCAGGGTCAAATCGAACAGACAGGTACGCCCAGACAGATCTACGAGACCCCAGCGACAGCCTTTGTGACCGCCTTCATTGGCACCATGAACCAGCTGTCAGGTAATGTGTCTGCCGGGTTTCTGACCGTCGGTTCAAGCCGTATTGCAGTCGATGCGCCGGATGGTCCGGCCGCCCTGCTCTTCAGACCGGAGGACCTTCGCCTGTCTGCCGAGGCGGATGCGCACTTCACCGCGACGGTCACAAGCTGCTTGTATTTTGGCGATCATCTTCGCCTGACTTTGAATGTCGGTTCGGAACAGTCGCTTATCGCCCGGCTTGCGCCGCGCGAGCAGATTGCCATCGGTCAGCGGGTTGGCTGCGTGATTACCTCCAGCCAGATCCAGACGGACATCCGGCCCAGGTCGGGTGTCTAACTCCGGAGTTGCATCATGCTCATCTGTCAGATCAGCGATCTACACATTCGACGCGAGGGCAGCCTCGCCTACGGCATCGTGGACACGTCGGCGATGCTCGAGCGCTGCGTGAGCCAGATCCTGGCGCTTGCGCAACGCCCGGTGGCCGTGATCGCGACTGGCGACCTCGTCGACTTTGGACGTCCCGAGGAGTATCGCCGGCTTCGCAACCTGCTCGAGCCACTCCCGATGCCGGTCTATCTTCTACCCGGAAACCATGACGACCGGCAGGAATTGCGACGAGCCTTCCCGACACATCACTACCTGGGTCAGTCGACCGAACATATCCAGTTCGTCATCGAAACGCTTCCGGTACGAGTGATCGCGCTGGACACCGTTGTGCCCGGCGAGAGCGGCGGCTCACTCTGCGGCGACCGGCTCGCCTGGCTGGACCGTACCCTTTCCACAGCACCAAAGCGGCCCACCATCATTGCGATGCATCACCCTCCGTTCCTGACCGGCATCGGTCACATGGATCGCATTGGCTTTTCCGACCGCGACGCGTTTGCCGGCGTCGTTGCGCGACACCCGCAGGTCGAGCGCATCATCTGCGGCCATTTGCATCGCTCGATCACAACCCGATTTGCTGGGACAGTCGCCAGCACCTGTCCCAGCCCCGCGCACCAGGTGGCGCTTGATATCGACAGCGAGGCCGCCGACTGCTTCGTGATGGAGCCGCCAGGCTTTCACCTCCACTGGTGGAGCGGCGGACGACTGGTCTCACATGTTGCAGTGATCGGCGACTACCCCGGCCCGTATCCCTTCCGGAAGAAGGGCGAGCTGATTGACGGTTGACTCAGGCCGCGAGCGCCTCTGCGGCACCGGTCCGCGCGGCCGCC
>JBMSQB010000011.1:0-63202 GCA_049423065.1 Burkholderiaceae bacterium
CACGACCTCGTCGGTGCGCGTGGTCGAGCGAACGTCCAGCGCGTGGAAGCTTGCGCTGCCCCCCTCGGCATGGATGGCCGCGACCAGTTCCTGTCCTTCGTTTTCAAGGATGTCGGTAATGACGACGTGATGACCGGTTCTCGCGAACGCGAGCGCCGTGCCGCGCCCAATGCCAATCGCGCCGCCTGTGATGAGTACTGTTCTTGCTTGGTCCATGGTGGAATCCTGTGCTCGGGTTCGGTGAAAGCTGTGCCGTTCAGCAAGTTCCGAACCATGATCACCGTGTCCGAACCTTGTTCCAGGAGAACTGTGTGTCAGCCGACTCCCCGCTCGCGCCCTTGCGTCATCACCACCGATTCGATTACCAGCCCATCAGCCGGCGCCGTGACTACACCTGGCCGGGCGGTGCGCGGCTTGCGGTCTATCTGGGCTTCAACATCGAGCATTTTGCGTTTGGCGAGGGGCTGGGTGCCCGGCTGGGGCCGCCTTCGCCCGAGCCAGATGTGCTCAACTTCAGCTGGCGCGAGTATGGCAATCGGGTGGGGGCCTGGCGCTGCCTCGAACTGTTTGACGCGCTCAAACTGCCCGCAGGAACGCTGATCAACACCTCGCTCTACGATCATTGCCCGGAACTCATCGCCGCCTGCGTGGCGCGTGGCGACGAACTGATCGGCCACGGCCATACCAATTCGGTCCGGCAGGGCGAAATGAGCGCCGAAGACGAGGCAGCGATGCTCCGCGCGTGCCGGGCACGAATTGAGCGGGAGAGCGGCGTGGTGCCAGCGGGGTGGCTGTCTCCCTGGATCTCTGAAAGCGCAGTCACGCCGGATCTGCTGACCGAGGCGGGCTATCGCTACACACTGAACTGGTGCCATGACGACCAGCCGCTGCCCATGCACACGCGTTCAGGTGCGCTATGGGCAGTTCCCTATCCGCAGGAACTGAACGACATCCCGATGATCATCGCGCGACAGATGACGGCGCCGGCGTTCGCCGACATGATCCTCGACCAGTTCGATGAAATGCTGAGCCAGTCGCGCGCCCAGCCGCTGGTGATGGGCATCGCGCTGCATCCCTACATCGTCGGTCAGCCACATCGGCTGAAGCATTTGCGGCGTGCGTTGCAGGCGCTGGCGCAGGCGCGCGACCGTGGCCAGATCTGGTTCACCACCCCCGGGAAAATCCATGAACATGTGGCCGGGCTGGAGCCTGACCGATAACCGTCGTATGCTTGTTTGCTCGCAGACCAACAGCCGCGCAGACGGCACGAGGAGACAGGCATGAACGATTCCTTCCAGGCTGGCGGACTCCCAGCCAATCCACGCCGCAGGCAGGCGCTTCGCCTGTCTGCCGGTGCCGCCTTGCCGTTCATCGCTCCGGCGTCACGGGCTCAGGCGTTCCCATCGCGCCCACTCAAGATCGTGGTGCCCTTTCCCGCGGGCGGCACCACCGATGTGGTCGCACGGGTGGTCGGCCAGCGCCTGAGCGAGAACCTGGGTCAGCCGGTGGTCATCGAAAACCGCGCTGGTGCGGGTGGGGCGATCGGTGCCGATGTCGTGGCGAAGGCGCCGCCCGATGGCTACACCCTGCTGATGCACAACATCACCTTCCCGCTGTCGTCCGTGGCACAGGCGCTTGCCAACCGCTCGCCGTTCAATGTGGATACCGACTTTGCCGGGGTTTCAATCGCGGTGTACGTTCCGCTGGTCATGACCGCGCATCCTTCGGTGCCGGCACGCGATCTGCGGGAACTGGCGGCGTTGCTCCGAAATGATCGCAGTCTGCAATACAACTTCGGTTCCACGGGCCCGGGGTCGGCAATGCACGTGCTGGGCGAGGCATTCAAGCGAGCGGCCGGCGTCGACATGCAGCATGTTCCCTTCCGCGGCGCCGCGCCGCTCAAGCAGGAACTGCTGTCGGGCCGGATTCAGATCGGGGGGGATCAACTCTCCACATCGCTCGCCGAGATCCGTGCCGGTACGCTCAAAGCGCTGGCCTGCAATGCTTCACAGCGAACGCCTGCCTTGCCCGATGTTCCAACCGTCCGCGAACTGGGCTATCCGGAGCTCGAGCTGGAGGGCTGGAACGGCCTGTTTGTTCCAGGGAAGACGCCGCGAGACATCGTTGAAAAATTGAGCCAGGAGATTGCTGCAGTGGTGAAGCACCCCGATATCGTCAAGCGGTTTTCCGGCATGGGGGCACAGTCGGTCGGGTCGCCTCCCGCTGACCAGGATGCCATCCTGCGGCGTCAGATGGACCAGTTTCGCGACATCATCCGCAGCCTGAAAATCGATCAATGAGCCCCTCCATGATGATCAACCGGTGCAGGTCACTGTCGAACGCCTTTCTCGCCTTGATGGGCTGCGTCGTGCTGGGTACGGCGGCGCAGCCGGTCGCGGCGCAGCCGCTTCAGGTGCTGAGCGCAGGCGCCTTCAAACCGGTGGTGGTTGATATTGCCGCATCGTTCGAGGCCGAACAGCGGCGGCCATTGCGCGTCGACAACGGCACGGCAGGCGAAATCCTGAAGCGCTTGCGGGCAGGGGAAAGCTGGGACGTCGTCATCGCGCCGCCCGGTACGCTCAAGGTCCTTGCGGACGAGGGCCGGATCGACGCTGCCTCGATCCGGCCGGTCGCCCGGGTGGCAATCGGTGTCGCGGTCAAGCGTGGCAGCCCCAGGCCAGAGATCCGGACAGTGGAACAGTTCCGCGAGGCCGTGCTGAGTGCGCGCGCACCTGCGTTCATCGATCCCAAAGCAGGTGGCTCGAGCGGCATCTATCTGGACGGACTGTTTCAGCGAATGGGTATCGCCGAGACCATTCGTCCCCGTGCAGTCCTGGTGCCTGGCGGCCTGGTCGCCGAGCGGCTGGTCACTGGCGAAGCCGATCTTGCGATTCACCAGATCAGCGAGATCCTGCCCGTCGCGGGTGCGGAACTGGTGGGCCCGCTGCCTGACAGCATTCAGAACTTCACGGTGTATGCGGCCGCGCTGACCCGCACCTCCGGCGAAACCGCAATGGGAACGGCGCTGATCGCGTTGTTGAAAGCTCAGGGCGCAGCAGCGGTGATTCGTGCAAGGGGCATGGAACGGGTAGATTAGCGGCCTTTTCAGGAGAACTTATGAAGGCGGAAATCGGCACCAGCGTCCACCTGCCCAGTGCCAAAGGTTTGCTGGATGCGATCGTGCATGCCGAATCGGTCGGAATCCCTGCGTTTTGGCTCACCACGGGGGCCGGACCCGATGCGCTCACCGTGTTTGCGGCCGCCGCGCCTGCCACGCGCAGCATCCGCATGGGAACGGCCGTGGTGCCCACCTTTCCACGCAATCCGGTGGTGGTGGCCCAGCAGTCGCTCGATATCGCCTCGCTTGCCCCCGGGCGCTTCCGCCTCGGCCTGGGCCCGAGCCACGCGCCAACGATACAGAACCGCTATGGTCTTCCCTACGAACGACCGCTCGAGCACCTGCGCGAATTCGTCGCCATCGTGAAGGGGCTCCTCGCAGGCGGCACGGTGCGCTTTGCCGGCAAGCGATACACGCTGGAGGCGACGCTCTCGAGCGGTGCCGACGTGCCCATCATGGTGTCGGCGCTCCGTGCAGGATCGTTTGAGCTCGCAGGTGAAATCACCGATGGTGCGATCACCTGGCTGTGCCCGGCCCGCTACATTCGCGATGTCGGCATGCCCGCCATGGCACGGGGGGCTGAGCGCGCGGGCCGTGCGCGCCCTCCCATGATCGGTCAGGTGTTTCTCGCACTCACCGAAAGCGAGGCGGAGCTGCATGCGGCGGTCGAGCGTGGCCTCACCTACTATCCGCGCTTACCCAACTATCAGGAGATGTTCGCTGCCGCGGGTCTGCCCGAGGCACGCGAGGGGCGCTGGTCGCAGGCCATGATCGATGCCACGGTCATTCACGGTGACGAGACCGCATGTGCGGCGAAGCTCGATGCGTTTATCGAGACCGCCGGATGCGAGCATCTGATCGTGTCGGTGCTCGCGACAGGGTCTGATCAGCAATCGTCGATCCGTCGCTCGCTGGACCTGATCGGCCGCTATTCGACCGCGCGGTAATCGCGCGGGCTCCTGATACTCACTCTGCTCGGTCAGTCCGCTCTGGGCACGCCCGCCCGCTCCACCACCTCGGTCCACTTGCGGATTTCCTCGCGTACGAACCGCTCGGTCTGCTCAGGGGTGGTGGTGATGGGCAGCGCCCCCTGATCCTGGAGGCGCTGCCTCACCTCTGGCAGCTGGAAGATCGCCGCGGTTTCGCGTGCGAGGCGATCCACCACCGCGCTGGGCGTGCCGGCGGGGGCGACCAGGATGGTCCAGGTGGCCACCTCGAAGCCAGGCATGCCAGATTCCGAGAACGACGGCACGCCGGGCAAACTCTCCATGGCCTGTGCGCTGCCCACTGCAAGCGCCCGGATCTTGCCGGCGCGAATGTTCTGCATCGATGCAAACAGATTGTCGAACATGACCGGCACATGACCCGCCATCAGGTCGGCAATGGCCGGTGCGCTGCCTTTGTAGGGGACGTGCACCAGAGAAAGCCCATGACGCTGCGCGAGGAGTTCCATGGCCAGGTGCGGCGGCGAGCCGTTACCGGGTGAGGCGTAGCTGATTTTTCCAGGCTGCGAGCGCGCCCAGGCGATGAACTCGTTGAGGGTATTGACCGGTTGCGCGGGGTTGACGTTCAACACCAGCGGCAGCTGTCCGGTGAGACTGATCTGCGCAAAATCCCTGAGCGGGTCGTAGGGAAGCTTTCGAAACAATGCGACGTTCGTGGCGTGCGGGCCGTTACCGCTCATGAGTAGCGTGTAGCCGTCAGGCCGGGCAGTCTGCACGGCCTGGGTGCCGACAATGCCCGATGCGCCGCCCCGGTTTTCAACGACAAATGACTGGCCCAGCCGTTTGGTGAACTGGTCGGCCAGCATGCGGGCGATCAGGTCGGTGGCCCCACCCGGCGCGAACGGCACGACGATTCGAACCGTTTGCTGGGGCCAGGTTTGGGCGTGTGAGGGACTGGCCAGCAGACCGGCAGAGAGGGCTGCCGACAGCAGACAAAGGAGGGGGCGTCGGGTCATGATGAAAATTCCCTGGGCAGGCGGGTGGGGCGGAATCAGAACGGTGCGTCGCCCTGAACGGTGGTGCGGCGCATGAGGCGTCGGTACTGGTTGTCGAATTCCGTGGCGCGATGCATGGTGGAACGGTTGTCCCAGAACACCAGGTCGCGTGGCTGCCAGCGGTGCCGGTAAAGGAAAGCCGGCTGCGTGCTGAAGTCGGTCAGCAGACAGATGAGACGGCGCCCTTCGGCTTCGTCCATACCCTCGATTGCGCGGGTGAGGCCTTCGCTCAGATAGAGCGCCTTTCGACCACTGACCGGGTGCGTACGAATGATGGGGTGGCTCACGGGCGGGGCCTGGGCCTTTTCATCGTCAGTGAGCGGCTTGCGGTGTGAGAGGTAGGTGGCGTAGTGCCAGGGATAATCATGGATGCCGCGCAGACCGGTGAGCCGCGCGCGCAGCGACTCGGGCAGCGCATCATGGGCAGCGAACATGCTGGCGAACTCGGTGTCGGCACCCTCTGGCGGGCACTCGACACCGTAGAGCATGGAGCCCAGCATGGGCCTCGCCATGTAGGACATGTCGGAATGCCAGATCATGCCGGCCCGGTCAGCACCTATCATTTCGCCTTTGTCGTTCCTGACATTGGAGATGTAGGTCACCTCGGGGAAGTCTTCCACCGAAAAACGCTTCACAATGTGTCCGACAAGCGGCCCGAAGCGCGAGGAGAAATCAACATGCATGGCGGGCGGAAGATCCTGGTTGCGAAACACCAGAACGCCATGCTCGACCAGCGCGGCATTGATCGCCTGGAACTGCGCCTCCGAGATAGGGCGGGACAGGTCAACGCCCTTGATTTCGGCGCCGATGTGGTCGGTGAGCGGGCAGACCTGGAGCCCGGAGGACAAGCTGGCAGCGATGGCAGACATGGGTCACTTTGTCGGACAATGTGTCGACAAATCATGCGGCATAGCCCGCTGGAGTGTCAATTGAAATGAGCATTCGCCAGGCCGAGGATCCCACCACCGCCAACCGGATCGCAAGCGTTCTTGCCAGGCGGATCGTCGAGGCCGAGATCGCCCCGGGATCGCGGCTTCGGGAGGTGCCCCTTGCGGCGGAGTTCGGCGTAAGCCGGGGTTCGGTCCGGGAGGCGCTGCGCATTCTCGAGCGCGACGGGGTGGTCCGAATCGAAGCGCATCGCGGTGCTCAGGTGACGCTCCTCAGTACCGATGAACTCATCGAGATTTTTCAGGTGCGCACCGTTTTGCTCGGGCTTGCCATGGCGCTCTTCTGCGAGCGCTGCGAAGCCTCCGACCATGTCTGGTTCAAGGAGCAGATTGGACGGCTGAAGAAAGCCGGGCGCGATACCGATTCGAAAGCCGCGTCGTTGCACGCGGATATTTCCGCAGAGATGGCGGGTTATGCGCTGCGGCGCGGGGGCAATCTCCGGCTTGAGCGCATGTTCATGCAGATGTCGGCCCAGGTGGCCCGCTACACCCGCCTGGGATTGTCGGCAAAGGAGCGGCGACGGCAGTCAATCGATACCTGGCAGCAATTGTCCGAGGCACTTCGACGCCGCGATCCGTCGGCCGCCGAGCGCTGCGGGCGTACGCTGGTGACCAACACCTTCCGGTTCGCACTCGGCCAGATCGCCGGGATCCGCCCGGATCTGTAGGGCCCCATGGTTGCGGGGCGGGGGCGGGTCGCGCTCAAGGCAGCCCGCACCGTATACTCGCTCCGGAATCCAACCGCTATCCATGAAGACCACCCACGTATTTCATCGACATCTGCATCATCGTCCGCCTGTCGCGGTGTCGGGGCACGGTGCCTGGCTGGTTGACAGCGAAGGCCGTGAGTACCTTGACGCGTCGGGCGGTGCCGCGGTGTCCTGCCTGGGGCATGGCCACCCCGCGGTACTTGCCGCCATGCATGAACAGATCGACCGGCTGGCCTTTGCGCACACCAGTTTCTTCACCACCGACGTGGCCGAGGAACTGGCGGCGCACCTGGTTGCCCGCGCGCCTGCTGGCATGAGCCACGCCTACTTCGTGAGTGGTGGCTCCGAGGGGGTGGAGGCCGCCCTCAAAATGGCCAGGCAATATTTTCTCGAGATTGGCGAGCCGCAGCGCACCCGCTTCATCGCCCGCCGGCAGAGCTATCACGGCAACACCCTGGGGGCGCTCGCTGTGGGCGGCAATGCCTGGCGGCGCGAACCCTTCGCGCCCATCCTGATGCCGGCCACCCATGTGTCGCCCTGCTATCCCTATCGCGAACAACGCGCAGATGAATCCCTCACCGATTATGGCGAGCGGCTGGCGCGCGAGCTGAACGAGACGATCGAGCAGCTCGGCGCCGATCAGGTGATCGCGTTTGTTGCGGAAACAGTGGGCGGCGCCACCGCCGGCGTACTCACGCCGGTTCCCGGCTACTTTCGCGCGGTTCGCGAGGTCTGCGACCGCCACGGCGTGCTTCTGATTCTTGACGAGGTGATGTGTGGCATGGGGCGCACCGGCAGCCTTCATGCCTGCGAGCAGGAAGGCGTGGTGCCCGATCTGCTGGTGATCGCGAAGGGGCTGGGGGGCGGCTATCAGCCGATTGGTGCTGTGCTTGCCCAGCGGAAAATCGTCGAGGCCATGTCTGCCGGGTCAGGGTTTTTTCAGCATGGCCACACCTATCTCGGCCATGCCGTGGCCTGTGCTGCTGCGCTAGCGGTCCAGCGGGTCATCGAGCGCGACGCGCTGCTTGATCGCACACGGCAGGCTGGCGCGCGGCTTCATCATCTGCTCGAACAGGCCTTCGTCGGGCACCCGCATGTGGGCGACATTCGCGGTCGCGGGCTGTTCTGGGGGGTGGAAGTGGTGCATGACCGCGTCACCCGGCAACCGTTTGATTCAACCCTGCGGCTTCACGCACGAATCAAGCGCGAAGCGATGGCGCGTGGCCTGATGGTGTACCCCATGGGCGGAACCGTAGATGGCCGCTCGGGCGACCATGTGCTGCTTGCGCCGCCCTTCATTGCGACCGACACCGAACTTGAACTGATTGCTGAACGCTTTCATTCGGCACTCGATGCCGCGATTTCCTCTTGTTGATTCTTTTTTTAGGAGACCACCCATCATGTCACGTCAATCTTTCCTGGCTGGTGCGTTTGCCGCAGCTGCACTTGCGGCTGCGCTTCCCGGCGCCTCGGCCTTTGCCCAGCAGAAGTTTGTCACCATCGGAACCGGTGGCGTCACCGGGGTTTACTACGCGGCGGGCGGCGCCATCTGCCGGCTGGTCAACAAGGATCGCGCCAAGCACAACATCCGCTGCTCGGTGGAGTCCACCGGCGGTTCGGTATTCAACGTGAACACCATCAAGGCGGGCGAACTTGACCTCGGCTTTTCGCAGTCCGATGTTCAGTACAACGCCTTCAAGGGCGAGGCGCAGTTCAAGAGCGGAGGCGCCTATGGCGACCTGCGGGCGGTGTTCTCGGTTCACCCCGAGCCCTTTACCGTGCTGGCCCGCAAAGAGCTCAATGCCAAGACGCTCGCCGACATGAAAGGTCGTCGCTTCAATGTGGGCAACCCGGGCTCGGGTACGCGTGCCTCCATGGAGGAATTGCTTGGCGCGATGGGCTGGAAGATGGGCGACTTTTCGCTTGCCGCCGAACTGAAGGCCGATGAGCACGGGCCCGCCCTGTGTGACGGCAAGATTGACGGCTTCTTCTACGGCGTGGGCCATCCCAGCGCCAACATCCAGGACCCCACCACCAGCTGCGGCGCGCGTCTGCTGTCGGTCACCGGGCCTGCCGTGGATCAGCTCGTCTCCAGCCGGCCCTATTACGCGCGGGTCACCATCCCGGGCGGTCTCTATCCGAACAACCCTGATCCGGCGCAGACCTATGGGGTGCTCGCCACGGTGGTTGCATCGTCGAAGACGCCTGCCGATACCGTCTACCAGGTTGTGAAGGCGGTGTTCGACAACTTTGACGAGTTCAAGAAGCTGCATCCGGCGCTCGCGCATCTCAAGCCCGAGAACATGGTGAAGGATGGCCTCTCGGCACCGCTCCACGACGGCGCGGTTCGCTACTACAAGGAAAAGGGCTGGATCAAGTAAACCGGTCTCGCCCCGAGCCACCGCGAACGAAGCTCGCTTCGCCCGCGGTGGCTGTGCCTACCCCTGACCCAGGCCCATGGCAACCGACATCGAGAAGGCCCCCGAAGCGCTGCAGCAGCTCGTGGCGGATGCCGACACCGGTGCACGTCAGCCCTCGGGTATCGCCAGGCACGTCATTGTGGTGGCGGCGCTTGCCTGGGCGGTGTTTCAGTTCTGGTACGCCTCGCCCCTGCCGTTTGCGCTGGGCTTTGGAATCCTGAACGACACCGAAGCGCGCTCGGTCCACCTCGGGTTTTCGCTGTTCCTCGCGTTTCTGGCCTGGCCCGCACGGCGTCGGTCGCCGCGCGACCGCGTGCCCGCTTCAGACTGGCTGTTCGCCTGTGCTGGCGCCTTCGCTGGCGCCTACCTGCTGCTTTTTTACGCACAGCTTGCCACCCGCCCCGGGCAACCCACCGGGTTTGACGTGTTCACCGCAAGCGTCGGCCTGCTGCTGCTTCTCGAAGCCACGCGGCGCGCAGTCGGTTGGCCGATGGCAGCGCTCGCGGTGCTGTTCATTGGCTATGCGATGGCTGGGCCCTTCATGCCCGAGGTGCTGCAGCACAAGGGGGCCTCGCTCAACCGCCTGATCTCTCACATGTGGCTCACCACCGAAGGGGTCTATGGCATTGCGCTGGGGGTCTCCACCGGTGCAATTTTTGTGTATGTGCTGTTTGGCGCGCTGCTCGACCGCGCGGGCGGCGGCAACTACATGATGCAGGTGAGCTTTGCCGCGCTCGGACACCTGCGCGGTGGCCCGGCCAAGGTGGCGGTGGTGTCGTCGGCGCTGAACGGCATGATCTCGGGCTCGTCGGTATCGAATGTGGTCTCGGGCGGGATCTTCACGATTCCGCTCATGAAGAAGGCGGGTTATGGCGGTGTGAAGGCGGGGGCCATTGAGACCATGAGCTCGGTCAACGGCCAGATCATGCCCCCTGTGATGGGGGCGGCGGCGTTCCTCATGGTGGAGTATGTCGGCATTCCCTACTCCGAAATCGTGAAGCACGCGCTGCTTCCTGCTGTGCTGTCCTATGTGGGCCTTTTCTACATCGTGCATCTTGAAGCGCTCAAGATGGGCATGGTGCCTCTGGTGCAGCGCGCACCGCGGTCGGTATCTGACCGTCTGATCCGTCTGGGGCTGGGCCTGTCGGGCAGCATTGTGGTGGTGGCGCTGATCTATTACCTGCTGCTTGCGGCCAAGGCGCTTCTGGGTGAGGCTGCGCCGTGGGCGGTGGGCGCCATTGTCGCCGTGCTTTACTTGTTGTCGATTCGCGAGGCGGCGCGCTCGCCCGATCTGCCGCAGGACATCGACATTGATCATCCGCAGGTGCTCGACACCTGGGCAACGGTGAGGGCCGGGCTTCACTTTCTGCTGCCGATCGGCACCTTGATCTGGTGCCTCATGATCGAGGAACTGTCGCCCTCGCTGTCTGCGTTCTGGGCGGTGGTGGTGCTGATCGCTTTGATGCTCACCCAGCGGCCGCTCATCGCATGGCTTCGTCATGAACCCGGGAAAGGCGGCTGGCGAGACGGTCTGAATGATGTGGTGGCGGGCTTTCACGACGGCGCGCGCAACATGATCGGTATCGGCATTGCCACGGCCACCGCGGGCATCATTGTGGGCGGCATCACGCTCACCGGTCTGGGGCTCCGCATGACCGAGTTCGTTGAGCTCGTCTCTCAGGGCAATGTGATCGTCATGTTGCTCTTCATCGCCTTCGTCTGCCTGGTGCTCGGCCTGGGCGTGCCCACCACCGCCAACTATGTGCTGGTGGCCACGCTGATGGCGCCGGTGGTCGTGGAACTGGGGGCACAGAGCGGTCTCATCATCCCGCTCATCGCGGTTCATCTGTTCGTTTTCTATTACGGCATCATGGGCGACATCACGCCGCCGGTCGGGCTTGCCACGTTCGCGGCATCGGCGATCTCGGGTGAGGACGCCATCAAGACAGGGATTCAGGGAGCGCTTTATGCGCTGCGTACCGTGATCCTTCCGTTCATCTGGATCTTCAACCCGCAGTTGCTGCTGATCGACATTCACGGCTGGTGGGAACTGTGCCGGGTGGTCCTCGCCTGTACGCTCGCCATGCTGATCTTCAGCGCCCTCACCATGAACTGGTTCAGGGTGCGCAGCCGCTGGTGGGAAAACCTGCTGCTTGCGATGGCGGTGCTGCTGCTGTTCCGTCCTGACCTTTTCATGGACCAGTTGTCGCCCGAGTACCGCGCCGAGCCTGCAGCGAAGGTCTACGACGTGGCGCGTGCTGTCCCCGATCACGACCGTCTGGTGATGGTGATTCGCGGCACCAATATCGAAGGCGATGACATCACCAAGACGGTGGCGATCGGGCTGGGTGCTGCGGGCGAGGACGGCAGGCGGCGCCTGTCGCAATCGGGCCTGCAGCTGATGATGCTGGGTGACCGGGTGCAGATTGGCGCCGTGCGGTTCGGATCACGTGCCCAGAAGGCGGGTCTCGAGCAAGGCTGGGATGTGGTGTCGCTCCAGGTGCCTGCCGATCGGCCCACGCCTCACTGGTTTTACCTTCCGGCGCTGCTGCTGATCGGTGGGGTGTGGCTTTCCCAGGGCGCAAGGATGCGGCGCGGCGCTGTGATGTCCGGAGCTCGGTGAGGCCGCTGCTTGATGTGCGCCGCGTGCTGTGCGCCGCGTGCTGTGCGCCGCGTGCTGTGCGCCGATTGACCGCTCCGTGCATATACCGATTCCTGAACCGTCCCACTGTGTCCCGGCCTTGTCTGGCCATTCCCCCAGGGTTAGAGTTCGCCGTTGAATATCGATAACTCAGGAGGAGACCCATGAAATCAAGCCGCCGACTGGCGCTCGCCGCCCCCCTTGCAGCAGGCCTGCTGCTGGCCTTGTCCGGCCCTGCGGCTGCGCAATGGAAGCCTGCCAAACCCATCACCATCATCGTGCCCTGGGCCGCGGGCGGCGCAACCGATCAGGTGACGCGATTGGCGGCCGCCGAGCTCGAACCGGCGCTGGGTCAGAAAATCGTTGTCGTCAACCAGCCAGGAGGCGCTGGCTCCATCGGCACCAAAAATGCGATGGAAGCGCCGCGCGATGGCTATACCTGGACAGCGGGCGCAGCCAAGCAACTGGGTACCTATCCTCTCCTTGGCATGCTGAACAGCAAGGTCGACGACTTTCACCTGTTCCTGTCGGTCACCAATGTGTCGATTGTCGCGGTGAATCCCTCATCGCCCTATCAGACCCTGCCCCAGCTCCTCGAAGCCATGAAGGCCAAGCCGGTGTCGGTCGCCACCGCGGGCAATAGTTCATCCGGGCACTTCGCAATGGAAACCATCGCCAAGGCCACTGGTGCCAAGTATCGTCATGTCACCTACGACGGCGGCAACCCTGCAGTCGTGGCCACCGTGGCGGGTGAAGCCGAGGTCACCACGCAGCTGGCCGTCGAGATGGCCGAGATGATCAAGGCCAAGCGTCTGCGTCCCCTCGCGGTGGTGGCCGATACCGCGCTCACGATCGAAGGGTTCGGCACCATTCCCCCGATCACGCAATTCGTGCAGAACTTTCCCAAGGTGACCACCGGCTTCGGCATCTTCATTCCGAAGGGCGTTCCCGCAGAAGTCGTCGCCACCGTCGAGAAACTCTGGGCCGAGAAAATCGAAAAATCCGACAAGATCCGCAGCTATGCCACATCGCGCGGTGCGCTCTTTACGCCGCTCTTCGGCAAGGCCGCCTATGACGCGGTCTGGCCCACTGTGGTCTCGGATGCGTTCCTGCTGCAGGATTCGGGCATGGCCAAGGTCACGCCCGAGTCCATCGGCATTCGTCGCTGAGCGAATTGCGCTTGCGATGAGACCAGGCCTCGGTTGGGCGGTGCTGGGCGCCGCGGTGTCAATCGGGGCCTGGCGAATGGACCGGCTCGAGTCGCTCAATATCGAGCCATGGTCTGCGCCAGGTCTGGTGCCTGGCGTGCTGGGTGTGCTCATGCTGGTGTTTGGTCTTGCGCTCGCACTCTCGCCGGCAAGCGTCGATTCCGATCCGCCCGCACCCATTGCCTGGGGCAAACTCGCGGGGATCCTGGGCCTCACCGGGGTCTTTGTGTTTGGCGCCCTTGGCCGGGTGCCGTTTGCAATCGCTGCAGCGGTCGTGATGTTCGTCTGGATGCTGACGCTCAGCTGGAATGCTTCGCCTGCCCCGCGTGCGCGCCTCGTGCTGCGCATAGCCGTCACCGCGGGCATTGCGGCCCTCGTGATCGCCCATCTGTTCCAGGACGTGTTCCTGGTGCGGCTTCCCTGAGGCGGAGGCGGCGCTGGACGGACTCACGATGCTGTTCGGTTCCCTCGTCAATCTGACGGGGCCCTGGCAGATCGCCTACGCGCTGGGCGCTACGCTGGTGGGGATCGTGATCGGTCTTCTGCCGGGGTTGTCGGCAACACTGGGCATTGCGCTCTTCACCACGCTCACTGTCCGCATGCAGCCGACCGATGCCATTCTGGTGCTGGTCTGCGTCTACGTTGGCGCAATCTATGGCGGAAGCCGAACCTCGATTCTGCTCAACATTCCCGGCACGGCCGCGAATGCAGCCGCCTGCCTCGATGGCAATCAGCTCGCGCGCCAGGGCCGAGCTGGACGCGCCATGGGCATTGCCACCACAGGCTCGGTTGCGGGGTCCCTCTTTGGCGTGTTCTGCCTGGCTGCGCTCACTCCCGTTCTGGCCGAGTTCGCGCTCAAGTTCGGCGCGTTCGAGTTTTTCTGGCTGGGTCTTCTCGGCGTCCTGATGTCCGGAACATTGACCGGCTCGGCACCCATCAAGGGCTGGTTGATGGGCCTCCTTGGCCTCTTTGTCGCGGGCATCGGCCAGGATCCCGTTCATGCCCATGACCGGTTCACTTTCGGCTGGCATGATCTGAGTGGCGGCATTCCACTGATTCCCGCTCTGGTGGGGGCGTTTGGCTTTGCCGAAGTGCTGATGGTGATGTCGGCGCCGCTGCAGCGTGCGGTGACCGAGTCGCTGGATTCCGTCCTGCCGCGGCTGCGCGATGTGGTGCAGTACTGGCGCACCATCATTCGCTCGGGGCTGATCGGCGTCTTCATCGGCATCCTTCCCGGCGTGGGCGAAGACATGGCGGCCTGGAGTTCGTATGCCGCCGCGCGTCGCGCGAGTCGCGAGCGCGATCAGTTTGGCAAGGGTTCGGTGGAAGGGCTGATAGCCGCTGAAACTGGCGACAACGCGGCTGTGCCAGGTGCCATGATTCCCGCGCTCGCGCTGGGCATTCCGGGATCTGCGCCGGCGGCAGTGCTGATGGCCGCCATGATCATTCACGGCGCACAACCCGGTCCGATGCTGATGACCACCCAACCCCAGTTCATGTTCGACGTGGTGGCGATTACGCTGGTTGCAACCCTCGCCATCCTGCTGTTCGGGCTCATGATGGTGCGGCCCATTCTCTGGGTGCTCAGAGTGCCGCGCGAGGTGCTGATGCCCATCGTGTTTGTGCTCTGCGTGCTGGGCGCCTACTCCATCAGCCAGCGGCTTTTCGATGTGTGGGTGATGATGGGCGTGGGCGTGGTGTGCTTTTTCCTGCGACGGCGCGGTTATCCGGTAGCGCCGTTTGTGCTCGGCCTGGTGCTGGGCGATATCGTCGACAAGACGCTCCGGCGCGGACTCGTGCTCTCCGATGGCAGTCTGCTGCCTTTCTTCACCCGACCGCTGAGCGCTGTGCTGGCGTTGATCGTCCTGATCGTGCTGCTGTCGCAGGTCCCGGCGGCGCGGCGGCTCTGGCAACGTGTAACCGGCTCCCAGGACATTGCCCGCCCATGAGCACATCTTCTTTCGCCCCACCCGCCAAGGGCTTCGCGAAGCGTCTCTCGCTCTGTAACGAGGTGATTGGCGATCTGCCTTTTGATCGGCAATGCGCGTTGGCCGCTGCACTGGGCTATGCCGGGCTCGAGGTTGCGCCGTTCACGCTGGCAGATGATCCGACCACGATCTCCGATCGTGACGCAATACAACTTCGTGCGGTCGCGGCCGATCACGGTCTGGCGATCTCCGGGCTGCATTGGTTGCTGGTGAAGCCCGCGGGATTTTCCATGACCAGCCCGGATGCGTCGACACGGCATCGCACGGCACGCTGGATGGTGAGATGCGTGGAGCTTTGTGCGCTGATGGGTGGCAACTACCTGGTTCATGGTTCTGGCAAACAACGATCGGTCTGGCCGGGCCAGTCGCATGCCGAAGCGCTGGCACTGGCCACCGAATGCTGGGCTGAAGCGGGTGTGGCCGCCACGCAGGCCGGGGTTCAGTACTGCGTCGAGCCGCTCTCGGTTGATCAGACCTCGATCATCAACACGGTCGAGCAGGGGATGGCCGTGGTGCGCATCATCAATCAGCCGGGTTTGCGGACCATGCTCGATACCTGTTCAGGGGGCAAGACCGAAGCGCTGCCTCTCGATCAGGTCATTGATCGCCACTGGCCAAGCGGGCTGCTGACCCACATCCAGTTCAATGACCGGAACCTGCGCGCGCCTGGGCAGGGTGACGATCGTTTCGCCCCCATTGTGCAAGCGCTTGCGAGACAGTCGTACCGTGGCTGGCTGGCGGTTGAACCGTTTGATTACCAACCCGACGGGCCCGGCTCGGCAGCATTTGCCGCGGGTTATCTGCGCGGCACGCTCCAGGCGCTCGGGCTCGACTGATCCGTCAGCCGGGGTAACTCAGCCCGCGAGCGGGCGCATCGCCTGCCAGTCGGGAAACGCCCGGCTCGCGTAGCCCGGAGAGGCGAGCGAGTTCATCTCGATCATGCCCGCACGGATGGCAAGCCGGGTTGCGCCATGACTCTGCTCATAGAGGTCAGGATGCGCGCGCAAAAAGTTCGCCTGCTCGGCGGCGGGCAGATCGGCCATGCCGTTCACGTAGTGGTGGCCATTGCGTTCCACATGCGTGATGCCCAGCAGATTCACGAGCGCGAGGTCCTGCTGCAGTGCAAGCCCCGCCTGAATCGTGAGGTCTTCCCCGCTCATGAAATAGTGACCCGGTTGCCCGCTCTGACTGTTCCAATGGTGGCAGCGTGCCGCGTTGATCACCGAGCGCCACAGGCCCTTGCAGGTTTTGGAGGACACCCCGGTGTAGCCCAGTTTTCGCGCGCGCACGAACGCATCGAGCGTGTCGTCGGATTCGTCGATGATCACGGGGGCGTGCTGCGCGAGCGTGGCGATGTCGCGGGTGAGCGCATTGGCGCGCTTGATCGGCTGCTCGATGAAGGCCACGCTTTCTGCCAGTCGCTTGAGCCGGGAGTCTCGTTGAATGGCCAGCCAGAGCGCGCTGATGCTCTCGACATCGTCGTACTGCTCATTGCCATCGAGCGAGGCGCGGTAGGGGTGCGGCATGCGGTCTAGCACTGCCGCAATCGCGGCCAGTCGCTCGAGGTCGGCCTGCAGATCGCCACCCACCTTGAGCTTGAACCACCGATGACCATAGCGCTGAACGACTTCCTCCAGGGTCTCGGGGAGCCCGTCTCCCACCGCGGGGATGCCTGCGGGGCGGTCGCTTGCGGTGATGAGATCGACCAGGCCCACGGTGTGCCGTGCCGCGAGCGCTGCAACAGGCTTGAGCGCGGCGAGATAGGCCGCGATATCAAAACCTGCGAGGTCGGGCGCGAGCGCTGCGGGCTGCAGGCCGCCCAGGTTTCGCTGCATGGCTTGATAGAAGGACAGGTTTTCCGCGCGACACAGCGCATCAAGCGCCGCCCGATCGAGGAGCGCCGGCCCGAAATTGGCGGTGAGCGTGTTCAGTCCAACGGCGCTTGCCCGGGCGATGTGATCGAGGTGATGGGTTGCGAAATGCCCCCAGGCGGTGTGGCGTCCGCCGCTCTGATACGCCCTGGCGGCGAGCTGGATGGCGGTACGGAGCTGGTTGAAATTGTCCTCGTTACTGAGCGCCGGGTTCTTGTCGAACCACTTCGGCGCGAGCAGTTCGGCCGACGCCCCTTCCGACTCGCGACCGTCCGCAAGCCGGATCCTCACGCGTGCGAAGGCCTGAGGCGCCGCCGTGAGCGTGACGATGCCAAAACGAAACGGCATCCTCAGCTGGACGTCGCGTTCGAAGAGGGCGATATCGATGATTTCGAAAGCAGGGGAGGTAGTCATGGCGGGCATCGTAGCTGTGGGTGCCACAGACGCGCAAGCCGGGAGCGCTGGGGGACTGACGTTGCAGCGCTCAGGCAGCAAGCCCATTCAGGAAATCGGCAGCGACTGCGATCAGCTGATGGCTGAGCGTGGTTTTCCCAACCTGGCGCGGCCCAGTCAGGAACACCGTTTTCCGGGCCAGATCCGCCCGCACGCGGTCATCAAGATATAAAAGTCGGATCTATGGGTGAGCGTCTACCGCCTGCCAGCTCAGATCGGGAGGGGGCCGGTGCTATGATCCAGCCGCCGAATTTTCGAGGAGACTCCCATGCTGGATGCCCAGGCGCTTGACACCCTTTTTCGCAATGCACGTTCGCAGAACGGCTGGCTGGCGGAGCCGGTGAGCGATGAGCAACTGCGCGCGCTCTACGACATTGTTCAGTGGGCGCCCACCACGATGAACACCCAGCCCATGCGGGTCGTGTTCGTTCGCACGCCGGCGGGCAAGGAGCGGCTGCGCCCGGCGCTCAGTCCGGGCAATCTCGACAAGACGATGGCTGCGCCCTGCACGGCGATTCTCGCGTGGGACACCCGCTTCTACGAACATCTGCCCCGCACCTTTCCGCATCGCCCCGAGGCAAAAGACCTGTTCGGCGCACCGGGCAAGGAACAGTTTGCACACACCAGCGGCTTCCGCAATGCATCGATGCAGGGCGGCTACTTCATTCTTGCCGCGCGTGCGCTGGGGCTCGACTGCGGACCCATGTCCGGGTTCGATACCGCCAAGGTCGACGCCGAGTTTTTTCCCGATGGCCGATTCAAGAGCAATTTTCTCTGCAATATCGGTCGGGGTGATCCCTCAAAGGTGATGCAGCGTCTGCCGCGCCTGTCGTTTGACGAGGCGTGCACGCTTGCCTGACCGCGCGGGGCGGGGCCGCTCGCGGAGCGGCCACCGGGAAAGCGTCTGGTTCAGTCGGCCTTGAATCCGGTGGCCTTCACAACGGGTGCCCACCGCGCCGTGTAATTGCGCAGGATGGTGCGCAAATCGTCAGGAGTGCTGGCAGCGACCTCCATGCCGAACACGTCGAGTGACTCTTTGACCTGAGGGTGCGCGAGTGCCTGACCGATCGCTGCACTTGCGGCCTGCACCTGGGCCGGCGAGCACTTGATGGGCAGATAGAACCCGAAATAGTCCTGGAACTGCAGATCCTTGAAGCCCTGCTCGGCAAAGGTCGCGATCTGCGGTGTGAAACGGCTGCGCGCCGCACCGCTGGTGGCAAGCACACGGATCTTGCCCTCCGGGATGTGGCGGATGAATTCGCCGATCGGACTGACCATGGCCGGCAACTGCCCGCCCAGCAGTTCAGGAATGGCTGCGACCGTGCCCCGGTAGCCAACCTGCTGCATGGGCACATTGGATAGTCGCGCGAGCTCGACGGCTGCGAAATGCATGGGCGAACCCAGTGCCGGCAAACCGACGTTGGCGCGCGACGGGTTGGCTCGTGCCCACTGAATGAAATCTGCAAGCGTTTTCACCTCGGCCGGTACGCCGGTGCCCACCGCGAGCGCAATATCAAACTTCACGCCCAGACTGACCGGCGCGAAGTCGTTGTCGACGTTGTAGGGCAGGGTGTTGTAGGTGAGCGGATAGAGTCCCACTACGGCAAGGGGTGTCATGAGAATCGCCGAGCCATCGGCCGGTGCGGTCTTCACCGTGGTGGCAGCAAGCTGTCCGCCTGCGCCGGTGCGGTTTTCAACGATCACGTTCTTTGCATAGCCTGGGACCAGACGATCAGCGACCCGTCGCGACAGCACATCGGGCGTTGACCCTGGCGGAAAGCCAGTGATGATCCTTGCGGTATCGATCGCTTGTGCTTGGGCTGTTCGAAGGGGAAGCAGCGCGGACGTTGCAAGGCCCAGCGCGGACAGGCATAGATGGCGACGCTGATGATGAGTCATGGTTGTCTCCGGTTTTGTTGTGTGGCCACCTCCGATTGGCCGGAACGGCCATCGGGGCATCTCTTTGGAAATGTTAAACGCAAGCGTCTCTACCCGCCAGTCGGCAAGCGGGTGTCTGGGTGTCTGGCAGGTGATCAGGGCCAGCCGTCGTCAGGCTGTGCTGGCGCGGTTGTCGATTCGCGCGCCTCGCGCGTGGCCACCATCATCAGGGTGCCCGAAGGCTTGCGGTAGCCCAGAACGAAAGGCGGGCTTGCGATGCGTGGCTGATGCTCGGTAAAGCTTCGAAGCCGCTTCATCGACTCGGCGCCCCGCCACAGTTCGTGGGGTTCGGTGAAACGCCCGTGGACTGCGACGCTGCCAAACGCGGCGAGTGCCTGCACATCCAGACCGGTTTCGTCCTGAACGATGCCGCGCGAGCGCGTGGTGATGATCCGGACCAGATTGGAAAAATGCGCAGCCTGTGGCAGGTGCGAGGCCGACTTGATCAGCACGGCGCCGGTCGCGACGCTCGAGAGCCAGTCGATTTCCGCGCTCTGGGCGCGCAGGCCGGCGTTCGACAGGTCGAGGCTCAGATAATCGATGGTCCGCCGCTTGCCGTGCTCATCAAACATTTCGAATCGCACGCCCGCTGGGCGTGACGTACCGGGCTGGCCGGCCGAGGGTGCTGTCCTGTCTTCAACCGGAGGCGGTGCAGAGCGAAAAACACCATCATCATCGGCGAGGACCTGTTGGTCGCGTGAGACCTGCAAGCGTCCCTCGTCATCAATCCGGATCGGCATGATCGCAACGGGCAGCATTCCAGCGGCTTCAATGCTCATCAGAAGCAGCGACATGAGTCGCGGTGCCGGACCGTGCTTGCCCTGCAGGTCGTGGGTCCGATAAAAGCCGGTGATGTAGAAAAAATGCTGGATCGCACATTCAGCGATTTCGGTGCTAGCGGGAACCGGTTGCAGCTGGGCGAGCGATGCCTCCTGGCGAGAGAGAAGCACCATTCGTCTTGCCTCGCCGAACAGCGCGATCAAGGTGGCGGCATCGGGGCCGGAGAATGGATAGAGCACTGTCTCTGCAGTGAGTTGGCGCAGTTCGCGCTGTGCCCACTGGCGGATCGGGAGCAGCACCTGTTCCCGATACCGCCCCAGGGCAGGCTTCAAGCCAGGGCAGATCGCCTGCGGCGCGATCGTGGTCCGGCCAGGCAGATCCTGGGGGCCGGGCGCGCGCAGGCTCACGCGATGGAGTGCTGCCGGGTTCGTATCGCCCGCCTGCGCGGGCGCGGTAGCTGGCAGGCCGATCGCCAGTGCAACCGCCAGGGCAGCCCCCACTCGGCTCACCATTCCCATCGCCGCGGAAGCAATCCGGGCCGAACAGGTCCACGTCATGGGCAGCAGTAAAGGCACGGCCGATCAGCAGGACACATACGGCCACTTCATCGTGGCGGCGCCGACAGGTCGTCGTTCAGCATGGGGAAGGCTCCCCAGGTGTGGGTGGGCAGCATGGATTGGCTGATGGCGAGGTGGCTGCGACCCAGATCAGCCCGGCTGGCAGCACCCGAGAGCGCCATCGCAATGCGGATCTCGGACTCCAGCAGTTCCAGCAGGCGCAGCAATGTTGGCTTGCCTCCAGCTGCCAGGGCGACGCACTGCATTCGTCCGATTCCCACCAGGTCGGCGCCCGCGCAAAGGGCCTTCACCACATCGGTGCCGCGACAGAACCCGCCGTCAACGATGGTTCGCGCACGACCGCCGACCGCATCGACCACCTCCGGAAGTACCTCCATCGCTCCCTGTCCGTGATCGAGTTGCCGGCCACCGTGGTTGGACACGTAGACCGCGTCCACACCATGCTCGACTGCGAGCCTGGCGTCGTCGGCAGTTGCGATGCCCTTGAGGATCAGCGGTACACGGATCCGCGAGCGAACGCGGCCGATATCCTTCCAGGTGAGCTTCGCCTGCCAGTGCCGGCCTGGCACATTGGCGCGCCGTATATTGCGCTGGGCAAGATCGCGTTCGCGCCGGCTGTAGACCGCCGTATCCACCGTGAGACAGACCTGTTCGAAGCCCAGATCGATCACCCGGTCAAGCGTGTCGTCGACCCATTGCGGGTCGCCATGCACATAGAGTTGAAAGAGCTTCAGCGCCTTCGGGGCGGCGCTGGCGACCTCGCTCACATCGCAGGCGCAGACGGAACTCAGCATGTGCGGAACGCCGAATTCGCCCGCGGCCTGGGTCACTGGAATCGGCCCGCTTTCCCAGAAATGTTCGAGGCCGCCCACGGGCGCGAACAGGATCGGCATGCGAAGCCGCCGCCCGAACCAGTCGATGCCCGCGTCGGTATCGCCAACATCGCGGAGCACGCGCGGGCGCAGCGCCAGCCGGTCGATCGACCAGCGATTGCGCCGCATCGTGGTTTCGGTCTCCGCGCCGCCCACAATGTAGTGCCAGGCGTGGTTGCCGAGATTGAGCCGGGCCTGCTGGATGATCTCGTGCAGGGTGAGGTAATCGTTTGCTGGGAGCTGCGCCATGGAGGATCTCTGGATTCAAGGATTCCTTGCCGGACCATGCCGGGCAATCGGCCCGGTTTCGTTGTAGATTGACCGTCCGGTTCTCAAGTACCCCGTCTGAAAGGAATTCTGGATGCGCTCACGCTTATGCCTGCTGCTATCGGCTCTGGTGGTCTCGAGTTCGCTCGGCACATCGCTTGCCCACGCTCAGCCGTTCCCGGCCAAGCCGATCCGAATCATCGTCCCGTTTGCCCCGGGCGGCAACGTCGACGTGACCGCGCGGGTGGTGAGCACGGCCATGAGCAAGGTGCTCAACCAGAGCGTGGTGGTCGAAAACCGCACGGGTGCGGGGGGCAAGATCGGTGCGGAAATCGCCATGAAGTCGCCCGCTGACGGCTACACGCTGATGATGGGGTCGAACAGTTCCCTGAGCGTTGCGCCCAGCCTGTACCGCGACTGGCCCTACGATCCGGCCACGGGTGTTGCGCCGGTAAGCTATCTTGCCGCGGTGCCGTTTGTGCTCATCGCCCATCCCGGACTGGGAGCGGGCGATATCGCAGCCTTCATCGAGCTGGCGCGTCGCAAGGCGGGCGGCGTCAGCATGGCTTCGGCTGGCAACGGCACATCCAACCATCTGGTGGGGGAACTGTTCCAGGCGCTGACCGGTACGCAATTTCTCCACGTGCCCTACAAGGGGGCGGGGCCTGCGCTGCAGGATGTGGTGGCCGGGCGGGTCGATGTGCTGTTCGATCAGGTGACCTCGTCGTCTGCCTTCATCGAGCAGGGCAGGGTGAAGGCGCTTGCGGTGTCGTCGGCTGATCGCTGGAAATCGCTGCCCGCGGTTCCCACCTTTCGCGAAGCGGGGCTCGCCGATTTCGTGATCACCAATTTTACGGGTCTGGTCGCGCCAGCCGGAACGCCTGCGGAAGTCATCAATACGCTTCAACGCGCCGCGGTCCAGGCGCTGCAGGACGAGTCTGTGAAGAAAAGTTTTGCCACGATGGGTGTCGAGGCGGTAGGCAGCACGCCGGAGGCATTTGCCCAACTCATTCGCGAAGATCTGGGACGCTGGGGCCGGGTGGTGCGCGAGAAAGGCATTCGCCTCGAATGAGCGGCCCCGCCATGACGCCAGCTAAAGCGGGTGCGGCTGTGTCCTATGCCGAGTGTGTCCCCCATGACCCCGCACCGCGGGCCGCGCGCCTGCGGCTGCCCGCGCATGCCTGTGACGTGCATGCGCATGTCTGCGGGCCGCGTGACCGTTTCCCGCTGGTTGCCAACCGGCTCTACAACCCGCCGGAGGCGTCGGTCGCCGAGTATCTTCACATGCTCGATACGCTCGGTATCGAGCGCGGGGTGCTGGTGCAGCCCAGCGTCTATGGCACCGACAACAGCGCGATGCTGGAGGCGCTGAGCGAGAGCCCCGACCGGCTCCGTGCGGTTGCCGTGCTGCCCTTTGATGTCTCGCCGGCCGAGGTCGGGCGTCTGCACGCGCTTGGCGTGCGGGGCGTGCGCTGCAATATCGTCGATCTCAAGGAAGGCCGCGGCCAGTTGCCGCTTGCAGGGCTGCGTGCACTTGCCAATACGATCGCGCCGTTTGGCTGGCACATCGAGTTCCTGATGCATGTGAACGAGTTTCCCGATCTTGACCGCCAGCTGCGCGAGCTCCCTGTTCCGCTGGTGTTCGGTCATCTCGGATATGTGCCCTCGCAGCAGGGCATCACCGACGGATTCGAGGCCCTGCTGCGACTCGCGCGAGCGGGGCGCGCCTGGATAAAGCTCACCGCGCCCTACCGGCTCACTGCCGAGCCCTTTCCCTATCCGTCCACGCAGGCGGCCGCCGAGCGCCTCCTCGATGAAGTGCCTGAGCGCCTGCTCTGGGGAAGCGACTGGCCGCATGTTTTCATCCGCAGCGCGATGCCCAATGACGGCGATCTCTTCAACCTGTTTGTCGACTGGCTGGGTGATCGGGCGCTGCTTCAGCAGATTCTGGTCGACCACCCCGCCCAGCTCTACGGATTCTGAGTCCATGCCACTTCATCCTCATCAGCAGCGCCTGCGCGATGGTCAGACCGTTGTTGCGGTCAACATCGGGGGTCGCAATCCCGATGTCATGGGAGCGCTCGCGCGTGGCGGCGCCCATATTGCCTTCGTCGACTGTGAACGGACCGGCATTGGGCTGGATGCGGCCACCGATCTGATCCGCGCGGCCAGGGTGGCCGGTCTGTCGCCCATGGTTCGCAGCTGGTCACGGGATCCCGCGGTACTGGTTCAATACCTCGATCGCGAGGCCGATGGCCTCATCATTCCGCACATCGATACGGCCGCCCAGGCCGCCGATGCGGTCGAGGTGGTGCGCTATGCCTGCGGCGAGCAGGCGCGCGACAAGTCGGTGATCGTTCAGATAGAAACCGGGCTTGCCGTCGAGAACATCGACGACATTCTAGGCGTTGCCGGCATCGATGCCTTTCTGATCGGCCCCAATGATCTTGCCTACAGCCTGACCGGCCGGCGCGGTGTCAGCACGCCGGAGGTCACTGCCGCCATCGATACGGTCAGTGCCCGCCTGAGGGCAGCGGGGCTGCGCTTCGGCATGCCGGCTAACTGGCAGCAGCTTGCACAGTTCCAGGGGCGAGGCGCAACGCTTCTGTATTTTCCAATCGAGTGGCTGCTCGAGCGTTCGCTTGCGGAGCTGGGAACCCAGCTGGGTATCCGCTGAGCACGCACCCCGCCCGATTCCGGCGCTGCCCGCCTATTTCAGCCGCGTATTGAACTGGAACATGAGGGCGTTCGCGCCCAGCAGGTTGGCCTGAAGCTGGGTGTTCTCGGTGATCGAACGCCCCAGCGACACAATCAGGCCGGGTGACAAGCCGTCCTTGTTGAAGGGAACCTTGTCCTCGTACTTGCCTTTGTAGCCGTACAGTAGGCCGGCAGCCCATTTTGCATACCAGTTTTCGGGCAGCACCGTGGTCTCGCCCCACTTGATCGGGCCCTGGTAGGTTTTTCCAAACGGGTAGGCGAACACGCTGGGCTGACCAAACGAGTTGGTGAAAAACGCAACCCCGGCCAGATCTCCCCGGGCCGTCTGCCGCTCGAGGCCGGCCAGCCAGACATGTCGATGCTCATCGCTGGGCCTGAAATGCACCGTGTAGGGGCTGACGAGCAGCCAGTAACTGGCTTCGTCTGCATGCGAGGCGATGGGCGGGAGGCCAGCCAGCAGAAGAAGCCAGCGGGAAACACTGCGCGGTAGCGGCATGGCAAATACGGCTAATGCGTTAAAGCCGCGAAGCGTACCCCATCCCTTTTCGGAAAACCCCAGAACCAGCATCCGCAGGCGGTGAATCAGTACGGCGGACCAGGGCTTCAGGCAGGGGGCTGCACCTCGCCCAGGAGGCGTCTGAAAGATTCAATCGGATGCGCGAAGCGCTCGACGATAGAGCTTGCCCGTGGGACCGGTCGGCAGCCGGTCAACCAGATGGAACATCTTGGGCACCTTGAACGAGGCGAGCCCGCCTTCAAGCCTGCAAAATGACGCGAGTGCCTCGGTTGTGACGGCGGCACCTGCCTTGAGGATCACATGTGCTTCGATCCGCTGGCCCCAGCGGTCATCCGGCATGCCAATCACCGCGGCCTGTGCGACCGCGGGATGCCGGAGCAGCGCGCGCTCGACTTCTTCGCCATGCACCTTCATCCCGCCGGAATTGATCACGTTGTCGGTGCGGCCGAGCACAAACAGATCGCCATCGGCATCGACATAACCCATATCGCCCGATCGCCACCAGCCATCGCGAAAACGCTTTTGCGTGAGTGTGTCGTCGCGCCAGTAACCGACGGCAAGCGATGGCCCGGAGACCAGGATCTCGCCGATCTCGCCTGCAGGCAACTGATCCTGAAAATCGCCTTCTGGATCGATGATCCGGATATCGGCGCCGACGACCGGTCGCCCGGTGGTGTCGGGCTTGCCGCCTGAGGCGCGACCGATGCCCAGCGTGTCGGCTTCGGTGGCCAGCACCGCCCCGCCGGTGCCCGCCTCGCTCGATGAATAAAAACTCGAGATGCCCCTGGAAACCCGTGCGTAGATCTGCTCAAGATCGGTGCGCGAGGGCGGCTCGCCCGAGATGGACACGTTCCTGATCGACGACAGATCGTAGCGGGAAGTATCCTCGGCGAACATCATGCGCCACATGGTGGGAACCGCGGGCGCCATCGTGATGCGCTCACGCGCAATCGATTCAAGAAATCCCTGAGGTGTGAACGCGTCGCCAAAGACCACTTTGCCGCAGCCCGCCACATAGGGCACCACCACGTTGACCCAGGCGGCAAAAGACGGTTGCATCATCACGAGTGCCGCATCGCGAGTGGTGACCGTGCCATAGAGCACCTGCCCGGCCTTGGCATTTTCCGCCAGCGTTCGATGCGTGTGCATCACGCCCTTGGGGCGTCCGGTGGAGCCCGAGGACAGAATGATCGCAGCCAGGTGATCGGGCTTGCGCGCGAGCGGGTCGGCGGGGGCTGCGGCGAGCAGCGCCTCCCATTCCGGATCGCCATTGCGCCTGTTCCCCAGACTCAGCCCGAGCGCCGTGTGACCGTGGCGCTTGGCGTGGCGGAGCACGTCTGCCGCGAGCGAGGTGAGATCGGCATCATGAACCAGCGTGGTGGCGCCCAGCCAGGACAGGGTCTCGCCCAGCCGCTCGGGGGTCTCGCGGATATGCAGACTGCACGACACGCCGCCCGCAAGCGGTACGCCAAACCAGGCGAGCGCATGCCTCACCGATGGTTTGCACAGGAATGCAATGCGATCGCCCGCCACCAGTCCGCGGGCCGCGAACGCGCCGCCGATCGCGAGGCTCGCCTGCCAGGCCTGCCGCCCAGCGATGCGCTCGGTGGGATCGGTGAAGAGTTCGAGCGAGCCGCGCCAGCGGCAGGCTCGGGCATAAAGCCCGGCCAGCGTGTCCGGCGGCGGGAGCAGGGTGGGCATCACCATGCGTCAGCCCATCTGCAATACGATCTTTCCCAGATGCGCGGAGGACTCCATCAGCCGATGCGCCTGGGCGGCCTCGGCGAGCGTGAACTCGGCGTTGACTACGGAGCGGATCTTTCCGGCTGCAAGGAGCGGCCACACCCGGGCCTCCAGACCCTGCGCGATCACAGCCTTTTGCTCGGTGGTTCGCGGCCGCAATGCCGATCCGGTGATGACGACCCGCCGCATCAGAATGGGGCCCAGATCAAGCATGGCTTCGCGCCCCTGCATGAAGGCGAGCTGGATCAATCGGCCATCCATGCCCAGCAGATCGACATTTTTTTTCAGGTAATCGCCACCGATATAGTCGAGCACCATGTTGATGCCGCGAGGTGCAGCGAGTCGTTTGACCTCGGCATGAAAATCGGATTCGCGATAATTGATCACATGATCTGCACCGAGCGCACGGCAGAACTGCGCCTTGTCGGCTGAGCCGACGGTGGTGTAGACCGTGGCGCCAAAGGCCTTGGCCAACTGAATGGCGGTGGAGCCGATGCCGCTTGAGCCGCCGTGAATGAGAATGGATTCGCCCGCGCTCAGGTGACCGGTTTCAAACACGTTCACCCAGACCGTGAAGAATGTTTCGGGAAGCGATGCCGCGTCTCGAAGCGACCAGCCGCCGGGAACAGGCAGGCAGTGCGTGCCGTGCACGGCCACGTATTCGGCATATCCGCCGCCGTGCGTCAGCGCACACACTGCATCACCAACCTTCCATCGCGCGGTGCCTTCGCCCACCGCCACCACCTGACCCGCGACCTCCAGACCCAGAATCGGCGAGGCATCCTTCGGAGGCGGGTAGCTCCCGGATCGCTGGGCGACGTCGGGCCGGTTCACGCCGGCATAAGCCACCTTGATCAGAACCTGTCCGGCAGCAGGACTCGGCACGGGCCCGTCAACGATCCGGATCGCCTCTGGGCCGCCGCCCGAGCCGTGGTCGGCGTGGCGCATGGTGTGAGGAAGCGTCATCATGATTCCTTCAGAGAAAGGGGCTGCAAGCTTACTCGCGGATACGGAGTCCACCGTCGCCGCCGCGGCGAGCGAACGAGAACCTGCCTGGGTGCGCCTGATTGACGTGGGAGGCGATTACAGCGCCCGCCCGATGATTTCGCGCATGATTTCATTGGTGCCGGCATAAATGCGATGAACCCGCGCATCGGCCCACATGCGGGCGATGGGGTATTCCCACATGTAGCCGTTGCCGCCATGCAGTTGCAGGCATGCATCGAGCACTTCATCCTGAACTTCGGTTGAATAGAGCTTCGCCATGGCGGCGGTGTGCATATCGAGCTCGCCCCGTGCGTGCATCTCGATGCACCGGTCAGTGAAAATTCTGAGTGCCTGAGTTTTGGTGGCGCAGCTTGCGAGTTGGAAGCGCGTGTTCTGAAAATCGAACACTGGCTGGCCAAACGCCTTGCGATCCTTCACGTAGCGGATCGTGGCCTCGAGCGCAGCCTCGCAGGTGGAGGCCGCACGCACTGCCACCAGGATGCGTTCCTGCACCAGCTCCGACATGAGCACCTTCCATCCGCCATGCTCTTCTCCGAGCATGCTGGAGGCGGGTACGCGAACATTGTCAAAAAACAGCTCGGCGGTGTCCTGCGCCTTGTTACCCAGTTTTTTCAGGTTTCGGCTTTTGCGATAGCCGGGCAGCGAGGTGTCAACCAGAAAGAGCGACACCCCTTTGGCTTTGCGAGCAGGATCCGTCTTGGTAACCAGCACGATCAGATCGCCGACGATGCCATTGGTGATGAAAATTTTCGAGCCGTTGATGACGTAGGAATCGCCATCGCGAACCGCAGTGGTGCGCACCCCCGCCAGGTCGCTGCCCGACGAAGGCTCGGTCATGCCGATCGAGGCAACAGCCTCGCCCGATGCGAGCCTGGGGAGCCAGTGCTGCTTTTGCTCGTCGGTACCGTGATGCACCAGATAGGGCGCGACGATGCCGGTATGAAGCTCGAACGCAGGCGCTGCCAGACCGACGCGCGCGTGCTCCTCGGTGGCAACCGCAAGGAACCGGAAATCATCGCCTGAGCCGCCATAGGCTTCGGGAATGCCGGCACCGAGAATGCCAACGTCACCAAAGCGTTTCCAGATTGATTTGGGCACCATCCCCTGGTCTTCCCAGTCGGCCATGCCGGGAACCAGTTCGGCCTCGTAGAAGCGCCTGACCATCTGCCGAAACGCTTCATGGTCGGCATCGTAGAGTGTGCGCGGTACTCGAAGGGGCGGCAGGGCGGAGGCGTGGTCGGTTCGGGCGTTCATGGTGTTTTGTCAGTGAAGAGGTGGGCTGGCGACGCGTCAAGCAAGTTCACCCAGCAGACGCCCGCGATCGATGATGACGCGCCCATCGAGCCGGATCGTACAGCCCCGGACCGGCAGATCAAAGTGCCCCAGCGTGTGGCGGCCCGCCACTTCGTTGGCGCCGGTTGAATAGAGGAAGTTGCCTGCGAAGGCGCGAAGCTCGGTGCCGTTGAAGTCACGCCGGTCGTAGAAGGTCATGGCGTCCCACCGCGCGGCGGGGTTCATCCCCCAGCCAACATGCGAGACCGCGTAGGCCGCCCGGTCGCCCCAGGCCTCGAAGTAGCCGCGCATCATGTCGGCATCTGCGCCGTGCCCGTCGATGGCGGTGACATGATCGTTTTCAATCACCAGACGGACGCTGTCGGTGAGATAGCGCTTGAAGGTGAGGTTGACGTCGCCTTGCGCCATCACCAGTACGCCGTTTACCGACGATGCCGCGGGGAACGCGAGGCATAGCCCGCCCGGCCAGTGCGTGACCGACCCAGGACGGGTGGAATAGCCCCAGACCCCGCCCACCCGCGCGCCGGCGAGTGACACGCTCAGGTCGGTGCCAGCCTCGGAGTGCACCTGCATGGCACGCGCCTCCTTCAGCATGCGCATGCCGAGCTTCACCTTGGGTTCGAGCGCGGGCGAGGGCATGAGTCGCTCGAGCACCTCGGGATGCTCGTTGGAAATCATGAGAAGGCGAGCGCCGCCCTTCAGGATGTCGGGCAGTTCCGCCGCATGGAGCAGGCCCTCGACGGTAAGGTCGACGACCAGCGTGGATGCGGCGAGCGCCGATATCACTGGCTGCAGGCGCTGCAGCGCATCGCTTGCGCCAGTCGACCGAATCGGCGCAGGCGCGTTGAGACGGGGGCTGGGGAGTGTGATGTGGAAGGCCCGTGCCTTGATCGACAGCAAGGCCAGTTCGGCCAGTTCGACATTGACCTGTCGGGACTGGGTTTCGGACAGGATCGCCACTGCATCGCCCGCCTTGACGCCACAAAGCGTGAAGACCTCGGCGAAGCAGTCGATCCATTTGCCTTCAATGCGTTCGCGCAGCAACGGGGTTCCTTTGTTCAGGCCGCTTCCAGCATGTGCTCACCCAGTTCGATGGCAGGACTTTGCTCACCGATTGCGCCAGCACTCATGATGATGATGCGCTTGCGCGCACCTCAATTTGATCGTATCAGGCAATCGAAGGCTGCCTCGATGAGCGGCGTTGCTCGTGGTCCGATGTCGATACCGCTGTGCATTCGGTTGGGTGCGTAGCAAAAGCCCAGACCGCTGTCGGGATCACCGAAGCCCTGGGCGCCACCCGCACCCGAATGGCCGAACGTTGCAGGATTCGGGCCCATTGGCCGGTTGGGCGGCCAATTCAGAAAGAACCCCAGACCTTGACGCCAGAACATGCCAGTGCTGTGCTCGCGGCCTGCCCATTGCTCCGCGATTCCGGTACGAAGCGCCCCAGGCTCGACGGGCCCCGGATCTCCGAAGGCAAGCTCGCTCGCCACCGTGCTGTAAAGGCGGGCGACGCCGCGGGCCGTGCCATGGCCGTTGGCCGATGGAATGAGCGAACTTCGCCAGGCGCGACTGTTGAAGTCCTCATCGTCTGCGATTGGATACCACATGCGGCCAAACAGCGAGTCGGGCCTCGAGCGTGCAATGTCCAGAATGTTCCCTGGTGAGGGGATCATCGTTGCGCATCGGGACTGCTCAGCAAGCGTCAGGCCGATCCGGAAATCAACTCCCATGGGGCCGCAGAGTTCGGACTGCAACAGTTCATTGACTGGAACGCCAGTCGCCCGGCGCAGGACCTCGCCTGCGATGAAGCCCATGGTGGCACTGTGGTAGCAGCGCACCGCACCCGGTGCGAAAGCGGGCGTCTGAGCGGCGAGCGCGGTGGTGACGCGGTCCCAGTCGTACAGCGAACCCCGCGGCAGATTATCGGCATAGGGCAACCCCGCCACATGCGCGAGGACCTGTCGCAGGGTGATGTGCGCCTTTCCCCCCGCTGCGAATTCGGGCCACCAGCGGGTAATCGGATCGTCCAGGTGAATGACGCCCAAACCCGCGAGTCGATGCACGAGGAGCGCGATCACGCCCTTGGCCACCGACATCATGCATACCAGCGTGTCGCGCTCCCAGGGGCGCCCGCTTTGAGCATCGGCCACGCCGCCCCACAGGTCGACCACCGGCTCGCCGCGAACTGCGATTGCCACCGCCGCACCGACCTCGCCGCGCTGGGAAAAATTGGCTTCGAAAACCTTTTTCACCGGCTCGAATCCCGGCGCACAGAAGCCGTCTATCCGATTCTCGTTCACCTAGATCTCCATGAGATGCAGGCGGTCCTGCGGGACTGTGAAGACCCCGACCGAGCCGGGGTCTGGCAGGGCACGGCCCGATTCGACCATCATCCGAAGCGCTTGGTTCGGGCACGCCTCGGGTTCCAGGTCGAGTTGGACCTGTCTGCCCCGGAACACGCTACGACTGATGCGTGCGGTAAACCGCAGGCCCGCCGCGCCGCGACTGCTTTCCCCCCATTCGATGTCTTCCGGCCGGAACCCGACCAGGGTCGCGCGACCACGTCCACTTGCCGAGTCCGAATGGACATCAAGCCTGCCCAGGTTGCAAAGCATTCCTCCGTCCGCCTGATGCGTGACGGGCAGCAGGTTGCTCATGCCGACAAACTGCGCAACGCGGGCGCTGGCAGGGCGGCTGAAGACATGGGAGGGCGCCTCACACTGCATTAAGCGACCCCCGTCAATCACGGCGACCCGGTCACTCATTGAAAAAGCCTCTTCCTGATCGTGAGTGACGAACACCGTGGTCGCGCCGATCTCTCGCAGCAGTGCAGCGAATTCGAGTGTGAGTTCCTCGCGCAGACTGCGATCGAGCGCCGAAAAGGGTTCATCGAGGAGCAGGACCGCGGGCGACGTGACGAGCGCACGAGCAAGCGCCACGCGCTGCTGCTGACCGCCTGACAGCGATTCAGGATAGCGGTCCTCGAAGCCTGGCAGGCGAACTCTCGCCAGTGCCGCCCGTACTGCATCGGTCAACCGATCGGTGGCGCGCTGGCGCATGCGAAGCCCGAATGCAATGTTTTCAGCCACCGTCATATGCGGAAAGAGCGCGAGTGACTGGAATACCATGCCAATGTCGCGCGCCTCGGGTGGCACAGTGGAAACGTCCTGGCCTGCGATCAGGATGCTTCCCGACGAAGGTCGCTCCAGCCCTGCGATCATGCGAAGTGTGGTGGTCTTGCCGCAGCCGCTGGGCCCGAGCAGTGAGACGAATTCGCCGCGCGCGACCGCAAGCGTCAGATTGCTCACAGCCTCGGTGCTGCCGAAGCGCTTGGTAACGGAATCCAGTCTGAGCGCGGGCGCGGTCACCCGAGCACCTTGCGGATGCCAACCCACCGTTCGATCAGCCAGGCTACCGCCAGTGACAGGATCACCATGGTGGCGGACACTGCCGCGACGCCGGGATCGAAGTTGTACTCGACGTAATTCATGATGGCGAGGGGAAGGGTGGGCGTTTTCTGGTTCACCAGGAACATTGACACCGAGACATTGTCGAACGACAAAATGAATGCGAAGGCGCAGCCGGCAAAGAGCCCGGGCCTGATCAACGGGAGCGTGATGTAGCGAAACACGCGCCAGCTGTCCGCTCCCAGTGTGCGCGCCGCTTCCTCCACCTGGCGGGGCATGCCGCCAAGGCTTGCCAGGCATGTTCGGACCACGTAGGGCAGCACGACCACGCTGTGTGCTGCCCAAAGTCGCAGCGGTGCATCCGTGACGCCCGTGAGCACCGAGGCTACCAGGAGCGAGAGGCTCAGCACGATTGCCGGCACCAGCAGCGGCAACATGAGAATTGTTTCGATCGGCTGGGCAATGCGCACAGGCGCGCGTCGAATCGCAAGGGCTGCGGCAAGGCCTAGCGGGCCGGCCACCGCAACGGCTGCGAGAGCGAGCCAAAGGCTGTTGAGTGCAGAGCGCCAGAAAATTTCCTTGTGCCATGCGGCAGCGAACCAGCGGATGCTGTAACTGCTGATCGGAAAGCCGATCAGTTCGCTGTCCGAAAACGCCACTACCAGCGCGATGAGAAGCGGCGAGAGTACAAAGCCTACGACTGCACTCAGCCAGACGACCCCTGTGAGCGTAGCGAGCCTTTTCATGCCGGCCGCCTGGATGCAGAGAGCGCCATAAATACCGTGACCAGCAGCACCATCACGACGAGCAGCATGATCGAGAGTGCTGCGCCATAGGCCCATTGAAACGATGCAGAGAACTGTTCATAGATCACCATCGGAAAGACCGGCGTGCCGTTTCCACCGAGCACGGCGGGCGTCACGAATGCACACATGGCGAGCGTGAACACAAGCAAGATACCGCTCCGAAGGCCCGCGCGGGCCAGCGGCAGGGTGATGAGCAGATGCGTTCGCCAGCGGTTGGCTCCAAGCGTAGAGGCGGCCTCGAGCAGGGCCCGCGGGATACGCTCGAGCGACGCGAGAATGCTCAGCACCATGAATGGCAGCAAGATGTGCGTGAGGCCGATCACAATCCCCAAATCGGAGTGCATCAGTTTGAGGGGTTGACTGATGAGACCAAGGGCCGCCAGGCCCTCGTTGACAAGCCCCTTGCGACCGAGCAGAACACTCCAGCCATAGGCGCTTACCACTACGCTGATGAGGAGCGGCATGACCGACGCATAGACCAGCAGGTTACGAATCGGGCCGCGGGTTTGCCAGCAGGCCAGAGCAAGCGGAATACCCATGGCGAGCGTGACCGCAGTCACGGCGGCGCTTATGGCGAGGGTGCGCGCGAGCCTGCCGAGCACAAACCCGTCTCCCAGTAGCCGTCGGTAATGATCCAACCCCATTGGCCCGGATATGAGCGTTTCCCAGCCGTCCCCTGGCCGGAAGCCCGTGGACAGACTGAGTAGCAGCAACCCCAGGCAGGGCACCGCGACGAATGCTGCAATCAGCAGTGTCGCGGGCAGCGCAAGCCAGGTCGAATCGGGGGCTGCGATCCGCTCTGCGGCCATGCTCAGGTCAGCTGGTGATTTCCCGGCGGAAGCGTTCGCTGATTTTTGCGATGTCGACCTTTCTCCAATCGATACGCATCAACTGGTTGTGTGGCGTGACGCGCTCGCGGGCCCGACCCGTAAAGACCGCCTCGCGGTTGCACACGCCGTATTCGATCGCGTTGCCAAAGCCTTCCTGTGGCGTCTTGGAGAGTGCGAAATTGACGAAATCGAGCACTGCATCGCGCTGTGTGGCGTTGCGTGCGACATGAAAGCTCAGCACGCCGATCGGTGCGCCTTCCCTGGGTGTTACGAACTCGATTGGCACGCCGCCGTCCTTGAGCATGAAGACGCGCGCGCTGTACCAGGCGCCGATAGCCGCTTCGCCACGCTGCAGTATTGGGACAGGTTCGTTATTGTTTTTGAAGAAGCGTTGAACTGCAGGCTTGAGCTTACGAAGCGCCGCCCACCCCGGGTCAAGGTTGGTTACGCCACCGCCATTTAGACCGGCAGCGATCACCACGGTTTCCTCCGCCCCGCCCGAGGTCGTGTCGGGCAGCAGAATCTTGCCTGCATGCTCGGGTCGCCAGAGGTCACTCCAACTGCTGGGCGCGTTGCGGATCAGGTCTGTACGAAAGAAAAGGCCGTAGGGGGCATAGTTGAAGCCGATTGCCTTGCGATCAAAATAATCGAAAAAGAGCGGATCAATCTGGCTGGCATTGGGGATCAGCTTATCGTCCAGATCAAGAAACACGCCATCAGTTCGGATAGCGGTATGAGTGACGGGCAGCGACAGAAACGGCAGATCGATTTCCGGGCGCGCCTTGTTGACAATTGCGCTCGTGAGCCACTGGTCGGCTCCGCCCGTCGTGATCAGGTTGACCTTGAAGCCAGAGCGTTTCTCCCACGGTTCGATGACATGGGTGCGGTAATGCTTTTCATAGATACCGCCGAATGCCGTGGTGGTGATGGTCTTGGTCTGCGCCCGCACGATGGCCGGAAAACCGGCGATGGTTGCGGAGGCAGCCGATGCGCTGGCGAAGCGCCGTCGCGCGGCACTGAAGCGGGCAGAAGTCAGGCGGGCGTTCAACGAAGTCTCCCTGTTGCAACGTATGGTCGGCGCCTCAATCCGCCCGGATGTTGGCCGTCCGGATGACGCGGGTCCAGGATTCCGACTCCGATCGTACCAGCGATGCCAGCGCCTCGGGACCCATAAATCGGATTTCGACCCCGGCTGCCGCGGCGCGCTTGCGCGTGTCGTCTTGCTCTAGCGATTCGCGCAGCGCCGCCGTGAGTCGAGCGAGCGCGTCGGCTGGTGTGGCCGCAGGTGCGAACAGGGCGACCCAGCCCTCAAGCTCGAAACCCGCCAGACCCGCTTCCGCGGTGGTGGGCACGGCAGGCAGACCCGGATGCCGGTTCTTGCCCGTGATGGCAAGCCCGCGAAGCTTCCCACTCTGCACATGCTGCATTGCCGAGGGCGGTGTGGTGATGAACAGCTGAACCTGCCCTGCCAGCAGGTCCTGCATGGCGGGGCCTGATCCACGGTACGGAACATGCAGCATCTGGGTGCTGGTCTGGAGCTTGAAGAGTTCGGTTCCGATGTGGGCGAGCGAGCCATTGCCCTGCGAGGCATAGTTCAGCTTGTTGGGTTCGCGCTTGAGAAGCTCGATGAGTTCGCCGAGCGTCTCTGCGCGTACCGACGGGTGCACCGCGATCACATTGGTGGCCACCGCCACCATGCCGATCGGTGCGAAGTCCTTGTGCGCCCAGTTGAGACCCGACATCAGCACCGGATTGGCCAGGTGAAAGGCCGAATACGACGTAAGCAGCGTGTAGCCGTCGGGTGTGGCGCGCGCCACGTGCGCATAGCCGATATTGCCGCTTGCGCCGCCGCGGTTGTCCACCACCACCGGCTGCGCGAGGATCCGTCCCATGGGCTCGGCCACCATGCGGGCTGTCGCGTCGACGATGCCGCCGGGCGGGGCGGGGACCACCAGGCTGACTGGCCGGGTGGGAAAGGGCTGCGTCATTGCAGGGCCCGCCCACGACAGGCCGATGAGACTTGCGACAATCAGAATGGAACGGCGCACGACGGACCTCCAGTCAAAAAAAGAAGGCTAACCGGCACGGGGTTTCGCGAACACCATCGCCCCCATCGGGCTGTGGGCATGGCGCCGGAGGCGGGGCAGGGTCGCTAGCGCACTACCACCTGTCGTCAACCCGGGCTCAGAAGGTGGGGAGCAGGCGAGGAACGATGAACTGACCCTCGCCCCACGACTCGGTATGGGTCCGGGCACCACCGGCCACCTCAAGAACCGCCGCCAGAACGCGATCACCCGCCTGATCGAGGTTGATCCGACCTTCGATCAAATCGACCAGCGCCACGTCGATTCCGTCTGACCAGCGCTTGACGGTGTCCGGATTGCCGCAAACTTTGAGCGTGGGGGCGAGCGGATTGCCCGATGGGTTGAACACGCCCATGGAGAACAGCGTGATCTGCGCGCCGGCTGCCACCATGCCGGTGATCGAGCAGGGGCTGAAAAACGGCGTGTCCATGAAGGACAGTCCAGGTTGCGAGGGCGGTTGCCCGAAATCCAGACAGTCTGCAAACCGGGCACGACCAATCTTGCAGAGCGCACCCATGGTTTTTTCGACGAGCGTGGTGAGTCCCGCCTCGATGTTCTCTGCCGTCGGGTTGGTGCCCCGATAGCGGTCACCATCGCTGGTCATGCGTGATTCGGTGAGCGCGATCCGGTCGATGATCCTTCGGGCGATGTCGGCGTTGGCAGACTGCGCGCGCACCACGTCTTCGCCACCGATGAACTCTGCGGTTTCGGACACGATCACGCTTGCGCCGAGCTCGACTGCGCGGTCGACAAAGCGACCTATGGCCGGATTCGAGCACACCGCGCTCGAAGCATCGGAGCCTCCGCATTCAAGCGCAAACGTGAGCTGGGAAAACGGACACCACTCCCGCTGCATGGGCTGAAGGACTGATGCGAGCTGGGTGAGCGCCATCGCGGTTTGAGTGATCGCGTCGTTGATGCCCTGCTGATCCATCACCGCCAGGACCCGCACGGGCGTGTGGCTGCCCGCGAGCTGATGTGCCCAGCGCTTCGCCGTGCTTCGATCATGACAGAGCACCACCGCCGCACCGATGTTGGGGTGAGTGATGAGCCTCTGCAATACCTCGTCCTGCAGCCGCGCATCCTGCGTTTGCAGTCCGCGCTGAAACTCGCCTCGCACCAGCAGGACCGGATCGGTACCCGGCGGGCGAGATGCGTCGAATTGCGCCGCCGCCAGTTCTGCGATGCGATTGGCGAGCGCGACTGTCGAGACCAACGCCAGATGATTGCGAACCCCCACACGGCCGTCAGCCCGCCGGTAGCCGGCAAACCCCGGCAATGATTCAACGGCAGTTGTGGACATGGACATGGTCGCCGGCGGCGATCGACTCGGTAGCGAGCCCGATGACCACACCATATTTGATGACGGGTTCACCCTCGGCGATGTCTCGCGAGGCAGCCTTGTGGCCGAAGGCAATCGGCTCGCGCAGCCTGAGCCCGCAGCGCGTAAGCGTTTCTTCAACCAGCGAGTCGATCAGCGTGACGACGTTGTCCGAGGGGTGAACCTGAAGCGCGATTCGCGGCACGCAGCGGGCCTTTCAAACTTGAATATGCAGGATGTTTTGCGAACGCTTCTAGTGTATCTTCGCCGCCAAACCACAACAATCCCGGAGACAGTCATTTTCAAGCGTCTGCGCCATGGCGCGCTGCTCATTCTGCCCTGGTGCCTGCTGGTTGCGGTCTGGCACACAGTTGCCGTGTCGGGCATGGTGAATCCTGGCCTCATGCCAACGCCCGCGCAGGTCGGCAGCAAGCTCGTGAGCCTGCTTTTCGGGGATCGGCTTGCAATCGACATCCTGCGTTCCACACAGCGCGTCACGCTGGGCGTGCTGCTGGGCATTCTGCTTGCTGTCCCGGTCGGATTCCTGATCGGCTGGTATCGAAACGCGCGAACATTTCTCGATCCGCTCATCAATTTTTTCAGGGCGCTGCCACCGATCGCCCTGATCCCCCTGGTGGTCGTGTATTTCGGTATCGACGAGCCGGCCAAGGTGATCATCCTTTTCTACGCCAGCTTTTTCGCAGGCGTCATCGTCATGTATGAGGGTGTGGCGCAGATCAGTCCAATCTTCATCAAGGTGTCACGAACGCTGGGCGCGAGCGACCGCGAGATTTTTTTCAAGGTGATCGTTCCGCTCACCATGCCTCACATCCTGACCGCGCTGCGGGTGGCCCTGGGCGTCGCCTGGGCGACACTGGTGGCTTCGGAGCTGGTTGCCGCGCAGCAGGGGCTGGGTGCGCTCATCCAGAGTGCGGGATCGTTCTTTCAGATCGACGTGATTTATGTCGGGATCGTCTGCATCGGAACCGTTGCACTCAGCATGGACCTTGCGCTTCGCGCGCTCACGCGCCGCCTGATCCGCTGGCAGGACCGGGTCGAGGCGCAGTGATGGAGAGCGTGTCGTGAATGCCCCGCGAATCGTGTTTGACGATGTATCGGTTGATTTTGAGACCGAACGCGGACCACTCCGGGTGGTCGATCGGGTATCGCTTGCGGTGCACGACCAGGAGTTCATCTGCATCGTGGGGCCATCGGGCTGCGGCAAGACGACCCTCATGAACATTGTGGCGGGCTTCGTTGGGCCAAGTTCGGGGCGGATCACGCTTGACGGTCAGCCGGTCACCGGACCAGGGCGCGACCGAGGGGTGATCTTCCAGGAATACGGCGTCTTTCCCTGGTTGACCGTTCGCGACAACATCCTCTTTGGTCTTCGACTCAAAAGCAGCCGGGTGCCGGCGGCCGAGCAGCAGAGCGTGTGTCAGAAGTATCTGCAGTTGATGGGGCTCGCCGATTTTGCCCAGGCGTTTCCGAAAACGCTGTCAGGCGGTATGCGTCAGCGACTGGCCATCGCCCGTGCCTATGCTGCGCAGCCTGAATTTCTGCTGATGGACGAGCCCTTCGGCGCGCTGGATGCGCAGACCCGTTCCAAGATGCAGAATCTGCTGCTGGAGGTGCTCGAACGCGAGGGCAAGACCGTGATGATGATCACCCACTCGGTCGATGAAGCGATCTACCTGGCTTCGCGAATTGTGGTGGTCACCGCACGGCCCGCGCGCATCAAGGCAATCATTGATGTCCCGTTTGCTTACCCGCGCCACGAAGGCCTTCACGAGACGCCTGAATTCGGTGCGCTCAAGGCACACGTGCGCGATCTGGTCATGGCCGAGTACGAGGTGCAGCAGCAGCTCGGCTCGGCCGGTATGGGTGCCGCCTGACATGCATCTTTGCTTTGCACAGGCAGCATGTGGCTTCGTTAACACCACCGCCGGCCAAGACCGGTAAAGGGAGACAGCGTGAACCATCACATCAGAACGGATCGCCGCCAGCTGCTGGTGGCAGGTACCTCGGCTCTGGGGCTCGCGAGCGTGGGCGCCCCTGTCATTGCCCAGCAGCGTACCCGCATCCGGGTGGGCTATGTCGATACACTCGCCGTCACCGGGCAGATCTGGACGGGTGTGCACCGTGGCCACTGGGCGAAGGAGGGCATCGAGTTCGATCCGGTCAAATTCAACACCGGCCTCGAGCTGTTCAACGCCATGATTGGCGGCAGCCTCGACATGCTGTCAACCGGCGCGGTGATCTCCAACTTCCCCGCGCGAGGCCAGGGCAAGGCCTTTCTCATCAACAACATCGAATTCGCGACCGCACAGCTGTGGGTACGCGAAGACCAGGGCGTGAAGAGCTGGGCCGATCTCAAGGGAAAGAAGATCGCCACCACGTTGGGCACGACCGCCCATGTGTTTGCCGACGCCGCCCTGCGTGCCAACGGGCTTGATCCTGCAAAGGATGTGGAACTCGTCAATCAGGGGATGCCGGTCGCGGTGACCAGTTTCATTTCGGGCGCCGTGCCCGCCGTGGCGCTCTGGGTGCCGTTCAACATCCAGGTCCGGGCCCGGGTGCCATCGGCGAAAATGCTGGTCGATGCGTCAGCCTATTTTCCGAAGTCGGCGATTGTGGGGGGCTGGGCAGTGCGTGCCGACTACTACGAGAAAAATCGTCCCATTCTCGAGCGTGTGGTTCGCGGCTGGGCGGCCTCGAATGATGACCTGATCCGGAATTCGGCCGAGATCCTGCCCGTGATCCAGTCGAAGAACTATGCCCAGGTGCCCCTTGAGGAACTGCAGGAGCAATTCAAGGCTTCGCGCTATTACCCTGCGGCCGAGTGGCGCAAGCTCTACCAGGACGGCACCGCACTTGGGTGGCTCCAGCAGGTGACCGACTTTTATGCGCGGGTCGGCGGCATCCAGAATCCTGTGCCGGCCAAAACCTATTTCGACACGTCGCTTCTCGTGAACAATGTGACGGGCTGAGGGCCAGGTCGTGCTGGCTGACCGCTGGGATCACATCATCGTCGGGGCCGGCTCGGCTGGCTGCGTGCTGGCCAACCGGCTGGTGCGCGCCGGCCGCCGGGTCCTCCTGCTGGAGGCGGGCGGCCCGGATGGCGCGTTCTGGGTCAGACTGCCGGTCGGCTATTTCCGCACCATCTTCGATCAGCGGTTTGCGCGGCTCTTTGAAGTCGAGCCGCAGCCTGAGACCGGCGATCGCCGAATCATCTGGCCGCGCGGACGGATCGTGGGCGGGTCAAGCTCAATCAATGGCCTCATCTATATCCGCGGCCAGCATGCCGACTATGACGATTGGGCGCGTGCCGGTGCGACGGGCTGGTCGTATCGCGAGGTTCTGCCGTTCTTTCGCCGGTCCGAACGTTTCAACGGTTCGGTATCCGAGTACCACGGCACCGATGGCGAATTGGGCGTGTCCGAGTTGCGAAACGACGATCCGAGCTGTCTCGCGTGGCTCGAAGCCGCGCAGCAGTTCGGGCTGCCCGCCAATGCCGATTTCAACGCGCAGACCGATTACGGCGTGGGGCGTTATCAGTTGTCGATCCTGGGCCGCTGGCGCTGCAGTGCCTCGGTGGCGTTTCTGAAACCGGTGAGCGGGCATGCCGGACTCTCCGTCCGCACTGGCGTGCTGGTCTCGCGTGTTCTGTTCGAGGCGGGGCGTGCTGTCGGCGTGGAGGCACGCATCAACGGCGCGACCCACGAACTTCGCTGCGACGGCGATGTCATCCTGTCTGCGGGAAGCCTGCAGTCGCCGCAACTGCTTCAACTGTCGGGCGTGGGTCCGGCCGATCATCTGCGTGCGCTGGGCATCCCGGTGGTTCATGACGCCCCCGAGGTGGGCGAGAACCTCCAGGATCACTACCAGGCGAGAACCATCGTACGGTTGAAAGATCCGGTCTCGCTCAACAACCAGGTTCGCAGTCTTGCCGGTCTCACCCGAATGGGCTGGCAATGGCTGACCGATGCGCGTGGGCCGCTCACTGTCGGGGCGGGACAGGTGGGAGGGTTCGCCTGCTCCTCGCAGTCTCAGGGTGGGCGTGCCGATCTTCAGTTCAATGTGATGCCGCTGTCGGTCGACAAACCCGGCACGCCGCTTCACGAGTTTCCCGGCTTTACCGTCTCGGTCTGCCAGTGCCGCCCCGACTCGACCGGATCGGTCCGGATTCGCAGCACCGATCCAACCGAGGCCCCCCGCATCACTGCCAACTATCTGCGCGAAGAGCGCGACCTGAAAACCCTGGTCGACGGGCTGCGGATGTGCCGCGATATTTACCGGCAGCCGGCATTTGCTGGCCGGTGGGTCGAGGAAAAGCTTCCCGGGCAGGCCAGTCTGGAAGATTTTGCACGCCGGTTTGGCGGCACGGTGTTCCATCCGACCAGCACCTGCAGGATGGGCAGTGACGCACGGGCGGTGGTCGATCCGCAACTGCGCGTGCAGGGGGTTTCCGGCCTGCGGGTGATCGATGCCTCGGTGATGCCTCGCGTGGTGTCAGCCAACACCAACGCGGCAACCATCATGGTTGGTGAGCGCGGCGCGGCACTGATGCTTGGGGATTGAGCGCGCGCTGAGAGGTCATCACCGAGACCGGCTCACTCGGCCTTGATGCCCTGCTCCTTCACCACCTGACTGAACACCCTGATTTCGCGTGACACCAGCGCATCGAGATCGGCAGGTGGGCCCGCGACAATCGTGAGCCCCTGCGCCTCCAGCCGGCCACGCACATCGGACTCGGCCAGCGCAGCCGCTGCCGCGCCATGCAGCCGTGCGATGACGGCTGCAGGGGTTCCGGCTGGCACGAACATGCCTACCCAGGTATCGGACTCGAAACCGGGGAACGCTTCGCCGATGGTGCCTACTGCCGGCAGGAGGGTGCTGCGTGTGCGCGAAGTGATCGCGATCGGTTTGAGCCGCCCAGCCTTGATGTGCTGCATCATGCCGCCCAGCGTTCCGAGCACGGCGGGCACCTGGTTGCCGATCACGTCGGTCATCGCGGGGCCCGCGCCCTTGTAACCCACATGCGTGAGGGGCTGACCGCTCATCGATTGCAGGACAGCGCCGGCGAAATGCCCGGGTGAGCCCACGCCGCCCGTCGCATACTGACCGAAGCGTGCATCGCTTTTCGCAAGCGCGAGCCACTCCTGAAGGGTGTTGGCGGGTACCGAGGGGTGAACTGCGATGGCCTGCGGCAGGAGGCCCACCAGCGTGACGCCACGCAGCTCGCGCTCGGTGTCAAAGGGCAGTTTCGGGTTCATCGCCTGGTTGATGGAATGCGATGACACCGTGAACAGGACCGAGTATCCGTCGGGCGGCGCCTTGGCCACCAGTCCGGTTGCGATGACGCCGCCGCCGCCCGGCCGGTTCTCCACGACCACCGACTGGCCGAGCTTTTCGCCAAATTTGTCGCTGAGGGCTCGGGCTGCGGAATCGGCACCGCCGCCTGGTGCGAACGTGACGATCAATCTGACTGGCTGCCGCTGCGGGAAATCCTGCGCGCTGGCATGCGAGAAGGGGACCACGGCCGAAACGACCGCGCACATCAGGGCCCTGAGCATCACGAACGTCTCCTTACCATGGCTTCGCACCGACCGGTCTGGCGGCTGGCTGGCGATGGCGCAGTCTGTTCACACCGGCGGGCATTGTCAACGCCGAAGAGCCCGAGGGGGGCAGCCCAGGCGTTTTCGAGCAAGGCCCTTGCCGGACAGGGAATTGAACCTCAAGCCGTTGATTGCCCGGCCACAATTGCATCCCGTTCATCGTCTGCAGTCTGCTCGACCTTGGATTCATCCCCGCTACAGATCGTCTGGTTCAAGCGCGACCTGCGCCTGCACGACCACCCCGCGCTCGTTGCGGCGGCTGCGCGGGGGCCGGTGCTGGGTCTGGTGGTCTTCGAGCCTTCACTCTGGGCGTTGCCCGATGCGAGCGGGCGGCATGCGGCCTTTTACGCCGACAGCCTCCACGATCTGCTGCGTGCGGCACGAACGGTCAACCTGCCGATGATGGTGGAGGCGGCCGAGATGCCGGAACTCCTCGAGCGTCTGCGCCACTCAGTTGGCAGCTTTGTGCTTCACAGTCATGAGGAAACCGGCAACTGGGCAAGCTTTCAGCGCGATCGTGCGGTGCTCGCCTGGTGTCGCACACACCACATCGACTGGCATCAGTTGCCGCAGAACGGTGTGGTGCGCGCGCTCGGATCGCGCGACGATTGGTCGCGATTGCACGATGCCCGGATGTCGGCGCCGGTACTCGCACCACCGCGGTTCGTCGCGCTGCCGGCCCGCGTTGTGAGTGGCCTTTCCGGTGCGCTGTCGTCGAGCGCTGCGGCAGCCGCGCTCCGGCCGTGGCGGGCGCTTGCCGACACCGATCCCTGCCCCGGTCGCCAGCAGGGCGGCCGCGAACAGGGGCTCGAACTGCTCAGGACGTTTCTCGCTGGACGGGGAGCCTCCTATCGTCTGCATATGAGCAGTCCTGGGACGGCAGAGCACTCATGCTCCCGATTGTCAGCGCATCTCGCCTGGGGCACGTTGTCGGTACGCGAAGTGCTTGCCTCGCTATGGCGCGCGCGCTCCCATTGGCAGCTGGAAAATGGTCATCCCCAGCAGCGTTCCATGCTTGCGAGCCTCAAGAGCTTCGAGAGTCGCCTGCACTGGCGCTGCCACTTCATGCAGAAGCTCGAGTCCGAACCCGAACTCGAGTTCCGATGTCTGCACCCCGCCACGCGCGGTCTGCGCAATGAGGGTGCGCTGAGCGCGCTCGAGTCCGCGCGCCTGGCGGCCTGGCGAGAAGGGCGGACGGGGTTTGCATTCGTGGACGCCTGCATGCGTTCTCTCGCGTCCACCGGCTGGATCAACTTTCGCATGCGCGCGATGCTCACCTCGTTTGCGAGCCAGCATCTATGGCTCCACTGGAAACTGACCGGCGAGCATCTGGCGCGGCTCTACACCGACTATGAGCCAGGCATTCACTGGCCGCAGATCCAGATGCAAAGCGGCACCACCGGCATCAACACGATCCGTATTTACAACCCCGAGAAGCAGCGTCAGGATCAGGACCCACACGGCGAATTCGTGGCCCGCTGGGTGCCCGAGCACGCAACCGCCGCCTACCCTGCGCCCATCGTTGATCATCTGGAGGCGGCGCGCCTTGCGCGTGATCGCCTTTGGAGCCTGAGAAACGATGCGGACTCACAGGATGCTGCGCGACAGATTTTCCAGAAGCACGGCAGCCGCAACCCGGCGCGCGAGGGTGTGAGGCGCCCGCGCGTCTCGGCAACAGCCAACCCGGCGACAGCCGAGCCGGCAGTCTGCAAACAGCAGACGCTTGATTTCTGAGCGGTATGCGCTGCTAGGCCGGCTCTTTCAGCGGGGCCATCTTCTGCGACACCACCACGATCGCGAGAAGCGCAAGGCCGATCATGTCTGTGATGGAACCGGGCTTGATCAGGGCCAGCGCTGCGACAACCAGCAGCACCCGTTGCCACATCCTCGTGGGGCCCACGAACCAGCCGAAGAGGCCTCCGGCCAGCGCGATGACGCCGATGGTGGCCGAACCCACGGCAAGAAGCACCTGGAACCACTGCGTGCTCCAGTCTTGCACGATCAGAAGGATTGATGGCTCATACACGAACATGAAGGGCACGATATATGCGGGAGCGGCTGCGCGCATGGCGGCAAAGCCCGCGGCCCACATGCTGGTCTTGGCGAGCCCTGCTGCCGCGAAAACTGCCAGCGCCACGGGCGGCGTGATGGCCGACAGAATGGCGAAATAGAGCGCGAACATATGGGCCGCCGGCGTGACCGCGCCGAGCTTGATGATTGCAGGCACCAGTAGCGACACCATCACGATGTAGGCCGGGGTGGTGGGCATGCCCATGCCCAGAATGATGCCTGCAATGGCAGTGAGCAGCAGAGCAAGAAAGAGCGCGTCCTTTGCCAGTCCGATCACCGCCTGCGTGAATTCAATGCCCAGACCGGTGATTGTGACGCTGCCGATCACCAGGCCCGCGCACGCGCATGCCATCGCCACCGCAAGCGTGTTGCGAGCGCCGTCGTTGAGCGCCTCGAAAACCGTACGCCAGCTGATGTCGGCACGCGTGCTCGCGCGAAGCAGCGCGAGGGGTATGCAAAAGAGTGCGCCCGCAAGCGCGCAGAGCGGCGCGGAGTAGCCTGCGGTCAATCCGATCAGCACGATGAGTATCGGGATGAACAGGTGTCCACGGTCGCGCATGACCGTACCGAACCTGGGAAGCTCCGACTTGGGCACGCCGGCAAGCTTGTAGCGCCTGGCCTCAAAATGCACCGCTGCAAACACCGACACGTAGTAAAGGAGTGCGGGGATGAGTGCCCACAACGCGACCTGGGCATAGGGGACGGCGAGGAACTCGGCCATCACGAAGGCGGCAGCCCCCATGATGGGCGGCATCAGTTGCCCGCCAGTGGAGGCAACCGACTCGACCGCCGCGGCAAAGGAGGGACGAAAGCCGGTGCGCTTCATGAGCGGAATCGTGATGGGACCATCAACCATCACGTTGGCGACTGCACTGCCCGACACGGTACCGAACAGTGATGAACTGATCACGGCAACCTTGCCCGGGCCGCCCGCGCTGCTGCCGGTGAGCGACATGGAAAAATCCATGAAGAGTTGCCCGGTGCCGCTTCGCTCCATGAAGGAGCCGAACAATACGAACAACATCACGTAGGACGCCGACACACCAAGCGTTGAACCGAAGATGCCCTCGGTGGAGAAATAGAGCTGTTCCATCAGAACGGGAATCTTCACCTGGGTGAAGATCGCCGCATAGGCGATGAACACGATGGCGGTGAGCGGCAGTGCCCAGCCGATGACTCGCCGTGTACCTTCGAGAACCATCAGCACTGCAACGACGGTCCAGAACTTGTCTGCCCAGGTGAGCTCGTCGATATAGAGAATGCGGCTGGTGAAGTAATCGTAGTTGATGAAGATGTGCAGCACGGCGCCGCAGGAAAGCGCGAGCAGGAGCAGATCAAACAACCGGCCGGGCAGGCTCTCGCGCCGGACGCTGGGATAAAGCAGGAACACCAGTCCCATGGCGAACATGAGGTGAATGCCGCGGAATATCACTGCATCGGGCGGTCCGAAGGCCGCGGTGTAAATGTGATAGACCGACATTGCGATGGCAAGCGTTGACACCACCGCACGAAGGACGCTTCCCGAAGGAAGCGCTGCTGCCTGTTCGTCAGACATCAGAGCTCCGTGAGCAGGCGCGGCAAAGCGCCCGCTCGTCGTGACCGATCAGCGTGCGCCCGCCTCGCGGTAGAACTTCTCCGCGCCCGGGTGCAGCGGTACGCCGATGTCGGCGGCCATCATCCTGGGCGTGAGCCCGGTGATCGGCTTGACTACGGCCGCCATGTCGCCGACATGGGTTGCCATGACCTTGGTCATGGTGTAGGCCGTCGCCTCGGGCAGGTCACAGGACACCACCACGTGGGTGAGGTAGGCAATGACAGGCACGTCCTCGTTCTGCTTCGGATAGGTGCCGGCCTTGATGATCTGCCGCGTATAGCCAGGATTTGCCTTGGACAGTTCGGCCATCGTCTTGTCGTCGACCGGTACCATCTTGATGTCGCGCGCACTCGCCAGATCCATGACGCTCGATGCGGGGGCGGTGGTGCCCAGCGTGAAGACATGCGCGTGACCGTCCTTCAGCATGGATACCGCATCGGTATAGCTCGCCTGGAAACTCGCGCGACCCAGCTTCTTGTAGTCGAGGCCGTTCAGTTCGAGCACTGTGGCGGTGAGCACCTCGGCGGTGTTGCCGCGTGGCTGCGTCACCAGCGACTTGCCGGCCAGGTCGCGAAATGAATTGATCTTCGCGTCGGCGAGTGCCACCACCTGAAAATATTGCGGATAGAGATTGGCGAGCTGGCAGACCTTGGTGACCTTCTTCGGGTAGGGCTTGTTGCCGGCGATGCCGTCGAAGGTGGTTGACGAGTTGGCCATGCCGATATGAGCCTTGCTTTCATCGATGCCGCGCACATTGCTGATGCCCGCGCCTGGCGTGGTCTGAATCTGCAGGCCCGGGATGGCTTTCTCCCAGAGGCCCTTCAGGGCGCCGCCAAGCGGAATCCAGGCGCCGCCCTGTGGCCCGGTCATGAAAGTGAGCTGTTGGGCGCTGACGGCGCCCGAGCCGAGGCCGGCCACCAGTGCGGCGAGGGCGCTCCATTTGCGAAAGCAGGTCATCGGGGTCTCCTTGGTTGGCGGATCAATCGTCGGTTGACGGGTCGCTCTGCCAACATGATAGTCCTCGGGTAGCCAGTTGATAACCCCTGCCGGAATCGGACTGGCGGTTCGACAGCCAATGCCAATACCGCCTACGATCCAGATTCAGTGAGACCAAGAGGAAGACCCATGATGCGATTAGTATCCGTCGTCCGAGGTATCGCCGCGCTGGGCCTGGCTGTGTCCGCGTGTCATGCCCTCGCCCAGGAATGGCCAACGAAGCCGGTGCGATTCATCAATCCATTCGGCGCAGGCGGTTTGATCGACACCATCGTCGCGGCAACGCGACCCGGTATCGAGGCGCGCCTGAAGCAACCCATGGTGGTCGAGAACCGCACAGGTGGAGGCGGGCAGATTGGCATGCAGGCGATTGCGCTGTCGGCGCCCGATGGCTACACGTTTGGCATCGTGCCTTCCAACACGATGGTGATCAGCCAGTTCCTGTTCAAGTCTTCGCTGGATCCGCTTCGGGATTTCGTACCGGTTACGGTGCTGGTCGACGTGCCACTCCTGCTCGCAGTCACCGCCAAACATCCTGCGCGAACGGTGGGCGAGTTTCTCGCCGATCTCAAGGCCAACCCGGGAAAACTGAACTTCGGATCACCCGGACGCGGCACGCCCCCGCATCTGGCGGGCGAGATGCTGATCCGCAGCCTCGGCTTGTCTGCGGTTCACATCCCATATAAGGGCGGCCATGATTCAGCGCTTGCGCTTGCCACCAACGAGGTCCAGTTCATGGTGATTGCGCAGGCCTCGCTCGCCGGGCAAATTACCGCGGGGATGGTGAGGCCGCTCGCCGTGGCCTCGAAGGAGCGGCTGCAAAGCCTTCCCGACCTGCCCACCTTCGAACAGGCTGGGCACGCCGATCTGCAGAAAATCATTCCGAGGAACTGGTGGGGGGTGATCGCGCCCAAGGGCACCCCCCCGGCCATCGTCAACCGCGTCGCCGACGAATTCCGGCAGAGCATCGCCGAACCCGATGCGCAGCGCCGCATCAAGGCGGTCGGGCTTGAAACGGTGGGGTCCACGCCTGCGCAGTTCGCAGCGCAGTTGCCGGACGAGGCGCGCCGCTGGGGCGAATTGATCCGCAGCATGGATCTGGCGGCTCAGTAGGCCGGGTTCACCTGCCCCCGCGCGCTGGCCGCCCGGTTGGCGTGCGGCCTCAGTTGGCGTGCGGCCTCAGTTGACGTGCTGCCTCAGTTGGCGGCGTTGGTCTGCGCCTGCTTCCATTCGGCGAGCAGATCCACTTTGCGAACCTTGCCGACACCGCTAAGCGGCAGCGCGGCGCGAAACGTCACCGTGCGCGGACATTTGTAGCGGGCGATACGGGCGCGGCAGTGCTCGATGAGCGCTGCCTCTGATGGGGTGTGGCCGGGTTTCAGCACCACCACAGCATGCACCGATTCGCCCCAGGTGCTGTCGGGAACGCCGATGACCGCAGCTGCCTGCACCGCCTCGTGGTACATGAGCGCGCTCTCCACCTCGCCGGCAAACACGTTCTCGGCGCCGGTGATGATCATGTCCTTCAACCGGCCCACCACGCTGATGAAACCGTTGGCATCGAATGTGCCGAGGTCGCCCGTGTGCAGCCAGCCCTGGCGAAGCGTGCTGGCAGTGAGATCGGGCGCGCGCCAGTACGAGGTCATGACCCCCGGACCCGACACCACGATCTCGCCCACCTTGCCCGGCGGCAGGTCGCGTCCGGCGTCATCAACGACGCGCATGGAAAAGGCCGGCAGCACCCGCCCGGCCGAGCCCAGTCTGCCGGCATCCGGTCCATCGAAGACGTGATACCGCTCCTTCAGCATGGAGCAGGCCCCGCCCACCTCGGTCTGCCCGTAGACCTGAATCAGCCCCACACCGGGCGCTTCCCGCATGAGCCGGCGCAGCACCGGCTCCTGAATTGGTGCTGCGCCATACAGGATGGTACGCAGTCGCTGCACGACCGCGCGCCGTTCTCCCGCGCCGTCGAGTGTTGCCACGATCATGGTGGGAACCAGGATGGCCACGTCGACCCCTTCGCGCTCGATGGCATCGAGCAGCGCTGCCGGCGAGAACTCGGGCAGAAAACAGTGACGAGCGGCTGCAGCGGTGACCCCCAGGCCGGCGGTGAAGTCGGCCACATGAAACATTGGTGCGGTGTGGATGAAAACGGTGTCGTGGTCGAGATGGAAATTGTCTTTCGCGGCGAGTGCCTGCAGAAGAAGCGCTTCGTGCGAGAGCTCGACACCCTTGGGAACGCCCGTGGTGCCGCCGGTGTATACGATGGCTGCGGGCGCACGCGGTGTCGCCGGCGCAAAGGCGAGCCCATCATGCCCGGCAAGCGGATCACTGTCGGTATCCCATTGATCGATGGGCGTGAGCGAGGTGGCAGGCAGACCGGGCGATGCGCCCGTGAGCTCAAGCGCGCGGGCGGCATTGCGCTCGTCATGGAGCAAAAGCGAGCACTGGGCGTGGCCGATGATGAAGCCCTGCTCGGCGGCGGCGAGACGCGTATTGAGGGGCACCAGCACGGCGCCCGCCCAGACCACGGCGAACAGGGCCTCGAGATGCTCGGGAACATTGGCGGAAAGTACCGCGACGCGTTCGCCCGGACGGATGCCCGCCTCGCGCAGCGACGCCGCGCGTCGTGCCACACGGTCTGCAAAGGCGTCCCATCTTGCTGATCGGCCAAGATGCCGGATGGCGATGTGGTCGGAAAATGCCTGGGCGGCGTTGGCGAGCAGATGATGGACAGACATCGGTGCCTCGCGCTTATTTCTTGAATACCGGGGAGATGTTGGTCCAGGCGCGGGGCGGCAGGCTCTGGTCCCATTGCTCGAAGAGCGTCTTCAGCTCCGCAAAGATCGCGGGCTCGGCGGCGGCCAGATCGGTCTTTTCGGCGGGATCGCTATCCAGATCGAAGAGGCGGGCGATTCCATTCTTCGGCTCCAGATACAGTTTCCAGCGTCCCTTTCGAACAGCGCAGTAACCGGCAAGCTTCCAGTAAAGCACGTCGTGCGGCGAGCCGTTTGTCTGGTTGGTGAGATAGGGGAGCAGATCGACGCCGTCAAGCGCCTGCGCGGTGGCGGTGGAGACTCCGCATGCGGCCGCCGCCGTGGGCAGGATATCCAGCGTGCTGACCGGCTGGTCGTAGACCAGCCCGGCGGGAATGTGGCCTGGCCACTTCATCATGAACGGCATGCGGATGCCGCCTTCATAAGTGGTGTACTTGCCACCCGAATAGGGGCCGTTGTTGCCCGGGCGGCTCGCTGCACTGCCGTTGTCGCTCACGAACACGACCAGTGTGTCACGGTCCAGACCGTGCAGTTTCAGCCGCTCGAGCAGTGCGCCGATCACTTCGTCCTGGACCAGCAACATTGCGTTGTAGCCGCGCAGATTGATGTTGGCGATCCGGTCGCGCAGGCGCTCGAAATAAACCCGTGGCACCTGCAACGGCGGCACCGGCGAGTTCATCGGATAGTAGAGCATGAACGGTTGATGCCGGTGCTGGTCGATGAAGTCGAGTGCGCGGTCGCGGAAGTAGAACATCAGGTATTGATCCACATCAACGATCTCACCGTTGACGCGGATCTGGTTCAGCCCTTCGCGGGTCCATGCAATGTCTTTTCCCTCGTCATGAAAATCCACCTTCAGGCTCACCATGTCCGGATCATCGATACGGGTGAACTGCAGGCTGGTGTTGCCGTGGAACACCACGGAGTGATCAAAGCCCCGGTTCTGCGGCAGGAAATCCGGGCCGTGTCCCAGGTGCCACTTGCCCACCACCCCCGTGGTGTAGCCGGCCGCCTTGAACAGTTCGCCGATATTTTTCTCGGTGAGGGGCACGCCGCGGCGCAGGAACTCGGCCTCGCCCTGCAGCGGCGCGAGGCTTCCGTCTTCCAGTCGTGCCTCGCGGCGCTCCGGGAAGGCGCCAGAGGAAACCTGCTGCTCGAAACCGAACCGCTGCTGGTAGCGACCAGTGATGAGCCCTGCACGAGAGGGGCTGCAAAGCGGCGCCGAACTGTAGCCCGCGGTGAAGGTGACACCGTCCCGCCCGATGCTGTCGATATGGGCTGTCTGAACCAGGTCGTTGCCGTAAGCGGACAGGTCGCCATAGCCCATGTCGTCGGCGAGAATCACGATCACATTGGGCCGGCGCGTGGTGGCGGGGGCGGTGACGGCGGGCGAGCGTTCGGACATGCACGGACTCCTGTTCGCAAAGGGATACGCGGCCGATGCACTGGATGCATCGCTTCGCAGCAGGAACTACTCTACCGGTGCGAGGGCACAGTGTCTAAGGCGCGTGTTTCAGCGCGCACCGCCTAGACCTGCCGAAAGCGTGCCATCCAGGCCTGGGCCGTCAGCTGGAAACCGGCGAGGTCGGCGTCGCGCCCGGTGCGCGCCTCGAGCGCGCGTGCAACCGCAGGCGCGGCGGCGAGTGCGGACGCCACATCGAGAAACAGAAGCCGCGAACGTCGGGCGAGCACATCCTCCACCGTGCTCGCCCAGGTGTGATCGGCGAGCCAGGCGACTTCATCCCCGGTCGGCGCGCGCGAGGCGAAGGCCGACATGCCCGATGGAAGGGTTGTGCCCGGCGGGGTGGTCGCCTCGAAGGGATGCCGCGGCAGCGCGCGGAGCACATCGCGCGCCATCGCGAGGCAGGTGGTCCATTTGCCACCGGTGATGGTGACGAGTCCGTCAGGCGCGACTTCAATCGCATGCTCCCGGCTGATCCGATGGGTGGCCGGGCCACCGGTTGCGGCGGGTTTGACCAGTGGGCGCAGCCCCGCCCAGGCGCTCAGGATGTCGGCCCGCGTGGGGGCGGGCGAGAGAAGCCGCGCGGCTTCGGCGAGGATCAGATCGATCTCCGACGAGAAGGGCAGTGGCTCGCGGCCCAATTCGACGTCCGAAGGATCCCGCGGTGTATCGGTGGTGCCGATCACGCAATGGCCAAGCCACGGTACAACGAACAGCACCCGACCGTCAGCGGTTCGTGGCAGGAGCAGGGCTTCATTGGCCGGAAAAAACCGGCGGTCGACCACCAGATGCGCGCCCTGACTGGGCTGCACCATGGGCGCTGCGCTTCGAAGTCCGTCGACCCATACTCCTGCGGCGTTGACCACGTCGTGCGCTTTCAGGACGCTGGTGGTTCCGCCGTGCCGGTCAGTGAATTCAACGGCGAGGCCGCCACCAGGCGCCGGTGTGATCGAGTTTGCCCGCACGCGATTGAGCAGTACCGCGCCGGTTGCTGCGGCGCCGCGTGCCATGGCGATGGCGAGCCCGGCGTCGTCAAACTGCGCGTCGCAGTAACTGACTGCGCCCCACAGATGATGGCGCGCCACGGTGGGGTAGCGGCTGAGCATGGTGGCCACCGACAACTGTTCGGTCTTGCCCAGACTTGACGCGCCCGCGAGCCAGTCGTAGGTGACCAGGCCCGCGCCGTAGAGCATGCGCTCCCACCAGCGGTAGGCGGGCATCACGAAGCGAAGCGGGTGTGCGAGATCGGGTGCCAGATCGATGAGGGACTTCCGCTCATGGAGCGCCTCGCGCACCAGGCCGATTTCTCCCTGCGCGAGGTAGCGAACGCCGCCGTGCAGCAGCTTGGTTGATCGCGAGGATGTACCGCTTGCAAAGTCATCGGCCTCGATGAGCGCCACCGACCGGCCCGCCCAGGCCGCCTGGAGCGCTATCGCCAGACCGGTTGCACCGCCACCGACCACCGCGAGGTCGAAGCCCTCGGGTCGCGTGAGCGCGGCGAGCGCGCGGGCTCGGGCGGTCAATCGCGTGCCCATCCGCGTGACCGGTCGACCGCTTCGCGCCATCGCGCCCGGTGTGCGGCGCGATCGCTGTCGGACCACTGCGGCTCGAAGCGCCGATCCAGTTTCCAGCAGGCTGCGAGCGCATCAAGCCCCGGCCAGAAGCCTGTCGCCAGTCCCGCGAGCGCAGCAGCGCCGAAGGCGGTGGTTTCAGTCATGGAGGGGCGGAGCACGGGAATGCCGGCAATATTTGCCTGCATTTGCATCAGCAGGTTGTTTTGGGTGGCGCCGCCGTCCACGCGGAGTTCGGTGATGGCCTTGCCTGCATCGCGCCCCATGGCGGTGATCAGATCGGCTGATTGCAGCGCGATCGATTCCAGCGCGGCGCGGGCGATATGCGCACGCGTGGTACCACGCGTGATGCCTATCATCACGCCGCGGGCGTGGCCGTCCCAGTCTGGCGCCCCGAGTCCGGTGAAAGCGGGCACCAGCCAAAGGTCACCGGTATCGGGAACGCTTGCGGCAAGCGGTTCGATATCGGCGGCACGCTCGATGAGACCCAACCCGTCGCGCAGCCACTGCACGGTTGCACCTGCCATGAAAACGCTGCCTTCCAGACACCAGGTGGTGTTCGCCGGAATCTGCCAGCCGAGCGTGCCGATCAGACGGTTGGAACTGAGGCTGGGCGCGTTGCCGGTGTTCATCAGCATGAAGCAGCCGGTGCCGTAGGTGTTCTTGGCCTGGCCCGGCGCGAAGCAGGCCTGACCGAAGGTGGCGGCCTGCTGGTCGCCCGCCATGCCCGCGATCGGAATCGGCTGACCGAACCATTTTGCATCGGTCTCGCCAATCACGCCTGCCGAGGGCACGATGCGTGGCAGCAGCGCTGCCGGAATTCGAAGGCTTGCGAGGAGGGATGGGTCCCACGCCACGCTCGACAGATTCATGAGCAGCGTGCGCGAGGCATTGCTCGCATCGGTGACATGGAGCCTTCCGCCTGTGAGCTTCCAGACCAGCCAGCTGTCAACCGTGCCGAAGGCGAGTTCGCCAGCTTCGGCGCGGGCTCGTGCGCCCGGAATGTGGTCAAGCAGCCAGGCGAGTTTGGTGCCTGAAAAATAGGCATCGAGCACCAGGCCGGTGGCCTCTTCAATCGCCCGGTGCGCGCCGCTTTCACGAAGCGCGTCGCAGGCGGCAACCGTGCGCCGGTCCTGCCAGACAATGGCTGGGGCGAGCGGCTCGCCACTTGCACGGTCCCACAGCACCGTGGTTTCGCGCTGGTTGGTGATGCCGATTGCTACAGGGAGTGACCCCATGCGCGCAACCGCGTCTCGTGCGACCGAGAGTTGGGTCGTCCAGATTTCGTTTGCGTCGTGCTCCACCCAGCCAGGCTGGGGGAAATGCTGCGTGAACTCCTGCTGCGCCGTGACCATCGCCTTGCCCTCGCGATTGAATGCGATGGCGCGTGAACTCGTTGTGCCCTGATCGATCGCCAGTATGTAGGTCATGGGGAATGGCTCCGTTCAAAGGGTAGGCGCGCACGCTCAGCCCGCCGCGCTCACCACGCGGAAACCGGTGTGGCTGGTGGCGCCGTCAGGGCTGTTTGCGCCGCGCGCCGCGTTCCGGTAGCGGTTGCAGTATGAGACATGGCAAAGAAACGATCCGCCGCGCTGCGAACGCCGGCCGCTGGGCCGCTCATCGAGCGGGTCATGATCGGAGGTTTTCCGATGATAGTCGGCGTTGAACCAATCGGCGCACCACTCCCAGACGTTGCCCGAGGTGTTGTAGAGACCGAGCCCGTTCGGGGAAAAATCATGCACCGGCACCGTACCCGGTTGCCAGCCGGCGAGCGGCGCGTTCGGAAATTTGCCCTGCCAGATATTGCAGCGGCGTTCGCCCTGCGGCTCGAGCTCGTCTCCCCAGGGATAGCGAAGCGCCGGTACGCCGCCCCGTGCGGCGTGCTCCCACTGCGCCTCCGAGGGCAGCATTGCGCCTTGCCAGCGGCAATATTCCACTGCATCGTTCCAGGACACCTGAACGACGGGGTGATCCGCCAGCTCCCGCCAGCTGGAGCCCGGCCCGTGCGGGCATTGCCACGAGGCGCCCGGAACGATCATCCACCAGGGAAGCTCGGACACCACGCGTCGGAGGGCGGCCCGATGATCAGGCGCGATCTGCAGGTAAAACACGAATGACTCGCCAGCCCGCTCGGCTTCGGTGAGATAGCCAGTGGCGTTGACGAAAACCGCAAACTGGGCATTGGTGATGGTGGTGGCACTGATCCGGTAGGGGCTCAGGACAATGTTTCGAGCCGGGCCCTCGCCATCGCTCGCGAATCCTTCGGGGTCATTGGAGCCGATCCGTGTGTTGCCACCCGCAACATGGATCCATCGGATGGGCACGTCGGGAACGGATATCGGAGCGGGCCGAGTGTGAGCCGCCTCGCTGCCGGCGCCAATCACCGCTGCTCCTCGCGAGGTTGCAGCGGGTGCGTCCGGCGATCCAGCCGATGGCGCGCAACAACGACTCATCCGGCGAGCCTCAGGCGTCTTCTTTCTCTTCCCAAAACGCGGGCTCGGGATTGCGCGCCATGATTTCGAGAATTTTCTCGCGAGGAATCACGCCGCAACGCGCAGCCCAGGCCTGATAGAGCGCGAGCATCTCCTGAACGCGTGCCGGATGCTGCGCCGAAACATCATTGAGTTCGGTGCGGTCGGTGTCCAGATCGTAGAGCTCCCAGGGATCGGGGAACTTGCGTACCAATTTCCAGCGGCCCACCCGCACCGCGGCGTTGCCTTCATGCTCCCAGAACATGGGCCGCTCGGGCAGTCCGTCGGCCTCGAACGCGGGCCGCAGGCTTGCACCCTCGAGCGCAGGCACGGGCTTGCCATTGCGTTCGCCCGCATAGCGGGTTCCGGTGACATCAAGCAGGGTGGCCATGATGTCGGGCAGATAGCCTGGGGTGTGCCGGATGCCGCCCTGATCGTGAATGCCGGCTGGCCAGTGCGCGATCAGTGGCGTGGCAATGCCGCCCTCGTGGATCCAGTGCTTGTAGAGCCGGAACGGCGCGTTGGAAAGGTTGGCCCAGGCCGGGCCGTAGCTCTGATAGGTGTTCTCGGCGCCTGGCATCAGTTTGGGGTTGTTGCCGAACTGCACCGGTTCACCGCTCCGGGTATGCGAGCGTGCGATCATCAGCTGGTTGACCAGCACATCGACCGTGAGCCCCTCGGGGATGTCTTCAGCGCATGCCCCATTGTCTGCGAGGAAAATGATCAGCGTGTCGTCGTACACGCCTGCCTGTTTGAGCGATTCAACAATGCGGCCGATCCCCTGGTCCATCCGGTCGACCTGCGCGGCATACACCTCCATGCAGCGCAGCAGCCACGCTTTTTCTTCGGCCTCGGTCCAGGGCGGCTGGGAGGGATCGCGATCCGACAATCCCCATTCGGGTTTCAGGATGCCCGAGCTCACGAGTTTCCGGAGACGCTCCACCCGCAACTGATCCCAACCGGCATCGAAACGACCGCGGTATTTTGCAATGTCCTCTTCGTGCGCGTGAAGCGGCCAGTGCGGCGCGGTGTAGGCGACATACATGAAGAAGGGCTTGTCGGTGTGGTCGCGGGCATGCGCCCGAACATAATCGACCGCCTGATCACTGATGGCATCGGTGTAGAAGAACTCCGGGTTGTCGCGCGCTTCGTGCTCGGCATTGCTGTTGCCGCGGGTGAGCGTATTGGGGTCGTAGAAACTTCCCGCTCCAATGATGGTCCCGTAGAACTCGTCGAAGCCGCGCTGCATCGGCCAGGCGCTGGTGGGGCTGACCAGGTTGCTTGCCACATGCCATTTGCCACTCATGTAGGTGCGATAGCCGTTGCCGCGCAGCGCCTCCGGAATCGTGATGCACTGCTCGGACAGATTGCCCGCATAGCCTTCCGGACCCAGATCGTAGGTGAGCACCCCAATGCCGGTCTGGTGCGGATGAAGCCCGGTGAGGAGCGACGCGCGCGAAGGACTGCAGCGCGCCGTGTTGTAGAACTGCGAGAACCGCAGACCGCGCCTGGCGAGCATGTCCAGCGTTGGGGTCTCGATCTCGCCGCCATAGCAACCAATGTCGCTAAAGCCCATGTCGTCGTTCAGGATCAGCACGATATTGGGTCGTCGGCTCAAGGGAGTTCTCCAGTGGTGGGTCGTCGAGGGCGGGTGGTCAGGTGTGGAGCCTGGCGCCATTGCTCTGGCTGAAAAGGTGAATGCTCCCCGCGCGCGGGGCCACGCGCAGACGCGTGCCTTCGGCGGGTAACTCGCGGCGCTCGGTGCGCATTTTGGCGCGCTGCCCGGCGATGGAAAGATTGACGATCGCACTGTCGCCGAAGTCCTCGACGAATTCGACTTCGGCAGCAAGCCCGCCTTGCGTGCACACTTCGAGATCGCCGGGACGGATGCCGGCCTGCACCGGCTGGTCGGAATCCTTCAGTGAGGGAAAAGCGTTTTCGAATGCGTCAGCGCCGATACGCAGGCTTCCACGCTCCAGGTGCGCTGGAAACAGATTCATGGGCGGCGACCCGATGAAGGCTGCCACCTGCGCAGAAGCGGGCCGATGAAAAATCTCATGCGGCGTGCCCACCTGCACCAGGCGTCCGTCCATGAAGATTGCAATCCGATCGGCGATCGTCATCGCTTCTTCCTGGTCGTGCGTCACATAGATGGCGGTCACGTTGAGCGACCGCTGGAGCCGGCGCAGTTCTGCGCGGGTTTCCAACCGAAGCTTGGCGTCGAGATTGGAGAGCGGTTCATCAAGCAGGAAGAGCCTGGGCTTGCGGACGATGGCCCGCGCGAGCGCACACCGCTGCTGCTGGCCGCCCGAGAGTTGTCCGGGGCGTCGGTCGAGCAGATGGGCAATACCCACCCGGGTGGCGGCTTCGGTGACGGCGCTCTCGATGGCAGCAGCCGACTCGCGGATCATCCTGAGCGGGAAGGCGATGTTCTCGCGAACTGTCATGTGCGGGTAGAGCGCGTAGCTCTGAAACACCATGGCCACATCACGCTCGCCCGGCTCGGCATGGCTCACGTCGACATCATCGAGAAACACCCGCCCGCCATCCAGCGTTTCAAGCCCGGCGAGCAGGCGCAGTGTTGTGGTTTTGCCCGATCCCGATGGCCCAAGGAAGGCAAAAAACTCTCCAGGCTTCACCGCCAGATCGATACCGTGCAACACCGTGGTCTTGCCGTGCCGCTTCACCGCGCCTTCGATCCGCACACTTGCCGAGCGGCTCATCGCCTGCCTCCTCCCTTGACTGCGCCTACGGTGAGGCCCTTGACGATATGACGTTGTGCGGCCAGGCCGATCACGATGACCGGCGCCATCGCGACCATGGCCGCGGCCGACAGCAGCGCCCACTGGGTCTGCTCGACCGAGATGAAGTTGTACATCGCCACCGTGACCGGCCGAACGGTATTGCCACCCAGTACAACCGCAAACAGGAACTCGTTCCAGGCATTCAGAAACACGAAGATGGTGGTGACCGCCATGCCGCCCCGCACCTGCGGCAGGATCACATACCAGAGGGTGCGAAGGCGCCCGGCGCGATCGAGGAGCGCAGCCTCCTCCATCTCGAAGGGAATGTCTTCGAAGTAGGTGATCATGAGCCAGATGGCAAAGGGGAGCGAAAAGGTGAGATAGATGGTGGTGATGCCGGCGTAGGTGTCGAGCCCACCGATCTTCTGCAGCACGATGTAGTAGGGAATGATGAGACCCACCGGCGGCAGCATCTGGGTGGCCAGCACATAGAAGCCGGTGGTGCGCTTGAAGCGCATCTTGAGACGCGCCATGGCGTAGGCGGCGGGCACCGCGAACAGCATGGTGATCACCGTGGCGCTGGTGGTCACCACCAGACTCGACCAGAGGTTGGGAAGGATGGAGCGACTGCCCTCGAGCACCGCCCGATAGTTGTCGAGGGTGGGTGTGAAGAACAGCACGGGCGGCCAGGCCAGCACATCACGCTCGGTCTTGAGCGAGGTGAGAAATCCCCAGAACACCGGAAACGCCCAGATGAGCACCAGGCACGCCGCGGCAATGAGCATGAGCAGTCGGCGCGCGGCGGCGCCTGGTTTCCGATTGATCATGCTGCTCATGATCGCGATCGCCGCAGCCGAAACAGGAGCCACGAGACACCCAGCGTGATCGACAGCAGCACCATGGCGAGCGCGCTGCCGTAGCCCAGGTTGAGTTCGACAAACGAGGTTCGATAGGCGTAGAGGTTCAGGATTTCGGTGGCCGAACCCGGCCCGCCACCTGTGGCTGCGTAGATGGCGGCAAAGGCCGAGAGCGCAGTCATCATCCGCAGAATGACCACCATGATGATGGCGGGCCGCACCAGCGGCAGCGTGATGTGGCGAAAACGCTGCCAGGCGCTGGCCCGGTCGAGGCGCGCGGCCTCGTAGACATCGGGCGGCAAGGTGGCGAGCGAGGCAAGCAGCACCAGAAAGGCAAACGGTGTCCATTGCCAGGTGTGAATGGCGATCACCGAGATGAGTGCGAGATCAGGATCGCCCAGCCAGTTGTGCGACCCCAGCCCGAGTGCGCGCGTGACCATGTCGACCAGCCCGAAATCAGGCGAGAGCACGAGTGTGCGCCAGAAGAGCCCCACGACGACCGGGGCCAGCACGATGGGAAGAATGAGCGCCACACGGATTACGCCCTGGCCGCGCGGCATCCGCAGCACCAGAAGCGCAAATGACAGCCCGATCACCACCTGGAGCGTGACCGTGCTGCCGGTGTAGATGAGCGTGAGCCAGAGCGAATTCCAGAAGCGCGGATCGCTGCCCATCGCCAGATAGTTGCCCAGGCCTGCGAAGCCCCGCAGCCACGGCATGCTGAAGTTCAGCTGCTGAAGCGAGTTCCAGCCAAGATAGATGAGCGGCGTGGTGGTGGTGAGGAGCAGTACAAGGAGCGCTGGCGCCAGCAACCAGGCGGCAAACCTGCGGTCCTGCGCTTCGAGGGTGAGCGGGAGTTTCGTCATCAGATCATGACACCGGGACCGCGCGGCGGGCGGCCCCGGTGGTGTTGCAGTGACCGTGCTTCAGCCGCGCAGAATCTGCTGAATGCGAGTCTGTGCTTCGTCAAGCGCTGCCTTGGCGGTTTTCTGTCCGACGAGTGCCGCCTGAATGCCCGTGGCCATGGTTTCGCCAATGGCGGGCCACTGCGGCACGCGCGGCCGCCATTCCACATCAGTGTCCTGCGCAAGGGTGTCCATGGCGGTCTTGATGAAGTTGTCGCCCATGCCGGCCATGGAGGAGGCAAAGTCGGCTGACTGCCATGAGGAGGTGCGGTTGACGCCCGAGCGCTTGGCGGCACCCGCAAATTTCCAGGAGGTGAGCGCCTGGGTTTCCGCAGCCGTGGCCCACTGGATGAAGAGCCAGGTGGCGGTTTTGGCGCGCGCGGACAGCGCGGAGTTGATCGGGAAGCTCCAGTTCCAGATCGAGGTGACGCCTTTGCCCGCCGGACCCTTGGGCCAGCGCGCAAAGCCGATCTTGCCGATGACCTTGGATTTTTCCGGGTTGTTGAGCACGGCCGCCGATGAATGCGCGTCGAGATAGCAGCCCAGCGTGCCTTGCGAGAAGGCATCGGCGATATCGGGCCAGTTCCAGTTGCGAACCGCGGGTGGCGCATAACGATTGAGTGCTTCCACATACCACTCGAGGGCACGAACTGCGACGGGCGAATTCACCACCAGATTATTGCCTTCGAACCAGCCGCCGCCAAAGCCACGCAGGATTGACGGATAGATGTACATGTTCTGGCCGGCGCCGGCAAAGCCGCGCATGGCAAGCCCGTACATGCGGTTGGCCGGATCGGTGAGGGCCTTGGCGTTGGCGAGCAGTTCGTCGTAGGTGGTGGCGGGCTTGAGGCCCTTGGCCGCATACAGATCCTTGCGGTAGACCTGCACGGTGACTTCGCCGTCGAAGGGCACGCCGTAGGGTTTGCCATCCATGGAAACCGCATCACGCCAGGCTTTCAGGATGTCGTTGTAGTTGTACCAGGCTGCGTCGGTGAGTTTGGCGTCAGACAGATAGCGATCGAGCGGTTCAACCCATTTGTTGGCCACATAAAGCGGGTAATACATGGGGTCGGCGGCATGGGTGGCGTAGGTGGCGGTCTTGGAGGACAGGTCGAGCATCGCCTTCTGGCGGATCTGCCCCGGGGGCACCTTTTCGAAGCGCAGCTTGATGCCGGTGAGCGCCTCGAACTGGGGTTGAAGGCCAATGAGATTGTCGAAGTAGCTTGCAGGAATGACCGCCACGGTGATGGATTCGCCCGAGGCCTGCTTCCAGTCGATTTTGGCGGACTGATAGGCGGCGAGGTCGCCGGCCTGGGCGTTTGCGGCAAGCGGCAGCATCTGGGCTGCTGCGGCGGCACCGGCCAGTGCTCCTCCGCGGGCGAGTGTCTGGCGGCGGCGGGGGTTGAAGCGGTCGTCTGAACGGGAATGGCTCATCCGGGTCTCCTCTTGTTGGCATCCTGGTCCCTGCGTGACCGTATTGCTCGGCCATGGCGGGTTGGTGTAATCGTTTACATCCGGCAACATAACAAACCTTCGATGAATCGTCCAGGATCCTTGTTTCAATGAAGAAAGCACGACCGGCGGGCGCCCACGCGGCCCGCGGCGACAGCCCGATCGCGCGGGCCTCTGCGCTCGACGTGGCACGCGCGGCGGGGGTCTCAAGCGCCACGGTGTCGCGCGTGCTCAACTCGCCCGAGCGGGTCGATCCTCAGACCCGTGAACGGGTGCAGGAGGCCGTGCGATTGCTGCGCTACGTGCCGCATGGTGGGGCGCGCTCGCTGCGGAGCCGGCGCAGCCGGATGATTGGCGCAGTGGTGCCGTCGTTCGAGTATGCGCTCTACGCGCGCACCACGAGCGCGCTGCAGCGGCGTCTCAACGCGCAGGCCTATTCGGTGGTGGTGGCTGAATATCATTACGATCTGCCCAAGGAAATGCGCGTGGCGGCGCAGCTGATCGAGCATGGCGTGGATGCCTTCATGTTTGTGGGGCTTGACCACGCGCCCGAGCTCTTCGCGTTGCTCGAGGAGCACCAGCGTCCGTATGTGCTCACCTGGGGCGCCGACCCGCGTTCGCCGCATCCAAACATCGGCTTCGACAACGCAGCCGCCACCTATGCGCTTGCACGCCATCTGATCACGCTGGGCCATCGGCGATTCGGGCTGTTGAGCGCCGAGCCCCAGCATAACGATCGAGCGCGCGCGCGGGGCGCAGGCTTGCGGCGGGCGCTGCGCGAGGCGGGTCTCGCGCTGGATCCCCGCCATGTGCGCTATGCGCCCATCTCGCTCCGAGCCGCCGAAACCGCGATGAGCGACTTGCTCATGCTTCCCGACCGGCCCACGGCGGTGCTGGGCACCAACGACGTGTTCGGCGTGGGGGCGCTGCTTGCGTGTCGTCGCCTGGGCGTGCGCGTGCCCGAGGACATTTCGATCACCGGCGTTGACAATACCGAGCTCGGTGAAACCCAGCAGCCGGGGCTGACCAGTGTGGCCACGCCAATCGTCGAAATCGGGACTGCGGCCGCCGAGCATCTGATTGCCCGGCTGGAGGGCAGGGTCTGGGAGCGATGCCTCAGCCTGCCCGTGCAACTGGTGTTTCGTGCCAGCACCGGCCCAGCGCC
>JBMSQB010000012.1:0-62722 GCA_049423065.1 Burkholderiaceae bacterium
GCGTGTTGTGGGGCCCGATGGCCGTCGCCATCATGGCTGGGTTGGTGGTGGCCACGGTCCTCACCGTGCTCGGGGTGCCAGCGATTTATGCCGCGTGGTATCGGTTGCGGGACCCGACACGCGGCAACGGCAAGAACACACCCGCTGATCAGCGAAGTGGAACGTAGAACTCAGGCTAAACCGACAGTGCCCGCACATCCGCAACCGGCTGTTGCAACAGCGCGTCGCGACTGAACACCTGTTCCAGCGCATGCGCTACGCCCAGCGTGAACCGATCTGCGTGGCTGGGGCCGATCACCTGAATGCCGAACGGCATGCCGGTGGGATCCAGGCCACAGGGCAGCGCCGTGATCGGGTTGCCCACCACCGTGAGGGCTGAGGTCAGCCCGGCCCAATGCACATAGTTGGTCATCGGCACGCCATCGATCTCGGTGGGATACAGCTGATCGAAGGCAAAGGGAAACACGGTGACACTCGGGCAGATCACGACGTCGACTTCATCGAACAGCGCCTGAAATCGCTGGTAGAGCTGCAACTGCCTGCGATGCGCAGACGACACTTCGGTAAGATCCATTTGCCGGGCGGCCGCCACATTGCCGCGTACGATCGCGCCCAGTTCCTCGCCGTGACGATCGACTCGATCTGCGTGTTTGGCGAGCATGTAGGCGCCGCGCAGCAACCAGAACACATCCAGCGCATCGCCAAGCGCCGGCTCACACGAGACCAGGCTCTTGAAGGCCGGTGCAAAGCGCGCCACGCGCTCACGGAAGGTGTGGCGTACGCCTTGCGATACCGGCGCACACCCCAGGTCTTCGGTGACACCCACCCGCAGTCGCGACAAGTCGATGGGCTCGATCGAAAGAAACTGCGCCGCATTGAGCGGGTAGGCCATCGGGTCGGCCCGATTGCGCTGCGCCATGGCGGCCAGCATGAGCGAGCAGTCGGCCACCGTGCGCGCCATCGGGCCTTCGGTTTCGAGAAAGCTGAGCGCGATATCGCGTGCGGTGGAGGGCACCACACCCGCGCTCGGGCGATGCGACACGATGCCGTTGAAGGCAGCCGGCAGCCGGAGGCTCCCTCCGGTGTCCGACCCATGCGCAAGCGGCAGCATACGCGTGGCAAGCGCCACCGCCGATCCGCCCGAGGAGCCGCCGCAGGTTCGCGCCAGATCAAACGGATTGCGTGTGGTGCCAAACACCGCATTGGTGGTGCTCGCGCCCGCGCCAAACTCGGGCGTGTTGGTTTTTGCGAGCACGATTGCGCCTGCGCGGCGAATGGCGGCGACCGACGGTTCATCTGCAACGGGGATGTGGTTGCGATAAACCAGCGACCCGTGCGTGGTGCGAATGCCCGCGGTGTCGGCGAGATCCTTGATGCCCACCGGCAGACCATGAAGCGGCGGCAGCGGCTCGCCCGCCATCACCTGCCGCTCGGCTTGGCGAGCTTCCTCGCGAGCACGCTCATAGGCGGTGGTGACCACCGCATTGACTGCCGGATTGACGGCCTCGATCCTGGCGATGCAGCTCTCCAGCAACTCAACCGGCGAGAGCGCCTTGCTGCCGATGAGACGGCGCGCCTCAGTGGCCGTGAGTTCGCAGGGCAGTGTCATGGCGCGTGCCCGCTGTGGTCTTTACTCTTTCGGGATCTTGGCCGCTGTGGCCGCCGCCTGCCAGCGCGCCATGTCGGTCTGCAGGAATTTTGCGAACTGCTCGGGTGAGTGGGGCGGCACCACTTCGAGTCCGGCCTTCAGCAGCCGCTCCTTCATGGCCGGCGCATTCATGATGGCGACCAGTTCTTCATTCAAACGCTTGACCACGGGCTCGGGTGTGCGGGCCGGCGCCAGCATGCCCACCCAGCCACCCACCCGGAAATCGCGCAACTCAGCGATGCCCGACTCGGGTACGGCAGGAACCGACGGCAGGCGCACACTGCGGGCATCGGCCGCGCTGGTGAGCGCGCGCACCTTGCCGTTATCGACAAAGGGTGCAGCCGAACTGGGGGAATCGAACATCACCTGAATCTGGCCGCTGATGATGTCGGTGATGGCCTGGACGCTGCCCTTGTAAGCCACTGGCTGGATCTGCAAACCCGTCATGGAGAGAAACACCTCCATGGTGAGATGCTGGATGGTGCCGCGACCGACATGCGCGTAGTTGTACTTGCCCGCGTTGCGACGCGCGAGATCGATGAATTCGGCGAGTGTTTTCGCGGGGAAGTCGGGTGCCACGACCAGCAGCATGCCGCCGCTTCCGCCCACTTGCGCGACAGGCTCGAGATCTTGCAGGGGACGATAGGGGAGGTTCGCCACCAGCGCGGTGCTGATCGCAAATGAGGTGGAGGTCATCAGGAGCGTGTGACCGTCGGGCGCGGACTTGGCCACGAATGAAGCGCCGATGGTGCCGGTGGCGCCGGTCTTGTTTTCAACCACCACGGGTTGGCCGAGCTTTCGCGCGAGCTCTTCGCCCAGCGCACGGGCTGCCACATCCGACGCATTGCCAGCCGGAAAGGGCACGACGAAGGTGATGGGCTTGCTCGGGAAGGCCTGGGCGTGTGCCTGTGCGAAGGGTTGCGCGATGACGAGGGCCGCGGAGCAGGCGAGTGCGACGCGGCGAACGGTATTTTGCAGAGTGATCATGACAAGGTTCCTCCTTGGGCGAGTTTGTCATAATCAGGCTCAAATGGCTTGCTGGGGCTTGCGTTCGCGGAATCCCCATGCAGCCCCAGCGCCCAGTTGGCCAAGCCCGGCCCAACCAGCAGGAGACCCCGTGTGACTGATCTATCTTCCAGTGGGCGATCGCCTGCGCCCATGACTGCAGTGCAAAAAATGCTGGCGCGGGCAAGTGGCCTGGCACATGTTGAACCCGGCGAGGTGGTCTATCCGGTTCCCGAACTCGTCATCATCCACGACGGGTTTGTCGAGACCGCCTACCGCGAACTCCACGCGCTCGGCTACGGCAGCGTGATCGATCCGCAAAAGGTCGTGTTCGTGACCGATCATGAAGTGGCCTATGGCTCGCAGCGTGCGGTGGAGCGTGGCCGCAATATTCGAGCGATCGCCAGGGCCTGGAACGTGGGCGCCCTGTACGACGCAGGCCGTGGTGGCCACGGCCATATCTTTCCGATCGAGGCCGGACTGATCCGCCCGGGCATGTTCCTGTTCTGTTACGACATGCACTGCACGAATTTTGGTGCGGCCGGCGCGCTCGCCATGGCGGCGGGAACCGAGGTCACGTCGGTGCTTGCCACCGGAAGCCTCTGGACCACCGTCCCGCACACACTGCGCATCGATCTGCAGGGCGCGCTTGCGGGTGGGGCTCATCCGCGCGATGTCGGGTTCCTGCTCGCACAGGGCTTTGCTGATGGGCGCTGGGGCGTGCAATACGACTACCGGGTGGTGGAGTTCGGCGGGCCGGGGCTCGCATCGCTCGATCTCGCAGCGCGCGTGGCACTCTGCAATTCCATCACCGAGATGGGCGTGGCCAACGTGCTTTTTGACGGCGATCCGCCAGGAATCGATGTGCGCGGCGCGCCCGATTTCAGGAGCGACGCCAATGCGCCCTACGAGGCTCGCATCAGTTTCGATTTGTCGGCGGTCAGGCCTCAGGTGGCGCTGCCGGGTGGCCCCGATCGTGCCGAACTGCTGTCGCGCGTGGCGGGTCAGCCGATTGACCACGCCACCATTGGTGCTTGCGGGTCGGGCATGTATGAAGATTTTGCCGCCGCTGCTCGGGTGCTGAAGGGCCGAAGAATTGCCGACCATGTTCGGATGTTCGTTGTCCCGGGCACCGCCGCGACCGCGAGCCGATTGGCCGATGACGGTCTGGCCCAGATCTTTGTCGACGCAGGCGCCATGTTGCTGCCCCCGGGTTGCGGGCCCTGCGCGGGCGGCATGATGGCTCCGCTTGGGCCGGGCGAGGTGTCGGTCGCGACCGCAGCCACCAATCATGCCGGCCGCTTTGGCGCGCACGACGGCGAGATCTATCTTGCCTCGCCGGTCACCGTAGCGGCGTCGGCGGTGGCAGGTTGTCTTGCCGATCCTCGCGAACTCGAACCACTGGTTGCATCAGGAGCCTCGCAATGACGCCCTCCCTCATCCGGCGCGGCCGCGCGCATGTGTTCGGCAACAGCATTCCCCTTGACGAGGGTGTGATGGCCTTCAAATACGCGATCGGTCGCATCACCGATCCGGCCGAACTGATTCCGCATCTGTTTGAGCCGATCGATCCCGGGTTCGCCGGCCGTGTGGCGCGTGGTGACCTGGTGGTGGCCGGTGCCGACTTCGGCTGCGGCAAACCCCATATCCAGGGTTTCATCGCGATGGCCGCGCTTGGCATGGGTGTGGTGTGCGGATCCATGCCCTACAAGGCGATGCGGGGTGCCATCTCCAAGGGCTTGCCGGTACTCACTGGCGGTGGTGACCCCGCCGACTGGGTGTCGAACGGTGATGAGATCGAAGTGAATTTTGCAACCGGCGAGGCGCGTAACCTCACTCGCGACATTTCGGTGCAACTGCCGCCGATGGCACCGGTGCTGCAGCCCATCATCGCGCAGGGTGGCGCCAACGGGCAGCTCGCGGGCTGGCTGAACGACCACCCGGCGCAGCGTGTGGCCGCTGGTGCTGCCAGCGTGCTTGGAAGTGGAATCCCGGTACGCGTGTTGTCGCGGCGGGTGGCGCAATCTGCTTGAAGGAGGTATCCGTGACGACACGACTCTCAGGGCGCTCGGCGTTTCTGGCGCTTCTTCAGGACGAAGGCATTACACATCTGTTTGGCAATCCGGGCACCACCGAATTGCCGATCATGCATGCGCTCGCCGAGCATCCTTCGCTCACCTATGTCATGGCCATGCAGGAAAGCGTCGTGGTCTCCATGGCCGATGGATTCAGCCGGGCCTCGGGCCAGCTGGTGGCCGCCAATGTGCATGTGGCCCCTGGCCTGGGTAACGCCATGGGGGCGCTCTTCGGGGCCAAGTTCACCCGTACGCCCATGATCCTCACTGCGGGTCAGCAGGAGCAGGGCCATGGCCTGCGTGAGCCCCTCCTCTACGACTCGCTGGTTCGCATGGCCGAGCCGCTCGTCAAGTGGGCTATCGAAGTGACCCGCCTGGAAGATCTGCCACGCATCGTCCGGCGGGCGGCCAAGATTGCGCGAACGCCGCCGATGGGCCCGGTCTTCATTTCGCTGCCGGGTGACATTCTCAATGCGGAAGCCGAACTCGATCTGGGCGCGCGTACCGACATCGACTCGGCGGTACGGCCGAACGACAACGCACTGATGCGGCTTGCGCAGCGAATCCTCGCGGCCAGGCGACCGGTGATGATTGTTGGTGACGAACTGGTCTCGAGCAACGCGCTTGCCGAGGCGGCTGAATTCGCCCAGACCATCGGCTGCCCGGTGCTCCAGCAAACCATTCCGTTCGGGGCGCATTTCCCGTCCGAGCATCCGTGCTTCATCGGTGCCCTGTCGCGCAGTCAGCCCAAGGTCAGACAGGTGTTGTCCGCCTATGATCTGCTGATCGCATTTGGTACCGACCCGCTCCGGATGTCGGTGGACAGTCCGGTGGATCCGCTACCCGACGGGATGCCCATCGTGCAGGTGGGCCTCATTGATTGGGATATCGGCAAAAATTACCCGGTCGAGATCGCAATCCGCGCCGATGTGCGCGAAACCTTTTCGGCGCTCACGTCGCTCTTGCAAGAGGCGGGTGGGGCGACGCTCGCCGAAACCGCTGCGCGCCGCATTGAAGCGATAGCGGCCGACAACTGGAGTGCCCGCCGTCGGGCGCTGGTCCAGACGATCGAGACGAAGTCGGCGCAGCTACCGATCGATCCCGACTGGCTGCTGCTGAAGACCGTGGAGGCCCTGCCCCAGAATGCGATCTTTGTGGAGGAGGCGCTCACCGCGGCGCCGCTGGTGCCCGCACTCCTTCCCTATCGTGATCGCTACGGGTTTCACGGACTCGCTTCAGGCGGAATCGGCTGGGGGCTGCCTGGCGCGGTGGGCGCCAGTCTCGCCAATCCCGGACGGCCGGTGGTGTGTTTCACTGGAGACGGCAGCGCCATGTACACGATTCAGGCGCTATGGACTGCGGCGCATCACCGTCTGCCGGTGAATGTGGTGCTCATCAACAATGGTGGCTATCGGATCATCAAGCAGCGGCTGTTGTCGTTTCATGGCAGTCGCGAGTTCGTGGGCATGGACTTCACCGACCCGTCGGTCGATTTTGCCGGATTGGCCCGATCGCTGGGGCTCGAGGCGATCCAGGTAAGCGACCCGGCGACGCTCGCAGCCACGCTGCAATCGGCGTTTGCGCGGCCCGGGACCAAGCTGATCGAGGTGATGGTGGAAGGCAGCGTATGAGTGCGATGGTCATCAGTCGCCCGGCTGATCCAGCCGGAACACCGCCGCGGGTTCGATGCTGCGGTCATCCACCGAGCCCAGCCGCGCGATCATGCGCTTCACGCGAGGCGCTGCCTGCAGCACGAGCGAGCGCTGCGCCTCGGTGAGCCTCAGATCAGCGTGCGCAATGCAGGCATCGGCCCAGGCAATGGTCTTCGCGTCCAGGGCTTCTGCAGGCTCGGGGGGCGCGAGGCTGACCGGCCCCGGGCTCACCGGATCTGCAGGATGGCGTTGGTGCCAGTCGGTGACCTGCTGAAAGGCGTCTCCGATCCGAAGCACCGTGGCATCGTCCCAGGCGCGGCCCGCAATCTGCATGGAAGTGGGTAAGCCGCTCGCGGCAAAGCCGTTACACACCGACAAGGTGGGAAAACCGGTGACCGAAAAGGGCGCGAGCAGATTGGGCTTGTCGCTCCAGAGCCCATAGAGAAAGCCGTGCGTTTCGCGCGCATCAAAGCGCGGGGCGGGGCCCGATCCAACCGTGACCAGCGCATCGACTGTTTGCAGCACGCCTGCCATCTGCCCAACCAGCATTCGCCGTTTGCGGTGAGCCTGTGACTGTGCGAATGCGGGCACCAGGCAGCCGGGCAGGACGCGGCCCAGGAAGTCCTGCCCAAACCGGCCCGCATCTTCGCGCAGGAGCGAGTGATAAATGGCGAACGCTTCGGCCTCCTGAATCAGTACCCGGACATCACCAAAGTCCATCATGGGGGCAAGCGTCACCGCTTCAATGCGTGCCCCCAGACTGCCGAGGACCTCGAGCGCGTGGGCAAGTGCCGCGGCCGCTTCCGGGTGGGCCCGCAGGTCGGACTCGAAAAAGTGTCGCGGAACGCCAATGCGAATGTCTTTCAGATGCCCCACCAGCGCGGCTGCGAAATCGGCGACCGGTACGCGTGCGCTCGCGGGATCGGCCGGATCATGCCCCGCAATGGCCTGCAACAGGAGAGCGCAGTCGCGTGCGCTGCGCGCCATTGGGCCCGCGGTATCAAGGGCAGGCGAGAGCGCATAGATGCCGGATCGGCTGACGCGACCGTAGGTGGGTTTCAGACCCGTGACGCCGCAGAGTCCCGCTGGAATCCGGATCGAGCCACCGGTGTCGGTCCCCAGCGCGGCCGGGGCGAGGCCCCCCGCGAGCGCTGCGCCTGAACCGCTGCTTGAACCGCCACTGAAGTGCGCCAGATTCCAGGGGTTGCGCGCGGGCGGCCAGGGCAGATCCGTGGAGGGGCCGCCGTGCGCGAATTCGTGCGTGGCGGTCTTCCCCAGAAGCACGGCGCCCGCCTGTCGCAGCCGGCGCACGATGGTTGCATCGGCTGCAGGCTGATGCCCGATCAGGACCCGGGAATGCGCCGTGGTGGGCATGTCGGCGGTGGCAATGATGTCCTTGATTGCGCAGGGCACGCCATGAAGTGGACCCAGGTCGTGACCGGCCGCAAGCTGCTCCTCGGCCGCACGCGCGCGAGCGAGCGCCGAATCGGCTGCAACATGGAGGAACGCGTCGATTGGCTGGCCGGTTCCCTCGATGCGCGCGAGAAGGGCTTGCGTCCAGTCAACCGGTGAAAGTTCGCGCGCGCGGATGAGCGCGGCACCCTCGGCGACGCCCAGCCAGGCGAGCGTGGACGGAGAACGGGCATCAGTGGTCATGGCGAAGCGGTTCCTGGTCGTCCCCAGCCGCCGGCGAGATTTTTCAGCAGCTGGTTGGTGGCGGTCAGCCTGCGACTGCGCGCATCCAGCAGGCTTCGTTCGACCGATAAGGCGGTGGTCTGCGCAGCCACCACGTTCAGATAGCTGACAGTGCCTGCGCGATACTGGTTGAGCGTGAGGTCGAGCGCACGGCGCGCCTCGATCAGCGACTCGGCGAGGAGCTCGGTCTGCCGCCTGAGCGCAGCGTTGAGCGCGAGATTGTCCTCGACCTCCTGCATGGCCGAGAGCACCGTCTGTCGATATTGCGCCGAGGCCTGCTCGAGCGTGGCCTGTGCGCTTGCGACCGCCGCTCTGCGAGCACCCCCATCCAAGGCGGCGAGCGCAAGGCTGGGACCGATCGACCACGCGAGGGGCGGCACGGCGAGCAGGTCGGCAAGCGTGCTCGCGCGCAGACTGGTGTTTGCCCCCAGGGTGATGATCGGGAAAAAGGCGGCGGTTGATACACCCACCTGCGCGGCCGCTGCGACCGCACGTTTTTCGGCTGCGGCGATGTCGGGGCGACGGCGCAGCAACTCGGCCGGCAACTGCAGCGGCACCTCGGGCGGCTCGGGCAGGCCCCGGGCGGCGCTGACGTTCACCGCAGCCGGCATCTCACCTACAAGCACCGCGAGCGCGTTCTCCAGCAAGGCACGGCTGCCAGCGAGCTCGGCGGCCTGTGCCTGGGCGCTCTTCAGCTGGGTCTGGGCCTGCGCGACATCGGTGGCCGGAACGATCCCCACACGGTAGCGATCCTGGGTCATCTGAAGCGATCGCTGGTAGGCCTGGACCGTGTCGTCGAGGAGCGCCGACTGCGTCTGCACGGCGCGAAGCGAGAGCCAGGTCTGCGTGAGCGTGGCCTGAAGCGATAGCCGAAGCGCCTCGAGATCGAACTCGCTTGCCTCCAGCCGAGCCCGTGCCGCATCCACCTGCTGGCTCAGTCGGCCAAAAAGATCCAGCTCCCAGTTGACCGACAGCGAGGGACCCATTGTGGTGGTGCCGCTGTCGCTGCGGGTTGCGACCAACCCGGCACCCGCACTGGGCAGGAGTGCCGCCCGGCTGGTGTCGATGGCAGCCTGTGCAATTCGGACCTGGGCCATGCTGGCAGCGAGATTCTGGTTGCCGTCGGGGAGCCTCTGCTGGAGCGCGTTCAGCGCGTCGTCGCCATAAAGTGACCACCAGTTTCGCGCAACCGCAACGCGCTCCGCCGCGGGCTTCAGCAATGCGGCATGCCTGAAGTCGGTGGGCAGTTCACGAACAGGTTGCGGGGCGCCGGAAGGCGGGGGCGTAGTGAGTCCGCAACCCGCCAGGACGCTCAACGCGAGCAGGGCCATTGCGCCACGGGCAACGCGCAGACGGCGATCAGAACGCAGCTTGAACACGCGGCAGCGGATCGTGGAATCAGATCGCATTTGGCTTCTCCGCTGCGACAGCCTCTGGTGCACGATGGGGCGCTCGATGGGGCGCGCGCTGTCGGACGCTTGCAATTCGCGCTGCCAGTCGGCCGGCAGCGCTGCGCAGCCGATCGATGCCCACATACACCACGGGCGTGGTGTAGAGCGTGAGCGCCTGGCTGAGCACCAACCCGCCCAGCACTGAAATGCCCAGCGGCTGCCTGAGTTCTGCACCGTCGCCCGTGCCGATCGCAAGCGGGATGGCGCCGCAGAGCGCTGCGGCCGTGGTCATCATGATGGGCCGCAGTCGCGTTCGTGCGGCTGCGTACATCGCGGCGCCAGGCCCCAGGCTCGAGCGGCGCTGCCGCGAGATGGCGAAATCGATCATGATGATGGCGTTTTTCTTCACGATGCCGATCAGCAAAATGACGCCGATCAGCGCAATCACCGAGAACTCGGTATTGAACCATTTCAGGGCAAGCAGCGCGCCCACACCCGCCGAGGGCAGCGTCGAGAGGATCGTGATCGGATGGATGAAGCTCTCATAGAGAATGCCCAGCACCAGATAGATGGCGATGATCGCTGCCAGAATGAGCACCGGCTGATTGTCCAGTGACTGCGCAAATGCGCGCGCGGTCCCCTGCAAGGTGCCGCGTATCGAGGCGGGTGCGCCGAGGGTGAGCATGGCGTCGCGAATCGCGGAATTGGCCTCTGACAGCGAGACCCCCGGCGCGAGATTGAAACTGATGGTCGAGGCGGGCGTACCCGACTGATGCGATACCGATAACGGCGCGGCCGATTCCTCGATTCGGGCGAAATCGGTGAGCGGGATCCGCTCACCCGTGCTTGAGATGAAGATCAGCGACTTGAGGGTCTCTGGGCTCTGCGTGAATTCGGGCGCGAGTTCGAGCACCACGCGATACTGGTTGAGCGGGTTGTAGATCACGCCGACCTGGCGCTGACCGAAGGCATTGTTGAGCGTGGCATCGATTGCGCGAACCGACAGTCCCAGACGTGCGATCGCATCGCGATCCAGAACGAGCGCGGTCTGTCGGCCCCTTTCCTGCACGTCGCTGTCGATGTCCACCAGTTCGGGCAGTCGGCTGAAGGCGCGCCGCACCCGGGGCTCCCATTGCCGAAGCTCCTCGATCTCGTCGGCCTGCAGCGTGAACTGGTACTGCGAACTTGCCTGACGGCCCCCCACTCTGATGTCCTGAACCGGCACCATGAACAGCGACGCACCGGGCTCGCGAGCCAGTCGCCCACGCAGCCGGCCCACCACGCGGTCGGCTGCCACCTGACGCTCGGCGAGCGGTTTCAGTGCGATGAACATCTGTGCGGAGTTGCGTGTGCCGCCACCTGTGAATCCGGTGACCGACTCCACTGCCGGGTCGGCACGGACAATCTCGATGAAGCGATCGAGCCGGCCCTGCATGGCCTGAAACGAGGTGGCCTGATCGGCGCGGATAAAGCCGATGATCCGGCCAGTGTCCTGCTGAGGGAAGAAGCCCTTGGGGATGGTGGCGTAGAGGTGAAAGTTGAAAGCGATGACGCCCACCAGCGCCATGAGCACCAGCGGTTGGTAGCGAAGCGCCCAGGCGAGCGACCGGCGATAGCCCCGCACAGCAAGTGTTGCCGGCAGGCGCAGCCACCGGGCGAACCGACCCCGCGGGCGCCGGGGCGCGCGGGGCTTGAGCAGCATGGCGCACATCATGGGCGTGGTGCTGAGCGAGATCAGCATCGAGACCAGGATGGCGGCAGTCATCACGATTGCGAATTCGCGAAACAGCCGGCCGATGATGCCGCCCATCAGCAGAATGGGGATGAACACCGCAACCAGCGAAATGCTGATCGACACCACGGTGAACGCCACTTCGCGCACGCCGGCGAGGCTCGCCTCGAGTACGCTGCGGCCGCGTTCGATATGCCGGGCGATGTTCTCGAGCACCACGATGGCATCGTCCACCACAAAACCGGTGGCCACGATCAGCGCCATCAGCGAGATATTGTTCAGGCTGAGCCCTGCCCACTGCATGATCACGAAGGTGCCAGCCAGCGATACCGGCACCGCGATGCTGGGAATGATCGTTGCGCGAAGGCTTCTCAGGGACAGAAACACCACCACGAACACGAGTGCGATCGAGATCATCAGGGTGCGCTGCATCTCGCGAAGCGAGGCGCGGATGGTGGGCGAACGGTCGGAGACCACCTTGAGGTCGATGGCGGCAGGGATCGACGCCTGCAGCCACGGAATCAGCGCGCGCACGCGATCCACCGCCTCGATGATGTTCGCATCGGGCTGCTTGTAGAGCATGAGCACCACCGCGGGGCGGCCGTCAGCGACCCCGTAGTTGCGCAGGTCCTGAACCGAATCGGTCACGCTCGCCACATCCTGCAGACGCACGGCGTTGCCGCTGCGCCAGCGCACGATGAGCGGCGCATAGTCGGCCGCAGTCCTGGCCTGGTCGTTGGCGTCGATCTGCCACTGCCGGGTGGCATCCTCGATCATGCCTTTCGGACGGTTGCCGTTGGCGGCCACCACCGCCATCCGGATGTCCTCGAGCGAAATGCCGGTGGCGGCCAGGCGGTTGGGGTCGGCCTGGATCCGTACCGCCGGGAGCGCACCGCCACCGATCACCACATTGCCGATGCCGTCGACCTGGGCGAGCCGTTGTGCGAGCACCGTGGAGGCTGCGTCATACATCTGCCCGCGTGACAGGGTGGCCGAGGTGAGTGCAACGATCATGATCGGCGCATCCGCAGGGTTCACCTTCCGGTACGACGGATTCGACGGCATGTCGGTGGGGAGCAAGGTGCGGGCAGCGTTGATCGCCGCCTGGACCTCGCGTGCGGCGGCGTTGATATCGCGTTTGAGTTCGAACTGCACGGTGACGCGGGTGCTGCCCAGCGAGGAACTCGAGGTGATTTCGGTGACCCCGGCAATCGCCCCGAGCGTGCGCTCAAGCGGCGCGGCAACGCTCCTCGCCATGGTCTCGGGGCTTGCGCCGGGCAGGGATGCCGAGACCGAGATGGTGGGAAAGTCCACCCGCGGAAGCGGTGCGATGGGCAGTGACAACCAGGCCAGCCAACCCGCGAGCGCAATGCCGATGGTGAGCAGCGTGGTGGCCACCGGCCGCTGGACAAACAGCGCGAACGGGTTGGCAGGGGAAAGCATGGTCAACCCTGCGCCTTGTCAGAGGCTGCGCCGGGCGCTGCGAGCGAGGCAAACGCGAGGTAGATCACTGGCGTGGTGAAGAGCGTCAGAAGCTGACTCACAATCAGACCGCCCACCATGGTGACGCCAAGCGGATGACGCAGCTCGCTTCCCCAGCCGTCGCCCAGCATGAGTGGGAGTGCGCCAAGGAGTGCAGCAAGCGTGGTCATGAGAATGGGCCGGAACCGCAGCAGACACGCCTGGCGGATTGCATCGTGCGGCGACAGCCCCTCTTCGCGTTCAGCCTCGAGGGCGAAGTCGATCATCATGATCGCGTTTTTCTTGACGATCCCGATCAGCAGAATGATGCCGATCACCGCGATGATGTCCAGGTCGAGTCTGGCCATGAGCAGGGCTGCGAGTGCGCCGAGGGCGGCCGAAGGCAGCGTCGACAGAATCGTCACCGGATGAATGAAACTCTCGTAGAGCACGCCGAGCACGATGTACATGGTGATGATCGCGGCAAGAATCAGCCACAGCGTGTCGGAGAGCGATGCCTGGAAGGCGAGTGCTGCGCCCTGGAAACCGGTTTCGATGCTGGCTGGCAGCGCTGCACGGTCGATTTCCTCGCGAATTGCGCCCACTGCTGCACCCAGCGATACCCCTGGCGCAGTGTTGAATGACACGGTCACGGCGGGAAACTGGCCGACATGGTTGATCGCGAGAAGCCCTGGCCGCTCGACAATTCGGGCAACGGCCGACAGCGGCACGGGCGCACCGGCGGTGGAGGCAACCTGGAGCTGGGCAAGCGCCTCGAGCCCCACACGGTGACGGGGCGCCACCTCGATCACGACGCGATACTGATTCGACTGCGTGAACATGGTGGAGATCAGGCGCTGGCCGAAGGCGTTATAGAGCGCGCTGTCGATACCTGCCACGCTCACCCCCAGACGGGCGGCAGCGGCCCGATCGATCTCCACAAACGCGCGCAGGCCCCGGTCGAGCAGGTCGGTAGCCACATCGGCGAGTTCGCTTCGCGCCTGGAGACGCTCGAGGAGTTTTTGTGCGCCTGCGCGCAGCGTTGTGTCATCGGGCGAGGACATCAGCAGCTGGTACTGGGTACGGGATACCCGCTCTTCGGTTGTCAGGTCCTGAACCGGCTGAAGATAAAGCGTCACGCCTGTGACCGCGCGGCTCGCATCGGTGATGCGCCGGATGATGTCGCTCACGTTTGCGCCGTCCCGTTCTTGCCGGGGCTTGAGGTTGATCAGCATCCGGCCGGTGTTGAGCGTGGTGTTGGCGCCGTCTATGCCAATGAACGAGGACAGGCTTTGAACGGCCGGGTCGGCAAGCACGATCTCTGCGAGTTGCTGTTGCCGTTCGGCCATGGCTGCAAACGATGTGGCCTGCGTGGCCTCGGTGGTGGCCTGGAGAAGACCCGTGTCCTGCACCGGGAAAAAGCCCTTGGGTACCGCAAAATACAGTGCGCCTGTGGCGGCTATGGTTGCCACAAAAGCGCAGAGCGTGAGGGTGCGGTGCGCGAGCACGCGGTCAAGCAGACGACCATATCCGGCAATCAGTGCGTCAAAAAATCGTCCGGTCGCCTGGTAGAGCGCGCCGTGGTCGCTTTCACGGCTTGCGCGCAGGAGCCGCGCGCAGAGCATGGGCGTCAGGGTGAGCGACACCACCGCCGAAATGAGAATGGCAACGGCGAGCGTGATCGCGAATTCATGGAAGAGCCGGCCCACCACGTCGCCCATGAAGAGCAGCGGGATCAGCACGGCGATGAGGGATACGGTGAGCGAGATGATGGTAAAGCCGATCTCGCGTGCGCCCTGGAGCGCGGCCGCAAGCGGTGCCATGCCGCGCTCCACATGACGGGCGATGTTCTCGATCATGACGATGGCATCGTCGACCACGAACCCGGTGGCGATGGTGAGCGCCATCAGCGTGAGCGTGTTGACCGAAAAGCCGGCGAGATGCATGACCGCGAAGGTGCCGACCAGCGACAGCGGCACCGCCACACTCGGGATCATGGTGGCGGTCGCGCTTCGGAGGAAAACGAAGATCACGGCGACCACCAGGCCGACTGCGAGCAGCAGCTCGCTCTGCGTGTCGCTCACCGAGGCTCGAATCGTGACGGTTCGGTCGGTAAGAATCTGCAGATCGGTGGAAGCGGGGAGCGTGGATTGCAGTCTGGGCAGGAGCGCACGCACCCGGTCGGCGGTCTCGATCACATTTGCGCCGGGCTGGCGATGAATATTGAGAATCACTGCCGGCGTACGGTCGGCCCATGCCGCCAGCCGGATGTTCTCGGCGTCTTCCACCACATCGGCGACATCGCCCAGTCGCAGTGCGTTGCCGTTTCGCCAGGCGAGGATCAGCCGCGCGTAGTCGGGCGCGGAGCGGATCTGATCATTCGCGTCGATGGTGGATGCCTGCGCGGGGCCGTCAAAGCTGCCCTTGGGCTGGTTGACATTGGCTGCCGCAATCGCAGTGCGAATGTCATCCGAGGACAGCTTGGCCGCGGCGAGCGCATTCGGATTGATCTGGATGCGAATGGCCGGTCGCAGGCCCCCGGAAATCGATACCACGCCCACCCCGGCTACCTGCGAAAGCTTGGGCGCAAGCCGGTTTTCCACCAGATCGTTGAGGCGGATGGGCGCAAGGGACGGCGAACTGAGCGCAAGCGTCAGAATGGGTGCGTCGGCCGGATTGAACTTGCGGTAGATCGGTGGCATGGGCAGGTCGGTCGGGAGCAGATTGCTCGCGGCGTTGATCGCTGCCTGCACCTGCTGTTCGGCCACCTCGAGCGGCAGGGTCAGCAGGAACCTGAGCGTGATCACCGAGGCCCCGCCCGAGCTGATCGACGACATCTGTGCGAGTCCTGGCATCTGGCCGAACTGGCGCTCGAGCGGCGCGGTGACCGCCGAGGTCATCACATCGGGGCCGGCGCCTGGGTGAAGCGTGGTGACCTGGATGGTGGGGAAATCGACCTCCGGGAGCGCCGAGACGGGCAGCATCCGCCAGGCCAGCGCGCCTGCAATCAGGACGGCCACCATCAGCAGCGTGGTCGCCACCGGCCGCAGAATGAACAGGCGCGACAGATTCATGGCGGGCGTTGGCAGGCGCTCAGCCGCCCTGCTGCTGGCGACGTCGCTCGCGCATCTGTTCGATGAAGGTTTGCCGCTCGGCGGGGCTCATTTTCATGAAGCGCTCCTGCTGCTCGGGCGGCAGGCGGTCGAGCCAGGGCGGGCGCTCGGCCGGTGGGGCCCCGGTCGTCGATGTGGGTGGCATGCCGGGCGCCGGTGCCGCACCGGGACGTCCGCGAGCGGGCGCGATCACCTCCACCTGCGCTCCCTCGCGCAGCCGATCGGCACCGTCGGTGACCACCCGATCGCCGGGCGCAAGATCGCCGCGAACACCGGTCCAGTCGCCTTCTGATGCCAGCACCTCGATGGGACGCACCGACACCGCGCCGCTGTCGCCGATCCTGTAAACAAAGCTGCCGGTCGCACCGCGCTGCACGGCGTTGCTGGGCACCACCGTCGCGCCGGCCAGCGTGTCGAGGTGCAGGCGGATGTTGACGAACTGGTTCGGGTAAAGCGCCCCGTCCCGGTTGTCGAACTGCGCCTTGACCCGGATCGTGCCGGTGGCCGGATCGATGGCGTTGTCGAGGCTGCTGACCGCGCCCATGGCCAGCCGGGTGCGGCCATCCCGGTCCCAGACCTCGACCGCTGGACGTTCAGCGCCCCGCATGCCCGCGCGCAGCCTGGGCAAGGCTGCCTCCGGAAGGGAGAAGATCACGCTGATCGGCTGCGTCTGGGTGATGGTGATGAGCCCCTGAGGGTCCGAGGCGCGCACTACATTGCCGAGGTCAACCTGACGCAGACCCACCTGCCCGCTGATCGGGGCGGTGACACGGGTGTAGGAGAGCAGCAGCCGCGCATTGTCGACCGCGGCCTGATTGATCCGGATGGTTCCACCCAGCTGCTTGACCAGCGCCTCCTGGGTGTCGACCTGCTGGCGGGCGATGGAGTCGCGCGCGGCCAGGTCGCGGTAGCGGGCGAGGTCGATCTGCGCGTTGGCGAGTTGCGCCTGGTCGCGCGCGAGCTGCCCTTCCGCCTGGGCGAGCTGAACCTCGTAAGGACGGGGATCGATTTCGGCAAGCAATTGACCAGCGCGTACCTGCTGACCTTCGGTGAAGTGGATGGCGCGGAGTTCCCCTTCGACGCGGGCGCGGACGACTGCGGTGTTGAGGGCAAGGATGGTACCGAGTGCCGGCTGAATGACGCGGAGGTCGCGGCGGTCGACAGTACCGGCCGACACTGGCATGGCGCGATTGCCGCCGCCCCAGCGTGCTGCGCCCCCCGCCGCGCCCGCACCCCCAGCGCCTTGCTGCCCTGTAGGACCTCCGGGTGCACTCGAGGGCTTTCCTGCCGAGGGCGACGAACCCGCCTGCCAGTGTTGCCAGCCGAACCATCCCGCAACCACCAAAACGATCAGCAGCACGACGACGGTGGTGGTGCTGCGGCGGCGCTTGCGAGGGGTGGGGGAGGGGGCGGGCATGGCGGCGATGAAGTCGCAGGCACTATACGACAAACCTGGGAGCGGACACTTGCCCTGAATGAAAGGCGGTTACGCTTTGATACACGCCCTCACGCTTTCCCCCGCGGGCCGATTTGCATACCATCCTTCCGCGGTTGTCGAATCCACCCACCAAGGAATCCGATGTCCCCCTGGAGTGCTGCCCAACCGGGCGATCGTCTGACAGATGTTGATACGCCCGCGCTGCTGCTCGACCTCGACGCCTTCGAGCGCAATCTGCAGCGCATGGCCCATGCGCTTGCAGGCCGTGGTGTGCGGCTGCGTGCCCACGCCAAAAGTCACAAGACACCCGAGATCGCGCTGCGGCAGGTGGCGCTCGGTGCGGTGGGGATCTGCTGTCAGAAAGTGAGCGAGGCCGCGGTTTTCGTTGAAGCCGGGGTGCGTGACGTACTGATCACCAACGAGGTGGTGGGCGCCGCCAAACTCGAACGTCTGGTTGCGCTTGCATCGCGGGCGCGAATCGGTGTGCTGGCTGATGCCGCGGCCCCGGTGCGCGATCTTGCCCGGATTGCAGCGTCTGCCGGAGCGGTGATCGACGTCTATGTGGAAGTGGATGTGGGACGGCGTTGCGGCGTTCCGCCGGGCGAACCCGCAGCCGAACTTGCAGCCCTGATCGCGGGTTTCGCATCGCTTCGATTTGCCGGTCTTCATGTGTACCACGGTCCGGCGCAGCACAAGCGGAGCGCGGCCGAGCGCAGCGCGGCCATCGGTTTTGCAACGGACTGCGCCAGGGTGAGCCGCGATGCGGTGATCGCGCGCGGCCTTGCGTGCGAGACCATTACGGGGGCGGGCACCGGCACCTTTCTGCTCGAGCGCGATTCAGGCATCTACAACGAAGTGCAGGCGGGCTCCTACGTGTTCATGGACCGCGACTACGCTGACAACCAGCCCGCGCCCGATGACCTGGGTTTTGAACACGCGCTCTTCGTGAGAACCACGGTCATGAGTCGCCCGAGCAGCGCGCGTGCGATCGTGGATGCGGGTCTCAAGGCCTCGAGCGTTGACAGCGGGATGCCTGGGATCTGGAACCATCCTGGTTGGCGCTACCTGAAGGCCTCCGATGAACACGGCGTGATTGAATGCACCGAGGCGAGCCCACCCGGTCTGGGTGAAGCCCTGATGCTGATTCCCGGTCACTGCGATCCCACCGTCAATCTGTACGACGAGATCATCTGCTTCCGCGGCGATCGCGTGGAAGCCGTGTGGCCGGTGGCCGCGCGCGGTGCGCTTCTTTGAGGACGCTTCCATGTCTGCCCATTTCGATCTGTTGATTCGCAACGCCCAGGTGATCGATGGCACGGGTGCGCCGCGGTTTTCCGCCGATATCGGTGTACGCGCTGACCGTATCGAACGGGTGGGTGATCTGGCCGGCGCCTCTGGGGCGACCGAGATCGATCTGGACGGGCGCGTGGCAGCGCCTGGCTTCATCGATGTTCACACGCATGATGACCGGCTGCTGCTGTCCGATCGAAGCATGGCGCCCAAGGTGAGCCAGGGGGTCACCACTGTCGTGGCGGGTAACTGCGGGATTTCGCTTGCACCATTGCCGGTGCCGTTTTCGCAAGGCGTCACGCCGCCCCTGAACCTTCTGGACGATGCCGGCGGCTGGTTCCGGTTTCGCAACTTCGCGGCCTATGTGCAGGCGCTTCAGGCTGCGCCAGCCGCCACCAACTGCGCGCTTCTCGTGGGGCACACCACGCTGCGGCTCGCAACCATGACGCGCACCGACCGACCCGCCGACTCTGCCGAGATCACCGCCATGCGCGCGCTCGTGGACGAGTCGCTGGCGGCGGGCGCGATCGGCGTGTCGACGGGCCTCTTTTACGAACCTGCGATCAGCGCGCCCGCGGAAGAGGTGATCGAGATCTGCCGCCCGCTCTCCCGGCATCGCGGCATTTATTGCACGCATATGCGCTGTGAAGGAGACCGGATCACCGATTCACTGGAAGAAACCTTCCGCGTGGGGCGCGAACTCGATATTCCTGTCGTGATTTCGCATCACAAGCTGATTGGCCGCGCCAATTACGGCCGCTCCGCCGAGACGCTGGCCATCATCGAGCGCGCCATGTCCCGCCAGACGGTTTGCCTTGACTGCTATCCGTACGCTGCGGGCTCGACCATTCTGTCGGCCGACCGCGCGGCCACCTCCGAGCGCGTACTGGTCACCTGGTCGCGCGGCATGCCGGAGCACGCGGGCCGCGAGCTGGCCGCGATCGCGGCTGAACTGGGCGTGTCACAGGATGAAGCAATCGCCCGGTTGCTGCCGGCAGGCGCCATCTATTTCCGGATGCACGAGGATGACGTCAAGCGCATTCTCGCTTTCGAACCCACGATGATCGGCTCCGACGGCCTGCCGCATGACGATGCGCCGCATCCCCGCCTCTGGGGAACCTTCCCGCGTGTGCTTGGGCACTATGCGCGCGGGCTGGGCCTGTTTTCCCTCGAGCGCGCCATCCACAAGATGACAGCGCTCAGCGCCCGAAATTTCGGCCTGGTCGATCGGGGTGTGATCGCCGAGGGCGCGTATGCCGACCTGGCGCTCTTCGATCCCGACAGGATTGATGCCGGGTCGACCTATGAGCACCCTCTCGAGCGTGCCCAGGGTATCGATACGGTCGTGGTGAACGGCACGATCGTCTGGCGCGAGGGGCGAGCCGCCAATGAATATCCCGGACGCGTGCTGCGACGCATGTCCTGATGTCGCGTGATCAACCGAAGGAAGCCTGAACCATGACTCACCTTTTTGCCAGTCAACGACGAACGCTCATGATGGTTGCTGCCGCCTCGGCGGCCGGTGCGGTACTGCCCTGGCGGCAGGCGGCGGCGCAGACAGGCGCTCCCGTCGCGCAGGCGAGCTTTCCGTCGCGTCCGCTCAGACTCCTGGTCGGGTTTTCGGCCGGGGGCGGTGCCGATGCGATCGCGCGCAACGTGGCGGGGCGGCTTGCCACACAGCTCGGTCAGAACGTGGTGGTGGAGAACCGCCCAGGCGCAAGCAGCACCATTGCTGCCGGGGTGCTGGCCGAGGCGCCCGCCGACGGGTACACGCTGATGCTCGCGGACTCATCGCTTCTGATTGCTGCCCGGACGATGCAGAAAGCGGGTCTGGATGCCCGCACCAGTTTTTCCGCGGTGGGTGCGGTGGCCACTGCGCCGCTCGCGATCGCGGTTCGCGCCGATTCGCCGCTTCGATCGCTGGAAGATATGGCGGCAGCCGCCAGGCGTGGCGAGACGCTCGGCTATGCCACATCGGGCATCGGAACCGTCCATCATCTTGCGATGGAACTGCTCCAGGCGAGAGCCTCGATCCGACTGAACCATGTGCCATACCGGGGGGCTGCGCAAATTGTTCCCGATCTTCTGGGCGGCCAGATTCCCCTGGCAGTCCTGAGTGCGGCCGCGGCGCTCGGTCATGTGAAGGCGGGTCGCATGCGGGTGCTGGGGCTCACCAGCCCCGAGCCGTTTGCGGGCGCTGAAGACTGGCGACGCGTGGCCGACTGGTTGCCCGGTTTCGATGCCTCGCCGCGGCTCTTCGTGCTGGCGCCTGCGGGCACCCCTGCGACGGTGCTCGCAAGGCTTGAGCACGAGGTGACGTCTGCGATCGGTGACCCCGAGGTCAGCCAGGGGCTCAGCAAACAGGGTGCGGTGGCACGGCAGCGGGGCGCCGCCGCACTGGCCCGCGATATTGCCGAGGAGCTCGAGCGCTGGGACAAACTGGTGCGCGATGCGGGAATTGTGCTGGGCTGAAGGCCGCGTGATGCGGCCGTCCTGCGCATGTGCGGCTGATCAGCCTGCCGGATCCGGCTCAAACGTCTTGCGGTAGCCGGCGATCACCTCAAGTGCCGCACGATTGAAGAGCCAGCGGGTCAGCATTTGTTGTGACTGCCCCCACGCCGCATCGGCACCCAGATATTTTGCGGCCGACACCCGGGCGTCGACACTCGCCTCTGCGTTGGTGGCCACTTCGGCGAAATAGTCCTGTGCCAGGTCATAGTGCTCGTCAGGGCAGGGGTAGCCCTTGTCTGCAAGTTCCTGGGCGATTTGCCGCACCACCAGCGCGCGTTCATTGAAGAAGTAATTGAAGACGTAGTAGAGGCCTGCCTTCAGGCGAAACAGCCACGGCACGAACCAGAGCGCCAGCACAACGGTGGGGAGCTTCCAGAACGACTCCGGGTCGTCGATGAGAAGAACAATGCACCAGCCGAGGATGATGTCGAAGGCGAGCGCAAGCGAGGCATTGCGCCAGTGCACGGGTACGCTGTTGGGTTTGCTCATCAGACGGCTCCCAGGCCCAGGAGCCGTACGGCGTTGCCTTTCAGAATGCCGGGCATCACCTCGGGCTTGAATCCCGCCACCTCGGCATCTTTCATCCAGCGCTCGGGCGTGATGAGCGGAAAGTCGCTGCCGAACAGCACGCGGTCTTTCAGCAGCGAGTTGGCATATTGAATGAGCTGCTTGGGAAAATATTTCGGGCTCCAGCCCGAGAGGTCGATCCATACGTTGGGCTTGTGCATGGCCACGCTCAGCGCCTCGTCCTGCCAGGGCCAGCTGGGGTGGGCCATCACGATCTGCATGTCGGGGAAATCGATGGCGACCTCATCCAGATGCATGGGGTTGCTGAGCGCAAGCCGCAGCCCGCCGCCGCAGCGCATGCCGCTGCCGATGCCGCTGTGGCCCGTATGAAAGATGGCGGGCAGGCCATGCGCATTGATGACTTCATAGATCGGCCAGGCCATGCGGTCGTAGGGATGAAAGCCCTGAACAGTGGGGTGAAACTTGAAGCCCCTGACGCCCTCTTCGCGGATCAGCCGCTCGGCCTCGCGTGCGCCCATCTTTCCCTTGTGTGGATCGATGCTCGCAAAGGCGATCATCATGTCGGCGTTCGCGCGCGCGGCTTCGGCGATTTCCTCGTTCGGAATGCGGCGACGGCCCAGTTGCGATTCGCTGTCAACGGTGAACATCACCAGGCCGATCTTGCGTTCACGGTAGTAGGCCACGGTTTCAGCGATGGTGGGGCGGCGCGTGCTGCCGAAATATTTGTCGGCCGCCCGGTCGTATTCCTCGCCATAGGCGTCAAAGGGGTTGCGGCAGCTCACCTCGGCGTGGGTGTGGATGTCGATTGCAACAAGGTCGGCGTGGTTCATTGTGGCGGGCAGTCAATGGGACAAACCGGCATGGTAATGCCGCTTGCTCATGATGCAGCGATAAGTACAATACACATATTTTCTACAATTCATACACAATGCGCACAAACATCGATATCGACGATGCACTCATGCAGCAGGCGCTCGCGGCGGGCCCCTTCCAGACCAAGCGGGAGGCCGTTGAAGCGGGCCTGCGGCTGCTCGCCCGCCAGGCGCACTACCGCGAAGTGCTGAAGTGGCGCGGCAAGCTGCCTTGGGAGGGGGGGGATGTGCCGAGCTGGGATCCCCGGCCGGGCGGTGGTGTGCCCGCGGCCACGCGGACTGTCGTGCAGGCGCCCGACCCCGTGCCGGTATCGGCATCCCGCGCTGGGGTGCGTCGTGCTCGTCGCTGATTCCAGCGTCTGGATTGATTTTTTCAGCGGCACGCAGTCGTCCGCCGCCGACCAGCTCGCCAGGCTGTTGCAGGCGGGCGAGTGGCGCATCGTCGTCCCCGATCTGGTCATGTTCGAAGTCTTGCGCGGGTTTCGCCTGGAAGGCGATGCCCGCCGGGCCCATGCATTGATGGCCGGTTTTGATATCGAATCCACCGGTGGGCCGGCGCTCGCGCTCGCTGCCGCCCAGCACTACCGCGCACTGCGCACGGCGGGGCACACCGTTCGCAGCGTGCATGATGTTCTCCTTGCCACGTTCTGCATCGACCGCGACTACGCGTTGCTGCACAACGATGGCGATTTTCTTGCCTTCGAAGCGCTGCGCGGTCTGAAGGGCTGGTCCGCGCACGCAGCGCCCACCAACGAATCCTGGAGCAGTCCATGACCCGTGCACCCTTTCGGCCCCTGCGGTTTGGCATCACGCGCGTCAGCCTGCGCGAGGGCGCGCCCGGGGTTCGTTATGTGCAGGCCGACGCTGCCCTCACCGCGTATCCCTCCCGCATCACCGACCGTTTCGCGCACTGGGCGAACACCACGCCCGACCGGCCTTTTCTCGCGCGCCGGATGAGGCTTGAGGGGGGCGGTACGGGTGACTGGCAAATCCTCAGTTTCGGGCAGGCGTGGGCCCATGCGCGATCCATGGCGCAGGCCCTCATCGATCGCGGGCTGAGTGTCGAGCGGCCGGTGGTGATCCTGTCCGAGAACAGTCTTGAGCACGCGCTCATGTCGCTTGGTTGCGTGCTGGCGGGCGTTCCGTTTGCGCCGGTATCGCCTGCCTATTCGCTCGTCAGCCGGGATTTTGAAAAGCTCCGGCACGTGCTCGCGGTCACCACCCCGGGGCTGGTGTTTGCTTCGGACGACCGCTATGCAGACGCCATCGCCGCAACGGTCGGGCTGGATGTCGAGGTGGTCATGGGGGAAGGCCTGGAGGGCCTGCCCGGTGGTGTGGGCCGGGCGGCGTCCGATGTGGGCGCCGCACCCGTGCGCATCGCGCGTCCGGTCACGTCGCTTGCTGCGCTCCTGAAAACCACCGCCACCTCAGCGGTCGATCGGGCCATCGCCGCCACTGGCCCCGACACGATCGTCAAGTTCCTCTTCACCAGCGGCTCGACCAAGCTGCCCAAGGCCGTCATCAACACGCAGCGGATGTGGTGCGCGAACCAGCAGCAGATGGCCATGTCGATGCCGGTGCTGGCCGAAGCGCCCCCGGTATTGGTCGACTGGCTGCCCTGGAATCACACCTTCGGCGGCAATCACAATTTCGGCATGGTGCTGTTCCACGGCGGCACGCTCTACATCGACGACGGCAAGCCCACGCCCGCCCTCATGCCTGAAACGCTGCGCAACCTGCGCGAAGTGTCGCCCACGGTGTATTTCAACGTGCCCACCGGTTTCGAAGCGATCGCCCGCGCCATGCAGACCGATGATGTGCTTCGCCGATCGCTCCTGTCGCGGGTGCGCATGTTCTTCTACTCGGGTGCGGCGCTGGCCCAACCCATCTGGGACAGCCTCTGGGATTCCCAGGAGCGAGAGATCGGCGAACGCATCGTGATGGGCACCGGGCTCGGCATGACCGAGAGCGCGCCGTTTGCGGTGTTCATCACCAATCCGGAGGTGCGCGCAGGCGACATTGGTGTGCCCGCCGCCGGGCTCGAACTGAAACTGGTCGATATCGATGGCAAGACCGAGGTGCGCTATCGCGGGCCCAATGTCACCCCCGGTTATTGGCGGGCCCCGGGGCAGACAGCCGAGTCGTTCGATGAAGAGGGCTTCTTCCGAACCGGTGATGCGGTGCTCTGGATCAACCCTGACAACCCGCATCTGGGGCTGCGCTTTGATGGCCGCATCGCTGAAGACTTCAAGCTCGCCACTGGCACCTTCGTGAGCGTCGGGCCGCTGCGGGCGCGGATCATCGCAGCGGGCGCTCCCCATGTACAGGATGCCGTCATCACCGGACTCAACCAGAACGAGGTGGGGGCGCTTATTTTTCCGGCGCCCACCGTCCGTGCGCTGGCTGGTCTCGCACCCGACGCTTCCCTGGCCGAGGTGCTGGCAGCGGCGCCGGTACGTGCGCATTTCCAGGCTGTTCTGGACACGCTCGCGCGCTCTGCCACGGGCAGCGCGAGCCGTGTGGCGCGCCTCGCCCTGCTTGCCGAGCCGCCCTCGCTCGATCTGGGCGAGGTTACCGACAAGGGCTCAATCAACCAGCGGGCTGTGCTCCGGCATCGGTCGGCACTGGTCGACGCGCTTCACGAAGGCAGTCTGCCCGGGCTCTTCCTTCCACGTTGAGTCCTCTGCCACAATAGCGGGGCTGGCGGCGCGTGGTGGGTGCCCCGCGCGCTGGTCAAAAAATATTCAGGGAGATCACCATGACATCACGCCGTCAACTGATCCAGGCGGGGTCGGCCGCAGCCGTGCTGGGTGCCGTCGGGTCACATGCCTTCGCGCAGGCTGGCCTGCCGATCGAACAGGTCAAGATCTATTACGGATTTCCGCCGGGCAGCTCGGGTGACATCGTGGCCCGCCGTGTTGGCGAAAAGCTCGCAGGCAGCGCGTTCACCAGAAACGCTGCAGTGGTCGACAACCGGCCGGGCGCAGGCGGGCGCATTGCGCTTGATGTGCTCAAGCCCGCGCCGGCCGATGGCACGCACCTCGCGCTCACGCCGTTTTCCATGCTTGCGCTCTTTCCGCACGTCTACAGCAAGCTCGGCTACGACGCCTTCCGCGACTTCGTTCCCGTCTCGATGGCCGCCATCATTCAGCATGGCTTCGCGGTGGGGCCCATGGTGCCTGCGAGCGTGCGCAATCTGAAAGACTTCGCTGCCTGGGCCAAGGCCAATCCCAAGGACGCCAACTACGGCTCGCCCGGGGCGGGGTCCACGCCCCATTTTGTCGGTGCGCTGTTCGGCATTCAGACAGGCGTCGACATGAAGCACGTGCCCTACAAAGGGTCGGTCCCTGGCGTCACCGACGTGGTGGGCGGGCAGATCGCGGCCATGGTCACCCCGCACGGCGATTTCCTCGCCAACACCCGGGCCGGCAAGATGCGCATTCTCGCCACCTCGGGCGCGCAGCGCTCGCCCTTCGTGCCCGATGTCCCCACCTTTGCCGAGCAGGGCTTCCCGGATCTGGTGGTCGATGAGTGGTTTGCATTCTTCGCGCCCGCCCGCACCCCCGCCAATGTGGTGGCGGCAGCCAATGCCGCGATCAATGCCGCAGTCAAGGAAAAATCGGTGATCGATGCACTCGCCAACGTCGGGCTGATTGCCCGCGGCAGCACCGCCGAAGAGCTGGGTCGCAGTCAGAAAGAGCAATACGACAAGTGGGGTCCGCTCATCAAGAAGGTGGGCTTTACGGCTGAATCCTGATCGGTTGTTTGCTGTTAACCCTCAATAAGGAAAGTTCAAATGGTCTCTATGCCTTCCGTTTCTTCTTCGCGGCTTCACGGCGCGGGCGCCTGCACCTGCTGCGACCTGATCCGCTTGCCCGGCTCCAGCCGCCGGGCCTTTCTCGCGGCCGGCGCTGCGATGGGGTTTGCACAAATGCTGCCCTTCGGCGCCCAGGCGGCTGGCGGCAACTACGACGCCATGCTGCTCGCCTGTATCGATCCGCGCTTTCCCAAGCTCACCCTCGATCACATGAGCAGCCGTTCGCTCGTCGGGAAATACAGCCAGTTCAATATCGCGGGCGCAGCCATCGGTGCGGTGGCGCCCAAGTTCAATGGCTGGCACCAGACCTTCTGGGACAATCTTGGTGCATCGATTCAACTGCACAACATCCCGGCGGTCATTGCCATCAATCATCGCGACTGTGGCGCGGCAAAAATCGCTTACGGTGATGCGGCGGTGGCCAACCGTGATGCGGAAACTGCCACCCATCGCAAGTCGCTCCTCGAGTTTCGTGCCGAGGTCGCCAAGCGCTTCCCCAAGCTGCGGGTCGAACTCGGGCTCATGGATCTGAACGGAAAGGTTGAATCTTTTTCCTGATCCACCGGGCGGTGTCGCCCTCCTGATCAATCACGGGCCAACGGCGTTGGCCCGGCAATGCTCAACATGAAAGACACCCAGATACTGATCAGCGGTGGCGGCCTGGGCGGCCTGTCGGCTGCGCTTGCGCTTGCCGAGCGCGGCTTCGAGGTCACGGTGCTCGAGAAGGCCGCAGAGTTCACTGAAATCGGCTACGGCATCCAGCTGGGTCCCAATGCCACCCGCATTCTCAAGCGCTATGGCTTGTGGGACACCATCTCAAGCAGCGCCGTGTTTCCTGAGGCGATGGTGTTTCTCGATGCCATCGATACCGAAGAGTGGGCTCGGGTCAATCTGAACGAGGCTTTTCTCGCGCGGTTCAAGCACCCCTACGCGGTGATTCATCGGCGTGACCTGCTGGGCGCATGGCTTGCCGCCTGCGAAAAGCATCCCCGCATCCAGCTGCTCACCTCCAAGGGCCTCGCCAGCATCACCGACCACGGCACCTCGGTCGAGGTGCGCTGCGAGGACGGATCGAGCTTTTCCGCACGCTGCCTGATCGGCGCCGATGGGCTGCTCTCGCCCACGCGCGACTATGTTGCAGAGGCAACGCCGCCCCGGGTCACCGGGTTTCTTGCCTACCGAGGGGTTATCCCCATTGGCAAGGTGTTCGACCGTACCTATGACCGCTCTGTCATTGGCTGGTTCGGCCACAACATCCATCTGGTGCAGTACGCCCTCAGGGCGGGCGATGTGCTGAACAATGTGGCGGTGTTTGGGAGCCCCGCCTTTGCGCGCGGCGAGGCCGACTATGGGTCGCCCGCAGAGCTCACCGCCATGTTTGCGCAGGCGCACCCAAGAGTTCGCGCCATGCTGGAGTACATCAGCCTCGACCGCCACTGGATGATGCGCGACCGCGACCCCATCGGCAACTGGACGCGGGGCAACGTCACTCTGCTGGGCGATGCCGCGCATCCCACCTTGCAGTATCTTGCCCAGGGCGCATGCATGGCGTTTGAAGACTCGGTGGTGCTGGCTGCGCGTCTGGCCGAATCGCCCAATGATCCGAACCAGGCTTTTCTTTCCTACCAGAAAGCACGCGTGCTTCGAACCGCAAGAATCGTGCTGACCGCACGGGCCTTCGGTCATGTGCTCCATGCGGGGGGTGTCGCGCGTGATCTGCGCAACGACCTGTATCGAGGCCGCGCGCCGGATTCGTTCTTTCAGGAGATCGACTGGATTTATCGGGGGATCCCGGAGACCGAATTCTGAAGTGTGTTCCAGGGTGCCTGCGCGGGCAGATCGCGGGTTACACTCTTCCCAAAATCAAAGGAGACAACGTCATGAGCACATCCCGTCGCAACCTGATCATCGGCGGCGCTTCGGCCGCGGGTCTGTCGGGCTTTCCGGCCATTGTCAGTGCCCAGCAGAAATTTGAAGTCAAGGTCGCCAACTTTGTGGGCCCGCAGCACTTTCAGTCGCAGTGGCTGGTGAAGTGGGGCGAAGAACTGGAAAAGAAATCCGACGGCCGTCTGGTCTTCAAGCATTTTCCAAGTGCTCAGATGGGACCCACGCCCAAGCACTTCGATTTTGCGCGCGACGGCACAGCCGAAATGGCTTACATCCTTCATGGCTCCACGCCGGGCCGGTTTCCGCTTACCGAGCTGGTCAACATGCCCTATCTCATCGGGAGCGCTGAAATCGGCATCAAGGTGCTGAATGACCCCGAGCTTCGTGCCCGATATCTCGACGCCGAGCATCGTGGCACCAAGGTGCTGTATCTCTTCACGCACCAGCCCGGCAGCGTTCACACCACCAAAAAGGCCCTGCGAACACTCGATGATTTCAAGGGTCAGCGGCTGCGCTTCTCAACGGCAGCCATCCGCGAATTCATCTCCGCCCTGGGCGCCACGCCGGTTGGTGTTCCACCCACCGAAGTGGCCGAGCAGCTTCAGAAAGGCACGCTGGACGGCGCCTTCACCGACTACGGTGGCGCGGGTATTGCCTGGAAGCTTGGCGGCATCTGCAAATACACCACCGAGCTCTACTGCTTCGTGTCGAGCTTTGCGGTGGTGGCCAACCAGGCCTGGTACAACAAGCTTCCAGCCGATCTTCAGAAGCTCATCGACCAATCGGTCACCGGCATCGAAACCAATATCGGCAGTGGCTGGGATGCGCTGGATGTTCCCGGCAAGAAAGCCATGATGGACGGCGGCGGTGAGGCAATCCGGTTGTCCAGGGCCGAAGACGAGCGCCTGCGCAAGATCGGAGCCGACGTGACCGAGTCCACACTGAAAGCCATGGAAGCCAAAGGCCTGCCGGCGCGGACGGTTTACGCCACCATGAAGTCGCTTGCCGAGAAGCACGCCAAGACCTCGAAGAATTTCTGGGCCTGATGCCAGCCGATCGAGTGCGCGCCCTGGTGGCGCGCCTCACGCTTCTGTTCGACAGCATCGCTGTCGTGGCGCTCCTCGCAATGATGGGCGTCACCACGGCCGATGTGCTCCTCCGCCGTTTCACCAACAAGCCGATCACCGGCGTCACCGAGCTCGCCGAACTCGCGCTGGGCGTGGCGTTCTTCATGGCTGCGCCCGGCGTGTTTGCCCGCGGCGCCAACATCACCGTCGACATGATCGATCAGTGGCAGCCGCGCTGGTCGGCCGCCCTCAAACGCATGGCGGCGTTTCTGTCTGCGGTGATGCTTGGGTTTTTTGCCTGGCACATGGTGGGGCCGCTGGTTGACATCGTCGAGTTCGGAGACACCTCGGCAGATCTGCAGATCCCGAAGGTATGGTTCATGGCACCAGCCTGGGTTGGCATCGTGCTCGCGCTTTTCACCTCGGTTGCGGTGCTGCTTGCCGGCGAGGTCGATTCGGCGCGCCCGGAGGGCACGCAATGAGCGTGGGAATGATTGGCCTGGTGTCGGTCATCGGGCTGCTCGCGCTCATGATGGTCAGGGTGCCCATTGCCACTGCGCTTACCTTGAGCGGCGTGCTTGGCTATGCCGCAGCCCAGGGCTGGCCCGTCACCTTCCGTACGCTTGCCTCCATTCCCTATGAACTCACTGGCGCCAATCCCGGCGTCGCGTATTCATTCACGGTGGTGCCGCTCTTCATCTTCATGGGAGCGGTGGCCTCAAGAGCGCAAATGTCCTCGGAGCTGTTCGCTGCGGCCAATGCGCTTTTCTCGGGCATCCGCGGGGCGCTCGCTGCGGCCACCATTGGTTCGTGTGCAGCGTTTTCTGCCATCTGCGGTTCGTCAATCGCCACCGCCGCCACCTTTTCGCGTGTCGCCATTCCCGAGATGCGTCGCTATGGCTATGACATGGAACTGGCCACCGGCAGCGTGGCCTCGGCCGGCACGCTGGGTATCCTGATTCCGCCATCGCTCATTCTGGTGATCTACTCGCTGGTGGCCGAGGAATCGATCAAGGCGCTGTTTGCGGCGGCCATGATTCCGGGCCTTGCGCTTGCAGTCGGCTATGTACTGGTGATCGCGGTGCTGGCGCGAATCCGTCCGCACCTCATGCCGGCATCGCCCGCACAACCCTTGGGTGAACGCCTGCGTGCGCTCGCCGGCACCTGGAAGCTCGCGCTCCTCTTCGTGCTGGCGGTGGTCGGCATTTATGCCGGGTGGTTTTCGCCCACCGAGGCCGCTGCCGTGGCATCGGCGGCTGCGGTGGCAATTGGCTTTGCCAGCAGGCAACTCACGCTGCGCGGCCTCTGGGAGGCCGGTATCGAAACTGTGCAGACCACGGCCATGCTGTTCATCATCGTGATCGGCGCTTTCATCTTTTCCCGGCTCATTGTGCTCACGCAATTCCCCGGGGCGCTCGCCGACTGGGTGAACAGCGCGGGGCTCTCGCCCTGGATGGTGATTGCGGCGATCGTTGCGCTTTATCTCCTGCTGGGCACCTTTCTCGAAGAGGTCAGCACGCTTCTCATCACCGTACCGGTACTGCTGCCGCTCGTGAAAGGCATCGGCTACGACCCGATCTGGTTCGGCGTCTTCGTGACAGTCATGTCCACGGTGGGGCTGATCTCGCCGCCGGTCGGGCTCACCGTGTTTGTTGTGCAGTCACAGAATCCGCAGATTCCGGTTGAGAAAATCTTCCGTGGCGTGATTCCTTTTCTGGTCGCAGATGTGGTGTTGCTGGTCGCGCTGGTGGCTTTCCCTGCACTCGCCACCTGGCTGCCGAAGATGCTTGCCTGATTCAGGCATTTCCCGTTTCCCCAGCGGAGCTAATCATGTCCCGATCCGAGAACGCTTCAGTCACCCTGAAGGGCGGTATTGCCGCTGCAGCGGTGGCGTGTCTGGTGGGAGTTGCCGACGCGCAGCCGGTGCCGCAGCATGATGTCGCAGTGATTCGCGACTTCCGATTCCATACCGGGGATGTCTTTCCCGAACTGCGCATTCACTACACCACGCTTGGGAAGCCCGACGGCATCCCTGTGCTGGTCCTGCACGGCACGGCAGGCTCCGCGCAGACCATGCTGGTGCCGGGGTTCGGCGGCGAGCTGTTCGGACCCGGCCAGCCGCTCGATGCCGCGCGCCATTTCATCATCATCCCTGACAGCCTGGGCACAGGAAAAAGCAGCCGACCCTCCGAGGGACTTCGAACCCGCTTCCCGCGTTACAACTACGATGACATGATCGTCGCCCAGCACCGGCTGGTCACCGAACACCTGGGCCTGAAGAAGCTTCGTCTGGTCATCGGCAATTCCATGGGGGGCATGCATACCTGGCTCTGGGCCCAGCGATATCCGGACATGATGGACATCGCGGTTCCCATGGCCTCGCTTCCCACCGAGATGTCTGGTCGGAACTGGATGACGCGCCGGCTGATCATCGACAGCATTCGCAACGATCCTGACTGGCAGGGCGGCTACTACGCGCGCCAGCCCAGGGGTGTGCAGCGGGCGGTCGTGTTTTATGGCCTGGCCACCAATGGTGGCGATCAGGGCTTGCAGCGTCTTGCCCCCACCCGCGAGAAGGCGGATGCACTGCTTGATGAACGCCTGAACGCACCGTTTACCGCCGATGCGAACGATCTGCTCTATCAATGGGATGCCTCGCGCGACTACAACGCGGTGCATGACCTTGAACGTATCACCGCGCGGCTTCTGGTCATCAACTCAGCCGATGACGAGCGCAACCCGCCAGAACTGGGGGTGATGGAGCGCGAACTCAGGCGCGTAGGCAATGCGCGGCTTCATCTGATTCCAGCAAGCCCCCAGACCTCAGGTCATGGCACCACAGGGCAGGCGCGCTTCTGGAAACAAGAGCTCGAGCGGGAGCTGCGAGAGGTGCCGCGCCGCTAGCTGGCCTGTTCCACCGCTGCGCGAACGCCACCCGCCCACAACTGCGCTGCAGCCATCAAAAACCCGATGTCGGTCTGGGTGGTGACAAACAGGGCGCCGCTTCGGATTGACGCGGCCTGCCGCTCAACGCTTCGGTTGCCGCCGCAGCCGGCGAATTTTCCGTGTCGCCTTGCCACCTCGATCACCCGTGCCTGGGCGGCCTGGATTTCAGGGTCGTCAAAGCGCCCTGCTTTGCCGATGTTGGCCGCGTAGTCATTGGTGCCCAGGTGAATGACATCAATGCCCGGTACCGAACAGATGTCCTCGAGGTTGGCCATCCCTTCCGCAGACTCGATCATGCAGACCAGCAGGCAGGCGTCGTTCAGCGCTGCGGTGGCCTCGGCGAGCGGTACCGGGCGATAGTCAAAGTGCGGGTAGCCGCCCACGACCGAGCGCTTTCCGATTGGCGCAAAGCGGCAGACTTCAACGGCGCGGCGCGCCTGCGCACCGGTGTTGATATCGGGGTAAACGATTCCGGTGACGCCGTTGTCAAGGAGCAGGGAGACATCGGGATCGTCTACGCCGCGTACCCGCACGAGTGGCGCAACGCCGATCGCGAGTGCTGTGTGCGCGATGCTTTGAATGGATTCGAGATCAAAGATCGAGTGCTGGCAGTCGATGAACAGAAAATCATGCCCGCTTGCCTTGGCAATGCGCGCGATGTCAGGCGAACGGGCGAGCCGGACATTCATGCCGAGCACCGGCTGGCCAGTGGCGAGTTTCTGTCTGAGCGGATGGAGGGACATGATGGGCTTCCGGAGGCGATTCAGGCCGGGCTCGAGCGCATCGGGAACGCGCGCGCCTGAAGAAACAGGAACTCCACGCGCAGGAGCGGGGTTGCGCCTTGCTCGCGCAAACCGAAGCCTACAACCGCCACGCGCTCGCCCTCGCGAATCTCGGGCACCTGCCATTGCGACAGTCGAAAAAGCGGCGCGAGCTCGATTTCCCAGCGGGCGGCCTGCCGGGCGGGCAGGCTCGCGCGTGCGAGCAGTTGCCCAGCATCGACCGGTGCCGATTGCGCTGGCACGCTGCGGCGGGCAAGGTCGGGCGGCAGTGGAGCGCCGGGGTCGGGTTCGAGCATGAATTCGGCGTGCGGGTTGCGCCAGCGCACCTGGCGCGCAATGCCTTCCAGATAGAGGGGTTGATCCTGGTTGAAGCTGCTCCAGCCGTGATGAGCCCAGACGACCGGATGCGACGAGAGCGCGAGCGCGGCCAGGCCACCCACAACCTGCCTGCGATTCGAAACCATGTTTGCAATCATGAAAGACCGACTCCTTTCATCATCAGGAATAACCGATCCAGCGGCCCAGCGAAACAATGGCGACCCAGATCAGCATGGAGGCAAGCGCACTCAGCCGCGCGGTGAGGTCGAGCCGCGTGAGCGAGCCGCGCAGATGAAACCATACCGCGTTGCTCGCTGCGACCGTGAGCATCAGCATCTTGAGCGTGAAGACCCGGTTGGCGAGCAGTTCGGCGGCCTGCGAGGCAAACATCAGCACGCCGCTGGTCACGCACAGGGCAGCGCCGATCGCAGCCACACGCAGGCAGAGTGACGCCAGGGGCTGTATGGGTAGCGCTCGACCGAGTCCCCAGACACGGAGTTCGACCAGAAAGAGATTGCCAAGCAGCATGGCAATACCCAGCACATGGATGATCTCGAGCACCGGATAGGCCCAGGGATGCGAAGCGATGGCGGCGGGATTCATGGCTGGAAGCGGGTGGAGCGTTGGCGGGGAGGGTTGCCCCGCGCATGCAGTTAGCCGAGCAGGTGCGATTCGATTGATTTTTTGAGAAGCGCTCGGGTTTCTTCCGTCGCATTTTCCGTCGACAGCAGTCGTATCTGTTCCAGCCGCGATTCAGTGAGCCCTGATGCCGCGAGGAACTCAAGCGCGGCGTTTCGGTCGGGGTCCGTATCGGCTCGAGTGAGCGACTCAGCCAACACATGAATTGCATAGTAAGGGTTGTTCTCGATCAGCGATTCGTGAGCGAGTTTCTCGAGCGCTTCATCGGTTGGTATGGGTTCGCCCGCTTCGACCGCGGCGTCGCGCGCCTTGGTCTTGTAAGCCTCAAGGGCTGCAGTGCGCGCCTGTTCCGTGCCGACCTCGTTCCGGAGCGCAACGTCGCGTTTCCCCTCGCGATACCCCTTAACGAGCGTGCCGATGCTGGTTGTTGCCGACACAATGCCAATGCCGAGCGCGGCGATGCCCAGCGCAAGCGCACCTACGCCGGTGGCCGAGATGGCTGCGATCGCGAGCGACCCTCCGACGATTCCGAATATGCCCTTTACGATGTTCCACTTCGAGGTGTTGATCTGAGCGGAGCGACGTTCGACGGCATGCCGTCCGGCGCGGTTGATCACTTCGCTGTTTGACTGCCTCCGCGCCGTTTCGAGCGCGGTTTCGATGGCGTCACGACGCTGCGAGGCCTTGTTCAACCGATACGCTGCAATGCCGATCGCAGCGCCGCCCGCCACGATCGCGAGGCCCCCTGCTACCGTTCCGGCGATGTTGGAGGCAGTGACCAATCCGCTGCCCGCCGTACCACCCGCAAGCGAGATGACCCCCTGCGTCCCGTCAAGCGCGGACCGCAACAGCCCGGCGCCAGCGCGCGCGACATTGACGGCAGATTCTGCGGTGTCGCGTCGCGCCTCGGCGCGCGCATGCTTCGCGATGGCATGGCGTTGTGCGGACGATCCGAGTCCGCGGAGCTCGTCGGTAAGCGCCTGCTGCTCTGTTGTGCGTGCAGCGATCTCGTCGGTCAGGGCCTGTCGGCGCTCGAACGCGTCGAGCTGGCGGATGCGGGCGTCCTGCCCCGGTTGACCGGCAATCTGAGCGCGCCTTTCCTGGAGAAAGACGCGCTCAGGGTTCTGAAGTTTGATCCGGAGTGATCCGATTTCCTGGCCCAGCTTGATGAATCGATCCTTCATCTCCGGCATCAACAACGTGGCGCGGCTGCGTTGAAGCGGATCACCACGGTCGGGCGCGAGCTGGCGGTATTCGGATTCGAGCCGGACCAGCTGTTCCTCCCAGCCTGCGACCTGCTTCGTGTATTCGGCTTCCACAGGCTGGGATTGCGCCAGATCGGCCTGGGTTGTGGCGAGCGCCTCGCTGACGGCGCCACGGGCCTCAAGCTTTTCTTCGAAGGCGGCCGCTTCGGTCTGATAGCGGACCAGTTCGCCATTCGCCGCGTTCCTCTCGCGCAGCGTTTTGTTGAGCCAATAAATCGACAGTCCGGTGTCGAGTCCAGCGAATACCACTCCAACCAGGTTGCCTATGTCGCTGGCTGTGCTTGGGGCCTGACTGTCAGCCCCAGCTATCCCTGCGTGCTCCGCGCCGCGCTGGATGCCCTGATAATTCGTCGAGAGCGCCAGGTCAGTGACGGAGATCGGCTGGCTGAATACGCCGTCGGCGACCTGCAGCGCGGTATCCGTCATCTGGGCGACCTGACCCGACAGGCGCGCAGTGGCCTCCGTGCGTTGCGTGACGCGGCTTGCACTGAGCGGCTGGCCGGGGGGATTGACCATCGCGAGGTTGCCGATCGAAACGCGTGGCAGGGCGGTGAGCCGCCGCACCGCCTGGGAAGCCCCGACAGGGGCCAGCGACGACAGTCGCGACGACTGCCCTGACGCTGGCCCTCCGCTGATCGTCGATCGGCCGGTCACCGGAGGAAAGAGGGACGACATGATCTCGCTCAGGCGCGCTGATTGAAAAAGTGTGCTGATCCCGGTGAGTCCAGGTGTCCCACTTCAGCGGATGCCGAGGCCTGATCGAAGCTTGCACGAAGCGCCTGGGCCGTCTGGGTGAAATGCGTGAGAAGGTTGTAAAACCCGGTCTCGTCAAGCGCCGAGACGGGATGCTGATAACAGAGCAGCACTTCCCCCGACTGTGGATCGAGCGCGATGCTCGCGCCGCGGATGTCGCGGCTGAAGAGGTTGAGCTTGAGAAGGCGTTCGTAGAAAGCCGCCAGTGCATCGCCCTCGCAAGCAGGTTTTGGCATGACCGTTCCGATCAGATAGACCTGAGAAGACTGATCGGGGACCTCGATCGCGATGCTTGCCTCGTTGTTGTACGCGAAAGCACACACGCCGGCCGCGTCAAGCTTGAGCGGGGGCGCAATTTGCAAGGCCGACGAAAAACGGGCAAGGAGATGATTGATGGCGTCGTGGCTGCTCATGATGGGGCTCTGCGGCTCATACTCGCCGGACGGCGGCCACGGTGGGCAGGCTGACACCGCGGCGCGCGAGTTCGTCCAGGGTGTCCCGACAAGTCTTTACACCCTGCGCGACCGGTTCGATGATTGACAAGAATTCGGTCACGAAGAATCGTGTCATCCGGATGGCTTCCACCACCAGCGCAACAGGCAAGTCGCGCTCCCCGTGCGGCAGCATCGACCGGAACACGATCAGCCCCTCGTCATCGCTCAGAATGAACTGGCCGATTGGCGTCAGCAGATTGAGGCTGTGCAGGAGAAGCGCGGTGTCGGCTGACGCGGCTTCTTCCACGGTGAACGGAAGTGCGAGCGTCAGCTGCAGAAAGGCGATATCGTCAGGCGAGCGTTCGGCACCGAATGCAGCGGTCAATTCATCGGGAAACATGCCGTGGACCACATAGTTGCGCCCGGGCTGATCAACGTGGATCAGGCAGAACAGCTCCGAGACGGCCTGCGCTCCCCCGGCAGGCACCACCCAGGCGCGAAAGCCTGCCTCCTCGGCCGCTTTGGCGAATGACTCCAGCAGCACGGCGGACATCTGAACCCCTTTAGTTGCTCCTCGGAGCGATTCGGCGCTTCCGGCGTGCACGCACGCGGTTGACAGCGCACTGTCGTGGGGAAAGTATACGGCCTGAGCGGCGGGAATTTCCTGCCACGGCTGATTTGCGCGCCCGGCGTATGCTCGCGGGCTGACCGTCACCCGAGATCCAGTCGCCATGCGCCTCTACAGCCACCGTGACCGAGCATTTCATCTGGGCCCGCTTGCGCTCGAGGCGCTGGCACGCGTGCCGTCTTGCGAAGCCGATCACACTGCCGCGCTCCCGTCAGACCAGCGGGCGGTGGGCCCGGCGGCGGTCGCGCACGTTCTGGGTGAATACTTCGACCTGTTCAGAGGCCATCTCACCGGTCCGGTGGCAGCGGGTCGGGCGCCGATTCCAGACGATCCTGCACTGCGGGCGGCCAACCTGAAAGCCTCGGCTTATTTTCTGGACGCCAGCATCGTGGGTGGCTGCCGGATGGAGGCTGGCGACTGGCTCGCAGAGCCCATTCCCGGGCATACCCATGCGCTGGTGATCCTGGTTGAGTTTGGGCGCGAACCGCACGTGGGCGATCCGGGTGAAGCCTGGATTGCGGGCAGCAACTCGGCACGCACCGATCTTCGTGCGACCGAGCTGGCGGTGGTTCTGTCGGGCTATCTCAGGCGGATGGGTTTCTCCGCCACCGGGCATGCGGCAGGCGCGTCGTCCGTGCATCTGGTACGGCTTGCGCAGCGTGCAGGGGTTGCGCGTACCGAGGCAGGGCGGCTCGCGGCGCCCTACCTCAATCGCGGTTTCAGGCTGTCTGTCGTCACCACTGAATTGGCGTTCGAACCGGATTGTCCGCTCGATCCGGAAGGGGCGCTCACGCCAGGCGATCCAGAGGTGGTGATGGGTCGACACGGGACCCGCCCTGCATGGTGGGACGCCGAACTCGAGCAGCGACCGCTTCACCTGGGCCGTTATCCGATGGAGCGCATTGCCCGACGAGACCGCCCCACAACGCTGGTCGAAGACGAGGCGATCGTGCGGGTGCCCAAGCGCGCCGATTTCTTCAAGCGCGCACAGGCCGGCGATCTGGGTGAGAAGGCCAGGCGTGAACGGATGCGGTTTCCGATGAAGCATCCCTATGCGCTTGGCATGCAACCGCTCATCGCCGGGATGGTGCCGCTGCAGGGAGCGCGCGAGCCGCTCGTGCCCACAGGCATTGGTGGTGATCTCTCCGACCCGCTCGTCAATGCGCAGGCGGTCAAGGCGCTGGGCTATTTTCTGGGTGCCGATTTCGTGGGTATCTGCCGAGCCGAGCCCTGGATGTACTACTCGCACGACGAAGTGGAGGGTAAGCCCATTGCCGCCTATCACCGGTATGCGGTGGTGATGCTGATCGACCAGGGCTTCGAGACCATGGAGGGTGCCTCGGGCGATGACTGGATCTCAGCCTCGCAGTCGATGCGCGCATACATGCGAGGCGCAGAGATCGCCGGGATCATGGCTGCGCACTGTCGGCGCATGGGTTACTCCGCTCGCTCACATTCCAATGCGCACTCGGAGATCATTCACAATCCGGCCATCCTGATGGCGGGGCTGGGCGAAGTGAGCCGAATCGGTGACACGCTTCTCAATCCCTTTATTGGTCCGCGTTCGAAGAGCGTTGTGTTCACCACCGATCTGCCGATGACGGTCGACCAGCCGATCGACTTCAACCTGCAGTCTTTTTGCGAGGCGTGCCGAAAGTGCGCGCGCGAGTGTCCGTGCAACGCGATTCCGTTCGGGCCCAAGGTCATGTTCAACGGCTACGAGATCTGGAAGGCCGATGTCGAAAAGTGCACCAAGTATCGCGTCACCAACATGAAAGGCTCGGCCTGTGGCCGCTGCATGAAAACCTGCCCCTGGAATCGTGAAGACACGGTGGAGGCGGAGCGCCTCATGTGGCTGTCGATCGATCATCCTGAACTCGCACCCGCGATCGCGGCTGATGACGACGCGGCGGGACACGGCATGCGCAATCCGGTCAAACGCTGGTGGTTTGATCTCGAGGTGGTTGATGGCGTCGCTCAGCGCCCGCTTGCGGGCATCAACGAGCGTGATCTCGATCTTGAGCGGATTCGCCTCGGTGATCGGCAGAAGCTTGCGATGTTTCCGCCCGAACTGCAGCCCGCCGGGGGCACCACGCTAGACACAGTGGTTCCCGTGGATCGTGAGGCGGGCCTCGCTGCCTATGCGGCAGCCGAGTCGGTCGAGCGCGCGCGCGCCCGGCTGGCGGCCATCCCGGTGAAACCTGCGAGCCCCCGCCCGCGCCGCGGGGTGTAAAACCAAACCGAGGTTTGAAACGATCCAGGGCCCATTTGTCCAAAGGAAATGTCAGCCATGAGCAACTTCTCAGTTCGCCACCTTGTTCTAGCACTCATCGCCTCTTGCTGTTCACTCCCGGTGCTCGCGCAGGACTATCCCGTCAAGCCGGTGCGAATGATCGTTCCCTGGCCTGCCGGCGGGTTGGTGGACATTGCCGCACGGGCCGTAGCGAAGGAATTGCAGGCCAGCATGGGTCAGCCCTTTGTGGTCGACAACCGGGTGGGGGCCGGCGGCGTGATTGGCGCCGATCTGGCAGCGAAGGCGCCGCCGGATGGCTATACGCTCACCCTCACGACCTCGGCGATCAACATGAACGCAGCCCTGGGGCAAAAACTTCCCTTCGATGTTGGCAACGATTTTGCGCCGGTGGCTGCCGTGGCCTATGCGCCTTCAGTCGTGGTGGTCAACGTCGGACTGGCCGCCAAAACCGTGCAGGAGCTCACCGCGCTGGCCCGTGCGCGTCCCGGCAAGCTCTCCTACGCCTCCGCGGGCATCGGCTCGCCTGCCCATCTGGCCACCGAGCTGTATAAATCCACCATGGGCCTGGACATTGCGCACATTCCCTACAAAGGCGCGCCCCAGGCCATCACCGACCTGATTGCCGGTCATGTCGACATCCTGTTCGCCAACGCCGCCGTGGCCTTGCCACAGATCCGTGCCGGTGCGGTACGCGCAATCGCAGTGACCGGTGCCCAACGATTTTCGGCTTTGCCCGAGCTTCCCACCATGGCGGAATCGGGCGTCAAAGACTTCGAGGCCGATCAGTGGCTGGGCATTCTTGCGCCGCGTGCAACCCCCCCTGCGGTGCTTCGCCGCCTGCGCACCGAAATCGACCGCGCGCTGGTGAGCGAGAGCATGCGGACTGCGTTGACCGCCAGCGGCATGAGCGTTGCCCCGGTGGCCACCCTCGAACAGTTTTCAGGCTATCTGAAAGCGGACCTGACGAAGTGGACCGACGTGGTGAAGCGGGCCCAGATCAAGGCCGATTGATTCGGCCCTCACCAGCATCGGAGCAGCACGCCATGACCTCTCGCCCGCTTCAGCAGTCAGACCCGAGCGCACGCGCCGTTCTTGGCAAGACGCTTGCGCAGTCGCGTCCGCATTGGCCTTCACCGGTCCGGGCACGCGCCGGCAGCCCAAACGTGATCGTCATCCTGATGGACGACATGGGGTTCTCGGATCTGGGGTGTTTTGGCGGCGACATCGACACACCCCATATCGACGCGCTGGCGGCGGGCGGGCTCCGATTCACCGGCTACACCACGGTTCCCATGTGTACGCCCGCGCGTGCGGCATTGCTCACCGGGCGTAATCCGCACAGCGTGGGCTGTGGCTGGCTGTCACAGAGCAATCCCGGGTTCCCCGGCTACGGCGGCGAGATTTCGCTCTCGGCGCCGACCATGGCCGAGCTTCTTCGCGCCGGGGGGTATTCAACCCTGGCTGCGGGCAAATGGCACAACACCTATGACCGCAACAATCTGCCGGGAGGCGATACCCGCTCCTGGCCCATCCAGCGTGGGTTCGACCAGTTCTACGGATTCATGGGCGCGGAAACGAGCTATTTCCAGCCCGACAACATGATGGAGGGCAACCACCCAGCCAACGTGGTGCGCTATCCCGACGATTATTTTGCGCCGGATGACTACACCCAGCGCGCTGTGGAGTGGCTCACGCAGCACGCGACCAGTTCGCCCGACAAACCCTTCTTTCTGTATCTCGCGTTCCAGACGCCGCATGGCCCCCTGCATGCGAAGGCGTCGGATCTCAAGCGGTATCGCGGCCGCTTCGATGAGGGCTGGGATGTGCTGCGCCGCCGCCGCTATGAGCGCCAGCGCGCAGCCGGTCTGATCGAACCGAACGCGGGCTTTGCGCCACGCAACCCTGGCGTGCCGGACTGGTCGTCGCTCACCGACGATGAGCGCGCGCTCTTTGCGCGTTACATGGAGGTGTACGCAGCGCTCCTCGACAACGCCGATCAGAATGTGGGCCGGCTGATGCACTGCCTGCGACGCGTGGGTCTCTTCGACAACACCCTGGTGCTGCTCACTTCCGACAACGGCGCCAATGCGGTGGCCGGGCCGTCAGGCGTCATGAATCTGATCGGGCGCCGGATGGGTGCCACCGAAAACATGTCACTCAATTTCCGGCTGCTGCAGGAAGACCGGGTGGGCGATGCCGATACCTACGTCTGCTATCCCACCGGATGGACGCAGCTCAGCAACACGCCTTACCGCTATTTCAAGCGCACCCCCATGGCGGGTGGTATTCGCGTGCCGCTCGTGATGCACTGGCCCCAGAAGATTGCCGATCCAGGCGCCATCCGGAGGCAGTGGGTCCATGTCACGGATGTGTTGCCCACGGTCATGGACTACGCGGGCGCGAGCATGCCCGGGCACTTCAATGGCTTTGAAACCCAGCCCTGCGACGGCCGGAGTTTCTCCCATATCGTCGGCAATGCCGAGGCGCCGCCCGTGCGCGAGCGTCAATACTACGAATTGCAGGGCAGCCGTGCCTATATCTCGGGCGCCTGGAAGATCGTATCGCTCCAGACCCCGGACAAGGCGATCGATCTGGACAACTGGATGCTGTTCAACCTGGCTGATGATCCTGCCGAGATCAACGACCTTGCATCGACCGAGTCTGCGCGGCTGCGTCAGATGATCGATGAATTCGAGGCCGAAGCGGGTGCCAACCATGTCTACCCGATCGACACGCGCGATGAGCGTCGAAACCACCATGTGCCGCCCCATGAGGTATCACGCATGCTGATGCCACGCCGGTTCTATCCGGTGGGCCCTTCGGTGCCATCGCTGGTGGTCTCACCCCTGGTCTGCGATCGCAGCTATCGGCTGGAGGCGTTGTTCGACTGGTCTCACGGGCAGGAAGGGGTGATCTTTGCACTCGGCGACCGCTTTTGCGGCCTCGCGCTTTTTGTGGAGGCAGGCCTGGTTCATTGTGTGTACCAATGGTGGCATCAGCCGACCACCTTGCCGCCGATTCCGCTGTCAGAAGGTCGCCAGCACTATCGCTTCGAGTATGTGGCGACCGGCGCGCGCAAGGGCCACGCGAGTGTCTGGCTGAACGGTGCGCCCTCTGCAGCGGGCATCGATCTGTCGCCAACCATGCTCCGCATCCCCACCGCCGGCATGAGCGTGGGGCTGTCGCGTCGGTTGTCGGTGAGTGAACGCTATGCGCATCGCGGCGCGTTTCCGTACGGTGGGGTGATCGACCACATTCTGATCGAGCCGGGTGAGCTTGCCCCGGGAAGCATTCTCGAGCCCAGCGAAGCGAATGCGCAGGCTGCGATCCGGGCTGCGGCCGGATCGACAGGCTGAGGACGGACAGGCTGCGATCCGGTCAAGCGGTCTGATAACGATAGTGGGCGATCTGGTCGGCACCCCGCGCGGCGAGCGACTCAGCTTCGGGAGAGAGCCCAACCTCTTCGGTTGTGGCGCGGCGCAACTCGCGACGCTGCGAAACATCGAAGTGGCGGCCGCGATGAAGCGTGGCCGTGTTGTCCCACATGACCAGATCACCGACCTGCCACTGATGCCGATAAATGAATTCGCGCTGCGTGGCATGTTCGAGCAGATCGAGCAACAGCAGTCGCGCTTCGGGTAACGGCATGCCTGGAATCTCGCAGGCGTGAATCCCGACGAAGAGGATCTTGCGTCCGGAGCGCGGATCGGTTTGAACCAGGGGCCAGACCGCTGGCTTGATCGCATCGCGCTGTTCCGGCGTGTAGTGGGTGTCGCCCAGCATGAATCGCGAGTGCAGTGCGTAGTGAACCGCGGCGAGCGGCTCGACCTGGCGCTTGCGCCAACCGGGAAGCGCATCCCAGGCCATGCGAAGGTCGGCGAACTCGGTGTCGCCGCCGGTCTCCGGGGTCACCACTGAATACAACATCGAGTATTTCGCCCGCGGCTTCTGAAACGAGCTGTCGCTGTGCCAGAGCTGGTTGGCGAGGTTGCTCACGATCTTGGCGTGGTCACGCGGCGCAACCTCGCCCTCGGCGGTGACATTGGAGATGTCGGCCAGTTCCTCGTGGCGAAAGCGGTGCGCCCGGGTTTGCACCATGCGTACGCGGCGCAGGCCGAGGTCCAGCGGGCCTAGCGCGCGTGCAAACGCAATCTGCTGATCCTGGTCGAGCTGCTGGCCACGAAACACCAGCACCGCATGCTCGTCCATGGCCGCCTCGATTGCGGCTCTGCCGTCCGGGCCCAGCGGCGCGCGCAGATCGAGATCGTGAACTTCCGCAGCGAACGGAGTGAGCGGCTTGAGGGAAAGCGTGGGCACGGCGGCGTCCTCAATCAAGCTTGATCTGAGCGGTCTTGACGACCTGGGTCCACTTGCCGATTTCCTCGCGCACAATGCGTGAGTACTCGGCATGCGTTGAGCCCACCGGCTCCATGCCCAGCTGGTTCATTCGTTCGGTCACGGCGGGTGCGCGTACCGCTTCGCCCAGATCGGCACTGATGCGATCGAGAAGTGCGGTGGGCATGCCAGCCGGGCCGATGATGCCGATCAGGCTCATCGCCGAAAAGCCCGGCAGGGTTTCGGCGATGAGGGCGATTTCGGGCGCCGAGCGCGCACGTTGCGGGCTTGCGAGGGCAAGCACTTTCAGGCGTCCATCACGCACCATCGGCATGGCGGAAAACAGAACGTCAAAGAGCAGCGGTACACGGCCGCCTGCCACATCCACCTGCGCCGGGGCACTTCCCTTGTAGGGCACATGAAGCATCTTGATGCCCGCAAGATGACCGAGCATTTCGCCCGCCAGATGCGTACCCGTACCCGTGCCCGGGGTGGCGTAGCTGAGCGCATCCGGGCGGCTCCGTGCATAGGCGATCAGCTCGGCGACGCTTGAAAAGGGTGTGGACGGATGGGCGAAGAGCCCGAAGTGCGCTTGCCCGACAAGCGAGACCGCCGCCACTTCGCGCACGGTGTCGTAGGGCAGGTCGCTGCGCAGGGCCGGATTGATCATGAGGGCGCTGATCGCCATGCCAAGCGTATAGCCGTCGGCGGGCGCACGGGCCACCAGCTGGGTGCCCACCACCGTGCCTGCCCCCGGTTTGTAATCGATCACCACCGGCTGCTTCCATTGGCGCTGCAACTGCTCGCCCATCACCCGTGCGACGGTGTCAGTGGGGCCGCCGGGTGCGAAGGGTACGATCAGCCGAACCGGCCGGTTCGGATAGTTCTCGGGCTGCGCGGCGCAGGGGCTGGCGAGCACGAACACGGCGAGGGGCATGGCCAGGAGGCGAAGAAAGGAAAGCTTCATGCGGAGCACCTGTCGAAGGGAACCACAAAATCTATCCGATGCATTCGCGGGTGTCCATCCGGGCGCGCGCGCTCGGGACATCTCGCGGGGCAGGCGCCTCGCGTGACAGGGTGGGTGCACTGGGTTATGTTGGCATGGTTGCTTCAACCGGTCTCAGCCGATGAAACTCTCCCTGTCTGCGCGAGTGGGCGAACAGTTCTTCAACAAGCGGGTCGCCGCGCTCACCCTGTCCGAGCTCGCCGACATCGCAGTCACAAGCGGCTATCACGCGGTGTGCATGCGCGCCTCGCAGGTGGGCGTCCACAGTTCCCGAGAGCAGATCGCGGAGGCGGCTGCGCTGCTCAAGCGCCGCGGGCTTGCGGTCTCCATGATCACGGGCGACTTTGCCATTCCTGAAAATTCCGACGAGGGGCCTGCTGCCCTTCGAGCGATCACGCCGTTTCTCGATCTTGCGGAGGCGTTTGAATGCAAGCTCATCAGGGTGGCGCTGCGTGTGGAAGAAGATATCGAGTGGGCGCGGCGTGCGAGCCTTGAGGCGCGCGAGCGCAATATCCGGCTCGTTCATCAGTGTCACAACCGATCGCTTTTCGAGCAGGTCGAACCCATGCTTCGGGTCGTTGAACGGATCGGTTGCGACAACTTCGGCATCACCTACGAGCCGGCCAACCTCGAACTGTGTGGCGAGTCGTATGGGGCGGACACCATCTCGCGCCTGGCGCCCCATATTTTCAATGTGTATTTGCAGAATCAGCGGCTCGATCCTGCGGGTCCCTCGGTGATCAACACCTGGTGTCGGGGACCGATCGGCTTCGAACAGATTCCGCTTTGGGATGCACGGGGTATCAATTTCCCGGCGGTGTTGGCGCAGCTTGCCGCGGTGGGCTATCAGGGCCATGTCACCGTGCACCAGGCCGGCCTGAACACCCCGGCAATTGACGGTTCCGAGAGCGCCCGGTACCTGAGAAGCATTCATGGCTTCGCGCCGGTGATGGGGCAACCGGTCTGACACGAGATGAACCCTGGGAGGTCACATGTTTTCTCTGATCAAAACGGTCTTGATGATGATGCTGGCTGGGCTGCACATTGCAGGCAGCGCACAGTCAATGAAGTTTCCCGAGCGCCCGATCAGGCTGATCATCCCGTTTGCAGCAGGCGGGGGCACCGATATTGTTGCGCGCATCGTGGCCCAGCGCCTGGTGGAGACGATGGGCCAGCCAGTGATCGTCGAGGCCAAGCCTGGCGGCGGTGGCGCGATTGCGGTCGCCGAGTTGATGCGGGCCGCGCCCGACGGACATGTGTTGCTGATTGCAACCAGTTCAAATGCGGTGCTTCCGGTTGTGGCAGGGCTGTCATGGCATCCCAGCAACGACTTCACGCCCATTGCGATTGTGTATTCCTATCCGTTCGTGCTGGCCACCAACAGCGATAACGCGCAGCGGTTTCCTGATCTGACCCGGTTCATCGCACAGGTTCGTGCGGAGCCCGACAAGGTGACCTGGGGCTCGTCCGGTATCGGCGGTCCCCAGCATCTGGTGGGCGAGCACTTCAACAAGGTCGCCGGGCTCAAGATGGTGCACGTGCCCTACAAAGGCAACGCCCCGATGATCCAGGCGCTGCGCGCCAACGAAGTTCAGGTCGTCTTCGATACCCAGACGCTGATGATGCCGCACATTCAGGAGGGGCGCCTCAAGCCGCTTGCCATCACCTCGGCGAAACGGTCGTCCCGGCTACCCGATACCCCCACGCTGAGCGAAGCCGGATACCCGGATCTTGCAGTGGAAATCACCAACTATGTGCTTGCGCCCAAGGGCACGCCGGCCGCGATTCAGCGCGAGCTGAACCGGCAGTTCGCCGCGGCGCTTGAACACCTGGATGTGCGCGATCGGCTGCAGGGATTCGGGCATACCGTTCCGCTGGCCGCCGAGAATTCGCCCGAGGCCGTCAAGGCGCACATCGACCGCTTCAGCGCAACCTACGGGCCGCTTGCGCGCGAAGTGGGCGGCGCCAACCGCTGAGCGGGCTCCTGGGCCCAGGGCGCCACGCAGTCTTCATACGCGGCCACCTGCGAAATGAAGCGGGCCGAAGCAAGACTTTTGGCCAGACGATGAAAGCCCGCGCGTGATACCTGCGGCTGACATGACCAGATGGCTGTCTGGTGGCAACGGGCGAGGCACCGCTCGAGCAGATCGGGCGCGAGTTGCGGATACAGATGGCCAACCAGCCGGCCGAGTTCGCGCGGGCCTTCGGCATTCATCCAGGGCCCGAAACGGGCGAGCGCTTCAGCCATGGCGCTGAAGGCCTCGCCATGACGCTCAATATTTTCGACGGTTGAAAGGAAGGTGGTGTAGGCCGTGGGCCCGCGTGCATGCGCGGCGTGAAGCGGCTGCCCGATTCCTTCTTCCAGCGCGCGGCTTACGAAGGGTTCAAAGAGTTGCGCCACATCGATCTGCCCCGTGGCCAGGGCGCGCAGATTGTCTGCCATCGGTGCGTCCGCATGTCGCCTGATCGTGCTCGGGTCGATTCCGAGGTCGCGCAGATCCTGCTGCAGACAGAGCCAGGGGGTGACCACTTCGCTCACCGTGGCGAGGCGCAGGGTTGGGAGTGCGCTGAGCGCGAAGGGCTCAAGACCGGGACGTCCCACCAGATAGAACGGATCGCGCGCAGCCACTTCGCCGAAGGCGACCAGCGAGTGCGGGCCGGTCGGGTTCTGGTCCCGATCTTTCAGCACGCGCATTGGCCCGCCCCAGACCAGATGAACGTCCCCTCGCAGCATGTCGGCGATCCCCGCGCCCGGTGAAGGCGAGGCGACGAGCGTCACCTCTAGCCCGCGGTCGCGAAACCAGCCCAGCTCCAGGCAGGCATAAAACGGCGCGTAGAAAACGGCCCGGAAGTTTTCAGCGAGCTGGATGTTCACCATGGGTCCCTGAGAGTGCGCCGCCCCGGTCACCCTCCGGCGCTTGGTGTCAAAACTGCAGTAATGAGCGATTGCCGCCATGATTGTGCCGCGTTCCCCTTATCGATTCAGGATCAACCCATGTCACGACTCCGTACCTTGTTCGTCATCAGCGTTGCGGCAGGATGGTCGCTGGTCGCGGTCGCGCAGTCAGCCGCGCCGTCAACGCCGGCGGCCGCCTACCCGTTGCGGCCGGTGAAGCTGGTGGTTCCAGTGCCGCCGGGCGGCGCCGCCGATTTCATCGCCCGTACGATCGCTCCGCGGCTTTCGGCTTCGCTGGGTCAACCGGTGGTCGTGGAAAACCGTGCAGGCGCGAGCGGTGCGATCGCTTCGGACTTTGTCGCCAAATCGGCGCCCGATGGCTACACGCTGCTGCAGAACTCGATCACCACGCACGGCATCGGGCCGCATCTCGCGAGCAAGCTGCCCTACGACCCCATGAAGGATCTGGTGCCCGTCACCATGCTCGCCAAGCTGCCGCTCATCATGGCGGTCAATGCGGGCACGGGCTGGCGCTCGGTCCAGGATCTCATTGCCGAGGCGCGTCGGTCGCCCGGGCGGGTCACGTTTGCCTCCTCCGGCAAGGGCGGTGCGCCGCATCTGTCGGGTGAACTGTTCCGGATCGTGGCGGGGGTCGATCTGCTGCATGTGCCCTACAAGGGCAGCGGCCCGGCGGTCACCGATCTGGTGGGCGGTCAGGTGCAGATCATGTTCGACGGTGCGCCATCCCTGATTGCGCAAGTCCAGTCGGGCAAGCTTCGGGTGCTGGCGGCGGCGAGTGCGGAGCGCAATCCGCTCGCCCCCGATGCGCCCACCTTCCGCGAGCTCGGCCTTCCCGGCATCGAGGTGGCGCTCTGGTATGGGGTGATGGTACCGGCTGCAACGCCTGCCGCCGTGATAGAGCGCCTGGCCGCCGACATCGACGCGGCGTTGCGCGTGCCCGAGGTGGTCGAGCGCTTCCGGTCGCAAGCGACCGAGCCCATGGGCGGCTCCCCGCGTCAGGCGGCCGATTTCATACGGGCCGAGTACGTGCGCTGGGGTGATGTGATCCGAAAGGCCGGCGTGAGCCCGGACTGATCGCCTGCAGGCCTCAGCGCAGGGGCGCCGACCGCTCGCGTCGGCGCCGCGCAAGAATGCGGGCCGAATTGAGCCCGGCAAGAAGCAGCAGCGGCCAGAGGAACGTACAAACCAGCGCCCAGACAATCCGTGACCCGGCCGAGCCTGGCTCGGCACTGTCCGCTGCCTGGTTCGGCCCCTCGCTGAACAGATGCCGGTTCGGAAATGACACGAGTCCAAAACCCGCGCCGATAATCAGAAAAACGATGATGTAGGTGTTCAAGGCGGGCCCCCGGTTGGCCACCAATCAAGCCGGCGATGAAGGCTTGTGATGTCAATACATGTTGACATGTATAACTGTAATATCAACTATACACCTTGGGCCGGCAGGGTTTGCCCGGCCATGACCCGGGCGAATCATTGAATTGCCGCAAAGGAGGTCCGACTTGACCCAGCGTGGAGATGGTTATGTTCCGGTGGCTGACGGCACAAGGCAGTCGAGCGAGCGTATTGAACCGGCTGAGTGGGCGCTCAGGCTGCGGCTCGCAGCGGCCTATCGTGCGGTTGATCATTTCGGCTGGTCGGAACTGACCGCCAATCACATCTCGCTGCGGGTTCGCGACCAGCCCTCCGAGTTTCTGATCAACCCCTATGGCCTGCTCTACTCGGAGATCACCGCGTCCAATCTGGTGCGAATCGACGCAGGCGGCAATGTGCTCACGCCCACCGAGTATCCGATCAACCCGGCCGGGTTCAACATTCACGCGGCAATTCACGAAGCGCGCGCTGATGCGCATTGCGTGCTGCATGTTCATACCGTGGCGGGCATGGCGGTGTCATGTCTGTCGGAGGGATTGCTTCCGCTCACGCTGGAAGGCACCGACTTTCATGACCGGATCGGCTACCACGAGTTTGAAGGGCCGAGCCTTGCCGTGGATGAACGGACACGTCTGGCTGCCGCACTTGGCTCGCGAAACATCGCGCTGATACTGCGCAATCACGGCCTGGTCACCATCGGGGAAACGGTGGACTCGGCGTTTCTGCGCATGTACCGATTGCTGCTTGCGTGCGAGGTGCAGCTGCGGGTTCTCACGACGGGGCAACCGTTCACGCGCATCTCGGAGCGCACGCTGGAACACTCGGCGCAGCGCCATGAGTGGTTCTTCCGTATTGGCCCGGGCGGTCGCCAGATCGGGCACGGCGAACTCGACTTCAGCGCGGTCATGCGGCTGATGGCGAAAATCGACCCGTCCTGGCAGACCTGATCGGGAGCGGTCTCTTCCCATGATCAAGGTTGCACAATAGAATCGACCGGCTCAAAAAAATCAATCAATGCGAGGAGACAGCATGAGCAAATATTCGTTGCGGGTGCCCGCACAGTTGCGCAGCCTTGGCCGACGCCAGTCCAGCATCAAGATCGCGGCCGCCGCGCTGGCAGGCCTCAGCCCCGCGCTCATGAAGCCGGCGCATGCCCAGGCCGCGGTTCGCCTCAATGTCACATCGGGGCACCCGCCGGTGTTCAACTGGGTCGGCCTGATCGACAGTTTCGTTATCCCCGAAATCGAGAAACGCACTGCCGGCAAGATCAAGTTCGAGTGGAGCAAAGCCTATAGCGGCACCGTGGCAAAACTGGGTGCAGAGTCCGATGCCATCCGTACTGGCGTGTCCGACTTTGGAATCGTGGCGTCCATCTTCGAGGCGGGTAAATTCCCGCTTCAGCAGCTGTCACTCCAGGTCCCGTTTGGCTCCTCGGACATGGGCATCGTGTCCAAGCTCTCTCATGAGCTTCATGACCGGATTCCGGAGCTGCAGGATGCCTGGGCGCGGCAGGGGCTTCACATGCTGGGCTCGGTGGTGGTGGATGATTACGCGCTGGTCACCAAGTTTCCGGTGCAGTCGCTTGCCGATCTCAAGGGCAGAAAAATTTTCGTGCCTGGCCCAATTGCGTCGTGGCTTCAGAATACCGAAGCCGTGGCGGTGGCGGGTAACCTCAACACCTACTACAACGGCATCCAGACCGGAGTCGCCGACGGCGCGATTGTTTCGTCTGCCAACATCTGGGGCATCAAGATGCACGAGGTGGCGCCCCATGTCACCAGCGCAGGCCTGGGGGCGCAGTTTGTGGGCGGTCTGGTGATCAACAAGCGCGTGTTTGAGCGCTTTCCGAAGGAGGTCCAGGAAGTTTTCACACAGGTGGGCCGCGAATACTCGCGGCAGCTGGTGGCCAGGCAAAGCGCGCTGGTCGAAGAGGTTCGCAAGAATGCGACTGCGCAGGGTGCCCGCTACGCCTCAATGCCTGTCGCCGAACGGCAGAAGTGGGCGCAGGCGCTGCCGAACCTGCCGCAAGAGTGGGCCAAACAGATCGATGCCAAGGGCGGGGCCGGGTCCAAGGTCGTGAAGGCGTATATCGAAGGGCTGAAGGCGGAAGGCGTGCAACTGCCCCGCGACTGGCTGAAGTAAAGGTACGCAGACCAGAGCCACTTCAATGGCGTCCGAATCGGAACCGCAGCATGGCCCAGGGCTGAGTGCCTACGGCGAGGCGCAGCCCCTGGGCCTGCATCGGATTACCAGCTGGATGAATGCGATCGGCACGCTCATCATTTTCGTGCTGCTCCTCATCACCAACCTCGACGTCCTCGGCCGGGATCTGCTCAACAAGCCGCTGCGTGGTACCACCGAGCTGATGTCGGTAGGCATTGTGGTGGTCGTCTTCCTGCAGCTGCCCAACACGCTCTGGGCCGGCCGCTTTCCCCGGGCCGACTTCGTGCTCGAAGCCGTTCAACGTCGGTCGCCCAGGGCGGCGGCCCTGATGCTGAGCGTGTTTCATCTGGTGGGGGCTGCCATGCTCGGCGTGCTGTGTGCCGCCCTTTGGCCAGAGCTGATTCGCGCCTGGGAACTGGGTGATTACTTCGGTGCCATGGGCGACTTTGCCATTCCGCTCTGGCCGGTCAGGCTCGTGATGCTGATTGGCAGCGCATGTTGTGCGCTCACCTTTCTGTTCCTCGCGCTCGCCGATCTGCGCAAGGCGTTTGGACCCTCACGCTCATGACGCCTGTCCTCACGGGTGTACTCAGCCTGCTCGCGATGGTGGTGCTCATCTTCGCGGGGCTTCACATCGCGGTTGCGCTTCTGCTGCTCTCGTTTCTGGGTGTGTTTCTCATTCGTGGCAACGTCGATGCCGCCATGGCGATGCTCGCGCAGGCTGCCTCCGATACCGTTCAGAGCCACGACTTTGGCGTCGTACCGCTCTTTGTACTGATGGGTCTTCTCGTTTCCAACGCTCAACTCGGCTCCGACCTGTTCGACGTGGCCAATCGTCTGTGCCGCAAGATCGCAGGGGGCCTGGGAATCGCTACGGTGTTTGCGAACGCGGTGTTTGCGGGCATCACCGGCATCTCGATCGCGTCGGCGGCGGTGTTCACCAAAGTGGCCGTGCCCGAAATGCTTCGCTGCCGCTACACGCCCGAGTTTGCCACCGGCTGCGTAGCGGGGTCGTCGGTACTGGGCATGCTGATTCCTCCCAGCCTGCTGATGATCGTCTACGCGTTCCTTGCCGAGCGTTCGGTTGGCGAGATGTTTCTTGCCGGCGTAGCGCCAGGGCTATTGCTCGCGGCACTCTTCAGCGGCGGTATTTACCTGATGGCGAAGTTCAAGCCCGGCTATGTCCAGGAAGCGCAGGTGAACCTGACGCTCGAGCCAATGAACTTCGCGCAGGCCACGATCAAGCTCGCACCAATCCTGGCCATGATGGCGCTCGTGATCGGCGGCATTTACGCTGGACTCTTTACGGCCACCGAAGCAGGTGCAGTGGGCGCGATGGCGGCGCTGGTCATCGCGCTGGCCCGCAAGCGACTGGACCGGAAAATTTTCTGGCAGGTCCTGATCGAAACCGGGCGCATCACGGTATCGGTTCTTTTTCTGATCATCGCCGCCAATCTCTACAGCCGGATGCTTGCACTCTCGGGTCTGCCGCAAAGCATCGTGAGCTGGATGACTGCAGCCGAGTTTGGGCTCGCGGGATTTCTGTCGATGTATTTGCTGATCGTCATCTTTCTTGGCTGCTTTATCGATTCAGTGTCGATCATGCTGATCGTGCTGCCCCTGTTGCTGCCGGTTGCCAAAGGTCTGGGAATTGATCTGGTCTGGTTCGGCGTGATCACGGTCATCGCAGTGGAAATTGGGCTCCTCACGCCGCCCTTCGGTTTGTCGGTCTATACGGTGCGAAGTACGCTTGCCGACAACCGGATCAGCCTGCTTACGATCTTTCGCGGATCGGCACCCTTCGTGGGCATGATGCTGCTCACCTTGCTGCTTATCATCGTCTTCCCCCGTCTGACCCAGCCCTTCTAGAGCGTGGTTGGGCCATGCGCATCCGGTTCGAGGTGCGCACGGCCCGCTTGCGGCCAGGGTGTGGCTCAGAGGTTGATCTGAATATCCTGCAGTACCGGGTCACCCGCCAGCGCAATCTCGTTTTCGATCAGCCGCCCACAAGCCGGGCAGAAGAACTGACGAAACACCGGGTCGGGATCGATGTACCGCTTGGGGTCACCCACATGCGGATTGGAAGCTGCGACCGGAGACTCCAGTTTGGCGCAGGCGAGCTTGTAGTTCGAGTCGATCGGTCCCAGGTCGTTGGCGCAGGCGAGGCAACACCAGCGCTTGCGCGCCCGGCCGGGGGACGCCGGATCAGAGCGCACGGCAAGATTTGCAGTCACTTCTCGAAGAAGCTTCCCACGCAAGGTTCGCAGAGCGAGCGCATCGTCACGCGGGAACGACTTGCGGGCGGCGCGGCGCTCGTTCCGAAGCGCCTCGGTCGCGGCAACATCGAGGGCATCGTCAGTGATCACCACCCCATAGATTTCGCGTGCCGATCCGGGGGTGACCGCCAGGTTCTCCACGACATCCTGTCGCACGCTTTCCGCATCGCGCTCGAGCGGGTCGCCGAACCCGCCGCCACCCGTCCAGATGACCGAGTACACGTCGCTTCTCGCCTGCTTGAAGTTCTGCTGTCGCAGGGCCAGTACCTCTTCGGTGCCACCGACCTCTGCGATATCGCCCGGCATCGTACGCTCGCTGATCAGCTGCTCGATCTGCGTGTTGCGCTGGAACTTGTAGACATTCACTGTCGCCGGATAGCCTCCCATCATGCCGGTGGAAGTGGGTATGGCATTACCGGATGAAAGCGTGTCATGCGTGATGGACTGCGTGCCGTGCGGAATAAAACAGGACTCGGCTGACAAACCGCCCCGGAACTGACCTGCACCGCCTGAATCAGGTACTTCCTTTCGATACAGAAAGAGAAGCGGGAAGGTCTGCTCGGTATGCTCGATATTGGGGAGCTTGCAGATGGGTGTGCGCGACTGTCCGCCGGTGGAAATGCCGTCGGCTTGCGCGAATGCGCCAATCGCCCCGCCGATCGGGTCAACCAGCAGATAGCCGAACGGATCGCCCCACTGGTCGGTGCCCCGAAAAATAGTGGCTGGCCACTGACTGGTTCCGCCGATGCACATGATGTCCTTGCGCATCTGAGGATCCGAAAAAATCATTTTGCTCAGCACGTTGTAGGTGGGATAGAGCGAAATCTCCATCGCCTGAACCGGTGCCGTGGAAACCGATGCCGGAAACTCGGCGCAATTCATCGTGCCGGGCGTGGCGTTGAACCTGACGTGGCGAAGCGCACCACCGATTGCGAAATACTGATCCCAGCAGAGCAGCTGATTGAGGGCCACCATGATCGAGCCTCGCCAGCCTGAATAGGTGGCATTCATAGCGCCGTCCTGGGGGCTGGTGCCTTCGTTTCGGAAGGTGAGCGTAGCGCCCTTTTTTTCAAGCGACAGCATGACCCGATAGGCATTGCGATCGCCAGGCCGGCAGCATTCGACATAGGTGCGGTCCTGCCAACGGCCATCAGGCAGTCGGGCCATCTTTTCGATGAATGCGCGCTCGCCATCGTCGAGAATTTTCCGCATCACCGCCTTCACCACGCCTGCACCGTAGCGTTCGAGCAGCGCCTCGATACGTGCCTTCGCCGTGAGGTTGCCTGCCAGCTGTGCACGAAAGTCGAGCGCGACCGCTTCGGGCTTGCGCGATGCGCGCAAATACAGTTCTTCGATATCGCGGCGGATCTCGCCGTTCTCGATGATCTTGATCGGCGGCACCAGAATGCCTTCCTCATAGGCATTTTCTGCCGCCAGACAGAAGCTCGATGGCGTGATGCCACCAATATCGTATTGGTGGAGGCAGTTGGTGACCCAGCAGAAGAGCTCATCGCCATGAAACACCGGGCAGATCAGCATGACGTCCTGCTGATGGGCAGCGCCCACCCAGGGGTCGTTGGCGAGAAACATGTCGCCGTTGCGAATGCCGGGGTTGTCGGCGCGGTTCTCGAGAATCCACTTCACCTGCGTATCGGTCACGCCCGACATGTATTGCATGTACGGCCCGAAGAACACGAACTCGCCGTCCTCGGTGAGGATGGATGGATTGAGATCGAGGGCATACATCGCCACGGGCGATCCGGACAGCCGCTGGATGGTTGCGCCGTGTTCCTCGTTCACATTCCAGAGACTGTGCCGAATCACCTCGAAGGTGACGGGATCGAGGTTGCGGTCGTGCTTGCGATGGAGCTTGAGCTTGGGAGAGATCTGGAGATGTTCGGGGGGGATGTAGCCCCCCTTGATGGCGGAAAATGTGCTTTGTCTGGGCTTGTGCGCGGTCGTCGGCATGGCTTAGCCTCCGAAAAGAATTTCAAAATTGCCCAGCGCATCGACGCGCAGGCGTTGTTTGGGCTGGAGCACAATATTGGTGTCGGTCGTTTCGATCACGGCAGGCCCCTTGAGCTCCATACCGTGCCGAAGCTGTGCACCGTCATAGATGGGTGTCCGCTTCTGTTCACCCAGATCGCTCCAGAACACCTTGCGGTAGCCGGTCCGTGCGCTCTCGGCGTTTGGCTGACGCGACTTCGCCTGCTTCTTGAGGGCAAGGCTTTGCGTGGCGCTTCTCGCTCGTACGCGGAAGGTGACCATCTCCAGCCGGGCGTCCGCGTAGGAAGATCCCTTGCCGTAAATGGCTTCGTAGCGCTCGTAGAACGCCCCGTGAAGATCGTTCAGTGCCTGCGCGCTCAGCTTCGGCCGCGTGCCTTCGGTCAGGGCAGGCAGGTCAACCTCGACCTCGTTGATCTGGCCACGATGACGCATGTCGATCGAAAAACTGAGGCGAAGCCGGGATGCGGGTACGCCATCCTTTTTCATCTGATCTCGCGCATGCTTCGCGAGATCGGCAAGTACCCGGTTGACCCGGTCCAGCCTGAAGGGTGAGCTCTGGATGTCGACCTGCTCATGAACATGAAGCAGATCGGCCGTGGCGGCACCGAACGCACACCAGGTGGATGCAATGCGATTCAGCGGAATCAGTACCCGCTGCACACCGAGCTCCCGCGAGAACACGCCCGCGTGGACAGGTCCCGCGCCACCAAATGCGAACACGGTGAAGTCGCGCGGGTCAAAGCCCTTTTCCACCGTGGTCTTGCGGATGATGTCCGCCATCTTGAACTCGGCGATCTTGGCAATGCCCGCAGCGGTTTCAAACATGCCGAGGCCGATTTTCTTCGCAACACCCGCAATCGCCTCCTCCGACCTGGCGCGATCCAGGCGGATTCGGCCACCCAGGAAATTGTCCGGATCGATGTAGCCAAGCACCACATCGGCATCGGTCACTGTTGGCGTCGTGTTGCCTTTGCCGTAGCAGGCAGGGCCGGGGTCAGCGCCGGCTGATTCTGGTCCTACCCGCAGCGCCTGGGTGATGGGGTCGACACGCGCGAGCGAGCCACCGCCAGACCCGATAGCCTGGATATCAACCTTGGGAATGAAGTATTCGTACTGCGCAACATTGGCGATTGAGCTGTACGCGGGCTTGCCCCGATGAATGATGCCAACGTCGAACGACGTTCCACCCATGTCGGTGGTGATGATGTTGTCGCACTTGATGAGCTTGCCCATGAAGAGCGAGGCGGTCACGCCCGAGACGGGACCCGAGTCAAGCGTGAGGAGCGGAGCCTGGATTGCACGCTCTACCGAGATCGATCCGCCGCCGCAGGAGGTGATCTGCAAGGGCCGTCGATAGCCCGCCGCCCGCAGCTGGCCGTCAAGCTGCTTGAGGTAGTTGGAGGTGACCGGTCCGATGTAGGCGTTGAGCACCGTTGCCGTCATGCGCTCATATTCCCCCCATTTGGGTGCGAGCTCCACCGAGGTGCTCACAAACATTCCGGGTGCACGCTCCCGGATGATTTGCGCGATCCGCTGTTCATGCGCCGGGTGTTTGAAGGACCAGAGCAGCCCCACGGCAATGGCCTCGACGCCCAGCGCGAGCAGCTCGTCGACTGCGCGGATCACCTCGGCCTCGTTCAGGTTGACGACCACCTCACCGTGGCAGTCGACACGCTCGGAGACGCCCCGGATGTAGCGTTTGGGGACGATCGGGACCGGCTTCTGGCTTTCGGGAAAATGCACCAGCGGATTGAGATTGCGCGAGTCGATTCCGCGCGAACCCCGCATGATGTGGATGATGTCTTCGTGGCCCTTGGTGGTGATCAGACCCACCTTGGCGCCGCGCCGCTGGATGAGCGTGTTGGTGCCCACGGTGGTGCCGTGCGTGAGCAGGCTGATACGGCTGCAGAAGGTTTCGAAGTCCAGCTCAAGCCGCTCGGCGACCAGACGCATGGCATTCAGCATGCCAGTGGCGAAGTGGGGCGGCGTTGATGGGGATTTGGCGGCCAACAGCTCGCCGCTGCTGCTGAGGACGACGCAATCGGTGAAGGTTCCACCGATGTCGACCCCGACCTGGTAGTGCTCCATCCTGACTCCCAACGGAAAGCGGTGCATCCGCTCGCCGCACGGATCGGGGAGAGCCGTGTGCGGGATCACCGTGATCGGCAGTTTGCAGTCCTCGTGCGCTGAAAGCCATTGCGGCGTGGCATCAGACCCATGCCTCGCGCTTATGCCCCCGCGATCGGGCCAGGGTCAGTCGAGAAATTGCGCGCCCAGCCAACCGCCCTGCCGGGCATGATGGCTCAGGATCTCGACCAGTCGCTCGCGCAGTCGGTGGCCAGCAAGCGGAATGCCGCGCTCGCGCACATGAACCAGCGTCCAGCAGACGGTGAGCCCCTCGATCGGCGCGGCGCTCAATTGACCCGCGCGGTGCTGCGAAAAAATCGCACTATAGGGCAGCACGGTGAATCCCTTGCCACGCACGACCAGATCGCACAGCAGGCGGGAAGAGTTGGTTTCGAGTTTGGGGGTGAGCGCGCGCCCCAGCCCTGCCAGATGCCGGTCGACGATGGTGCGCATGGCGTTGGGGCGCGAAGTCAGCAGCATGGGACGACGCCCCAGGCTTTCAACCTTGACCGCGCGCGAGATGTTCAGATTGCTGCCATTCGATCCCACCAGGAAAAGTTGCTCTCGAAGAAGTGCCCGGCTATGGAGGAGGTCCAGCGGTTCCACATCGGAGACCAGCGCCGCATCAAGTCTGCCGGTCAGGACCATTTCATGGAGAGTGCCGCTCAGGCCCTCGATGATCCGCAGTCGGACCTCTGGATAAAGATCGATGTAGTCGGCCATCAGTCGACTGGTCACGATGTCGTAAAGCGAGGGCGGCACGCCGAAGCTGAATTCTCCCTTGGGTTCGGTTGCGTATTTGCCCACCTCGCCGCTGATCTTGCGTATCTGAGCGAGAACGCTCTCGGCGCGCTCAAGCAGCTCCTGGCCCGCCGGGGTGAGCGTCACGCCCTTGTCTGAACGGTAAAAGAGCAGCACGCCCAGATCCTTTTCGAGCTGCTGCATCTGTCGGGTGAGCGAGGGTTGGGACACGCGCAGCAGGTGCGCAGCACGGGTGATGCTGCGTGATTCCGCAATCTGCTTGAAGTATTCGAGTTGACGAAGGTTCACAGCGTAATCACCGGCCAGGAGGACGAGGCTGCAAGCAGCGCTCAGCAGCCATCCAGATACGCCCAGGGCCTGCGCGCCCGGTCGCGGCTGCGAAACGCATCGATCTCTGCGCGTGCCGACAGGGTCATATCGATTTCATCCAGACCCCTGAGGAGCATGGTGCGTAGCGCAGGCGGCGTGTGAAAGCGAAAGCGCTGACCCGATGGACTGCGAACCTCCCCCGCATCGAGGTCGACTGTGACCTGCGCCTGCCCGTCGCTTTTTTCCACCTCGTCGGCGATCTTCCGAACCGCTTCGATTGGCAGCTCGACCGGCAGGATGCCGTTTCGGAAGCAGTTGTTGAAGAAAATACCGCCGAAGCTTGGTGCGATCAGGGCGCGAAAGCCGAACTCGCGCAGCGCCTTGGGTGCGCGCTCGCGTGAGGAACCACAGCCGAAATTCCGATCGGCGAGGAGGATCTGGGCCTGGTCATAGGGCGCGCGGTTCAGGATGAACGCGGGATCGGGCGTGCGGTCATCGCCCAGGAACCGCTGATTGGCAAACAGCATCTTGCCGTAGCCGGTGGCATCAGGCCCGCCCATGTAGCGGGCCGGGATGATCTGATCGGTATCGATATTGATGACCAGCATCGCGGCGGCAATCCCGGTGACACGTTGAAACGATTCCATAGTGGTCTCCGGTGGTCAGCGGTGGCTGGCAAGTAGCGGTCTCGGGTCGGCGATCGCGCCGCTGACCGCCGATGCGGCGACCGTGGCCGGGCTTGCAAGATGCGTTCGGGTGCGTGGTCCCTGTCGACCTTCGAAATTCCGGTTGGTGGTGCTCACTACACGCTGATCGGCGAAGCGGTTGTCGCCAAGATGCCCGCAGTAGCCGCAGCCCGCCTCGTGCCACTCGAAGCCGGCTTCGCGAAAGACGCGATCGATGCCTTCAGCCTCGGCCGCCTGTCGAACGGGGGTGGACCCGGGTACGCAGACGGCCTGTACGCCGGGCTTGACGCGACGGCCGCGCAGGATACGGGCGGCTTCGCGCAGGTCTGACAGCCGCGCGTTGGTACACGAGCCGATATAGACCGCATCGATTGGCGTGCCGATGAGTGGCGTACCTGGCGACAGTTGCATGTAGGCGAGCGCACGCGCGGCGAGATCGCGCGCCTCGGCGTCGGCCGCTTCGGCAGGGTCGGGCACGGCTGCGGTGATGTCGACCGAGTGCTGCGGACTGGTGCCCCAGCTCAACTGCGGGGCGATCGATGCGCAGTCGATCGATACCTCGCGGCCGAAGCGGGCCCCGTCGTCGGTCCGCAGGGCTCGCCAGCAGGCGATGGCTTGATCCCAGGCCTCGCCCTTGGGCGACCAGGCGCGACCCGCCAGGTATTCGAAGGTGACGTCGTCCGGCGGGACGAAGCCGTATTTCGCCTGGAACTCGATCGACATGTTGCAAAGCGTCAGGCGCGCTTCAACCGGTAGCGACGCCACCGCATCGCCCGCAAACTCGACGGCGTACCCGATGCCCGCGGCAGCTCCGAGTCGGGCGATCAGCGCGAGGATCATGTCCTTCGCATAGACGCCTTCGCCGAGTTTTCCGTTGAACGAAACCCGCATCGTCGCGGGGCGGGTCTGGGCAAGTGTCTGGGTGGCCAGCACATGCTCGGCCTCGCTCACGCCCACCCCCCAGGCGACCGCGCCAATGCCACCTACCGTGCAGGTATGGCTGTCGCAGCACACCAGCGTGGTTCCTGGCAGTGCGATGCCCAGTTCGGGGGCCGCCACATGGGCAATCCCCTGTCGTGGGTCGTCATAGTCGATGAAATTGAGCTGCCAGCGCTGCGCCTCGGCGCGCGTGGTGCTGATCATGGAAAAGCCGCTCGGGGAGGGTGAGTCGGTCGGTCCCCGGCCCGGACGGGTGGCGATCAGGTGCTCGATGATCGTGAAGACCTGGGCGCGGCTGTCGGGCGTCCGGCCGGCGCGCGCCATGGCGTGCAGCACCTGGCTGCCACCCAGCTCGTGAAGAATCAGTCGATCGATCTGCAGCAGGTCGGTGGATCCTTCAAGGGTCCGGATGGCATGATCCGCCCACACTTTGTCGAAATAGGTCAGTCCGGACACGGCCACGCCCCGTTGCGTCAGATGAGGGAAACAGTCTATCCCGGCAAGCGTGGATCGGCTTCGATCCGTGAGCGTGTTGAATACCGCAACGGAAACACATGGCCCGGGAGGCGCCCCGGTAGCATGGGCGTATTCAAGGGAGGCCGCACATGACTCGACTGTCTCAGGCGTTGTTCGTTTCGCTTGCCATCGCAGCATCCGCCGCGGTTGCGCAGGACTATCCGTCCAAACCGCTTCGCGCCATCGTGCCGTTCCCGCCCGGCGGGGTGGTCGATACCGTAGCCCGGCAGGTCGCCTCCAAAATGAGCGAGAGCATGGGCCAGCAGGTGGTGGTTGACAACCGTGCGGGCGCCAGTGGATCGATTGGCACAGCGCTTGCCGCCAAGTCCCCCCGCGACGGTTACACCATCCTCTTTGCGTTTGACACGCATGCGGTCAACCCCCACATCTACAAGAACCTCGCCTTCGACACCCTGAAAGATTTCGAACCGGTGTCGCTGGTGGTGAAGATTCCGCTCGCAATCGCCGCGGCGGCGAACGTGCCCGCGTCCAATCTCAGAGAATTGGTGGCGCTTGCCAAGGCGAACCCTGGCAAGTATTCCTACGCGTCGGTGGGCGCTGGAAGCTCGGGGCATCTGGCTGCCGAGCAACTCAAGCTTCTGAGCGGGATCGAGCTGGTGCATGTGCCCTACAAGGGTGGCGGCCCCGCGGTGGCGGATCTGTTGGGCGGGCAAATCCCCTTTGCGTTTCTGGCGGCAGGTGTGGTGACGCAGCACATCCGAAGCGGCAAGCTGAAGGGCCTCGCGCTGACAAGCGCGCAGCGCTCCGCTGCCTTGCCCAATGTACCCACCACCGCAGAGGAAGGGTTTCCGCAGTTTGACTCAGGGGCCTGGGTGGGGGTGGTGGTGCCTGCCGGAACGCCCGCTGCCGTGATTGCCCGGCTGAACTCCGAAGTGGTCAAGGCGGTGCGCGATCCTGCGGTGAGCAACAAGCTGTCCGATCAGACCATGGTGGTCGTGGCGAGCACGCCCGCCCAGCTCGATGAATTCATCCGTGCCGAGCACGACAAGTGGGGCCGCCTGATCCGTGAGGCCAAGCTCAATCTCGGGGATTAGCATGGAAGTCGGTTTCTTCTACTGGCCGTTCAGCGTCGAGCTGACCATGAACATGGCAGCGGCTGCCGAGCGCTACGGTTACGACATGATCGGCGTGGCCGACACCCCCGGCAACGCGATGGACCCCTGGGTCACGGCTGCGCTGGTGGCCGAGCACACGCGTCGGCCCAAGGTGTCGATCTGCGTGACCAACCTCGCAACCCGTCATGCGGCGGTCTCTGCCGCAGCCATCGCCTCGGTCGACCTCATCTCGGGCGGTCGCGCCATACTTGGCATTGGCGCGGGCAACTCCGGCACCCGCAACCTGGGCGTCAAGGGCACCCCGGTCGCCGACATGAGCGAGGGCATCGCCTACATCAAGACCTTGCTCGCGGGCGAGAAGGCTGAATACCGGGGCGGTACCGCGCAGCTTCCGTGGGTCAAGCGTCCCACGCCTGTTTTCCAGGCCGCCTCGCTTCCCCGGTCACTGACAGCGGCGGGACGTTGCGCGGATGGCGTCTTCGTCAATTACGGACTCGACCGTGTCAGTCTGTCGGCCTCCACCGCATACATCGCGCGTGGCGCAGCGGAGGCGGGGCGTGATGCGGCAAACCTCGAGGTCTGGCAGATCGGCTGCCTGGACTGCAACGAAGACCGGGACGTGGCACGCCGCAAAATCGGTGCGATCCTCGCTTTTGTGAGTGGCTATGTCATTGGCACTGAAGACCTCGAGGCGCGCGGCGTGCCGCCAGACAAGATCGAGCCACTGCGCGAGCTCCGTCGGCGCTACAGCACCCGTCCGGGTGAGGCCGACGCGCGGATGGTCGATGAACTGGGTCTCTTCGACTATCTCGCAGGACGGCTGTCGATCTGGGGGACCCCCGACGACTGCCTGCGACAGGCGCTGGCGGCCAAGGCGGCAGGCGCCACGCGCCTGATGTTCACCGTGAGTCTGGCGAGTGATCCTGTGCGCACGGTGGAGCTGTTCGGCGAGCATGTGCTGCCCGCCTTGCGGGCGGCTTAGCGCGACGGGTTCATGGGGGAAGGTCCGGTCTCAGTCTGCGGTGGCGCCC